>NZ_JBIVON010000001.1:254719-1007027 GCF_044754145.1 Streptomyces sp. NPDC093149
TGGGCCGCCTCGCCCGCTGACCGGTTCGCTGCTGGGCCGCCTCGCCCGCTGACCGGTTCGCTGCTGGGCCGCCTCGCCCGCTGACCGGTTCGCTGCTGGGCCGCCTCGCCCGCTGACCGGTTCGCTGCTCGGCCGCCTCGCCCGCTGACCGGCCCCCCACGCCGGAAAATCACGTGGAGTCGGGCGCCACGGGCGGACATGATGGCGCGATGACCCATCTTGGTGTGCCCGTGGAGGCCCTGCTCGTCGTGGACGTCCAGTCGGCCGCGGTCTCCGGCGACAGGGCTGTTCCGGAGGCGGCCCGGCTCGTGGACCGGACGGCGGACCTGATCGCACGGGCCCGCAGGAGCGGGGCGCTCGTCGTCCACATCCAGAACGACGGGGCGCCGGGGACGGGCGACGAGGCGCATACGCCGGGCTGGGAACTCCATCATCCCGTCGAGGCCGGTCCCACCGAGGTCGTGATCCGCAAGACCGAGGACGACGGCTTCGACGGGACCGCGCTGGGGGACCTGTTGACCGACTCGGGGATACGAGCACTCGCCATCTGCGGTGTGATGTCCGAGATGTGTGTCCAGGCGACGGCCCGTACCGCCCTGGCGCTGGGGTACCGGGTCGTCATGCCGCACGACGCCCACGCGACGCACGACATCCCGGCTGCACCCGGCATCAGTGACGCGGTTCCGGCCGCCGTGGTCTCACGCGTCGCCGAATGGGCCCTCGGCAGCGGGAACGAGGTCGTCGCTCACGCCGCGGACGTCGTCTTCACCGCGCCGCCCGGCCGCCGTTGAGGCTTCAAGGTACTTGTCTGCAAAGGGAGTTCGCTGCTCAGAGCCTTGTGCGGGACCGTGACCGGACGGACGGCCCGTCCCGGGAACCGCGGCGCTCGGTCCTGTCGTCCTGACGTGCGCGCCACACCCACATGCACACACTCAAGGAGCAGCATGAGCGTCAACGGCAGCACGCGGTCCCTGGGCGGCAGCCGGAGCACCGATTCCTCGTCGCGGCGCGGTTCTCGTAGGGCTCTTCCGGACTGCGCGAAGGCGGTCCTCGCCCTCGCGCTCGTCCTGGGGGCCGCCACCGCCTGCAGCCAGTCGTCCGGCGGCGGCGGGACCCACGTGGCCAAGGACTGGAAGGTCGGAGACTGCGCCGGGCCCGACAGCGCCGGGTCGAAGGACGCCTACCAGGCCATGGGCTGCGACGACTCCAAGGCGACGATCAAGGCTCTCGAAATCAAGGACGGTGCCATCTTCTCCGACTCCATCCAGTGCCCGCCCGGGACGGACGCGATCATCTCGGTGAAGGTCTCCTTCGGCTCGGGAGACGCCAGTGCCGGCATCCCCAGCAAGACCATCTGCGGACGCAACCTCTCCGGCGACCACCCCGGTGACCCGGGACAGGGCGGCGGTCAGTTGGTGAAGGGCGACTGCGTGGACGACCAGGCCAAGGAGGTCGCCTGCGGCAGCGGGGGCAGCGGTGTGGCCAAGGTGCTCGCCCTGACGAAGACGAAGGCCGAATGCCCGTCCGGGACCGACGAGCCCCTGGAACTGTTCCCGAGTCCGGGCCGCCCGTACAACACGATCTGCACCACCCGGGCCTGACGGCCCGCGGCCGGGCACGCCCCGTCCGCCTCTCCCGTCCCCGGGAACACCACGGCCGGTGAAGCCCGCGCTTCACCGGCCGTGCGGCGTCCGGGGGACTTCATGCCGCCGGGGGCCGACCGCTGCCCGTCCCGGCGGCCGGGCCACGGCGCCCACCGTCACCGCGGAACAGGGCCGTCCAGAGGAACGGCTCGCCGAAGTGCGGGGACTCGGGCGGTTCGTCGCGCATGCGGCGGAGTTCGAGCTCCGTCAGATCGCCGAAGATCAGGCGCAGCGACTCGGGCGTGTAGGCCAGGCCGCCGTGGAGGCTGTCGGCCCGGTCGTAGAAGGCGGCGTCGGGGAGTTCGGAGCCCATGCCCGTCCCGCCGGCCGCGAAGCAGGTGAGGGCGAAGTGGCCGCCGGGGGCCAGGGACCTGTCCAGGAGGGCGAGGTAGCTGATGCGGCGGTGCGGCGGCAGATGGTGGAAGCAGCCGGAGTCGTAGATCAGGTCGTACGGGCCGCTCAGCTCGGTCGCCGCGAGCGCGAAGGCGTCGCCGCGATGGAACCGGATGTCCGCCCCCGCATCGCGGGCGCGGTCCCCGGCCCACGCGAGGGCCGCCGGGGACAGGTCCACCGCGTCGACCTCGAAGCCCAGGGCGGCGAGATGAAGGGCGTTGCGGCCCGGACCGCAGCCCAGGTCCAGGGCGCGTCCCGGGGCGATCAGGCCGCGTTCGACGTACGAGACGAGGTTCTCGTCGGGCTTCGCCACGAAGAACGGAACGGGCTTCGTCCGGTCCGCGTAGAAGCTGTCCCACCATGAGGCCCCGTCCGCCGTCCACCGGTCGGCCTCCCGGGTGAAAAGGCTGTCCAGGAGGTTGAGCACGTCATCCACCGTACGTATGTTCCGGTCCATACGGATCCCCTTTCCAGGAGGGGAAATCGTAGATCCGCAAGGCGGTGCGCCCCGGTTCGCGAGGTGTCGGCCGAGGTCTCCCGCGGGTGCCTGGCGGCCCAGGACGAATGGCGAGGCAACCGCCCCTCGTGTCCGGCCCCTTCGGGCGTGCCGTCGTCGGTGAGGGGGCGCGAAGAGGGTGGTTCCGGGTCCGCCGGGGGGTGTTTCTTCGGTGGTTTCCCTGTCGCGTCCGTGCGTTGGCCGAGAGCGACCGCTCGGTCGCGGGCAGCGGTCCGGGCATCTCCCGGAGTCCAAAATTCAGACCGTAGCAGCAACGGTTCGATGGGCAATCGGACTTGACCGAGGTGTTGTCCTGCGCGTGGTCGAGGGCGTGGCGGAGACCCCGCCGGCGGCGCGGAGCGTGGAGAGTGGGGGCAGCGGTACGGACGACGAAGGAGGACCGATGGTGGGTGTCGTGGCGAACCAGCGGAGCAGGGTGGCCGGGCAGGCCGTGGAGGGGCCGGGGGCGCGGGACCGACTCCTGCGGGCCGGACGCCAGTTGTTCGCCGCGTACGGGTACGCGCACACGAGCATCGAGGACCTGTGCGAGCAGGCGAAGGTGCCCGTCCACATCTTCCAGCAGGAGTTCGTCTCGCGGGAGGTGCTCCTGATGGCGATCTACGACGAGGTGGCGACCTACGGGCTGCGCGCCGCCGAGAACGCCCTGATGGCCGAGGGCATGGAGGACTGCCCGACGGCGGAACGGGTCCGGCTGCTCTTCGACGCCTATGTGAAGGCGGTCACCGAGGACCCGTGCGCGGCCAGGGTGGCCTTCGTCGAGGCGCTGGGGGTCAGCCGGGAGGTGGACAACCACCTCGGGACCTGGCGGGCCATGTGGATCGAGTTCCTGACCTCCGAGGCCGAGCGTGCCGTGCGCCGCGGCGAGGCGGTACCGAGCGACCATCACGTGACCGTCACCGTGCTGAACCACTCGGTGGACGAGCTCATGGCCCACCACGGCCGCCGCCCCCGCCAGGTCAACGCCGAGTGGCTGACCGATGAGCTGACCCGGCTCTCGCTGGCCATGATCCTGCCGTCCTGACACACCTCGTTGCCGGGACGGCAATCGCGGGCGGCGAACAAGGGCGGCTCGGACGAGGACGCGGAGCACGCGGGGCGTTCGGCCGGCAGGGTGAGCGGATGCACGTCCGGGCCGGGCCCTCGGCGCGGTGGGACACCGGCGGCGAGGCGCGGTGGCGGCGGACAGGCCCTACGGGAGGGCCGTGTACGGGCCGCCCAGACCCCATGCCTGGTGCATCGCGTCGGCGAACGCCGCCGCCAGCCTGTGTTCGCCGGTGGGGCCGGGGTGCGTGCCGTCGTACGTGTCCCGGTGGATGTCGTACCCCGGCGGGCGGGAGGCCAGCAGGATCGGGGACATCGGGTCGTCGAGGTCGGCGACGGCCTTCGCGAGGAGTTCGTTGAAGTGGTCGCACTCGGCGGCGAACGGCGCGTCCGACTCGGCCCGTATGTTCGGTATCACCGGCAGCAGCACCATCTTGACGTGCGGGTTCGCGGTGCGGGCCGCCGCGAGGAACGCCCTTGCGTTCAGGGCGGTCTGGCCACTGTCCGTATAGAACCCGAGGTCTATCAGGCCGAGCGAGACGAGCAGGACGTCCGTGCGGTGCTCGCTGACGGTGTCGGCGATCACCGGGGCCATGTGCAGCCAGCCCTCGCCCCAGCCGGCCAGATGGGCACGGGCCCCGACCGGGAAGTCCGGTGCGCCGTACGCGTACGAGACGGGGGTGTTCGTCCCGGTGTCGTACAGCTCGCTGCGCGGGCCGACGATCTCGAACGGGGTGCCGAGAACGGAATCCAGGTGCTGCCACATCCGGTAGCGCCAGGTGAAGTCGCCGGCGCGGCCGATCGTCATGGAATCGCCGACAAACGTGAAACGCATGGCGTCATCATCGCGGATCACTCCTGCGGCCTGCGACGTGACGATGGACACTTGGGTCCATGCGTTCGTACCTGACTGTGTCCGGAGCCGCCGTGCTGCTTCTCCTCGCGGGGGCGGCTCCCGCGACGGCCGGAGACGGAGCCGACCGGAGCTTCACGATCGAGGACCCCAGGATCACCGAGTCCAGCGGCCTCGCGGCCAGCCGCACCCACCCCGGCGTCTACTGGACGCACAACGACAGCGACGACGGGCCGTACGTCTACGCCGTCGACTCCCGCACCGGGAAGACCGTCGCGACGATCACCATGCGGGGGGTGGGCCGGCCGCGCGACGTGGAGGCCATCTCGCTGGGGCCCGACGGCAATCTGTACGTCGGTGACATCGGCGACAACCTGAACGGCAGCTGGGACCACGTCTGGATCTACGGCTTCCCGGAGCCGAAGCAGCTCAAGGACGCCACGGTCCACGCCACGCAGTTCGACGTGAAGTACGCCGACGGTCCGCGCAACGCCGAGGCGCTGATGGTCCACCCCACGACCGGGCGCGTCTACATCGCCTCGAAGAACGAGGACGGCGGCGGGCTGTACGAGGGCCCCGCGAAGCTCACCACCGGTGCCACCAACGTCTTCCGGCGCGTGGGGGAGGTGCCGTGGGTGACGGACGGCGCCTTCTCGCCGGACGGCAAGGAACTGGTGCTGCGCTCGTACTTCAGCGCCCGTGCCTACGCCTTCGGGAACGGCAGGCTCGGCGCCGACCACGCGGTCCGGGCGCCGCTCCAGCGGCAGGCAGAGTCGGTGACGTACACGGCGGACGGCTCGGCGCTGATGTTCGGCTCGGAGGGGGAGCGGAGCGATGTGGTGCGGGTGGACGTGCAGAGCGACGGGGGCGGCGGCGGGGGCACGTCGCCGTCGAAGGGGGGTGGCGGCGCGTCCTCGTCCGCCGCCGGCGGGAGCGGCGACGGGACGAAGGGCAGCACCCTGGTCGGAGCGCTGGTGCTCGCCGCCGTGGGAGCGCTCGTCCTCATGAGACGGCGCCGTGGCCGCGGCTGACCGACGGCCGGTCTCCCGTGTGTGAGGCCCGGCCCCGCGTCAGCCCCCGGCGCGCCGCTCGACGAGCACGTCGAAGCCGTCGAGCAGCCGTTGCAGGCCGAACGCGAAGTGGTCGACGTCGTAGCTGAACGCGTCCTCGGAGAGCGCCGCCATCAGCGGATAGTCGCCGCTCCTCATGGCCCGCTCCAGGTAGGGGCGCTGGTCCTCCCAGAAGGCGTCATTGCTCAGCCCGGTCTGCTGCACGGCCTCGGTGGCCTGGAGCCGGGTGCGGGCGATGCCCTCCACGAAGCTGTTGACCGTGATGATCGTCGAGATCAGCTCCCGGTCGGTCAGACCCATGCCCCTGATGCGGGCGAGGGCCAGTTCGAGACCCCGCAGGGCGCTGGGGCCGAGGACCGTGCGCGCCTGGTTGATCTTGAGCAGCCAGGGGTGGCGGCTCAACTGTTCCAGGTAGGTGCGCGCCATGGTGTCGAGGGCGGCGCGCCAGTCGGCCGGGGCGTCCAACGGGGCGTCCGACGGGGCGTCGGCCAGAGGTTCGCCCAGGACGTGGTCGAGCATCAGGTCCAGCAGTTCGGCCTTGCCCGGGACGTACCGGTAGAGCGACATCGTGCCGGTGCCCAGATCGGTGGAGAGCCGGCGCATCGAGAGGGCGTCCAGGCCCTCCGCGTCGGCGATCGACACGGCGGCGGTGACGATCCGGCCGAGCGTGAGAGCCGGTTTGGGGCCGCGGCTGGGCCGGTCGCCGGTTCCCCAGAGGAGCTCCAGGCTGCGCCCGATGTCGCCGCTGCCGGCCGTCGTCCCGTCCGCCCCACCCGCTGAACCGTTCTTCGTCATGGGCTCAGCGTAAGCCTGTGGACAAGAATTGGGTACGGTGTACTCTCTTTTGGGTACAGCGTACTCAGTTCATTGTGGAGAAGGGGGTTCTGCCATGGGTGCGAGCGGATATGCCGTACGTGCCGCGGGAGTCGTGAAGCGGTACGCACCCGAGCGCGGCGGGCGGAAGGGCGGCGGGGGGAAGAGAGCTCTCGACGGGTTGGACCTGGCCGTCCGGCCCGGCACCGTGCACGGGTTGCTCGGACCCAACGGGGCGGGCAAGACCACTGCCGTACGCGTCCTGTCGACGCTGCTGCGGTTCGACGCCGGGCGGGCCGAGGTCGCCGGGCTTGACGTGCTGCGCGAACCCCGCCTCGTACGCACCAGGATCGGGCTCACCGGGCAGTACGCCGCCGTCGACGAGATCCTGACCGGGCGGCAGAACCTGGAGATGTTCGGGCGCCTCTTCCACCTGGGCGGCCCGCGGGCCCGGCGGCGGGCCGCGGAACTGCTGGACCGGTTCGATCTGCGCGACGCCGCCGACGAGGGGGTCAAGGGGTACAGCGGCGGAATGCGACGCCGTCTCGACCTGGCGGCATCGATGATCCTCGCCCCCCAGGTGCTGTTCCTGGACGAGCCGACGACCGGGCTCGATCCGCGCGGACGGGGCGAAGTCTGGGAGAGCGTAAGGGCGTTGGTGGCCGAGGGTACGACGGTGGTGCTCACCACCCAGTACCTGGACGAGGCCGACCGGCTCGCCTCGCGCATCACCGTCATGGACCGGGGCCGGGCCATCGCCGACGACACCCCGGACGGGCTGAAGAACCGGGTGGGAGGCGACCGGATCGAGGTCGTCCCGGCCGAGACGGCCGACCTGCCCGCGGTCGTCAAGGCCGTGGAACGGGTCGCCGACACCGGTTTCGTCGTCTCCGACGAAGCGACCCGCCGTGTCCACGCCCGGGTCGCCGACCGCGTCGCCGCGCTCACCGATGTCGCGCGCACCCTCCAGGACGAAGGCATCGAGGCCGAGGACATCGGGCTGCGCAGACCGAGCCTCGACGATGTGTTCCTCGCGCTGACCGGACACCGTACCCGGATGCTCGAAGAGGAGGTGGCGGTGTGACCGCGCTCGCTCCGCACCCGGTCGGCCCCGCACGTGGCCGACTCCACTGGGCGCTCGCCGACAGCTGGAACGTCACCCGGCGCAGCCTCACCCACTACCGGCGCCAACCGATGGCGATCGTCTGGCAGTTGGGCTTCCCGATCCTTTCCGTGCTGCTGTACGGATATGTCTTCGGCAGTGCCATGAAGGTGCCCGGGGGCGGCGACTACCGGGAGTTCCTGATGCCGGGCATGTTCGCCACGACCATGGCCATGGGTTTCATGAACACTGCCATGGCCATGGTGACCGACGTAGGCAAGGGCGTCGTGGACCGATTCCGCTCCATGCCGATGGCGCCTTCCGCCGTCTCAGCCGGACGCGGCCTCGCCGATCTGCTCGTCGCCGGCGCCGAGTTGACGATTCTCGCGGCGACCGCCCTGGCGATCGGCTGGCGGGCCGACGGCGGCCCGGCCGCCGCCGTCGGCGCGTTCGGACTGCTTCTGCTGCTCCGGTTCAGCCTGATCTGGGTCGGTGTCTGGCTGGGGCTCCTGATCCCGAACGCGGAGTCGGCGGGCGGCCTGTACGCGATCGCGTTCCCGGTCACGATGATCTCCAGCGCCCTGGTCGCCCCCTCCTTGATGCCGGGCCCGCTGGGCACCCTGGCCGCCTGGAACCCGATCTCGTCGACCGTCACGGCAAGCCGCGAGCTCTTCGGCAATCCGGTGGCGGGGGGCGGCACCTGGGTCGAGGAACACGCCCTGCTGATGGCGGTGGTGTGGCCGATCGCACTGACCGCGGTGTTCCTGCCGGCTGCGGTGCACCGGTTCTGGCGACTGAGCCGCTGAGCGACTGCCCGACGACCGGCGCACACAGGCCGGACGGCCCGCGCGCATAGGATCGGGCGCCATGACGAACCGCGGGCCCGAACCCTTCTCCACCGAGCGGCTCGACGTCCTGCCCCTGCGGGTCGGGCACGCGGACGAGATGGCGGCCGTGCTGGCCGACCCGGCCCTGCACACGTACACCGGCGGCGCCCCGGAGAGCGCCGCTGAACTGCGGGTCCGCTACGCACGCCGGGCCGCCGGTTCGCCGGATCCCGGGGTGGCGTGGTGGAACTGGGTGCTGCGGGTACGGGACGAGGGCTGCCTGGCCGGTTACGTACAGGCGACGGTGCACGCACGGGACGCGGAGGCGGAGATCGCCTGGGTGATCGGGACGCGGTGGCAGGGGCGGGGATACGCCAAGGAGGCGGCGGCGGGGCTGGTGGCCCGTCTGACGGGAACGGGAGCGGTGCGGACCGTCTTCGCCCATGTCCGTCCGGACCACACCGCGTCCGCCGCCGTGGCCGCCGCCGCCGGACTGGTGCCGACGCAGGCGTGGTGCGACGGCGAACGGCGCTGGGAACGGGGCGGGGCGGGCTGAGCGCGCGCCCTCGCCCCGTGGGTCAGCCGTCCGAAGCGGCCAGCAGGCGTTCCATGCGATGGGCGACGGCCAGCAGATGCTCGTCGCCGCCGACGCGGCCGATCAACTGCACCCCGAGAGGGAGTCCGTCCGCGTCCCGGTGGCCCGGGACCGCCACGGCCGGCAGCCCCAGCATCTGCCAGGGCCGGCTGAAGACCGGGGAGCCGGTGGCGGCCAGGCCCGCGGGGGCGGGGCCGGTGGCGGCCGGGGCGAGGAGGGCGTCCGCCGACTCCAACAGTGCCTGGAGACGGCGGCGCTGTGCGGCCGCGTGGTCCAGCGCCGCCAGATAGTCGAGCCGCGAGACACGGTGGCCGTCCTCGACGAGCCGGCGGAGAGGGGCGCTGAGGGGCTGCTCGCCGGGGGGACCGGCGGGGGGCCCTGCCGCGTACGCATCGGATGCGGCGCGTGTGTCGTCCGTGGTGTGCGTGGTGCTCAGGGCGCCCGCGTCGTACTCGGTGGCGAGGGCGCGGGCGGCCTCGTACGCCATGACCGTGGTGTGGGTCCGCACGAGCTCGGCGAGATCCGCGTCGATCGCCAGCTCACGCACCTCGGCCCCGGCGGCGAGGAGCGTGAGGCGGGTGTCCTCCATCGCCCGGTCCATGGCCCCGTCGGTGGGGTGGAATCCGTACGCGGTCCGATCCGGCACGCCGGGGCCCGTGCCGGAGCAGATCAGGACCACGGGGCGCGGGACGTCCGGCAGGGCCGCGTCCCGGCTGTGCGCGGCGCGGCCGAGCAGGGCGGCACGGGCCAGGGCGAGGTCCTCGACCGTCCGGGTCAGCAGGCCGAGCGAGTCGAGCGTGTGGCTGAGTCCGGCGATGCCCGTGAGCGGAAAGGCGCCCGGCGTGGCGACATGGCCCGCGGTGCCGCAGTACGCGGCCGGGCGGATGGTCGACGCGGCGGTCTGGGTGCCGAGGGCGAGCGGGACCATGCGGTCGGCGACGGCCGCGGCCGAACCGCTGGAGGACCCGCCGGGCGTGTGGTGCGGGGCGTGCGGGTTCGCGGTCCGGCCGGGGGTGAAGTACGCGAACTCGGTGGTCACCGTCTTGCCGACGAGCACCGCGCCGGACGCGCGCAGCCTGGCCACGCACCAGGCGTCCCGGTCGGGGCGGTGGCCCCGGTGGCGGGGCGAGCCGTAACCGGTGGGCTGGTCGGCGGTGTCGATGATGTCCTTCACACCCACCGGAACACCGTGCAGGAGACCTTGACGGGGGCCGTCGTCCAGCAGGCGGGCCCGTCGTACGGCGGCGTTCCGGTCGAGATGTTCCCAGGCCCCGACCACCGGCTCGCGGGCGTCGATCCGGTCGAGGCAGTCGGCGAGCAGTGCGGTCGCGGTCAGTTCGCCGGACTCCAGGGCGCGGACCGCCCGGGTGAGGCTGAACTCGTGCGGCGGGACGGTGGTGGCGGACGGCGGCACGGGCGTGGCCTTCCTGGGACGGGGGCGGGGCGGGGGGCCGGTGTGCGGGCCGCCGTGGTGCGGCGGGCCGGCTGACCCGGCCTTCGTTGTCAGTGGTGGCTGTGAGGATGGTGTCCGCCGGTGGAACCCACTGGCGGACACCGCCATTTGCTGAGGGGACCTCATGGGCACCTGGGACACCGGTCATTTCGACAACGACACTGCCGCGGACTTCTCGGGAAACCTGGATGCCGTTCCCGAGACCGAGCGGGAAGCGGTCATCCGCAAGGTTCTGGACGTCGCGATCGCGGCGGACTACCTGGACAGCGACGAGGGCGAGGAAGCGGTCGCGGCGGCCGCGCTGGTCGGCTCCCAGTGCCCGGGGGGAGAGGCGGTGACCACCGCGTACGGCCCTGACAAGGTGCTGCCCACTCTGTCGACGGACCTGCGTCCCCTCGCGGTGAGGGCCCTCGACGCGGTGCTGGGCGAATCCTCGGAGCTGCGCGAGCTGTGGGACGACGCAGGGGACAAGGAGTGGGCGGCGGGTGTTACCCGGCTCAGGAAGGTGCTGGCGGCGGCCGGTTGATCAGGTACGGCGACGTCCGGCCCGGATGAGCTCGGCGACATCGAGCGTCACCGGCGCGCCGATCGAATCGGGCAGTGCGACCGTCTGCCCGGGGGCGTACACCTGATGGCTGTCGTAACCGCCGCCCATGGGCTCGGTCAGGACATGCACCCGGCCGTGCTTGCGGTCGACGATCACGTAGACCGGGATCTTGGCCTCCGCGTAGGCGGCGACCTTGTTGCGCAGGTCGTTGTTGTAGTTGCTGGAGGTGACTTCCAGCACGAGGCGGAAGACGGCCGGGTCGTAGCAGTTGTTCTCGGCCGGATGCTCGTCGAGATCGGCGTCGACGACCGCAAGGTCGGGGATGGCGTAGTCCTCGGGGCCACCGGGGAGCCACAGGCCGATGCCTTGGAGGACCTTGGTCTCCTCACCGTGGATCCCTGCGGCAAGGAAGGGAATCATGAGCGTGGTCAGCGCATTGGCGTGCGGGCCGTCCGGGGATGGGGCCACGGTGATGACGCCTCCGATGATCTCGACGCGGTAACCCGGGTTCTGCTCCGCGAGCCTGTTGGCCGTTTCGAGCAGCGATTCCGGCTCACCGTCACAGGGGTGCTCGACTGCTGCTGCAGACATTGCGGGCCTCCTGAAGGGGTGATGTCGAGGCCATCATCGTAGGACGGTCCGACCGCAATCGCCCGGAAGCCGTTCCGCCACCCGGTCGAGTGAACGAGAAGGGCCCCGCGCGCCGGCGCGGGGCCCTTCTCGTGTGCGTACGCGTTACAGCTTCTCGATCACGTAGTCGATGCAGGCCGTCAGCGCCTGGATGTCCGCCGGGTCGATCGCCGGGAACATCGCCACGCGCAGCTGGTTGCGGCCCAGCTTGCGGTACGGCTCGGTGTCGACGATGCCGTTGGCGCGCAGCGCCTTGGCGACGGCCGAGGCGTCGATCTCGTCCGCGAAGTCGATCGTGCCGATGACCTGCGAGCGCTTCGCCGGGTCGGTGACGAACGGGGTCGCGTACTTCGACTCCTCGGCCCAGCCGTACAGGTTCCGCGCCGAGGCGGCCGTGCGGCCGGTGGTGAAGTCCAGGCCGCCCTGGGTGTTCATCCAGGTCAGCTGCTCGTTCAGGAGGAACAGCGTGGCCAGGGCCGGGGTGTTGTACGTCTGGTTCTTCAGGGAGTTGTCGATCGCCGTGGGCAGCGAGAAGAACTCCGGGATGTGGCGGCCGGAGGCGTGGATGCGCGCGGCGCGCTCCAGGGCCGCCGGGGAGAAGACACCGATCCAGAGACCGCCGTCGGAGGCGAAGGACTTCTGCGGGGCGAAGTAGTAGACGTCCGACTCGGTGATGTCGACCGGCAGGCCGCCCGCGCCGGAGGTGGCGTCCACCAGGACCAGGGAGCCCTCGTCGGCGCCCGCGACGCGCTTGACCGGTGCGGCGACACCGGTCGAGGTCTCGTTGTGGGTGAAGGCGTAGACGTCGACGCCCGCCTCGGCCCGCGGGTCCGGGTGGGTGCCGGGGTCGGAGGCGATCACGGTCGGGTCGGCCAGCCACGGGGCGAGCTTGGCGGCCTTCGCGAACTTCGACGAGAACTCGCCGAAGTTGAGGTGCTGGGACTTCGTCTCGATGAGCCCGTGCGTCGCGATGTCCCAGAAGGCGGTCGAGCCGCCGTTGCCCAGGATCACCTCGTAGCCCTCGGGGAGGGAGAAGAGGTCGCGCACACCCTGACGCACCGCGCCGACCAGGTTCTTGACCGGGGCCTGGCGATGGGACGTACCGAGAAGAGACGTACCGGTGGCGGCCAGCGCGTCGAGCGCCTCCGTCCGCACCTTGGAAGGACCGGCGCCGAAGCGTCCGTCGGCGGGCTTGATGTCAGCGGGAATCTGGATATCGGCCACGAACCGGAGCGTAGTGCCTCATGGACACGGTCGAGGACCGTGTCCGTCGGATGAGACACCCGCTCCGGTGCGTGGACGGCGTGCGCGCCGGTCCGTGGACCGCGTGACGGGGGCGGGGTCAGCCCAGTTCCACCGGCAGCTCGTGGAGGTCGTTCTGGGTGACGATCGGCTTGTTCCGCAGCTCGGACGCGGGGACGGCGAGTTCCAGCTCCGGGAACCGCTCGTACAGCGCGGGCAGGGCCACCCCCGCCTCCAGCCGGGAGAGTGCCGCTCCCGGGCAGACGTGCGGACCGTGGCCGAAAGCGATGTGCCGGTTGGGGGAGCGGGTGATGTCGAAGTCGCCGGCGGTCGGTCCGTGCTGCGCCTCGTCGCGGCCGAGCGCGCCGAAGGAGACGATCAGCGCCTCGCCCTTCGGCAGGACCTTGTCGCCGACCTCGACGTCCTCCGTGGCGAACCGGATCAGGACGTGGGACGTGGGAGTGTTCCAGCGCAGGGTCTCCTCGATCACGTTCTCCCACGGCACCTCACCGTTCAGCACCTGCTTGCGCTGCTCGGGGTGGGTCTGGAGCGCGACGACCGCGTTCACGATCAGGCTGATCGTGGTCTCGTGGCCGGCCGCGATGATCAGCTGCAGGGTGTTGACGATCTCCTCGTCGGTGAGGTGGTCGCCGTCCTCGGAGGCCGCGATCAGGGCGCTGGTGAGGTCGTCGCCCGGTTCGGCCCGCTTGGAGTCGACGATCTTCGTGAAGAGCGCGCCGAGGTCCGCCATCATCTGCGGGACCTCCTCGGGCGGCGTCTGCGTCGAGAAGAACTTCTCGAAGAGCTCCTTCAGCCGCGGGTGGTCCGCGCTGTCCACGCCCATCAGTTCGCTGATCACGTTCATCGGCAGCGGATACGCGAACTCCGCCTTCAGGTCGACCGCCTCGCCCTCGGGCAGCGCGGCCAGCCGGTCCAGGCTCGCCGTGGTCAGCGCCTCGATGCCGGCCCGCAGCCGCTCCACCCGCTTCACCGTCAGTGCCTGTGCGACCAGGGTGCGCAGCCGGCGGTGGTCCGCGCCGTCCACGGTGAGCATGGAGCGTCCCGGGTTGGCGAGGCCGATCAGCGGCCAGTCCATCGGTATCTCGCCGCGCTGCCAGGCGCTCCAGACGTCGATGTCCTTCACGATCCGGCTGTCGGTGAGCAGCTGGCGGGCCTCCGCGTGGTGGGTGACGGCGTAGCAGTGCACCCCGCCGGGCAGTTCCACCTCGGCGAGCGGGCCGGCCGCGCGCAGCCGGGCGCTCTCGCCGTCGAGGTCGGTGACGAAGGGGTCGAGCGCGATCCGGGTCATCTCTTGCCTCCGGTGGCGGTTTTGGGGGTGGTTCCGAGGGCCGGGGTGGGGGTGAAGACCACCGGCAGGTCCGTCAGTCCGCGCAGCCACGGGGACGGGCGGCGGGTGAGCTGTTCGGCGGGGACGGCGAGGTCGATGTCCGGGAGCCGGTCCAGCAGCACCTCGATGCCGGTGCGGGCGATGACCTCGGCGGTCTCCTGGGCGGGGAACGGGCAGCGGTGCTCGCCGTGGCCGAAGGAGAGGAACGCGTTGTTGCCGCCGGTGAGCGCGGAGCCGTCGGTGCGGACCTGCGGGTCCGCGTTGGCGGCCTGGATGCCCAGCAGCAGCAGGTCGCCCGCCTCGATGTGGCGCCCGCCGAGGTGGGTGTCGCGCGAGGCCCAGCGGCCCGCGACGTTCTGGGTCGGGGTGTCCTCCCAGAGCACCTCGTTCATGGCCTCGGCGACGCTGTGCCGGCCACCCGAGAGGGAGGCGGCGAACCGGTCGTCGGTGAGCATGAGCCGCAGCGAGTTGCCGATCCAGTCGGCGGTCGGCTGGTGGCCCGCGGCCATCATGACCATCAGGTCCTGGGCCACCTCCTCGTCGGTGAAGCCGCCGCGGTCGGCGATCATCCGCGAGGCGACGTCGTCGCCGGGCACGGCGTGCTTGTCGGCCAGCAACTGGAACATGGACGAGGCGAGGTGCTGCTGACCGGCCAGCGCCCGCTCCCGGCCGTCGATCATGTCGTTGAGGGAGCCCACGAGCGCCGCGCCGACGGCGTCGCTGAAGCCGTAGATCTTCGCCAGCACGAGGGCGGGGAGCAGCATCGCGTACTCGGCGATGATCTCAGTGCCGCCCGTGGAGCAGAACCGGTCGACGAGTCCGTCGGCGAACTCCTCGGCGTACCGCTTCAGCGCGAACGGATCGACGGACTCCAGCGCGTTGCTGATCATCGCGGCGCGCTCGGTGTGCCGGGGGCCGACCGTGTAGAGGATCGACGGCTGCTTGCGGCCGATCATCGGCAGCAGCGGCCAGTCGTCGGGGATGCGTTCCCACTGGTTCCACAGGTCGGAGTCCCGGCTGAACAGCACCGGGTCGGCGGTGACCTGGTGCAGTTCGCGGTAGCCGAGCACGAGCCAGGCGGGGACGTCGCCGTCGAGGACGACGGGCGCCACGGCCCCGTGGTCGCGGCGCATCTCCCGGTACAGGCGGGTCGGTTCGGTCTGGAACCGTGGGCCGGAGAGCGGCTCGCGGCCCTGGGACACGGGGCAGCCGGAGGCCGGCGCCGGGGGCTGGGTCACGAGGTGGGCTCCGGGGTCTTCTCCGGCGTGATCTCCGGACGGGCGGCGGACGGGGTGGAGACCTTGCCCTGCGAGAGGGCGTGCAGGTACTCGACCAGCGTGATCAGTACGTACTTGCTGGACGAACGGTCCCGGGCGTCGCACTCCACCAGGGGGATGTCGTCCGAGAGGTCGAGCGCCTCCCGTATCTGCTGTTCGGTGTGGAGCGGGCCGCCGAAGTCGTTGCACGCCACGATGAACGGCGTGCCGTGGTGCTCCAGGCGGTCGATCGCGTACCAGGAGTCGGCGAGCCGGCGGGTGTCGACGAGGACGACCGCGCCGAGCGTGCCCGAGAACAGCCGGTCCCACAGGAACCAGAACCGCTCCTGGCCGGGGGCGCCGAAGAGGTACAGCACCGAGCGTTCGTCGAGCGAGATCCGGCCGAAGTCGAAGGCGACGGTCGTGGACGTCTTCGACTGCACGCCGTCGAGGTGGTCGACGGCCTCGCCCGCGCTGGTCATGGTCTCTTCCGTGTTCAGCGGACGGATCTCGCTGACGGAGCGGACCATGGTGGTCTTGCCGACCCCGAAGCCGCCGACGACGACGATCTTCAGTCCGTTGTCGGCCGTCGCCTGCAGGGCGGCACGGTCAGAGGTTGCGGAGTCCAACGAGCACCTGTTCCAGGATGTCGGGGTCGGGGAGCCGGTCCGCGACACGGGCGGTACGGGGGTGGCGGGCGCTGATCCGGCCGGTGTCCAGCAGATCGGACAGCATGATCCGGACGATGCTGACGGGCAGGCCGAGGCCCGCGGCGATCTCCACGACCGCGGTGGGCAGTTGGCACATCCGCAGGATCGTGACGTGCTCCGACTGCATGCCGGGGACCGGCTCGCACTCGGAGACCACCAGCGTCACCAGGTCGAACGCGTCCGAATCGGACCGGCTGCGGCCACCGGTGAGGGTGTACAGCCGGTCCGGGTCGTCGTCCCGGCCGGGGCGGCGGCGGGTCATACGTTCGCTGTCGCGTCGACGGCGGCCGCGGGTGCCGAGGAGGAGCGCGGCGGAGCGCTCAGGTGCTCGCCGAGCTGCTCGACGAGCTCGCTCATGTTGTGCCCGATGAGACCGACGTCGGCCTCGTCGGAGGCGACGACCGCGAGATGGGCGCCCGCGCCCGCCTCGACGATGAACAGCACGCCGCCGTAGAACTCGGCCATGGCGGACCGTACGCCGCCGGTGCCGTCACCGAACTCGACGGACGCGCCGTGCGACAGGCTCTGGATACCGGCCGAGATCGCGGCCAGCTGGTCGGCCTGGTCGACGGAGAGCTCGGGGGTACGGCACAGCTTGAGGCCGTCCCTGGACAGGACGAGGGCATGACGGGTGCCGGGGGTGCGCTCCAGGAGCCCCTCCAGCAGCCAGTTGAGCTTCTCGTCGGTGGTCGCGGTCATCGGGTGTTGCCTTCTTCCGGGTGCGGGGGATTGGGCCGGACAGCCTGGCGGAAGCTGCTGAAGCGGGCTGCCTGTTCCTTGGGGTCGGCGGTACGGGGCGGCGGTGTCGCGCCGGTGCCGTGGGCGTTGGTGCGGGCCTCGGCGGCGGCGAGGGTGCGGCCGCGGGGGCGCTTGGGGAGTCCGCTCTCGCCGAACCGGGGGAGGTTGCGGGTGGTCTCGGACGTGGGGGAGTCCGGGAGCGCGGCGGAGTCCGCCGGTGCCGGGTCCTGCGGGGGCCGGGTGTCGGCCGCGGCGGCCGTCTCGTGGGCGGGCTCCGGCTCGGGGACGGGCTGGGTCACCGGCTGGGTCACCGGCTGGGACGGCACCGGGGCCGGGGCGGCCGGGACCTTCGACGCGGCACGGGTGAGGAGTTCCTGCGGGAGCATCATCAGGGCGCCCGTGCCGCCGCGCGCGGACGGCCGGAACGACACGGTCAGGCCGTGCTTGCGGGCCAGCCGGCCGACGACGGCGAGACCGAGCCGGGTACCGGAGAGCCCCGTCAGGTCCTGGTGCGTGGCCGAAACTGCGCGCTCGGCGCGGCGCAGCTGGACATCGCTCATGACCAGACCGCTGTCCTCGACGGTCAGGACGATGCCGGCCGGCACCTCCTCGACGTACACATGGACCTCGGCCGTGGGCGGTGAGAAGTTGGCCGCGTTGTCAAGGAGTTCGGCGAGCGCGTGCATGACGCCCTCGGCCGCGTGACCGGCGACCGCGACATCGCTGGTCGAGTGGAGGCGTACGCGCTGATAGCCGCTGATCCGGCCCATCGCGCCGCGCAGGATCGACTCCATCACGATCGGCTTCGCCCAGCGCCGACCGGAGCGGGCGCCGGTCAGCACGGCGATCGAGTCGGCGAGGCGGCCGGCCTGGGCGGTGCGGTGGTCCAGGTGGAGCAGATCGCCGAGCACGTCCTCGGCGGCGTGCCGGTGCTCCATCTCGCGCAGGTCCGCGAGCATGCTGGTGGACAGGGCCTGCATGCGGCCCGCGGCGTTGGCGCAGGCGGCGATCGCGGCGGAACGCTCGGTCTCGCTGCGGGCCGCGCGGGCGCCGAGCCGCTCGGTCTCGGCGGTGAGCCGTTCGGTCTCGGCGAGGGCCTGCGCGGCGATCCGCGCCGTCTCGGCCTCCGCGGCGGCCTTGATCCGGGCGGTCTCGGCGGTGAAGCGCTGGCCCTCGGCCGCGGAGGCGGACACGAGCCGGCTGATCTCGCCGGTGAACCGGTGGGTCTCCGCCGTCATACGGGCGCGCAGCCGGTTCGTGGTGGCGCGGGCGTGGGCGGCGGTGGCCACGGCGGCGGACAGCAGCACGGCGGCGGCGCCCGCCCCCCAGGCCAGCGTGGGCCGTACCGAGTCGGGGGCGGCGGCGACCGCCCACACGCACAGGGATCCGGTGACGGCCAGTGAGATCAGCAGGGCCAGTGCGGTCGGCCGGGATGAGGGGCTCAAGTGGAGTCCTTGGAGGCGGACGGGACGAACGGGCGGGCAGGACAGATCTGGACAATTCGTAAGGCACAGGCGAACGCGACAACTGGAGCTGATAATTCCAAGCCAAGTTGTGGTCACTATATGAGAATTGACACTCCCTTTGGGAAGTCCTTGTGGCGTTCTCTGTTACGTATGTGACTACGCGTCCGACGTATTCCGACGTATTGACGTATTCAGGGGAATCGTGCGGCCTCGGGCGGCCGAGTGGCCCGATCAACGGCATCCTGAGCCCATGGCCGCACATCAGAAACCCACGGAACGCGCCGAACTCGCACAGGCCCTGCGCTCCGCGGTCCGCGGAGAGGTCGACTTCGGGCCCACCGCACGGGCCTTGACGACGATGGACGCCTCCAACTACCGCCGCGTACCGCTCGGCGTCGTCGCCCCGCGCGACGCCGACGACGTGGCCGCCGCGCTCGCCGTCTGCCGCGCGCACGCGGTGCCCGTGGTCCCGCGCGGCGGCGGCACCTCCATCGCCGGGCAGTCCACCGGCACCGGGGTCGTCCTCGACCTCACCCGCCACCTGCGCAGGATCGTCGAACTGGACGCCGGGTCCCGCACCGCGGTCGTCCAGCCGGGCGTGGTCCTGGACGATCTGCGCGCCGCCGCCGCCCCGCACGGCCTCACCTTCGGACCCGACCCCTCCACCCACAGCCGCTGCACGCTGGGCGGCATGATCGGCAACAACTCCTGCGGCGCGCACTCGGTCGCCTGGGGCACCACGGCCGACAACGTGCACGCCCTGACCGTGACCCGCTACGGCGGCGACACCCTGCGGCTGGGCCGGGGCGGCGGGCCCGGATTCCCCGCCGGGCTCGTCGGACTCCCCGAACTCGTCGGTGCCGGCCTCGCTCTCCTGCGCACCGGCTTCCCCGCGCTCCCGCGCCGCATCTCCGGGTACGCGCTGGACGCACTCCTGCCGGAGCACGGGGCCGACCTCGCCCGTGCCTTCTGCGGCAGCGAGGGCACGCTCGGCGTGGTGACGGAGGCGTCCGTACGACTGGTCGAGGCGCCGGCGGCCCGCGCGCTCGCCGTACTCGCCTACGCCGACGAGTCCGCCGCCGCCGAGGCCGCCCCCGGCCTGCTCCCCCACCACCCCCTGACCGTGGAGGGCATGGCCGCCGACCTCGTACGGGAACCGGCCGGGCTGCCGCGCGGCGGTGCCTGGCTCTTCGTCGAGACGGGCGGCGCCACCCCGGCCGAGGCACGGGCGCACGCCGAGCGCGTCCTGCGGGCGGCCGACGCGCTGGACGGCGTCGTCGTCACCGACCCGGCCGGACAACGGGCCCTGTGGCGCGTCCGCGAGGACGCGGCCGGCACCGCCACCCGGATGCCCGACGGCACGGAGGCCTGGCCCGGCTGGGAGGACTGCGCCGTACCGCCCGCCCGCCTCGGCCCGTACCTCCGCGACTTCCGCGCCCTGCTCGCCGAGCACGGGCTGCGCGGTACCCCGTACGGACACTTCGGCGAGGGCTGCGTCCACGTCCGGATCGACTTCGACCTGCTGAACCCCGAAGGGGTGGCCCGCTTCCGCCGTTTCTCCGGAGAGCTGGCCGACCTGGTCGTCGCGCACGGCGGATCACTGAGCGGGGAGCACGGTGACGGCCAGGCCCGCGCCGAACTGCTCCCGCGCATGTACGGGGACGAACTGGTCGCTCTCTTCGCCCGGTTCAAGGACATCTGGGACCCGGACGGCGGCATGAACCCCGGCATCCTCGTCCGCCCGGCCCGGCTCGACGAGAACCTCAGGTTCGAGGTGCTGCCGAGGCGCCCGGTGGACGTGGCGTTCGGCTACCCGGACGACGGCGGCGACTTCTCCGCCGCGGTACGCCGGTGCGTGGGCGTCGCCAAGTGCCGTACCGCCCGGCCCGCGGGCGCGGGCGTGATGTGCCCGTCGTTCCGGGTGACCGGCGAGGAGGCCCACTCCACCCGGGGCCGGGCCCGGCTGCTGCACGAGATGCTCGCGGGCGAGGTGATCACGGACGGCTGGCGGAGCGAGGAGGTGCGCGACGCGCTCGACCTGTGCCTCGCCTGCAAGGGCTGCCGCGGCGACTGCCCGGTGGGCGTCGACATGGCCACGTACAAGGCGGAGTTCCTGCACCACCACTACCGGGGGCGGCTGCGCCCGGCCGCCCACTACACGATGGGGCGACTGCCGGGCTGGCTGCGCGTGGCGGCCCCGTTCGCACCCGTCCTGAACGCCCTGGCCCGGATCGGCCCCCTGGCGGCCCTGGCCAAGCGGCTCGCCGGGATCGCGCCGCAGCGCACGATCCCGGTCCTGGCGCGGCAGACGTTCACCCGGTGGCTCGGGCGGCACCGGGGCAGGGGGACGGTGATTCTCTCCGACGATCAGGTGGTCACCGTCTGGCCCGACACCTTCACCGACCACTTCTCGCCCGAGGTGGGGCGGGCGGCGGTGCGGGTCCTGGAGGCCGCGGGCCGCAGAACACTGCTGCCCGGCCGGGGGCTGTGCTGCGGCCTCACCTACGTATCCACGGGCCAGCTGGACAAGGCCCGCAAGGTGATGCGCCGCACCCTGGACCGGATGGACGGCTCCCTCGGGTACCCGCTCGTCGTCCTCGAACCGAGCTGCGCCGCCACTCTCCGCACCGACCTTCCCGAACTCCTCCCCGACGACCCGCGGGCGGCCGAACTCGCAGGTTCGGTCCGGACCTTGGCGCAGTACCTGGAGGAGTACGCCCCCGACTGGCGGCCACCCCGCCTGGACCGCCCGGTCACCGGCCAGACCCACTGCCACCAGCACGCGGTCCTGGGCGACGCGGCGGATCGCCGGCTGCGGGAACGGGCCGGTCTGACGGGCGAGTTGAGCGGTGGATGCTGTGGACTCGCCGGAAACTTCGGCTTCGAGCGGGGCCATTGGGGGGTTTCGGTGGCCTGCGCCGAGGAACAACTGCTGCCGTCGGTGCGTGCCGCGGAGCCCGGCACGGAGGTGCTGGCGGACGGATTCTCCTGCCGGACGCAGCTGGAGCAACTGGGCGGCGTGCGGGCGCGGCACCTGGCGGAGGTGCTGGCGGAGGGGCTGCCGCCGGAATCGGGCACCTCCTGCGGCTGAGGCGTGGGGCGGCCGGAGCCCGAGCTTCGGGAGTCGGGAGCCGGGAGCCGGGTTTCGAGCGGCGGGGAGGGCTTGTTCACTCTTTCGTGGGTGTGGGGAGGGGCCCGGGGCCGGGTCTTGAGCTTCGGGCTTCGGGGGCCGGGTTCCGGGTGTCGGGATTCGAGCGATGTCGTACAACCGGTAGGTGAAAGAAGGGAGTTGGGGAATCCTCCCCGCCCTTCCCGACCTCGTCACGGCCAGCAAGTATGACTAATCGTGACCAACTTGCGGCGCGGAGTCGCGGCTGCTTACGGTGCCCAACGTAACGACCCCGACGCGGTGTTCTCAGCACCGGCCGGGGCCTAACCCCAAGATCGAAGGTAAGAGGCGATCCCGTGGCTGTTCCAGACCTTAGCCCTGCCCCGCGCGTGTCCGCATCCTCGCGCTCCCATCCGAAGGCCAAGCCCGGTTACGGAAAGCGATCCGTGCCGGATCAACGCCCGCCCCGCGAGGGTGATTTCGCGCTACTGCCCGAGCGTGAGCGGCACATCGCCGGTTACGTGGACGCGCTGCCCGAGGGTGCGGCGATGGACATCAAGTCGCTGGCCCGGAGCCAGCCGTTGTACGGGCAGATGGCCGTCGGCAGCGCGTTGCGAGCCCTGGGCGTGGCCGGTCATCTGCGGCATGTCCGGTGCCTGAGCGGTGAGGGCGGCCAGGTCCGCTGGGTAACCCGCACCTTCTGGTCCCGCATCGCCCATGACAACGAGTGGTGGGACGCCTTCCTGGCCGCCGAGGAGCGCCGCTCCGCGCCGCAGGAGGCCGCCGCGCCACCGCCCCCGTGGGTCCATGCCGTCCCCGCCGCGTCCGAAGCGCCCGCATCCGTACCGGCGCAGCCGCCCATCGCGGCAGTGCCGCAGCAGCGCACCGCAGAGCCCGAGCCGCAGCCGCGGCCGGAGCCGACCGTGGACCGGCCCTCTCCCGCTTTCCTCGCCCTGGCCCGTCTCGGCCGTACCGACTCCCGCCTGGCCCTCTCGGCAGCGGACTGTGCGGCACTGGAGCAGGCGGCTGCCGAGTGGTTCGTGCGCGGTGTGGACGCCGACTACCTGACGCACGCCCTCACCGCCGGGCTTCCCGCGTCTGTCGACTCGCCCTTCGGGTTCGTCCGCCGCCGTCTCCACGACAAGATCCCGCCCCGCCTGCCCGCCGCAGCCCCGGTCGTGCCGGGAACTCCCGTACGCCGTCTGATCGTCGAGTGCACCGAGTGCGGCGTCCCGGGGAGGCCCGAAGCGTTCCGCGACGGCCTGTGCAGGCCCTGCCGCCAACTCGACCCGGCCTGACCGGCCCGACCGGCCGGGCCGCGCGAACTGCTCGCGAACTTCGGACCAAAGGAGCCTGTGCACGTGCCCCAGCACGTCGTGGACGCCGCCCACCCGGTGAACGGCAGCGCCCCGCGCCGGACGGGTCCGGCGCGGGGCGTGAGGGTCAGCCCTGGACGACGTAGGAGACGAAGTCGTCCCACGCGGCGGGGGAGAGGGCGAGTTCGGGGCTCAGCTGGTCCTTGGAGTCGCGGACGTGGATCGCCTGCGTCCCCTTCGCCACCTCGATGCAGGCGTCACCCTGCGAGCCGCTGTAGCTGCTCTTGAACCAGGCCAGTTCGGACGTGCTCATAGCGCTCCTCGCAATCGCTTCAGCAGGCCCAGGGAGTCCTCTGGGGTCAAAGCCTGCGAGCGCAGTTTCGCATACCGCTGCTGGAGGAGATTGATCTCTTTCGCGTGGGCGATCAGCCGCCCGTTCTGCTGTCCCTCCGAGTAGGCGAACCACCGGTTCTCGGGCGTCTCGGCCAGCATGATCGGCCCGTCCATGCCTGCGTGCGACGGCTGCCGCAGCGGCATCACCTGAAACTCCACGCTCCAGTTCCGCTCGATCAACTCCAGTAGCCGGTCGAACTGTTCCCGCGTCACCGCCTCCCCGCCCGTCCACCGCTCCAGCACCGCCTGCTCCACGATGAAGCTGAATGCCGTCGGCGGCTTCCGTGTCACCGCCAGCAGCTCCTGTCGTGCCAGTCGCGCCGCGATCCGCTGTTCCAGCTCCACCGGGTCGGGGAGTGGTGGCACGTTCAGCGACACCGCGCGCGCGTACGCCTCCGTCTGCAACAGGCCCGGCACGACCCGGCATTCGTACGTGTACAGGCTGATCGCCGTCGTCTCCACCCGCGCCCACTGCCGGAACCAACTCGCCAGTCCCGCCTGCCGTGTCAGATGTGGCGCCGCCTTCCGTAGCGCGCCGGTGTTTCCGAGCGCCGCCTCCGCTCGCTCCACGAAGTCGTGGTCCGGCATCCGGCGGCCCTGCTCGATCGAGGCGACGGTGTGCTTGGAGAAGCGCACCAGGTCGCCGAACTCCTCACGTGAGAAGCCCGCGTGCTCCCGCAAGGCCTGGACGAACGCGCCGAACGTGCGCAGACTGTCCGACAGCCCCGGCTCGGCGCCGGCTCCCGCGCCCGTGCCTCCTGCCGCTGTTCCCGCAGCGCCGTCGTCCGTGTTCTCGTAGGCCACAGTCGGCCACCTTTCGCGCGCACCCGCCCCGCCGTACCGCTTCTGACTCGGCTCCATCGTCACGCCGGGTGATGCGTACTGTCCACTGATTGTGTGCGTACGCTGACTCAGCGTACGCATGTCGGTCCTGGTGAACACCCTTGCGCGCCCTGTGTATTGGGCGCATGAATCCACCGTCCACCCCCGAGACCGGTCGAGCGCCCGTCACCGTAGGTGTGTTCGTCCAGCGCTTCAGCTCGACCCCGCGCGGCGCACGCCTCGCTCGCCGGCTCGTGCTGCACCAGCTCGACGCCTGGGGCGTGCCGCACGGCAGCGGGGCGTCCGACACCGCCGCCGTGCTGGTCGCAGAGCTCGCCGCCAACGCCGTCACGCACGGCCGCGTCCCCGGCCGGGACTTCGAGGTCACCGCCAAGCTTCTTGGCCGGACCCTGCGTATCGAGGTCTCCGACACCCGGGGCGAGCTCCGGCCCCCCGCCCCGGGCGCGCCACGCCCCGCGATGCCGCCGCTGGCGGAGACCGGCCGGGGCATGCTCCTGGTGGAGGCGCTCGCCGATCGGTGGGACGTCCTCGACCGCGTGCCCGTCGGCAAGACGGTGGCGGCCGAGCTGGACCTGCCGCGCTGACGGCCCCGGATGCCGCACCGGCGGCCCCGCCGTCGCGCTGACGGGCACCTTGACGTCCGGTGGTCGAGGGGCGAGCCGGGACGGGCGGGGGCGCTCACCCCCGGCCATCCGGCCCCGTGCGGGAGTTCCTCAGCTGTCGGTGGTGTCCTGACCCACGATCTCGCGGGCGAGCGCGGCGAGCTTCGGCAGTGCGGGGTGGCCGGGGGCGTCGCGTCGGGCGAGCAGGACCGGGACGGTCGGGGCGTCGGCGAGCGGGCGGTAGGCGACCCCGGGGTGCGGATGCATGCCCGCGGTGGACGAGGCGGAGACCCCGGCGCCGCGCCCCGCCGCGATGGCGGTCAGCCAGTCGTCGGTGTTGGCGACGGTGAGGGTCGCGGCGGGCCTGGAGTCCGGCGGCCACAGATCGACGGTGGTGGTGCCGGAGACGGTGTTGAGGACGACGGTGCCGCCCGCCAGATCGGCGAGAGTGAGCGTGGCGCGGGCGGCGAGCGGCCCGTCCGCGGCGACCGCCGCCACCCGGTCCTCCTCGAACAGCACCTCGGTGACGAGCCCCGGCGCCTCTACGGGGCCCCGCAGCAACGCCGCATCGACTTCGCCGCGGGTGAGCCCGGCGGTGCGGTCGTCGATCCGCAGCAGTTCGAGCGGGGTCTGCGGATACCGCTCCTGCCAGCGCCGGAGCAGGGGTGTGGTGTACGGGCCGAACGCGGACCAGGCGTGCCCGAGCCGCAGCGGCCAGTGGCGCAGTCTGCCGGGGTCGAGCGCCTCGTCGAACGCGGCGACCGCGGCGGCGGCCTTGTCCCGGAAGGCGACGCCTTCGGGGGTGAGGACGAGGTGGTGGGTGGACCGGTCGACGAGCCGGATGCCGAGGTGCTGCTCCAAGGCGGCGAGGGTGCGGGAGACCGCGGGCTGGGTGAGGCGGAGGCGGGCGGCTGCGCGGGTGACGTTGCCCTCGTCGGCGATCGCGAGGAAGGCGCGCAGATGGCGGACCTCGATACCGCGGCCGGAACTCCGGCCCGCAGGGTTCCCGGTACGGCCGTCACCGCTGCGTCCAAGGCTCATGCGTGTGAAGCATAACGGGAGCCCAACGGGCATTTCACGTGCCACGCGGAGGTACCTACCGTAAGGGGGAGGTACCGCACGACGAGGGTGCAGTATATTCAATCGGCTAGTGCATTGAAATGCACTGTCGGATTCGGGAGGAACACCGCAGGTGAACGACCAGCGCAGTGCAGCAGGGGCAGCGGCCACGGAGCAGGCCGCGGCCGTCGCCGTGCCGGAGGCGGTGTCCGCCCTGGGCGGCGGTGCGGCAGGTCCCGCACGCCCCGGGGGCCGGAGGGCGGCGCTCGCGCCGGTCGCGCTGGTGGTCGCCGGTGGGCTCTCCGTCCAGTTCGGCTCCGCGGTCGCGGTGCTGCTGATGCCCCGGGCCGGCGCGCTCGGGGTCGTCACCCTGCGCCTGGCCGTCGCCGCGCTGGTCATGATGGCCGTCTGCCGCCCGAAGGTGCGCGGCTACACGCGCGCCGACTGGGGCACGGTCCTCGCGTTCGGGCTGGCCATGGGCGGCATGAACACGCTCTTCTATCAGGCCGCCGACCGCATCCCGCTGGGCGCGGCCGTCACCCTGGAGGTGCTGGGTCCGCTCGCCCTCTCGGTGGTCGCCTCCCGCCGTCTGATCAACGTGGTGTGGGCGGGCCTCGCGCTGGGCGGCGTGGTGCTGCTGAGCGGCGGGGGCTTCGACCGGCTCGATCCGGGGGGCGCCGCGTACGCGCTGGGCGCGGGCGCCATGTGGGCGACGTACATCGTCTTCAGCGCCCGCACCGGCCGCCGCTTCCCCCAGGCGGACGGCCTGGCCCTGGCCCTGGTGGTCGCCGCGCTCCTCTCCCTGCCGCTCGGCGTCCTGGAGTCGGGCTCGAAACTGCTGGTCCCGTCCACGCTGGGGCTGGGCGCGGTGGTGGCACTGCTGAGCTCGGTCCTTCCGTACACCCTCGAACTCATGGCGCTGCGTCGCCTGCCCGCGCCCACCTTCGCGATCCTGATGAGCCTCGAACCGGCGATCGCGGCCACGGCCGGCTTCCTGATCCTCGACCAGGCCCTCTCCACGACGGACGCCCTGGCCATCGCCCTGGTCATCGGCGCGAGCATGGGGGCGGTGCGCAGTCAGGTGCGGAGCGGGAAGGGCCGCGACCGCGCTTGACGGCCCGCCCGCGCCCCGCCCGCACTCCGCGACCACCTGCCCCGGACGCCCGACGCGCCGGCCCGTGTCCACCGGGGCGGCGCGTGAGCGGCGGCCGTGCGGGGGATGGCTCCCCCGGCCGGACGGATCACCGGATCGCGGCGGGCTGCCCGACCGGCTCGACGGGGGCCAGATACGCGCGCATCCGGGCCGGACGCCCGTCGGCCGTGGTCCAGTCGTCGGTGCGGCTGCCGACGTGGCGCCACCCGGCACGCTCGTAGAGCGCGATGGCGGCCGCCCCGCCCTCCTCGGCCTCCAGGACGAGCCGCACACCCCGGGCTGCCGCCGCCGCCCTCACCGTGTCGAGCAACGCGCTCGCCACTCTGCGGCGACGTGCCTCGGAGCGTGCGAAGAGCCGGGCGACCGAAGCCAGTTCCGCCACGGGCAGACCGGCCTCCTTCGCCAGAACCTCCTCCGTACGCGTGAGCGCCACATGCCCCAGCACCGTCAGGCCGTCCATGGCCACCCAGGCGTCCAGCAGGCCATGAGGAGTCAGCCAGCTCCCCGGGTCGGCCGGCCACTCGGCCGGGTAGCGGTCCGCCTCGTGCACGGTCGCCAGCGCGTCGACGCACGCCTCGATGTCGCCGCCGCGGCGGCGACGGATCTCTGTCCCACCCATGATCCGATCCTCACACGTCGCCGTGGAGCGTCCGAACGAGAGAACCTAGGGTTGCTCCTGATCCGAGGGGAAGGGGCGGGGCACATGGCGACCTGGGGACTGGTCATGGAGACGACCGTGGGGATGGGGGAGCGCAAGCACACGGAGGCATACGTGCTGGCGCACCTGGAGGGCACACGCGAAGACGCCCTGGTGGAGCTGGAGCGCCGGGCCCGGAACCATACGCCGGAGCACCCCTGGAGCCCGAAGCGCCGTCGGCTCTTCCGGGAGGGCGGGGGCTTCCTTCTGGTGATCGACGGTGCCCGGCAGTCCTTCAGTACCCGGTTCACGGTGGCCGAGCTGCTGGACGACAGCGCCGCACCGCCCCCGCCCGCAGTCGAACCGGAGCCGGCGGAACCGGAGCCGGCGGCACCTGAGCCCGAGGTCGCGCCGCCTCCGCCTCCCTCGCCCCCGCCGTCACCGTCCGCGCCGGTGGAGCGATACGCGGACGGGGTGCCGGTCCGGCCGAGCTGGCTGGGCCGCACCGACGTGCAGTGACGTCCTGCCGGGACCGTTCGGTTCCGTGAGCGACCTCGGGGCGTACCGCGCGCGGGGCGAGCCACCTCGGTGGCGGGTCAGAAAATAATGCAAGCATGCTTGCTTGTTTATAGGTCCGCTGCCATGCTCCTGGGCACACCGCCTTGCCCCGAGGGGAGCGCACCGTGCCCGATGTCGCAGCCGTGCTCGACGATCTGCGCGAGGAGAGCCAGGAACTCGACGTACTCGTACGGGAGTTGAGCGCCGGGCAGTGGGCCGCGCCGACCCCCGCCCCCGGCTGGGACATCGCGCACCAGATCGCCCATCTCACCTGGACCGACGAGGTCGCCCTGCTGGCCGCGACCGATGCCGATGCCTTCGCCCGGGAGGCCGCCAGGGCGATGGAGGCCCCGGAGACCTTTGTCGACCGGGGGGCCGAGGAACTGGCCGTGCTGGATCCGGCGGCGCTGCTCGCACGGTGGCGGCGCGGGCGGGAGAGGCTCGAGGCTGCGCTGCGGGACGCGCCGGCCGGGGCCCGTATCCCCTGGTACGGGCCGCCGATGAGCGTCGCCTCCATGGCGACCGCCCGGATCATGGAGACCTGGGCGCACGGTCAGGACGTCGCCGACGCCCTCGGGGTCACCAGGACCCCCACCGCCCGGCTGCGGCACGTCGCCCGGATCGGGGTGCGGGCCAGGGACTACGCCTACCTGGTACGGGGCATCGAGGCGCCCCGGGAGGAGTTCCGGGTCGAACTCGAGGCGCCCGACGGCGAGATGATCGCGTTCGGCGCCGAGGACGCATCGCAGCGCGTCGGCGGACCGCTGGTCGACTTCTGCCTCCTCGTCACCCGGCGCGCCCACCGCGACGACCTGGCCGTCCGGGCCACCGGGCCCGATGCCGACCGGTGGCTCGACATCGCCCAGGCGTTCGCCGGGCCGCCCGGCCCCGGCCGCTCGCCCCGGGGAGGCGGGAAGTGACCGGGCGGGTCCTGCGGATCGGCAACGCCTCCGGGTTCTACGGCGACCGCTTCGACGCCATGCGCGAGATGCTCACCGGCGGGCCCCTCGACGTCCTCACCGGCGACTACCTCGCCGAACTGACCATGCTCATCCTCGGCCGGAGCAGGCTCAAGGACCCCACGCGTGGATACGCCACCACCTTCCTGCGCCAGCTCGAAGAAGGACTCGGGCTCGCCCATGAGCGCGGCGTGCGGATCGTCGCCAACGCCGGAGGTCTCAACCCGGCCGGACTGGCCGACGCCGTGCGGGAGTTGGCGCGGAAGCTCGGCGTGCCCGTGCGCGTCGCCCATGTGGAGGGCGACAGCCTCCCCGTGCCGGAGGGGTTCCTCACCGCCAACGCCTACCTCGGCGGCGCCGGGATCGCCGCCTGTCTGACCGCGGGCGCCGATGTCGTCGTCACCGGGCGGGTCACCGACGCCGCCCTCGTCACCGGACCCGCCGCCGCCCACTTCGGCTGGGGCCCCGACGACCACGACGCGCTCGCCGGGGCCGTCGTCGCCGGACACGTACTGGAGTGCGGCACCCAGGCCACCGGGGGGAACTACTCGTTCTTCCGCGGCCACGAGCGGGACCACGACCTCCTCCGGCCCGGCTTCCCCGTCGCCGAGATCCACGCCGACGGCAGCTGTGTCATCACCAAGCACGACGGCACCGGCGGCATCGTCGACATCGGCACCGTCACCGCGCAACTGCTGTACGAGACCGGCGGAGCACGGTACGCCGGGCCGGACGTCACCGCCCGGCTCGACACCGTACGGCTGACCCAGGACGGCCCCGACCGGGTGCGGATGTCCGGCGTGCGCGGCGAGGCCCCGCCGCCCACCCTCAAGGCCGGCCTCAACCGGCTCGGAGGCTGGCGCAACGAGGTCGTCTTCGTCCTCACCGGGCTCGACATCGAGGCCAAGGCACGCCTCGTGAGGGACCAGTTCGAGGACGCGCTCGCCCGTTCCCGTACCGAACCGGACGAGGTGCGCTGGGAGCTGTCCCGCACCGACCGGGCCGACGCCGCCACCGAGGAGACCGCGAGCGCCCTGCTCCGGCTCGTCGTCCGCGACCGGGACGCGGAGGCCGTCGGGCGCGCCGTCTCCGGGACCGCGGTCGAGCTCGCCCTCGGCAGCTACCCCGGCTTCCATGTCACGGCCCCGCCCGGCAAGGGCGCCCCGTACGGCGTGTTCGAGGCCCGGTACGTACCGGCCGACGAGGTCGCACACATCGCCGTGCTCCCGGACGGGCGACGCGAGCACCAGGAACCTCCCGCACGGACACGTCCCCTTCGCGAAGTGGAACAGCCGCCGCTGCCCGCGCCGTTGCCCGCCGGACCCACCCGCACCGCCCCGCTCGGCCGGATCGCGGGCGCCCGCAGCGGGGACAAGGGCGGGGACGCCAACGTGGGGGTGTGGGCCGTGGACGACGAAGCCTGGCGGTGGCTGGCCCATGAACTGACCGTCGAGCGGTTCCAGGAGCTGCTGCCGGAGACCGCCCCCCTCACCGTCGTACGCCATGTCCTGCCGAACCTCCGCGCCCTCGACTTCGTCGTGCACGGGCTGCTCGGCGAGGGGGTCGCCGCCCGGCACCGGTTCGATCCGCAGGCCAAGGCGGTGGGGGAGTGGCTGCGCTCCCGGCACCTGCCCATCCCCGTGACGCTGCTGGAAGCCGTCCACGCACCGGAGGTGAACGCATGACCGTCCTGCCCACCGGGCTCGACACCGCGTCGGCCGAGTACGCCGCGAACCGCGCGGCCATGCTCGCGAAGCTCGACGAGCTGGCCGTCGAGCACACCACGGCGCTGGCGGGCGGCGGTGAGAAGTACGTCGCGCGGCACCGCGCGCGCGGCAAGCTCCTCGCCCGCGAGCGGATCGAGCTCCTGGTCGACGAGGACACCCCGTTCCTCGAACTGTCGCCGCTCGCCGCCTGGGGCAGCGACCATGCGGTCGGCGCCTCACTCGTCACCGGGATCGGAGTGGTGTCGGGCGTGGAGTGCCTGATCACCGCCAACGACCCGACCGTACGCGGCGGCGCCTCCAACCCCTGGACCCTGAAAAAGGCCCTGCGGGCGAACGAGATCGCCTTCGCCAACCGGCTGCCCTGCATCAGCCTCGTCGAGTCGGGAGGCGCCGACCTGCCGTCGCAGAAGGAGATCTTCATCCCGGGCGGGGCACTGTTCCGCGACCTCACCCGGCTGTCGGCGTCCGGCATCCCGACCGTGGCCGTCGTCTTCGGGAACTCGACCGCCGGCGGGGCGTACGTCCCCGGCATGTCCGACCACACGGTCATGATCAAGGAGCGGTCCAAGGTCTTCCTCGGCGGACCGCCGCTGGTGAAGATGGCGACCGGCGAGGAGAGCGACGACGAATCGCTCGGCGGCGCCGAGATGCACGCCCGCACCTCCGGCCTCGCCGACCACTTCGCCGTCGACGAGCAGGACGCGCTGCGCCAGGCACGCCGGATCGTCGCCCGGCTCAACTGGCGCAAGGCGCACCCCGATCCGGGCCCGGCCGAACCGCCGAAGTACGACGAGGACGAGCTGATCGGCATCGTGCCCGGCGACCTGAAGGTGCCCTTCGACCCGCGCGAGGTGATCGCGCGGCTCGTCGACGGCTCCGACTTCGACGCGTTCAAACCGCTCTACGGCACCAGCCTGGTGACCGGATGGGCCGCGCTGCACGGCTACCCCGTCGGCATCGTCGCCAACGCGCAAGGGGTGCTGTTCAGCGAGGAGTCGCAGAAGGCCGCCCAGTTCATCCAGCTCGCCAACCAGCGCGACATCCCGCTGCTCTTCCTGCACAACACCACCGGCTACATGGTCGGCAAGGAGTACGAACAGGGCGGCATCATCAAGCACGGCGCGATGATGATCAACGCGGTGTCGAACTCCAGGGTCCCGCATCTGTCGGTGCTGATGGGCGCCTCGTACGGGGCCGGGCACTACGGCATGTGCGGACGGGCGTACGACCCCCGTTTCCTCTTCGCCTGGCCGAGCAGCAAGTCCGCCGTCATGGGGCCGCAACAGCTCGCCGGGGTGCTGTCCATCGTCGCCCGCGCCTCCGCCGCCGCCAGGGGACGGCCCTACGACGAGGACGCGGACGCCGGGCTGCGCGCCATGGTCGAGCAGCAGATCGAGTCCGAGTCGCTGCCGATGTTCCTGTCCGGCCGGCTGTACGACGACGGGGTCATCGACCCGCGCGACACCAGGACCGTTCTCGGTATGTGCCTGTCCGCGATCCACACCGCCCCGGTCGAGGGCGTCCGCGGCGGCTTCGGGATCTTCCGGATGTGAGGCGGCCCCCTTGCGGCTGAACCGCCGCTCCCGCGGAGGTGGTTGCTCGCCGCGGGAGTTCCCCGATCGATGGTCGCGGTGTCCTGGTGCCCCTCCCGGCAGGCTCTGCCCCGTCGCGCCGCCCAGCACGCACGCTCGCGGCGTCGGCCGGAAGTCCTGGTAGCTCCGCTGCAAGGACTTCCGGCCGCCTTGCCATCGCACGCACTGGACGACATTTCTCACGGGGCAAACACTGCCGGTCACGGCACTAGTGGAAAGAGTTCTCCCTCATGTCAGCCATGATTCGAACGCTCCTGGTGGCCAACCGGGGCGAGATCGCCTGCCGGATCTTCCGTACCTGCCGTGCGCTGGGCATCGCCACCGTCGCCGTGTACTCCGACGCCGACGCCGGCGCGCTCCACGTGCGGGAGGCGGACTCCGCCGTACGGCTGCCGGGCGACGCCCCGTCCGACACCTATCTGCGCGGCGATCTCGTCGTCTCCGCCGCGCTCGCGGCAGGCGCCGACGCCGTCCACCCCGGATACGGATTCCTCTCGGAGAACGCCGGATTCGCCCAGGCCGTGCAGGACGCCGGACTCGTCTGGGTGGGGCCGCCGGCCAAGGCCATCGAGCTGATGGCGTCCAAGACCCGTGCCAAGGAGCTGATGGCGGCGGCCGGGGTGCCGCTGCTCGCTCCCGTCGACACGGCGAAGGCCACCGCCGACGATCTGCCGCTGCTGCTGAAGGCGGCGGCCGGCGGGGGCGGGCGCGGGATGCGGATCGTACGCGAACTGTCCTCTCTGCCGGGCGAGTCGACCGCGGCGTCCGCCGAGGCCGCCGCCGCGTTCGGGGACGGCGAGGTCTTCGCGGAGCCGTACGTGGAGCGGGGCCGGCACGTCGAGGTCCAGGTCGTGGCCGACGAGCACGACGGGGTCTGGGCGCTCGGCACCCGCGACTGCTCACTCCAGCGACGCCACCAGAAGGTCGTCGAGGAGGCCCCCGCACCCGGACTCGACGACGCGCTGCGGACCCGGCTGCACGACGCCGCCGTGGCCGCCGCCCGCGCGGTCGGCTACCGGGGCGCGGGCACCGTCGAGTTCCTGCTCACCGCCGACGGGCGCCCGTACTTCCTGGAGATGAACACCCGCCTCCAGGTCGAACACCCCGTCACCGAAGCGGTCTTCGGGATCGACCTGGTGGCCCTGCAACTGCGGGTCGCGGAGGGCGAACCGCTGCCCGCCGCCGCGCCCCCCGAACCGCGGGGGCACGCCGTCGAGGCCAGGCTCTACGCCGAGGACCCCACCCGCGACTGGCAGCCGCAGACCGGAGCACTGCTCACACTGGAGGTGCCGGACGAACCCGGAGTGCGCCTCGACACCGGATACACCGGCGGCGACACCATCGGCGTCCACTACGACCCGATGCTCGCCAAGGTCATCGCCCACGCCCCCACCCGCGCCGAGGCCGTGCGCCTCCTCGCCCGCGCCCTGGAACGCGCCCGCGTCCACGGCCCGGTCACCAACCGCGACCTGCTCGTAAGGTCCCTGCGCCACCCCGACTTCCGTGCCGCCCGCCTCGACACCGGCTTCTACGACCGCCACCTGGATGTCCTCACCCCGGCCCCGGACGGAACGGAGCTGCGCCTCGCCGCCCTGGCCGCCGCCCTCGCCGACGCCGCCGGCCGGCACCACGGCCCCGGTCCCAACCGCTTCGGAGCCTGGCGCAACATCCCCTCGCAGCCCCGGGTCAAGCGCTACCGCGCCGAACCCGACGGCACCGAGCTCCAGGCCGCGTACCGCACCACACGCACCGGCCCCGTCCCCGAAACCGGAGAACGGGTCGTCACCGCCCGCCCCGACCACGTCACCCTCGAAACCGGAGCCCTCACCCGCCACTTCGCCCTCACCGTCCACGGCGACACGACCTATGTGGACACCGCCACCGGCTCGTACACCCTCACCGCCCTGCCCCGCTTCACCGACCCCACCGACCGGACCGAACCCGGCTCCCTGCTCGCCCCCATGCCCGGCACCGTCGTCCGCGTCGCGGACGGACTCGCGGCCGGGGCGACGGTCGAAGCGGGAGCGCCCCTGATCTGGCTGGAGGCGATGAAGATGGAACACCGCATCCTCGCCCCCGCCTCCGGCACCCTCACCGCCCTGCACGCCACCCCCGGCCTCCAGGTGGAGGTCGGCACCCTGCTCGCCGTCGTCACCGAACCCGCGGACGCGGTCACCGAACCCACGGACGCGGTCACCGAACCCGCGGACGCCGTCACCGACGCCGCGGAGAGCGCCGCCGAACCCGCAGACCCTGAGGAGAACGCATGAGCACCGTCCTCGAAACCGAAGAGCACCAGGCCCTGCGCGCCGCCGTCGCCGCCCTCGGAAAGCGCTACGGGCGGGACTACATGACCTCCGTCGTGCGCGACGGGTCCCACCCGCGCGAGCTGTGGGCCGAAGCCGCCAAGCTCGGCTACCTCGGGGTGAACCTGCCCGAGGAGTACGGCGGCGGAGGCAGTGGAATGGCCGAACTCTCCATCGTCCTGGAGGAACTCGGCGCGGCCGGCAGCCCGCTGCTGATGATGGTCGTCTCCCCGGCGATCTGCGGCACCGTCATCGCCCGCTTCGGCACCGACACCCAGAAGCGGCAGTGGCTGCCCGGCCTCGCCGATGGCAGTCTCACCATGGCCTTCGGCATCACCGAACCCGACGCGGGCTCCAACTCCCATCGCATCACCACCACCGCCCGCAAGGACGGCGAGGACTGGCTGCTCACCGGGCGCAAGGTCTTCGTCTCCGGTGTCGACATCGCCGACGCCACCCTCGTCGTCGGCCGCACCGAGGACGCCGGGTCCGGCAGGCTCAAGCCCTGCCTCTTCATCGTCCCGCGTGACGCCCCCGGCTTCGGCCGCTCGCAGATCGACATGGAACTCCAGGCCCCGGAGAAGCAGTTCGAGCTCGTCCTCGACGACGTACGGCTGCCCGCCGACGCCCTCGTGGGCGATGAGGACGCCGGACTGCTCCAGCTCTTCGCCGGACTCAACCCCGAACGCATCATGACCGCCGCGTTCGGCATCGGCATGGGCCGCTACGCGCTCGCCCGCGCCGTCGAGTACGCGAAGACCCGCCAGGTGTGGAAGGAGCCCATCGGCTCCCACCAGGCCATCGCCCACCCTCTCGCCCAGGCCCACATCGAACTGGAACTGGCCCGGCTGATGATGCAGAAGGCCGCCCGGCTGTACGACGAGGGCGACGACATCGGCGCCGGAGAGGCCGCCAACATGGCGAAGTACGCGGCGGGCGAGGCCTGCGTCAAAGCCGTCGACCAGGCCGTGCACACCCTCGGCGGCAACGGACTCACCCGCGAGTACGGCCTCGCGTCCCTGATCACCGCGGCCCGCGTCGCCCGGATAGCGCCCGTCAGCCGGGAAATGATCCTGAACTACGTGTCCCACCAGTCCCTGGGTCTCCCCAAGTCGTACTGACACACGACAGTCTGTCTCCCCACAACGCGGCACGGGCCGCGGCCCCCGCCGCGCCCCGTCGCCTCCTCGCCGCTCCGGCCGCCGCTTCGAAGGGACCCCACGCCATGGTGCACGTGTTCCACAGCGACCACCCGTCCGTCCGGACGATCGACGAACCCATCCATGACGCGGTCCTCGGGAAGGCCACCGCCCACGGCGACACGGTCGCCCTGATCGACGGGACGGACGACAGCTCCACCCTCACCTACCGGCAGCTCGACTCCTTCCACCGGAAGATCGCCGCGGCCCTCGTCGAAGCCGGCGTGCGCAAGGGCGACGTGCTGGCCCTGCACAGCCCCAACACCATCGCCTACCCGGCGGTCTTCTTCGGGGCGACCCGGGCCGGCGCCACCGTCACCACCGTCCATCCACTGGCCACGGCCGAGGAGTTCGCCAAACAGCTCCGCGACTCCGCTGCCCGCTGGATCGTCACCGTCTCCCCACTCCTCGAAGCGGCCCACGCAGCCGCTGAACTCGTCGGCGGCATCGAGGAGATATTCGTCTGCGACCGGGCGCAGGGCCACACCTCCGTGCTCGACATGCTCGCCACCACCGCCCCCGAACCCCGTGTCGTCGTCGACCCGGCCGAGGACATCGCCGCCCTGCCCTACTCCTCCGGCACCACCGGAACCCCCAAGGGCGTCATGCTCACCCACCGCTCCATGGCCACCAACCTGGAGCAGCTGCGCCCCTTCATCCCCATGGGCCCCGGCGACCGCATCCTGGCCGTACTCCCCTTCTTCCACATCTATGGGCTGACCGCCCTGATGAACGCCCCGCTGCGGATGGGTGCCACCGTCGTCGTACTGCCGCGCTTCGACCTCGCGCAGTTCCTCGCCGCGATCGAGAAGCACCGGATCACCGGCCTGTACGTCGCCCCGCCGATCGTCCTCGCGCTGGCCAAGCACCCGTCCGTCGCCCAGTACGACCTCTCCTCGCTGGAGTACGTCGTCAGTGCCGCCGCCCCGCTCGACGCGGCACTCGCCGCCGCGTGCTCCAAGCGCCTGGGACTGCCGCCCGTGCGCCAGGCGTACGGCATGACGGAACTCTCGCCCGCCACCCACGTCGTCCCGCTCGCCGTCCGGAACCCGCCACCCGGCGCGGTGGGCAGGCTGCTGCCCGGCACCGAGATGCGGATCGCCTCGCTCGACCGCGCCGACGAGGACGCCCCGACCGGCACCGACGGCGAGATCCTGATCCGCGGACCGCAGGTGATGAAGGGCTACCTCGGCCGTCCCGAGGCCACCGCCGACATGATCGACGCCGACGGCTGGGTGCACACCGGCGACATCGGACGCGTCGACGCGGACGGCTGGCTGTTCGTCGTCGACCGGGTGAAGGAACTGATCAAGTACAAGGGCTACCAGGTCGCCCCCGCCGAACTGGAAGCGGTGCTGCTCGGCCACGAAGCGATCGCGGACGCCGCCGTCATCGGGGTGCACGACGCGGAGGGCAACGAGGTTCCCAAGGCGTGTCTGGTCCGCCGGCCCTCCGCGGCGGGCGACGGCCTCACGGCGGACGGCGTCATGGCGTACGTCGCCGAGCGCGTCGCCCCGTACAAGAAGATCCGGCAGGTCGAGTTCGTCGACGCGGTGCCGCGCGCGACCTCGGGGAAGATACTGCGCCGCGAACTGCGCGACAGCCAGAAGCCCCGTGGGACGGCCGGCTGAAGGCCGTCCGGGAAGACCGGCGGACGACGCGCCCACAGCCGCCCCGAAAGCCCCGCGAGAAGGAGACCCGCACATGACGCCGCTCGCCGGCCCCACGCACGACCGGGGCATCACCACTCTCACCCTCGACTCACCCGCCAACCGCAACGCCCTCTCCGCGCGCCTGGTCGGCGAGCTCGCCACCGCCCTGGACGCCTGCGCGGCCGACGACACCGTACGGGCCGTCGTCCTCACCCACACCGGCAACACGTTCTGCGCGGGCGCGGACCTGACCGGCCCGCCCGACCCGGCGGCCTTCGTCGCCCTGATGCGGCAGATCGTCGCACTGCCCAAGCCCGTCGTCGCCCGGGTCACCGGCCACGTACGGGCGGGCGGCCTCGGGCTGCTCGGCGCCTGCGACATCTCAGTGGCGGGCCCCGACGCCTCGTTCGCCCTCACCGAGTCCCGGCTCGGCCTCGCCCCCGCCGTCATCTCCCTGCCGCTGCTGCCCCGCATCGACCCGCGCGCCGCCGCCCGCTACTACCTCACCGGCGAACGCTTCGACGCGACCGAGGCGGCCCGGATCTCCCTGATCACGATCGCCGCCGGGTCCGCCGAGGACGTCGACCAGGCGCTCGCCCCCGTACTGGACGGACTGCGCAAGGCCTCACCACAGGGGCTGGCGGCATCGAAGGAGCTGGTCACAGCTACTGTGCGGATGAGTTTCGACCAGTACGCCGAAGACCTCATCGCCCGCTCGGCAGCACTCTTCGCCTCCGCCGAGGCACGGGAGGGGATGACGGCCTTCCTCGAACGACGGGACCCTCCATGGGTGTTGTGACGCCCTCCACCGACCGGACCCCCAAGCAGGACCGCAGCCGCGCCACGCGCCGACGGCTCCTCGAAGCCGCGGTGGCCTGCCTCGCCGAACACGGCTGGGCGGGCTCCACCGTCTCCGTCGTGGCCGAACGCGCGGGCGTCTCGCGCGGTGCCGCCCAGCATCACTTCCCGACCCGCGAGGACCTGTTCACCGCAGCCGTCGAATACGTCGCCGAAGAACGCTCCGCCGCCCTGCGCGCCCTGCCCGTCCAGGGCCGTACGGACGTCGTCGCCGCCCTCGTCGACCTCTACACGGGCCCGCTGTTCCGCGCCGCGCTCCAGCTCTGGGTCGCCGCCTCCAACGAGGAACAACTCCGCCCCCGCGTCACCGAGCTCGAAGCCCGTGTGGGCCGCGAGACCCACCGCATCGCCGTCGAACTCCTGGCCGCCGACGAGACGCGCCCCGGCGTGCGCGAATCCGTCCAGGGCCTCCTCGACATGGCCCGCGGCCTGGGCCTGGCCAACGTCCTCACCGACGACACCGCCCGGCGCCGGAAGGTCGTGGCACAGTGGGCCGCACTGCTGGACGAGGCATTGGGGCCCGTTCCCTGACCCCGGGCGGGCACGGCCGCATCCGCCCCGGCCCGCCCCACCGACACCGCGGCCGGGCGGCTCCGGGACCGGCGCTCAGTTCCCCAGATCCGCGAGCTGCTCGTACCCCTCGATCTCCCGGGGATCACGCGACCCCGGACCGACGTACCGCGCCGAAGGACGCACCAGCCGCCCCGTCCGCTTCTGCTCCAGAATGTGCGCCGACCATCCCGCCGTACGCGCACACGTGAACATCGACGTGAACATGTGCGCCGGAACCTCCGCGAAGTCCAGCATGATCGCCGCCCAGAACTCCACGTTCGTCGCCAGCACCCGGTCGGGACGGCGCGCGTGAAGCTCCTCCAGCGCCGCCTTCTCCAGGGCCTGCGCCACCTCGAAGCGCGGTGCCCCCAACTCCTTGGCGGTACGCCGCAGAACGCGCGCCCGAGGGTCCTCCGCCCGGTAGACCCGGTGCCCGAAGCCCATCAGCCGCTCGCCCTTGTCCAGGGCCTTCTTCACATACGCGGTGGCATCCCCGGTCCGCTCGATCTCCTCGATCATGCCGAGCACCCGGGACGGCGCACCACCGTGCAGCGGCCCCGACATCGCACCCACCGCACCCGAGAGCGCCGCCGCCACATCGGCACCGGTCGACGCGATGACGCGGGCGGTGAACGTGGAGGCGTTCATGCCGTGCTCGGCGGCCGATGTCCAGTACGCGTCGACGGCCTTGACGTGCTTGGGATCCGGCTCACCGCGCCAGCGGATCATGAACCGCTCGACCACGGACCCCGCCTTGTCGATCTCGCTCTGCGGAACCATCGGCAGCCCCTGTCCGCGCGCCGACTGGGCGACGTACGACAGCGCCATCACGGCGGCCCGCGCCAGATCGTCGCGCGCGGTCCGCTCGTCGATGTCGAGCAGTGGCTTCAGGCCCCACACGGGCGCGAGCATGGCCAGCGCGGACTGCACATCGACCCGGATGTCACCGGAGTGCACCGGGATCGGGAACGGCTCGGCGGGCGGCAGACCTGGGTTGAACGCCCCGTCGACCAGCAGCCCCCAGACGTTTCCGAACGACACATGGCCGACGAGATCCTCGATGTCGACACCGCGGTAACGGAGCGAGCCGCCTTCCTTGTCCGGTTCGGCGATCTCCGTCTCGAAGGCGATGACTCCCTCTAGTCCCGGTACGAAGTCGGACATGGCGGCTCCCTCGGTCGACGGCTCTGCGAAGGCCACAGTGGCCTGCCCAAGATATTGGCGGGTTCCCACGACGCGGGGAAGCGTGACATCCGGCACAGCTTCCCGATTCATCGGCGACGGATCGAGGCCCTCCTCACCGGGCGCACTCGGCCGCTGCGGCAGGATGGCCCCGTGCCCACCGCAGATTCACCTTCTGATTCCATCACCGATCCGGCCGCGATGCGCGAGCAGTACCGCTCCGAGGCCTTCACCGAGGACACGCTGGCCGCCGACCCGATGCGGCAGTTCGCCCACTGGTTCCGGCAGGTGGCCGTGGGCGGGTTGCTCCACGAGCCCAACGCCATGGTGGTCTCCACCGCCACCCCCGAGGGCCGGCCGTCCTCACGCACGGTGCTGCTGAAGAAGTACGACGAACGAGGCTTCGTCTTCTTCACCAACTACGAATCCCGCAAGGGCCGCGAACTGACCGCCAACCCGTACGTCTCGCTGCTCTTCCCCTGGCACCCGATGGCCCGCCAGGTCATCGTCACCGGCACGGCGGCCCGCGTCGGCAGGGACGAGACGGTCGCCTACTTCCGCACCCGCCCGCACGGCTCACAGCTGGGCGCCTGGGCGAGCGCCCAGTCGACGGTGATCGGCACCCGCGAGGAGCTGATCGCACGCTACGCGGAACTCGCCGCCCGCTACCCGGAGGGCGAACACGTCCCCGCGCCCCCGCAGTGGGGCGGTTTCCGTGTCGTCCCCGACACGATCGAGTTCTGGCAGGGGCACGAGAACCGGCTGCACGACCGGCTGAGGTACGTACGCGAGGGCGCGAGCTGGCGCGTCGAGCGCCTGTGCCCGTAAGAGCCTGTCGGGTGACCTGCGCTCGGTCGGAAGGTCGCCCGGCAGGCTCCGAGAGCTCCCGGGCACGCAGAAACCCGCAGGCTCTGGTCCCTCCTTGCGGAGGAGCCGGCCGGACTTACCGGCGAGCCTGCGGGTCGGTGACTGCTTGGGTTTCGGCAGACAGCCTGCCGAGGTGCACGATGTGCGACGACGGGCTGTCAGCCCGCAGCCACCTCACGAATCCGATAAGACTGCACTTTTCGGATCACCTCCTTTCCTGCGTGTGGCAGCAGCCTATGAACCCTCGGAGAATGGCTCAACCCATTTAATCGATGACTTCCTGCCGGTGGCTGTACGCGTATCCGTCGGCACGCTGCAGCAGCCACAGGTGCACGTGGGACACGGTGCAACGGCCCACAGGCGTGTTCAGACTGTGCTTTCCGGAGGCGCGGACGGAGACGCGCCCAGTCCATGCCCCTGCCCACTTGCCCCTGGGTACGGAGGCGTGGGCAAGGTCACCAGTCGCGAACCCGTGATGCCGCTTTTGGCGCGCGCGGATCAGCCGGGGGAATCCGTATCGGTCGGGGGTGGTGCGTGCATAGCTTCCACGCCCTGTTGCCGTGATGACCTGGACCTGCTGAGGTACGCGGACTGTCGCAGCGCCTGCCTCATGGTCGAGCTGCCCGACGCAGAGGGCGTCGAGCGTGTGTGTCTTGGGCAGGCCCATGGCGGTGCGGTTCCACTTCGTACGACTTCCCGACCAGGTCCGCACCGGTTTTCCGAGGGCCGCGAGGGCGTCTGTGAGTGACTGTCGGGTTGCGTTCACGACGGCGGCGTCGCGCAGTGGTGCCTTGATCTGTGCGCGGATGGCTGCGAGGCGAGCGGGGCGGTTGGCCAGGAATTCTTCGACGGGCATGGAGCCCTTGGCTTGGTTGCAGCCGATGCAGGCGAGGGTGAGGTTGGAGATGCGGCTGGAGCCGTCGCGGCTGCGGGGCTGGATGTGGTCGATGTTGAGGGGGACGCCGGAGGCTCCGCAGTAGGCGCATGCGCGTCCCCATTTGGCGAGCAGGTATGCGCGGATCTCGGTTCCCGCGAGGGTGCCGTTGCGGTACTCGGCGGCGGTGAGGTCGCGGCCTGCGCTCATGGCGTGGGTGTCGAAGGCGACCAGCTCGATGTGGATCTCGGTGACTGGTGCGTATCGGGAGAGACGGTGCGCGGTCGCCAGTGTGCTGTCGACCCGGTGCTGCACCGAGGGTGGCAGCCAGCCTTTCGGGCGCGTGCGGTTGTGTGACCTGCGGGCGCGGTAGCGGCAGTTCGCCGAGCGCCGTCGGTGGCGGTATCCGGCCCGTTGTCCCATGGCTCGGTGGATCTGCTCGCCCCGATGTCGTAGTTCGATCGACACGAGCCCGCGTCGTGAGGTCACAGGCAACCCGTTCGGGGTGGATTCCCGTTTTGTATCGGTGAGGGTGATCCCGGTCCCCCTGGAACCGGGATCGATGCGCAGTTGCACGCCGTCGACGGCGGAGTCGGCGTGTGCGCGGTCTCTGAGACGGATGGTGAAGGGGGTGTGCCGTGCGACGACGGCGCGGCCATTGGCGAGCAGTTCGCGTGCGCGGGCGGGGTGGCAGGGCATGAGCGGTTCTCCGCCCTTCGCGAGGACGAAGACTCTGCCCGCGCCTGTTCCACCGCTGTAGGTGTTGTTCGGTGGGGGGACGTCACCGTCCCCGGTCTCTGCCTTTTCGGCGTGACGCCGACGGAGCTGTGTGCTGCGTCCGCCGGTCTCCCCTCGCCCATGTTTCCTGCCGGTTCCCCGCCCGGGGGCGGGGTGTCCGCGAACCGTTTCGTCCCTGCTCCCAGGGGTGTCTGCCCTCGCGGATTCCAGTGCGGGCTGCTGAGGAAGCACAGCTCGGTGGGTCTGCTCGCCTGCGGGAAACGTAGTCATCAAGGGCACCTGCCTTTGATCGATGATCGTGATGACTGGGGCTGTTCACTCGGCTCGCTCCGTGAGAGCGGGCGGGAGCGAGTGATCTCCTTTCAACGTGTTGGTCAACGACGCTAGCTGTGCCTGTGTCGGAGCGGCCTGGCCGGCCGGTGTCACCGCACATATGCGTGATCTTTTGATGAAGATCGAATATGTGATCGTTCGCCGTGCTAAGCGGCCGGATTCCGCGCCGGATGGGAGTGGATTTCAGAGAAGTCGGTATGCGCTGGGTCACGTTCGAGTTCAATGGTCTGACGTGCGGAAATGCCGGATGCGTCCTGCGGGGGGTACGGGATGAGTGCGTCCACAAGCAGTGGAACGACCGGCGCGCTCGGGCCCGACGAGGGTCCGGGGGCCGGGCCCGGGGCCGAGCTGCTCGCGGCGCTGCTCGACGGGATGGACACCGCGCTCTGCGCGTTCGACGCGGACGGCACGATCACCCACTGGAACCGTGAGGCGGAGCGGATTCTCGGCTGGTCCGCACAGGAGGCCGTCGGCCGGCCCGGGTTCGCCGGGTGGGCGGTGCGGCGGGCGGACGCGGGGGAGGTCCAGGAGCGGCTGATGGCGGCCATGGACGGGGGCGGTCGCCGGGTCCACGAATTCGCGCTGCTGCGCAAGGACGGCGGCCGGGTGCTCGTACGGACGCAGTCGGCGGGGGTCCGGGGCGCGGACGGGAAGCCGGCCGGGGTGTACTGCGCGTTCGGCGAGGTGCATGCGCAGATCGATCTGGAGCGGTCGATCGCGCTGAGCGAGGCGCTGTTCGAGGACGCGTCGTGGGGGGTGGTGCTCGTGGACGCCGATCTGCGGCCCACGGTCGTCAACGCGCACGCGGCACGGGCGCTGGGCGGTGGCCGTACGACGCTGCTGGGGCGCCCGCTGGGGGAGCTGATCGCGCAGGGTTTCGAGGATCTGGAGGGCGCGCTGCAGCATGTGCTCGCGGAAGGCGCGCCCCCGGCGCCCGCCGAGTTGTGGGTGACGCTCCGGACGGCGGAGGGGGACCGGCGGCGGTGCTGGCGCAGCGGATTCCTGCGGTTGGCGTCGCCGCTCACGGAGGAGCCGGTTCCGTTGGGGGTGGGCTGGCTGTTCCAGGACGTGACGACGGAGAAGCTGGCGGCGCAGGAGGCGGACCGGGTGCGGTTCCGTTCCAACCAGTTGCACCGGGCCTCCCGGTCCGCGTCCGAGTGCGAGGACCCGATGGAGGCGGCGACGTCCCATCTGGACTACGCGCTCGCGGGTTTCGCCGACCACGCGCTGATCGATCTCGTGGCGGGGGAGCGGCTGGTGCGGGTGGCGGCGACCCCGTCCGGTGAGCCGGGGCCGTGCCTGCCGGTGGCCGGTGGCGGTGTTCCGCTGCGGTACGCGGCGGGCCATCCGGCCCTTCAGGCGGTGGACCGTACCGGTTCGGTGCGGTCCAGTGCGGGGGCGGGGCAGGAGGCCGGGGTGTGGGCGGCCGAACGGCAGTGGCCGGGCGATTCGGTGCACGCGCTGTGCGCGGTGCTGCGGAGCAGGGGGCGCACGCTGGGTGTGGTGACGTTTCTGCGCTCCGCCCATCGCACCGCTTTCGAGCGGCCGGACGCGGCGTACGCGGAGACGGTGGCGGCTCGGGTCGCGGGGGCGGTCGACCTGGCGCAGGTGAGGAAGCGGCCGTAGGCGACGCGGTCCGGCCAGGGGGGTGCCGGGCCCCGTCGTGGAGCCCGGCACCGCCCCCGGCCGGGGCCCGTCCTCATGCCGCGTGCAGCGCCAGCGTCGGTGAGAGACGGGACGCCCGCACCGCCGGGTAGAGGCCCGCGATCGTGCCGATCACCAGCGTCGCGCCGAAGCCGCCGCCGACCGCCCACGGCGGTACCACCCAGGGCAGCCCGCCGGAGTACGCGTACACCCCGGTCGCCGCCGCGCCGAGCGCCACGCCCGCCAGGCCGCCGAGGCCGGAGAGCATCAGCGACTCCGCGACGAACTGGATGCGGATCTGCCCCCGGGTCGCGCCGAGCGAGCGGCGCAGCCCGATCTCGTACCGCCGCTCCAGCACCGAGATGATCATGGTGTTGGCGACCCCGACGCCGCCGACGAGCAGCGCGATGCCGCCCAGGCCCAGCAGCATGCTGCTGAACGCCCCCTCGGTCGCCGCCTTGGCCTGGAGCGCCGCCGACGGGTCGGTGACCTTCACGTTCTGCGGGTTCTGCGGGTCGACCGTCGCCGCCATGACCTTGCGCACGTCCTGCACCGCCGCGTCGGCCGAGCGCTCGTACACCGAGGTCGGGTGGCCCTCGAAGCCCAGCAGGCGCTTCGCACCCTCCCAGCCGACCAGTGCGGAGCGTTCGATCTCCGGGGCGAGCGGCAGTGGGGCGAGGATGCCGACCACGGTGAAGTACCGGTTGCCGATCCACACCTGCTGGCCCGGAGCGGTGATGCCGAGGCGTTCCGCGGAGACGTGGCCGAGAACGACGGAGGGGTAGCGTCCGGTCGCGTTGTTGAGCCAGCTCCCGCTGTGGACCTCGCCGCGCAGCACCCGCAGCAGGTCGCCAGTGGTCGCCTTGACGACGATTCCGCCGGTGTCGTCCTTGTCGATCTTCTCGTTGCGGCGTGCAGTTGTGTCGAGATCGGCGGTCGCGCCCACCTCCTGGACGCCCTTGATGCGGCCCACCATCCCGACCGCGTCCTCGGGCAGCTTGACGTCCTGTCCGGCGAACATCGAATCGCCGGGGGAGGCCACGAGCAGGTTGGTGCCCAGCTTGTCGAGCTCCCGGAGCAGCTGGGCCTGGCTGGAGGCGGAGATGCCCACCACCGAGATCATCGTCGCGATGCCGATGGCGATGCCCAGGGCGGAGAGCACGACCCGCATCGGCCGGCTGCGCAGCCCCGCCGAGCCGACGTGCAGCACGTCCCGGGGGCCGAGCCGGGCCGCTTTGAGCCGCCCCCGGCCGTCGGCGCCGCGGCCCGCGCGCCGCGCCCTCACTGGTCCGCTCCCGTCGTGGCGGGGGAGCGGCCGTTTCCGGAGACGTCACGCACATCCGTGGACGGGTCGCCCACGCCCGGGAACTGATCGCGTACGTCCGCGGACGGATTGCGTACGTCCGCGACCACCTGGCCGTCCCGGATGCGCACCGCGCGCGGCAGGTCCCGGGCGATCTCGGTGTCGTGCGTGATGACCGCGATGGTGGCGCCCTCCCGGTTGAGGTCGCGCAGCAGCTTCATCACCGCTTCCCCGGACGCCGAGTCGAGTGCCCCGGTCGGTTCGTCGGCCAGCAGCAGCGCGGGTTCCCCCACGACGGCCCGCGCGATGGCGACCCGCTGTTTCTGTCCGCCGGAGAGCTGGTGCGGCTTGTGGTCGAGGCGGTCGGCGAGCCCGACCCGCTCCAGCGCGTCGGCGGCCCTGCGGCGGCGTACGGCACGGGACAGGCCCGAGTACAGCAGGCCCTCCGCGACGTTGTCGCGGGCGCTGACGCCCGGCACCAGGTGGAACGCCTGGAAGACGAAGCCGACGTGCTGGGCACGCAGCGCGGAGAGCCTGCGGTCGGAGAGCGCCGCCACGTCGTGCCCCGCGATGTGGACCGACCCGGCGGTGGGGCGGTCCAGGGTGCCGATGATGTGCAGCAGCGTGGACTTGCCGGAGCCGGACGGGCCGACGATGCCGAGGAGTTCGCCCTCCTCGACGGTGAGGTCCACCCCGCGCAGGGCGGCGACCGGGCCCGGGTACTCCTTGGTGACGCCCCTGAGGCCGACGACCGTGCTCATATCTTCGGCACCCCGACCTTCATGCCCTCGCGCAGCCCGCCGCCGGACACCTCGACCCGGCCCTCGGCGAACATGCCGAGCTCGACCTTCACCTCGCGGACCCTGCCGTCCTGGACGACCTGGAGGCCGAAGCCGCCGCCGGGCAGCGCGAGCAGCGCGTTCACCGGGACGCTGAGGACGTCCTTGTGCAGCTCGCCGTTCAGGTTCACCGTGACCGGCGCCTGGTCGAAGCCGCCGACCTTGTCCGGCTTGTCGAAGGAGACGGTCAGGGAGACCTTGGGGCTGTTGTCCTGCGGGTCCTTGCCGGGCTTCGCCGTCCGGCCGACCGAGGAGACCGACCCGGCCGCGCTGCTGCCGTCCGGCAGATCGACGGTGACCTTGGTGCCCGCCTTGGCGAGCTGGGTCTCGGCGACATCGAGCTCGAACGTCACGATGCGCTCGGAGCCGGTCGTGGTGAGGACCGGAGCGCCGGGCTGGGCCGGTTCGCCGACGGCCGCCTCGACGCTCTTGATCCGGACCTCCCCCGGGGAGAAGGCGATGTCCTGCGGCCCCACCGTTCCGGTCCGCTCGCTGTCGTGGGACTTCTGCCAGCGCTTGACGGCGGCCGCGGTCAGCTCGGTGTACTCGTCGTCCGGGGTGAAGCCGGTGTAGCCGAGCTCCGCGAGATTGCGCTCCAGCTGCTCCACGTCCCGGCCCCGGTCGCCCGGCTTCAGCGTCCGGTACATCGGCCCCGAGCCATACATCAGCCACACCGCCCGGCCGTCGACCTCGTACAGCCGCTCGTTCCGCTTGACGGTCGAGCCGGTGCGCGGGGTCCAGGTCATGGTGCCCCCCGCGCCCGCGTTGACCTTGCGCTGCTTGTCGTAGCCGAGCGTGCCGTCCGCCTGGGCGCTGTCGCGCAGGTCTCGGCGCTCGACCGCGGCGGTGGCCGGGGGCAGCCCGGTGTTCCTCGGGCCGCCCGTCTCCCCGGCGGAGCCGAACTGGGTGAGAGCCAGTGACCCGGCCGCCACGGCGACGACCGCCGCGGCGGCCACCATGACGCGTCCGCGCCTCACCGCCCGGCGCTTTCGCACGCCTTGTTGGCCTTCTCGAACTTCTTCATTTCCTTCTTCATGTCCTTCTGCTGTATCGAGGGCGCCTGCGCTATCCCGCCCTCGAACTTCGGGTCGGGCATATCGATGCCGTTCTTGCGCATGCACCGGGCGAAGGCGAGCATCTTGTCCTTCTGGGCCTGGGTGATCTCCTTGGACCCACCGACCGATTTGTCCTGGCAGGCCTTGAGCGCCTTCTCCATCTCCTGCTTGCTCTTGCCGCCGCCGTTGATGGTCATTCCGTGGCCGTCCTCGCCCGGCTTCGGCTCCGGGACGTCCAGGCCCTGCTCCCGCAGGCACTTGCGGTGCTCCAGGGCCTGGTCCTCGGCCGTCTTCTTGGTGCTCGAAGCAGAGCCGCCGCTCTTGGTTCCGCTTCCGTCGCCCGAGCAGGCGGTGGCCGACAGGACGACGACGGCGGCCATCAGGCAGGTGGCGACGACGCTGCGGCTTTGTGCGCGGGAGGTGGTCCGGCGGGAAATGGTGTTCATGAGGGCTCCTCGTCCGTTGCTGACAGGCCGGGTACGTACGGCTTGAGCGTGCGCGAGGTCGCGGTTTCGTTTCTCTCAGCCCGGATGCTTACACCGGCGAAACATCGCTTTGGGTTAAACAGGACTTATGCGTGTGCTGGTGGTGGAGGACGAGGAATTCCTGGCCGGGATGATCGCCGAGGGGCTGCGCCGCGACGCCGTCGCGGTGGACATCGCCCCCGACGGCCGGGCGGCGCTGGACCGGCTTCGGTTCGGCGCGTACGACGTGATGATCCTCGACCGCGATCTGCCGGGACTGCACGGCGACGAGGTGTGCCGGCGAGTCGTCGGCATGCGCCTGCTGACCCGGATCCTGATGCTCACCGCGTCCGGCACGGTACGGGACCGGGTGGCCGGCCTCGGGCTCGGCGCCGACGACTACCTGACCAAGCCGTTCGCGTACGACGAACTCCTCGCCCGGGTCCTGGCGCTCGGCCGCCGTGCCCGCCCCGCTCTCCCGCCGGTCCTGGAGCGGGCCGGGCTGACGCTGGACACCGCCCGCCGCCAGGTCTGCCGCGACGGCCGCTACCTCTCGCTCTCCCGCAAGGAGTTCGCCGTGCTGGAGGCCCTGCTGCGGGCCGAGGGCGCGGTCGTCAGCGGCGACGACCTGATCGAGGAGGTGTGGGAGGAGGACACCAGCTATCGCACCAACGCGGTCCGGGTCACCCTGTCCAAGCTCCGCGCCAAACTGGGCGCGCCCCCGGTGATCGAGACGGTCCCGGGGGCCGGCTACCGCATCGGGGACGGGCCGGGGCACCACGGCCCCGCGACCGGACGGGTGAACGGGCCGGCGGACCAGCCGGACGGCGGCTCCGCGGACCGGCCGGGGGAGAGCCGGTGAGGAGCGAGCGCGCCCGGCTCACCGCGCTGTACGGCGGACTGCTGGTGCTGGCCGGCGCCCTGCTGATGGGGCTGGTCTACCTGCTGGTCAGCGAGCGCCTCTACGCCACTGTGCTCACTGCGGTGGCCCCGGCGGTCCCCGACGAGGCCACCCCCGCCGTCCGGTCGGGCGTGGCCTCCGTGCCCCAGCCGTCGTCGGACTGGGCGCATACCGTGGTCATGGAACCCGGGCAGTACGCGGTGGCGAAGAGGGTCACCACCGCGGCCGGGGACGCCGCGCTCAGCCAGCTGCTGACGGTCTCCGGGGTCTCCCTCGCCGTCTACTCGGTGCTCTCCGTCGCGCTCGCCTGGTGGATGGCGGGCCGGGTGCTGCGGCCGGTGGGCGTCATCACCGCCCGCGCCCGCCGGCTCTCCGGCAGCAACCTGCACGAACGCCTCGCGCTGAAGGCCCCGCCCGGCGAGCTCAAGGAACTGGCCGACACCTTCGACGGGATGCTCGACCGGATCGAGGAGCTGGTCGCCGCCCGGCAGCGGTTCGCCGCCAACGCCGCCCACGAGCTGCGCACCCCGCTCGCCGTGCAGCGGGCCGCGGCCGAGATCGGCCTCGCCGACGACCCGCCGCCCGAGAAGGTCGCCTGGATCCGGGACAAGCTCATCGAAACCGCCGTCGGCAGCGAGCAGCTCATCGAGGGACTGCTGCTCCTCGCGGTCTGTGACGAGGGCCTGCGACGGCGCGAACGGGTCGGCCTGGACGCGACCGCGGCCACGGTGACCGAGGCGCTGGAGGCGGAGGCGGAGGAACGGTCCGTCACTGTCGTGGCGGAGACCCGGCCGGTGTCGGTCGAGGGCGACCCGGTCCTGCTGGACCACCTCGTGCACAATCTGGTCGCCAACGCGCTGCGCCACAACCACCCCGGCGGGACGGTACGGGTCCAGGTGGGGCCGGGTGGTCTGGAGGTCGCCAACACCGGGCCGGTGGTGGACCCGGCGACCGTGCCGCTGCTGTTCGAGCCGTTCCACCGGGCGCAGGCCCGCCGCCACGCTCCCGGTGAGGGGGCCGGTCTGGGGCTCTCCATCGTGGCGTCGATCGCGAGGGCGCACGGTGGCGAGGCGAGCGCGAGCGCGAACCCGGGCGGCGGGCTGATGGTCCGGGTCGTGCTGCCGACCTGCCCGTAGCGGGCGGCCGGCGGTCCGGCGCGATCAGCGGCGGTAGAAGATCCGGTCCCGGTACTCCGTCATGACGCGCCCGTTCCATTCGTGGCCGCCGTCGACGTTCCCGGAACGCAGCATGGGCGGCTCGATGCCCCGTGCCACGAGCTGCTCCGCGGCGGCGGCCATCATCGCCTGCATCACCGCACTGGTGACCACCGTCGACGCGGGCGCGAACGGCGCCTCGATGCCCTCGACGGTCAGTTCCGCGTCGCCGATGGAGATCTTGCTGTCGAGCACGATGTCGCAGTGGTCCCGCAGGAAGCCGCCCGAACCGTGCCGGGACCGGGTGCCCTTTGCGTACGCCACCGAAGTGACGCCGATGACTTTCAGACCGAGCGCCCGCGCGTTCATCGCCATCTCCACGGGGAGCGCGTTGCGCCCGGAGAGCGAGATGATCACGAGGACGTCGCCCGCCTCGGCGGGGCTGGAGTCGAGCACCGCTCCCGCCAGCCCGTCGACCCGTTCCAGCGCCGAGCCCAGGGTGGCCGGCATGACGTCGACCCCGACCGTCCCCGGCACGGCCAGCAGGTTCATCAGTGCGAGCCCGCCCGCCCGGTAGACGACGTCCTGCGCGGCGAGGGAGGAGTGCCCGGCACCGAAGGCGAAGAGCCGGCCCCCCGCGGCGACCGTGTCGGCGATCGCGGCACCGGCGGCCGCGATGTTGCCGGACCCCTCGTCGCGCACGCGCTCCAGCAGGCCGATCGCTGCGTCGAAGAACTGACCGGCCAGCGTGCTGTCGCTCATCGAGGAGGCCCTTTCCGGTGGGGTGGGGTGTCCGTGCCGCGGATCACGTTGCGGTCTGGACCAGTGACCTGTCAATACCGCCCACGCCGCTCCGCCGCCCGGTGTCCGGTCGGCACGGCACGGTTGTCAGCGGTATGCGTCAGAATTGGGTCAGGGCCAGCGCGCAGCGCTTACGACGTTTTCATGTCACAGCATCGAGGGGCACGAATGTCCGGACTGATCGACACCACGGAGATGTATCTCCGCACCATCCTCGAACTCGAAGAGGAAGGTGTGGTCCCCATGCGTGCCCGGATCGCGGAGCGGCTGGACCAGAGCGGTCCGACGGTCAGCCAGACCGTGGCGCGCATGGAGCGCGACGGCCTGGTACAGGTCGCGGGCGACCGCCACCTGGAGCTGACCGACGAGGGGCGCCGCCTGGCGACCCGCGTCATGCGCAAGCACCGGCTCGCCGAGTGCCTGCTCGTCGATGTGATCGGCCTGGAGTGGGAGCAGGTCCACGCCGAGGCGTGCCGCTGGGAGCACGTGATGAGCGAGGCGGTGGAGCGGCGGGTGCTGGAGCTGCTGCGTCATCCGACGGAGTCCCCGTACGGGAATCCGATCCCGGGGCTGGAGGAACTGGGCGAGAAGGCCGAGGCCGACCCGTTCCTCGACGAGGGCATGGTGAGCCTGTCGGAGCTCGACCCGGGCGCGGAGGGCAAGACGGTGGTCGTGCGCCGGATCGGTGAGCCGATCCAGACGGACGCCCAGCTGATGTACACCTTGCGGCGGGCGGGCGTGCAGCCGGGCTCGGTGGTCAGCGTGACCCAGTCGCCCGGTGGCGTACTGGTCGGCAGCAGCGGTGAGGCGGCGGAGCTGGATGCCGAGGTCGCCTCGCATGTGTTCGTGGCCAAGCGCTGAGGTGTGCCGCGCGGCCGTCGCCGACGGTCGCGGCGGCGACGGCCGCTGACCGGGTGCCGTCGGGGGCGCCGAGGCGCACGGCCCGCTTTCCCTTTTTCCGTCCGGAAGTGCAGCGCCCGGACGGATCGCGTGCCAGGCTGTGGCTGAGGGATACCTGAGAGTGTCGGCCAGCTGGTCGCGCGGTCGGGGAGGGAGCAGGCGCATGCGCCCGTCGTACTGGCATGTCCGGCATGTCCGGCACATGAATCGAACGGTGATCGCCGTGGTCCGGGCCGTCCGCGGGCCCGGTGCTGTCGCCGCTACGACCTCGATCGGGAGCCGCGCGGGCTCCGTCGGCGTTCCCGCGGCGTCGGCCCGCGTCCGTACGGCCGCCACCGGCACCCGTGCGATCCCTGTCGACGCTCGCCCGACTCCTGCGGGCGGTTCCCGAACAGCAGAGGGCCCCGGCGCCGCACGGCGCCGGGGCCTGTCCTCCCCTGCTTCGACCTGGAGCCCCGAGCTCTCGAGGTCGATCCCCACGGGCCCTCATCCCCGAGTGGCCCGCCTCCCGCAGAAGATCTCCCCTCCGCGGCCGCCGTCAATCCTTGGGACCGGTCACTCGAACGAGGGGTGTTGGATGCCAGAACCCGGTTTTCGAATAAAGGTTCGATAGCCTGGTGTGACGCGACCACACGGTGATCGAGCGGGATCAAGCGGTGATCGAGGACCAGAAGGGGGTGCCAGAACACATGGTGCGACGCATCGATGTGACCGGGACCGACGGCGTACGCCTCGCGGCCTGGGAGTTCGCCGACCCGCCCAAGGGGCGTGCGGAGGGCGAGCGCGTCCCCGGGGTCTTATTGCTCCACGGCCTGATGGGCCGGGCCTCGCACTGGGCCCCGACCATCCGCTGGCTCGCCGAGCGGCATCGCGCCGTCGGCCTCGACCAGCGCGGGCACGGCCGCAGCGAGAAGCCGGCCGAAGGCCCGTACACCCGTGACGCATATGTCGCCGACGCCGAGGCGGCGATCGAGCAGCTCGGCCTCGGCCCCGTCACCCTCGTCGGGCATGCGATGGGCGCGCTCACCGCCTGGCAGCTCGCCGCGAAGCGCCCCGATCTCGTCCGGGCGCTGATCATCTGCGACATGCGGGCCTCCGCGCTCGGCGCGGCCTCCCAGCGCGAGTGGGAGGACTGGTTCACGTCCTGGCCGGTGCCGTTCGCGACGCTCTCCGACGTGCGGAAGTGGTTCGGCGAGGACGATCCCTGGGTGGAGCGGCCCAACCCGGCCCGCGGCGAGTTCTTCGCCGAGGTGATGGCCGAGCGGGCCGACGGCTGGCGTCCCGTCTTCTCCCGCCGCCAGATGCTCCAGTCCCGTGCGACCTGGGTGTTCGACGCGCACTGGGAGGAGCTGGCGCAGGTCCGGTGCCCGACCCTGGTGCTCCGCGGTCTCGACGGCGAGCTGGGCCGGGCGGAGGCCCAGGAGATGGTCCGCGTACTGCCGCGCGGGCAGTACGCGGAGGTGGCCGACGCCGGTCATTTCGTCCACTACGACCAACCGGAGGGCTGGCGGGCCGCGGTCGAGCCCTTCCTGGAGCAGTTCGCCGAGGACCCCCAGGAGGAGCGCGAGCCCGTCTCCCCGTAGACGCGAGCCCGTTCTGTCAAGCAGCTCAAGCAGCTCAAGCAGCTCAAGCGGCTCAAGCGGCTCAAGCGGCTCAAGCGATCCGTGTAACTCCTGCACGTGGTGAGACGTGCGAAAAGGGCCTGTCCCCCGACTTCTGAACTCGCCCGGGTGACAGGCCCTTTCCACGCGGCTCTCAGAGCCTGTCGGGTGACCTCGGATCGGATGGCGTGGCCGTCCGGTCCGAGGTCACCCAGGCTCTCAGCCCTTGCTGACCGCCGCGAGGATCTCCGGGAGCCGTTTCGCCGTGCGGGGAGCGGCGATCCGCAGCCCCGCCCAGGAGATCAGCGCCCCGTACACCGCCCCGGCGGGCAGCAGCAGCCAGAGCCACTGCTCCAAGTCGCCGATGTGCAGCCAGATCGTCGCCACGATCACGGGCGCGCTGAGCACCGACGCGGAGACCATGCCGCCGAAGAGCGAGATCCAGGCGAGTCCGGCCTGCCCCGGCGCCACATTCTTGAACGCCCCCTCCTGCGGGATCGAGTACGGGAAGTTCGCCGAGGCCACGGAGCCCGTCGCCAGCATCGCGCCCAGCAGGGCGAACGACAGCCCCATGGCTCCCGGCAGCGCACCCCAGTCGCCGAGGAGCGCCGCCGTCACCACCGTCACCATGATCGTGTACGGCAGCGTGATCAGCAGCAAGGCCAGCGCCCGTGCCCGCAGTTCGAGGTACGCGTCCCGGGTGGAGGAGATCGTCAGCGCGACCATCCAGAACGCGGAGGTGTCCTGCCCGAACTGGTTGTACATCTGGATGCCGAGCATTCCGGCGGCGAAGCAGGCGAAGTAGATCGAGCCGGTGCCCTGCATCGCGTTGAGCAGCGGCACGATCAGCCCGATCGCCAGTGCCGTGACCCAGGCGGCCTTGGTCTTCGGGTCGCGCGCGATGTACCGCAGGCTGCGCTCCATCACCGTTCCGGTACGCCCGGCGGGCAGCAGCGCGGTGAGTCTGGAGCCGCCCTTGCCGGCCTTCTCGCGGCTCGTCCCGGCGGCGGCGAGAGTCGAGCCGTCCGGGGCCGTCATCAGCTTCACGAGGCTCCGCTGCCACAGCCACAACAGCGCGAACAGCCCCGCCACGGACAGCAGCAGCTGGACGGCGGCCCGCCCGTACGAGCCCTGCGACGCGGAGTCGACCGCCCCGATCGCCGACGCGGGCGGCAGCCAGCGCACCACGTCCGCGGCCGGTTCGAGCGCGGAGAGACCGCCCGCCCGACCGAGTTGCTGCGCACCGAAGTTGACGACCTGGAAGCCGACCGCGATCACCAGTCCGCTGAGCACCGCGAGATCCCGGCCCTTGCGTGATGTCAGCAGCCGGGTGTTGGCCGTGGCGACGGCCCGTGACAGTGCCACGCACAGCACCAGCATGAGCGGTGCGGCCACCACGGCGAAGACCGCGCCGCCCGCCCCGCGCGCCACCGCGAACACCGAGCCGGCCGCCAGACAGAGCGTGAACAGCGGGCCGATCCCGACCAGTGACGCCGTCAGCAGCGCCGCGATCAGCGGGCGCGGCCGCAGCGGCAGCATGACCAGCCGGCTCGGGTCGAGAGTCTCGTCACCGCTGGAGAAGAACAGCGGCATCACGGCCCAGCCGACCGCCAGCACCCCGGTCATCAGGACGACGAGGGTGTCGGCATGGGCGTGCCCGCGCAGCGCGATCAGCCCGATCAGCTGGCCTGCGGCGACCAGCAGGGTGAAGACGATGGAGGTGATGTACGCGGCCCGCCGGCCGGCCGACTGCCGCAGCCCGTTGCGCAGCAGGGTCAGCTTGAGCCGTACGAAGACGGGGACGAGCCCCTCGCCGCCGCTCGGGCGGGGGACGGTCCCCGCCGGGGTGTCGAGCACGCTCATCGGTCGCCGCCCAGCCAGTCCAGGGAGTCGTCGGTGGTCCGGGCGTTCGCGCCGACGAGTTCGAGGAAGGCGTTCTGCAGCGAGGACGCGTCGCCGCGTACCTGGGCCAGGGTGCCCTGCGCCCGGATCGTGCCGGCCGCCATGACGGCCACCCAGTCGCAGAGGGACTCCACGAGCTCCATCACATGGCTGGAGAAGACGACGGTCGCCCCCGAGCGGGTGTATCGCTCCAGCACCTCGCGGATGGTCTGCGCCGACACCGGGTCGACGCCCTCGAACGGCTCGTCCAGGAAGAGCACTTCGGGGTTGTGCAGCAGTGCTGCCGCGAGTCCGATCTTCTTGCGCATGCCGGTCGAGTAGTCGACGACCAGTTTGTGCTGGGCACCCGCCAGACCGAGCACGTCGAGGAGCTGGGTGGCCCGCTTGTCGACCTCGGCGCCCGGCAGCCCGCGCAATCTGCCGGTGTACGCGAGGAGTTCGCGCCCCGAGAGACGTTCGAAGAGCCGCAGCCCCTCCGGGAGCACGCCGATCCTGGACTTCACCTCGACCGGGTCGCGCCACACGTCGTGACCGCAGACCTCGATCAGGCCGTGGTCGGGGCGGAGCAGTCCGGTGACCATCGACAGCGTGGTGGTCTTGCCCGCACCGTTGGGCCCCACCAGACCGATGAACTTGCCCGCGGGCAGCTCCAGATCGATCCCGGCGACCGCCGTCTGCTCCCCGAACCGCTTCCACAGTCCCTGTACGCGAACGGCGGGTGGCGCCAACGGAGTTCCACCCGCCGCTGCCGCTCCGCCCGACCCTATGGCCCGGTCGGTCTCTGTCCGGTCCCGCATGATGCACTGCCTTTCGATGTCCCCGTGTATGGGGACACTCTACGAAAGGGCCCCCTACAAGAGGCGTGCCCGTGCGTCGGCCGTCTCCCTCGTGCAGGCGTAGGAGAGCGGGCCGATGAGTTCCTCCACGTCCGGCAGCCACCGGTTGGCGGGGCCGGGGCGGCGGGCCCACTGCACCGCACCGCGCCCGCCGACCCGGCTCGGCGGTCCCGTCAGATAGTGGCCCTCACCGCGACCGACGAGGTCGATGGCGGCGGCCCGCCGGCCCGACTTCCCTACGAGCTCGTCCACCTCGGCCGCCGCGCCGGGCAGGACGAGGAAGAACATCCGCCGGTCGGGAGTCCGGGTGACGGGCCCGAGCGGCAGGCCCATCCGCTCGATCCGGGCCAGTGCGAGGAAGCCGGCGGTCTCCGGTACCTCGATCGCGTCGAAGGTGCGGCCGGTGGGCAACAGGATCGACGCCCTCGGGTGTTCGGACCACATCCGGCGGACCGCGGCGCCGCTGCCGGTCGCCCGGCCCGCCCAGTCCGGTCCGGTGGGATGGGCGCCGGGGGAGGCGCAGCCGGCCTCGCCGCACGAGCACTCCTCGACCCCCTCCACCGTCTTCAGCCAGGTGCCGGGGCACACGTCCCAGTGCCGCTCCTCCGCGTACCGCACCGCGGCGTCGAGCAGTTCCCCGCCCCGTTGTCCGGGGAGCTTCGCGGCTTCCGTGACGTTGTCGGGCTCTTCGGCTCCGATGGGCTCTTCCACGAACATCACAACTGCCGCCACCGACCGGGGTTACGGGCGTGCGGGCGCGGTCGCGGCGTACCGCTCCGGCACGCGGGGCGCATGGATGCATGGGCGGGGGCGCGCGTGAGGCGGTGCCGGGCCGGGCGGGTAGCCCCCTACGGGTAGCTCCGGAACGGTCGGCCTTTGTCATATGCCGACATGAATGGCAAGGAACACGACGGACGTGACGAACACGATGAATGTGCGCATTTTCCGTGTAATTGACGGGCAGTGATCCGCTCATCGATCACTGCGGCCTCAGGGGGAAACATGGCAGCCAGGCCTCTCGTCGCCCGCCAGCCGAACGAACGGCTCCAGGCGCTCATTCAGGAAGCCGGATGCTCCAACGCCGGCCTAGCCCGCCGCGTCAACATGGTCGGCGCGGAGCGCGGGCTCGACCTGCGATACGACAAGACCTCCGTGGCCCGTTGGCTGCGTGGACAGCAACCACGCGGCAGGGCACCGGGAATCATCGCCGAGGCGCTCGGCCGCAAGCTCGGCCGCACGGTCACGATCGACGAGATCGGCATGGCCAACGGCAAGAACCTTGCGTCCGGTGTCGGCCTGCAGTTCGCCCCGACCGTGATCGGCGCGATCGAGCAGGTCTGCGAGCTGTGGCGCAGCGATGTCGGCCGCCGGGACTTCCTGTCCGGGTCGACGGTCGCCTCGTCGGCGCTGGTCGAGCCCAGCCGCGACTGGCTGATCACCGGCGCCGACCCGCAGGTGGCGCGGGGCGCCGGGGCCCGCGTCGGGATGTCGGACGTGGAGGCGGTGCGGGCGATGACGACCGCGCTGGTCGACCTCGACCACCGGTTCGGCAGCGGACATGTGCGGCCGGTCCTGGTCCATTACCTGAACAGCGTGGTCTCCGGGCTGTTGTCGGGGGCGTACCGCGAATCGGTCGGCAGGCAGCTGTTCGCGGCAGTGGCACGGCTCACCGAGCTCGGTGGGTACATGGCCATCGACACGGGCCAGCCGGGGCTCGCCCAGCGCTACTACATCCAGGCGCTGCGCCTGGCCCAGGCGGCGGGCGACCGGGCGTACGGAGGCTATGTACTGGCCGCGTCGATGAGTCATCTCGCCGCGCAGCTCGGCAATCCGCGCGAGATCGCCCAGCTGGCACGGGCCGCGCAGGAGGGCGCGCGTGGCCGGGTGACCCCGCGGGCGGAGGCGATGTTCTACGCGGCGGAGGCGCGCGGACACGCCCTGCTCGGCGACGCCCGAACCTGCCAGGCCGTCACGGGCCGGGCGCTGGCGGCCATGGAGCACGTCGAGCCGGACACCGGGGACGACCCCGACTGGATCGCCCACTTCGACCACGCCTATCTCGCCGACGAACTGGCGCACTGCCACCGCGACCTCGGCCAGGCCGAGGCGGCCGCGCGGCGGGCGAAGGAGTCCCTGGACGGACATCCGGAGTCCCGGACCCGCCGTCGCGGCATCGGTCTGGTGCTCCTCGCCACGGCCCAGGTCCAGTTGCGCGAGATCGAACAGGCCTGCCACACGGGGACCCGGGCCATGGAACTGCTGGGGTCGGTGCGCTCCAGCCGGGGCGCGGAGTATCTCGACGATCTGCAGCAGCGCCTGATGCCCTACGGGGACGAGTCGGCGGTGCGGGAGTTCGGTGCGCGGCTGGAGCTCCAGGCGGCGTGATCGCGGGCCGTGCCGACGAGCCGCGTCCGAGTGCCCGTTCGACTGCGTCCGGGGGGCGTCGGGTGTTACCGCTCTTGTGAAGGGGCGGTGACTGACAACACGCGCTTGGCGAACGGCCACGGCCACCCGATAGCGTGAGCCGACGATTCCGTAGGTTGACACGTAGGAGTCCCGGTGACGCAGAGCGGACAGGGTGACGAGCAGCAGCTCCCTGCTGTACGGCCCGCGCACGAAGGTGTCGTGCTGCCCGCGGGTGGCGGCGAGCCCTGGATACCAGGGGGGCCCGCTGATCAGGCCGCCCCGGCGGGCGGCCAGCCGTGGGGGCAGCCGTGGGGGCCGCAGGCGGCGCACCAGGACGCCTCGTCGCACCCTCAGGCACAGGCCCAGGGGCAGGAGCCGTACGGGCAGGGCCAGTACGGCCAGGGCCAGTACGGGCAGGGTCAGTACGGCCAGGGGCAGCCGGCGCAGCAGTACGGGCAGCCGCAGTCCCAGCCCCTGCCTCCCATGCAGCCCCAGCAGCCCCAGCAGCCTTATGCGCAGCCGCTGCCGCCGGAGGCCGTGCCCGGCACGAGCACGGGCGGCGACGCGGAGGCCACCCAGTACATCGCGCCGATGCCCGCCGGACCGCCGCCCGCCGGACCGCCGCCGGGCGGGCTGCCGCCGGAGAGCCCCGCGGAGGCCACCCAGTTCCTCAGCCACGGAGCGCCGCAGCCGCAGCCGTACCAGCAGCCGCCGGCCGCGCCCGGCGGCGACGCCGAGGCGACCCAGTTCATCGCGCCGGTTCCCGGCGGGGCCCCGTACGACATCAGGCCCGGTGCTCCCGGCGACCGGCAGCCGCCCGCCGAGTTCGACAACCTGTTCCGCAACGACGAGCCCGCGGGCGCCACCCAGCAGATGCCCCGGCTCGATCCCACGCAGCAGTACCAGGGCGCCCACCACGCCCCGCAAGCACCACAGGCTCCGCAGCCCCGGTACCAGCCCGTGGACGAGGGGCCGCAGGGGCGGGGCGGGGAGCGCAAGAAGCGGCCGCACGTCAAGCTCATCGCGGCGGTCGTGGCCGGCTGTGCCGTCGTCGGTCTCGGCGCGGGTGCGCTGATGAGCGGCGGCGACGAGGACAAGGACAACAAGCAGCCGGTGGCCGCCGCGAGCCCGTCCGCCGACCGGCCCACCACGAAGACCGCGGCCGATCCGGCGCAGCCGCAGGCCGAGGCGCTCGACAAGCTGCTGGCGGACAGCAACAACAGCCGTGCCGCCGTCATCGGGGCCGTCGAGAAGACCAAGAGCTGCAAGGATCTGGACCAGGCCGTGTCCGATCTGAAGGGTGCCGCCCAGCAGCGCCGCGATCTGGTGACCCGGCTCCAGGAGCTGAACGTCGACAAGCTGCCGAACCACCAGCGGCTGACCGCCTCCCTCACCAAGGCCTGGCAGGCGTCCGCCTCCGCCGACGACCACTACGCCGCGTGGGCCGAAGAGGCCAAGCACGGCAAGAAGGTGTGCAAGCACGGCACGGCCCGTACGACGTCCGAGACGCAGCAGGCGACCGCCCAGAGCGTCGAGGCGAGCAAGGCGAAGCGCGAGGCGTCGGGGCTGTGGAACTCGATCGCGTCGAAGTACGGGCTGACCCGGCGGGAGGCGACCCAGCTCTGACGGGGGATCCGGCCCCTTCGGGGATCAAGGGGTGGGACACCGGGGGCGGGGGCGGGGCCCCCGCCCCCGGTGTCTCACCCCTTCGCGCTGGCGTCCGACAGCGTCTTCGCGACGTCCACGAAACCCTTCTTGTCCGCGACGAGCCGTCCGTCGCGCACCACCTGGAACGTCACCTTGCTGTTCACGATCCGTGGATACGCCGACGAGCCGATCATGTCGTCGAAGCGCCAGCGCAGCACCGGTGTGAGGCCGCCGGTGTCGACCGGGGTGCCGTGGTTGAGGGCGGAGACGAGCTTCCCGGCGGTGATCCGTGGGGCGTCGATCGCCTTCACGAGCTCGTTCAGCGCGGTGTACGCGACCCACGTGGTCTGGACGCCCGTGTCGGCCGGGTCGATCCGGTTGTCGCCGAAGGCGTGCTTACGGATCACCTCCCGCATCCGGTCCCAGCGGGCGTCGCCCGATTCCGGGTACCAGCCGGTGAGGTACGCCCCCTCGAACGGACTGTTCCGGCCGCCGGTGCTGTCGATCAGCGGCTGCCCGACGCTGCCGAGGACGGATGAGATCCGTACGTTCCCGTACGACGGTTCGAGCCGGCGGAAGGAGTCGAAGAACGTCTCCGTGCGGTCCCCCAGCACGGCCGTCACACAGCCGTCGACCGGCCCCGCCTGCTGGAGCGCCCGCCCGGCGGCGTCGTCGTAGGAAGTCGCCGTCTCCGCCGCCCGGATGTCGGCGGGCCGGGGCCGCCCGGCCTCGGTGAGACCGGTGTTGAGGAGCCAGGCCTGGCCGTCGCCGCCCAGGTTGTCGGGCCGCACCACGGACACCCGTGCACAGTTGCGCGCCAGCTGACGGGCGTTGCCCGCGAGCAGCGCCGCCTGGCCGCCGTTGACGGGGTAGGAGCTGTAACTGCTGAACTCCTCGTCCGTGGCCCCGTATCCGCCGATGTACGGGATCCCGGCGTTCTCCAGCGGCGCCATGAAGGACGATCCGTGCCGGCTGTACGAGCCGACGACCGCCGCCGCCTTCTCCTTGACGGCCAGCCGGGCGCAGTTCCCCGCGCCGACCGAGGTGTCCGACTCGTCGCAGGTGACGACGCGCAGCTTGTGTCCGTCGAGCCCGCCGTCGCCGTTGACCCAGCGGGCGTAGGCGCGCGCCATGGCGGTCATGCCCGCCATGTTCACCGTGTCCGGCCCGCTCTTGCCGCCGGGCGCCCAGGTCACCACGGTGAGGGGCTCCCTGGAGTCCCCCGACGCACCAGGGAGCGCACCGCAGCCGGTGACCAGCAACGCCCCGACCGCCGCCGTACTCGTGAGGAACCTGTAGGGGCGGGGGGAAGTGAGGCGTCGCCGTCCGGTCATGGGCATGAACGTTTCCGCCCGTGGGGTAACGCCGCTGTGTGCTCAGCGCAACGCACGGTGACATCCGGGTGAATTGCAGGGGCCTGTGCGGGGAGCCGGAAAGGGAACGTACGATCGACAACCGTGCAGCAAGGTTCGGAGAACACTTCCCGTCGCGGCCGTCGCTCCTCCACCATGGGCGGCATGCCGCTGAATGACATGCCTTGGTGGCGCTGGCGCAGCAACGTGCGCTCGGCGCTGCACATGCTCTCCGACCCCGCCTTCCACCACGAGTGCTGGCTGGCCGGCCGGGAAGGGTACGGCGACGTCACCGACGCCGTGTACCGCCTGGTCGAGGACACCTGGCTGGACAACTGGTCCGCCGAGAAGTACGTCGGGACGATCTTCCGCGACGCCACCGAGTCGGCCCTGGTCGACGTCGCCGTGCTCCGGGTGCTGCGCATCATGCACCAGGTCGGTGCGGATGCACCCGTTTCGGCGTATCTGGAACACCACGGCTGGCCGGAGGCCGTACGGGCCGCACGCGAGGCCCATGTGCTGCTCGCCACCAACGACGGCGAGGACCCGGACTCGCCGCCGCGCTCCCTGGACGTGCTCCGCATCATGACCAGGTCGGCCTGAGAGCGGTCCGGTGTGGCACGCTACGGGAATGACCGAGCCGCAGCCTGCTGAGACCACTCACGACCAGTACGTCCTCACGCTCTCCTGCCCGGACAAACAGGGCATCGTGCACGCCGTGTCGAGTTATCTCTTCATGACCGGCTGCAACATCGAGGACAGCCAGCAGTTCGGCGACCACGACACGGGCCTGTTCTTCATGCGCGTCCACTTCTCCGCGGACAGCCCGGTCACCGTGGAGAAGCTGCGGGCCAGCTTCGCCGCGATCGGCGACTCCTTCCGGATGGACTGGCAGATCCACCGCGCCTCGGAGCGGATGCGGATCGTGCTGATGGTCAGCAGATTCGGCCACTGCCTCAACGACCTGCTGTTCCGTTCCCGGATCGGGGCGCTGCCGATCGAGATCGCCGCCGTCGTCTCCAACCACACGGACTTCGCCGAGCTCGTCGGCTCGTACGACGTCCCCTTCCGGCACATCCCGGTGACCAAGGAGAACAAGGCCGAAGCGGAGGCGGAGCTGCTGGAGCTGGTCCGCGAGGAGAACGTCGAGCTGGTCGTCCTGGCCCGCTACATGCAGGTCCTCTCGGACGATCTGTGCAAGCAGCTGAGCGGCCGGATCATCAACATCCACCACTCGTTCCTGCCGAGTTTCAAGGGCGCCAAGCCGTATCACCAGGCGCACGCCCGTGGTGTGAAGCTGATCGGTGCGACGGCGCACTATGTGACCGCGGATCTCGACGAGGGGCCGATCATCGAGCAGGAGGTCGAACGGGTGGGCCACGACGTCACGCCGGACCAGCTGGTCGCCATCGGCCGCGATGTGGAGTGCCGGGCGCTGGCGCGGGCGGTGAAGTGGCACGCGGAGCGCCGCATCCTGCTCAACGGCCGCCGTACGGTGATCTTCTCCTGAAGCCCTCCCGGCGCTGCTCACAGCACCGGACACCGCTCACAGCACTACAGGCGGCTCAGGGACGCCGCGGCACAGAGCACGTCGCGGATCGCCTCACGGTCCCCCTCCTGGCCGGCCGCCGCCTCCACCGGGGACACGTGCCCGGCCACGAGCCGGCAGAACTCGACGCCGTCCAGCGCGACCTGCGCCACCGTGTGCGCGGGTGAGCCGACCGCGGCCGGGGAGTCCAGCGGGATGTACCAGTCCCCGCCGCCCGAACCCTCGACCTCCAGATGCAGCGAACGGCCCGGTGAACCGGCCGGCACCAGATGGCGGGCGGGCCCGGCGAGCCCGGATCTGCGGCGCTCGGCGAGGGCGGCCGGGAGGAGCCGGGCGGCCAGGTCGACCATCCGGTTGAGATGGGCGGCGGACGGCGCCTCGTACGGATAGTCCACCGCCCGAGCGATGTCACCGCCGTGCACCCAGCACTCGAAGGCCCGGTCCAGCAGGGAGTCGTGCATCGGAAGGGCGAAGTCCCCGTACGAGACGGAGAGCTCGGCGACGCCGCGGCCGGCGAAGGACACCGTACGGATGAGGGCGTGGCTCTGGTCCCGCCACGGCTCGCGGATCGTGCGGGTGGACGGCCGCCGGGAGGCGGACCAGTGCTTCTCCGTGCGCGCGGTGGGGGAGAGCGGCCACGCGTCACCCCGGCCCATGACGCCTTCGCCGAGCGGTACGTCGAGGCCGAGGGCGGTACCGACCAGCCCGTCGACGGTCATGAGATGGCCGATGACGCCCGCGACCGTCGTCTTGCGCCCGGCCTCCCGCTCCTCCTCGAACCACTTCAGCCGCACCGGGGCGTGCCACTCCGAAGCGTCGATGTCACGCAGCAGCGCGTCGAGCCGAGCGGTCTCCGCGTCGTACGGGGCGGCCCAGTCCGGCACCGGGATCCTGGCCGGGCGGCGGCCCAGACAGGTCTCGATCACCCGGGAACGCAGCGCCGGATCGAGATCCAGGCTGCGGTCGGTCTGCAGCAGGCCGACCGCGTCGCGCAGCCGCAGGGCCTCGTCCGCACAGGCCGCGCACTCGGTCAGATGCGCCTCGACGGCCTCGGTCTCCGCCGCCGAGCAGGCCGCCAGGGCCCAGGCGCCGAGGAGGGCCTTGAGGACGTGATGGGAGAGCACCGGGGCCGGTGCGGCGGACGGGTCCGATGGGTCCGGTGGTGCCACGGCAGATTCCGGTTCCGGTGTCGTCGGTTGCGGGGCCGGCCGGGATTCCCCGCGCAGGGTCGGGAGCACGGGCAGGGGCACGGTCGGCGGCAGGGGCAGGGCGCCGAGATCGAGGTCGTCCGCCGCGGCCCGCGGCCCCGGTATGCGCGGCGCGCCCCGCACGTCGTCGTCGCGCCCTTCCCCCTCACGGCCGTCCGCGTCGTCGTCACCGGTCACGGATGCCGTCCGTATCCGGGCGGCGACGACCCCTCCAGCGGGCGGGTGTGCGCGGTGGAGAGCAGTTGCAGTCCGAGCCGGAGCCGGCGGCGGGCCTCGTCCTCGGTGACCCCGAGGTCGGCCGCGGTCTGCCGGTAGTCCCGGCGTTGCACGTACGCGAGCTCCAGCGCGGCCCGCAGCGGGGCGGGCATGGACGCGACGATGTAGTCGGCACGGGCGGCGGCCGTGGCCCGGCGCACCCGCTCCTCCAGGTCGTCGGGGGTCGCGGCCCCGTCCTCCCCGTCCGCACCGTCCCGCGCGCTGTCCTCCTCGCACAGCCGGCGCACGGACTGGCGGTGTGTGAGCCGGGCCACCCAGGACCGCATCGAACCCTGCTGCGGGTCGTAGGCGTTCGGGTTCTCCCACACGTAACCGAAGACCTCGCGGGTCACGAGGTCGGCGGCGGTCTCGTCGTCGAGCATCCGGTGGGCCTGGCTGTGCACGAGCGAGGCGAACCGGTCGTAGAGCTCGCCGAGAGCCGCCGCCTCGCCGCGTGCCAGCCGTTGCTGCATCTTGCGGTCCCAGCGGGGTGGTGCGTTCTTCGTCATACGACCCCCGGCCCTGTTCCCCTCGTCACACCGAATGTAGTCGGCGGCACCGGCCGGGCACGCCCTTTTGCGGCAAGTACGCCCCTGAGGACGCCCGGGATGATAACGGCCTGCGGCATCCCGCGACGGTGGGAACGGACCCGAAAGCGATCATTTCTGCCCGAACCCGGCTGTGTCCTGTCGACCGGCACGGTGTTTCATGGGTCTGCGGCGGGGGCAGCCGCGAGAAGGAACGGAAACTTCCGGATCGTCGGAATCCCCGGAACGAGAGGCCCAGTCACGTGACACTGAAGGTGGCCGAGACCGTGCAGGACGACTGGACCGTGCTGCGCATACGCGGCGAACTGGATCTGCTGACGTCGCCCGCCGTGCGGCAGTCCGTCCATGAGGCGGTGGCCGCGGGGCGCCACGATGTGGTGCTCGACCTGTCCGAGGTCCTGTTCTGCGATTCCAGCGGCGTCGGGGTACTGATCGCCTCCCGCCGCCTGATGCGTTCCTGCGGGGGCCGGCTGCGGCTGATCCTCCCGGCCCGCGGCGCGGAGGAGGGGTCCCACGTCAACCGGGTGCTCGCCGCCCTCGGCGTACGCCGTCTCTTCGAGGTCTACCCCGACCGGTACACGGCCGTCGACGACGAGGCACAGCCGCTCTCGGCCTGAGAGCCTGTCGGGTGACCTCCGACCGGGCGGGCCGAGGTCACCCGACAGGCTCCGAGCCGTGGAGCGAGAAGCGCGCGGCGTCGAAGGCCGGGTCGTCACACAGGCGGAGCGCGTGACGGCCTCGCCCGCGACCGGGCCGACGATCGCGGGCGAGGCCGTAAGCGACACGTGGCGCCGGCCGGCGTCGTACGCTCCCCGCATGGACAGCGCAGAGTATGAGCGCAAGATCGCCTTCCGCTTCGCCGCCTTCGACCAGGACGGCAACGGATACATCGATCGCGCGGATTTCAGTGCCGCCGCGGCCCGTCTGCTGACCGAATTCGGTACGACGGCCCGCTGCGACAAGGGGCAGGCGCTCTACACCGGGGCCGAGGCCCTCTGGCAGGGCATGGCGGGCATCGCCGACGTCGACGGGGACCAGCGCGTCACCCGGGAGGAGTTCGTGGGCGGGGCGGTGAAGCGGCTGCGCGACAATCCGGAGCGCTTCGCGGAGATCGCCCGCCCCTTCCTGCGCGCGGCGCTCGCCGTGGCGGACCGGGACGACGAGGGCGCGGCCTCCGTCCCCGGCGTGGAGCGGGCCCTGCGGGTGCTGGGCGCGAGCGCGGAGACGGCGGGTGTCGCGGCGCGGAGCCTGGACACGGACCAGGACGGCAGGATCACCGAGGACGGGGTGGTGGCGGCGTTCGCCACGTACTTCACCGTGATCGAACCGGACGCGTAGGGACGCACGGGGAGGGGGCGGACGGAACGAGCTCCGCCCCCCCACCCGGCAGAGGCACGCAACCCCTCGGGCTCGCGGCGCCCGGCCCCGGCCGCCGGCGAGGCGGATGCGGTCACTCCGGGGGCTCGATCCGGACACCGGTGCGTGCCGCGCGTCGCGATCCCCAGTCGTACAGCGTCTCCAGTACGGGCACCAGGCTCAGCCCTTCCTCGGTCAGCCGGTACTGGACCTCCGGCGGGCTTTTGCCGTCGGACCGCCGCTCGATCAGTCCTCCGGCCTCCAGCCCGCGCAGCCGCTGGACCAGCACCTTCTCACTGACCCCCGGGATCCGCCGCCGCTGGGTGGCTCTGCTGATGGACACCGCCGACGAGGTCGGCCTGCCGGACGACCCCGAGTTCCGTGGGGTCCTCGCGTACTACCTTGAGTGGGGCACGCGGATGGCACTGATCTACTCGGGCCCCAACCCGCCCCCGCTGCCCGATACCCCGATGCCCAGGTGGGACTGGGGTCTCACACCGCCGTACCGGGGCTGACCGGAGCCGGGGGCGCCCCGCCCGGCACCGGGGGAGGGCGCGACGCCCCGCCCTCCCCTCCCGTCAGGAGAACCGCTCCCGCAGCCGGTACTTCAGCACCTTGCGCAGCGCCTCGTTCCGCGGCAGCGCCGCCACCACCTCCAGTTGTTCCGGCAGCTTGTGCACGGCGAGGCCCGCCGCCCGCAGATGGCCGGTGATCCCCGGCAGGGTCAGGGGCGCGGCGCCCGCAGGCTGTTCCACGACCGCGCAGACGCGTTCGCCGCGCTCCGGGTCCGGCAGCCCGATCACCGCCACGTCCCCGACGTCCGGGTGCCGGTGCAGCAGGTCCTCTATCTCCTTGGCGGAGATGTTCTCGCCCTTGCGGATGATGATGTCCTTGAGCCGCCCGGTGAGCACCAGGTGCCCGCTCGGCTCGACCCTGCCGACATCACCGGTGATCAGGAACCCTTCCGCGTCGAAGGCCGCCGCCGTCGCCCCCGGGTCCAGATAGCCCTCGCAGACGGCCTCCCCGCGGAGCCGCACCTCGCCCTCCGTGCCGTAGGGCAGCGCCTTGCCGTCCTCGTCGGTGATGCGTATCTCCATGCCTTCGGGCGGACGCCCCTCCGTCCCGGCGAGGTGCTCCGCGGTGTCGTCGGGGGCGCCCATCGTGATCATGGGGACCTCGGTCATGCCGTACCCGTGGGTCAGCTGGACGCCCATCTCCCGCACCACCGCGTGGTAGAGCTCCGGCGGCTTCGGCGCCCCGCCGCCCGCCAGCAGCCTGAGGCTGGGGACCGGCTTCCGGTCCGGGGTTTTGCGCTGTTCGGTCAGGAACATCGAGTAGAACGCGGTGGACCCGCCCGCGACCGTCACCCCGTGGCGCCGGTAGCCCTCCAGTGCCCCCGGCATCGCGAAGTGCTCGAAGAGGACCGCCGGGAAGCCGTACAGCAGCAGCATCACCGCGTAGTCCGGCCCGCCGACATGGGCGAACGGGAAGGCCACCGAGCCGATGTCGTCCGCCGACAGGCGCAGCGCGTGGGCCAGACAGGATCCGCCCGCGATCAGGCTGCGGTCGGTGTGCAGGACCCCCTTCGGGTCGGAGGTGGTGCCCGAGGTCCAGTAGATCCAGCGCACCGCCGTCCCGTCGGAGGGCGGGGGAGGCAGCACGGACGGGTCGCCGTCCGGCAGCGACGCGTACGCCTCGAAGACCAGCGGCGGGTGTGCGGCCCCCGCCGTCAGCCGGTGCGCCATCGCCGTGTGGTCGAAGCCGCGCCAGGTGCCCGGCACCGCGAAGAAGCCGGCCTTCGACTCGCGCAGCGCGAACCCCGCCTCGCGGTCCCGGTAGAACGGGATGACGGGCGACTGCACGGCCCCGATCCGGGTCAGCGCGAACGACAGCAGCACCGTCTCCAGGCGGGTCGGCAGCTGCCAGGCGACGACACCGCCGGGGCGGACGCCCATGCCCCACAGCCCGGCCGCGACCCGTTCGCCGCGGTCGCGCAGCTCACCGAAGGTGAGGGTGCGGTCGTCCTGGATCAGGAACGGGCGGTCCGGCGTCAGGGCGGCCCGGCGTTCGACGAGCTCCCAGAAGGTGCCCGATGCGCTCAGCGCGTGTGCGGTCTCGTTCACGGCGAACCCCTCACAGCTGACGGGTAGTCAGATCGTGCGCAGAGCGTAGAGCGCTGCGCCTTGTCGGTCCAGGGGTGCGGGGCTAGCCTGAGGATCGCAATAAATCTGACGGACCATCAGAAACACTCGTACGGAGACGGCCCGTCGGAACCACGGCCGAAGGACCTCAAGCGTGCGCCGAAGGGGACACCATGACGGAACTGCCTCGGATCGTCAGCGTCGACGACCATGTGATCGAGCCGCCGCACCTCTTCTCGACCTGGCTGCCCGCCAAATACCGTGAGCGCGGCCCGCAGCCGCTCACCGCGGGCATCGGTGAGCTGGCGTACACCGGGGGCAAGTACGTCATCACGATGGATCCGGACGGGCCGCCCACCGACTGGTGGATCTACGAGGACCTGAAGTTCCCGTACAAGCGGAACATCGCCGCCGTGGGCTTCGACCGCGACGACATGACGCTGGAGGGGATCACCCGGGCCGAGATGCGGCCCGGCTGCTGGGACCCGGCCGAGCGCCTCAAGGACATGGACCTCAACCACGTCGAGGCGAGTCTCTGCTTCCCCACCTTCCCGCGCTTCTGCGGCCAGACGTTCGCCGAGGCCCACGACAAGGAGGTCGCCCTCGCCTGCGTGCGCGCCTACAACGACTGGATGGTGGAGGAGTGGTGCGGCGACAGCGGCGGCCGGCTCGTCCCGCTCTGCATCATCCCGCTCTGGGACATCGACCTGGCCGTGGCGGAGATCAGGCGGAACGCGGCGCGCGGGGTGCGTGCGGTGACCTTCTCCGAGATCCCCACGTACCTCGGCCTGCCCTCGATCCACACCGGATACTGGGACCCGTTCTTCGCGGCCTGCCAGGAGACCGGCACGGTCGTCAACATGCACATCGGGTCCAGTTCCCAGATGCCCGCCGCCTCCCCCGACGCCCCGCCCGCCGTCCAGGCCAGCCTCTCCTTCAACAACGCCATGGCCTCGATGATGGACTTCCTGTTCAGCGGCGTCCTGGTGCGGTTCCCCCGGCTCAAGCTCGCCTACAGCGAGGGCCAGATGGGCTGGATCCCGTACGCCCTGGAGCGCGCCGACGACGTCTGGGAGGAGCACCGGGCCTGGGGCGGGGTGCGCGACCTGATTCCCGAGCCGCCGTCCACGTACTACTACCGCCAGATGTTCTGCTGCTTCTTCCGCGACAAGCACGGGGTCGCCTCGCTCGACGTCGTCGGACGGGACAACGCCACCTTCGAGACCGACTACCCGCACGTCGACTCGACCTTCCCGCACACGAAGGAGGTCGCCCTCGACCACGTCAAGGGACTGGACGACGAGACCGTCTACAAACTGATGCGCGGAAACGCGATCCGGATGCTCGGTCTGGACCTGGACCGGGACAAGTAGGCACACGATGGATCTCGCCTACACGGAGGCCGAGGAGGAGTTCCGGGCGCGGCTGCGCGAGTGGCTGGCGTCCGTGCTGCCCACCCTGCCCGCGAAGCCCGCCCCGGACGACTGGCCGGGGCGGCGCGCCTACGACACCGCCTGGCAGCGGATGCTGTACGACGCGGGCTACGCGGGCCTGCACTGGCCCGCCGACGCGGGCGGGCGGGGCGCCACCCCGACCCAGCATCTGATCTTCCTGGAGGAGACGGAGAAGGCCGGCGCCCCCTACGTCGGCGCCAACTTCGTCGGGCTGCTGCACGCAGGGCCGACGATCGCGGCCGAGGGCACCGCCGGACAACGGGCGCGCTGGCTGCCGCCGGTGCTGCGCGGGGACGAGATCTGGTGCCAGGGGTTCAGCGAGCCCGACGCGGGCTCGGACCTCGCCTCGCTGCGCACCCGTGCGGTGCGCGACGGCGACCACTACGTGGTGAGCGGAAGCAAGATCTGGACCTCGCACGCGGAGGTCGCCGACTGGTGCGAACTGCTGGTGCGGACGGACCCCGCGGCACCCAGGCACCGCGGCATCAGCTGGCTCGCGATGGAGATGGACGCGCCCGGCGTCACCGTCCGCCCGCTGCGCACCCTCGCCGGGTCCACCGAGTTCGCCGAGATGTTCCTCGACGAGGTGCGGGTGCCCGTCTCGCACCGCGTCGGCGCGGAGAACGACGGCTGGCGCGTCACCATGGTCACCCTTTCCTTCGAGCGCGGTACGGCGTTCGTCGGCGAGGTCGTCGCCTGCCGCCGCACGCTGGACGCCCTGGCCGCCGAGGCACGGACGAACGGGCGCTGGGACGACCCGGTCCTACGTCGCAGGCTGGGCAGGCTGAACGCCGAATTCCGGGCGCTGTGGCGGCTCACCCAGTGGAACGTCGGCGAGGCCCAGCGGACCGGGGGCGTGCCCGGCACCGGCGGCTCGGTCTTCAAGCTGCGCTACTCGCACGCACGCCAGGAACTGTACGAGGCGGCCGCCGAGGTGCTCGGCGCGGACAGCGGGGACCTGGACCGGGAGTGGGTCCTGGACCGGCTCTCCTCGCTCTCGTACACCATCGCCGCGGGCACCTCGCAGATCCAGCGGAACATCGTCGCCGAGCGGATCCTCGGCCTGCCGAAGGGGCGCTGACACCACTCATGGACTTCCAGCTCTCGGACGACCAGCGGGCCCTCGGGGCGGGGATACGGGAACTTCTGGCCGGGCGTTTCGGCAGGGACCGGATGCGGGCGGCTCTCGACGGCGGCACGGGCATCGACCGGGCGCTGTGGCGGGAGCTCGGTGAGTCCGGCTTCTTCGCGCTGCGGCTGCCGGAGGCACAGGGCGGTGTCGGGCTCGGGCTGCCCGAATCGGTCCTCCTCTTCGAGGAGGCGGGACGGTCGCTGCTGCCGGGGCCACTGATCGCCACCCACCTCGCGGCGGGCGTGGTGGAGGGGGCGGCGGAGGGCGCGACGGTGGTCACCGTGCTGGATGCGGGGCAGCCGGTGGAACATCTGGGGGACGCGGACGCACTGCTGGTCCTCGGGCCCGGGGAGGTACGGGTCCTGACCGGCGGGACGGCGCGGGACGTCGCGGGGACACGGGAGTCCGCCCGGCCCGTGCGGTCGCTCGACCCGTTCACACCCCTGTGGCGGGTCACCGGACCGGTCGGGCCGGGTGAGCCCCTGCCCGGTGCGGAGCGGCTGCGCGAGGAAGGCGCCCTGCTCGCCGCCGCCGAGCAACTCGGCAGCGCCTCGCGCACGACCGAGATGGCCGTCCGGCACGCCGGTGAACGTGAACAGTTCGGTTCGCCGATCGGGTCCTTCCAGGCGGTCAAACACCTGTGCGCCGAGATGCTGGTCCGCGCCGAACTGGCCCGTGCCGCCGTCTACGCCGCGGCCCTGACCGGGGACCGGACGGAGATCGCGGGTGCCAAACTGCTCGCCGACGAGGCGGCGGTCCGCAACGCGCGGGACTGCCTTCAGGTGCACGGCGGCATGGGCTTCACCTGGGAGGCGGATGTGCATCTGCACCTCAAGCGGGCATGGCTGCGGTCCGGTCGGTGGATCGCGGCGGCGGCGGCCGAGGAAGCGCTTGCGGCGGACCTGTGCTGAAGCCGGACGGGTTCCGTGCAGGCTTCGGCGGCGCGGCGATCGGGGGCTGCCGGGGTCGCGGATGTCACAGGCCGGTGTTTGGGCCTCACGCTGCGGAGTTACGCAGTGCAGTCGGTCGGGACCGATGTCGGCTTGTGTCCTTTGTGTGATTCGTCACGGGGTGGAGTCGGCGCCGGGCTCGGGTACGCTCCGTGGGATGCGAGAGGTTCTGGAACCGGGTGATCCGGGTGTTGCCCGTGCGGCGGCTCCGGTCCGGAAGAGGTGCCCTGCTCGCATTCCAGGCAGAAGCGCCGGGCCTGCTCGGGAGACGGCTCCCGCGGTCTCGCTGTGCCTCTGTTCGACTCCCCGCAACGTGCGTCGCACAGTATGCACCACGCGTACTCCTTCGCGCTGGAATATGCCCGAAGCGCTTGTTGCGGTGACTGTACGTCAACCATGCTGTCTCGCAAGGGAATCACGTTCCGTGACCCTGAGGAGGCGCGAGGCGATGTGTCCGCCGGTCTGGATGGTGTGAGCGGTGCAGGTGCTTCAGGTTCAGCTGGAGGTCGGGCCGGATCCCGCGGAGGTCGGGCGGGCCCGCAGGTGGGCGCGGTCGAGACTGCTCGGGTCCGGGATAAGGGACGACGAGCCGCTGGCCGAGACGCTCATCCTGCTGATCTCGGAGCTGGTCACCAACGCGGTGGTGCACACCGGCTGTCCGGCCGTGCTGCGCATGCTGTTCGGCTCGGCGGGCGCGACCGGGACCGTACGGGTCGAGGTGGCCGACACCAGTTGCCGTCCGCCGCTGCAGCGCCACGCACGGGGTGAGGACACCGGTGGCCGGGGCCTGGAGCTCGTCGACGGCCTCGCCGACCGCTGGGGCTGGCAGCCGGAGGGTGCGGGGAAGCGCATCTGGTGCGAGATCGACCGGGACGTCCCGCCGGTCCGGGCGGTGCCGGTGCACCCCGGCGGCACGGGCGTTCCCGGCACTCAAGCGGCTCATGGCACCCAAGGGGCCGCTCATGGTGTGCGGGGCGCGGACGACGCGGACCGTGAGGCGTACAAGCCTTCGCGTGCCGTCACGCATCGTGCATAAAGGTTAAAGCAATCGGTCCGGGCCGCGTTCCGGCGCCGGTCCGTGCCCCTTCACAGGATGGCGACCGGGGCGACCGGGGTGCCCGTGGCACCGACGAACGGCTCCGGCATCGCGGAGAGCAGGAAGGCGTACCGCCTCTCGTCCGCACAGGCTGTGGACAGCGTCTCCAGGTTCCAGTTCTGGCCCTGCGGCATGCCCATCTCGACCAGGTCCAGCGCGTGCACGCCCAGCCACAGATCCTCGATCTCGGGCGGGAAGATCTCGAAGGTCAGGGTGTCGTTGGCGACCGCCGCCACATCGCGCGCGCGGAACCACTCGGGCGTCTTGACGGAGAGACCGGGTGACGGGTAGCCGTACGCGTGCTTGTCGCCCGCCAGGTACACCCGCACCTGCCCCGTCCGTACGAGCACGATGTCCCCGGCCCTCACCCGGACCCCCGCCAGTTCCTCGGCCGCGCCCAGGTCCTCGGGGGTGACGGCGTGGTCCCCGGGCAGCCGGTCCACGCCGTGCGCGCGGGCCACGTCGAGCAGCACGCCGCGCGAGACGATGTGCGGCGCCTTGTCGATCCCGCTGTACCGGGCGCCGGCGTGCGCGGTGATCGTGTCGGCCGGCCGGCCGTTGTAGATCCTTCCCGAGTGCGAGACATGGGTGAGGGCGTCCCAGTGGGTGGCCGTCTGCAGGCTCAGGACCGCCGTGTCGTCGCTGGTGGCGACGGTGCCGGGGCCGAAGAGCTCCTGGTTGATCTGGACCATGGTGTGCAGTGGATTGATCCTTCCGGGGATCAGCCCGCTCTGGACGCCGTCCTGCTGGAGGGGGAGTGCGAGCGGGACACGCAGCCCGGTGCGGACCGTGGCGGCGGCCTCCCGCACGACGCTGTCGGTGATCAGGTTGAGTGTGCCGATCTCGTCGTCGGCGCCCCAGCGGCCCCAGTTGTTGATCCGCTTGGCGATGTCGTGGAACTCGGGCGGCAGTGACATGGGTACCTCCTGGGGCTTGTGTTCGTGAACCCGATGGCCCATAAAATCTAACGGTCCGTCAGAAACCGCGGGAAGGGGCCGGGCATGGGGAACTTCTTGGCAGGCAAAGTGGTGGCCGTGACGGGTGCCGGACGCGGCATCGGGAGGGCGGTCGCGCTCGCGGCGGCGGCCGAGGGGGCGAGAGTCGTCGTCAACGACTACGGCGTCTCCATCGAGGGCGGTGAGCCGAGCAGCGAGATAGCCGAGTCCGTCGTGAAGGAGATCGAGGCGGCGGGCGGCGAGGCGGTGGCCGTCGCCGACGACATCTCCACGATGGCGGGCGGGCAGCGGATCGTGGACACGGCGCTCGCGCGGTACGGGCGGATCGACGGGGTCGTGTGCGTGGCCGGCATCCTGCGGGAGCGGATGCTGTTCAACATGTCCGAGGAGGAGTGGGATCCGGTCGTCGCCACCCATCTCAAGGGCACCTTCACCGTGTTCAGGGCCGCGTCGGCGGTGATGCGCAAGCAGGAGGGCGGCGGCACGCTGATCGGCTTCACCAGCGGCAACCACCAGGGCAGCGTCGCCCAGGCCAACTACAGCGCCGCGAAGGGCGGGATCATCTCGCTGGTGCGGAGCGCGGCGCTCGGCCTGCACAAGTACGGCGTCACGGCGAACGCCGTCGCCCCGGTCGCCCGCACCCGGATGTCCGCCAATGTGCCCATGGAACTCAAGGAGATCGGCGAGCCGGAGGACGTGGCGGCGCTCGTCGTCTACCTGCTCAGCGAACGGGCCCGCAAGGAGGGGATCACCGGCCAGGTGTACACGATCGCCGGTCCGAAGATCGCGGTCTGGGCCCAGCCGAGGGAGCTGCGGGCGGGGTACGCGGACGGGGCCTGGACCCCGGAACGGATCGCCGACTTCCTGCCGGGGACGGTGGGCACGGACCCGATGCCGATGCTGGCCCGGCTGGAGGAGATGGCCGCGGCGGCTGCGGCGAAGGCCCGGCCGAACGCGTGAACATCATCGCCGAGCGGGCGCTCGGCCTACCGAGGGAGCCGAGATGAGAGGCGTCGTCTTCGACGGCAAGCGGACCGAGGTCGTCGACGATCTGGAGATACGCGATCCGGGCCCCGGCGAGGTGCTGGTGGCGGTGGCCGCGGCGGGGCTGTGCCACAGCGACCTGTCGGTGATCGACGGGACGATCCCGTTCCCGTCGCCGGTGGTGCTCGGGCACGAGGGCGCGGGCGTGGTGGCGGCGGTCGGCGCGGGCGTCGGCCATGTGGTGCCCGGCGACCATGTGTCGCTGTCCACGCTGGCCAGCTGCGGGGCGTGCGCGCAGTGCGACCGGGGCCGGCCGACGATGTGCCGCAAGGCGATCGGGATGCCGGGGCAGCCCTTCTCGCGGCACGGGAAGCCGCTGTACCAGTTCGCGTCCAACTCGGCCTTCGCCGAACGGACCCTGGTCAAGGCCGTGCAGGCGGTGAAGATCCCCACCGATCTGCCGCTCACCTCGGCCGCGCTGATCGGCTGCGGGGTGGTGACGGGAGTCGGAGCCGTACTGAACCGGGCGAAGGTCGACCGGGGCGACACCGTCGTGGTCATCGGCACCGGCGGCATCGGACTCAACGTCATCCAGGGTGCCCGGATCGCGGGCGCCCTGACGATCGTCGCCGTCGACGCCAACCCGGCGAAGGAGGCGATGGCGCGGCAGTTCGGCGCGACGCACTTCCTGACGTCGGCAGAGGCCGTGCGGGAGATCCTGCCGCACGGCGCCGACCACGTCTTCGAGTGCGTGGGCCGTACGGAGCTGATCCGTACCGCGATCGACCTGCTGGACCGGCACGGTCAGGCGGTGCTGCTGGGTGTCCCCGCGGCGACGGCCGAGGCGTCCTTCCTGGTCTCGTCGTTGTTCCTGGACAAGTCCGTCCTGGGCTGCCGGTACGGCTCCTCGCGCCCGCAGCGGGACATCGCGCTCTATGCGGACCTGTACCGGGAGGGCAGGCTGCTGCTGGACGAACTCGTCACCGAGACCTACCCGGTGGAGGACTTCGCCAAGGCGGCGGACGACGCCCACCACGGCCGGGTGGCGCGGGGGGTGCTGGTGTTCTAGGGAGTGTTTCGAAAGTAGCGTCGTCCGCCCGCAGGGCGGGCCGGGCGGCGTCCGGTGCGTGCGATCGCAAGGCGGAGGGTCGCCCCGATACTGGTCGTATCGGGGCGAGCCCGACAACGCAGCGAGCGTGGGGGCAGCGGGAAGTGAGCGGCTGTTGCGGCCGCCCCTGCCGGACGGCGTTCCGTGCGGGGCGCACCCCGCACGGGCGCCGTTCGCCGAGCAGGGGCGCGGAGCCAAGGACCGCTACGGCCGGTCGCAGCCGCAGGCCCTGTGCCGTCCGCCGTGCACCGCCGCGTATGCCGACGGGCGGGGCGCGGTGGCGGCCCGGTCGACTCGCGCGGCCGCGGCCCGGCCCGCCGAGGTGCGCGCGTCGTGGACGACCCGGCCGCCCACCAGGGTCAGTTCGACGCGGGTGTCACTGATGTCCGCCACCGGGCATCGCGTCACATCACGGTCGAGAACGATCAGATCCGCGGCCAGACCACGCCGGACCGTTCCCGTCAGATGGTCCATGCGCAGCTGCCATGCCGTCCCGTGCGTGTGCATGCGCAGCGCCGACGTACGGCTCAGCCCCTCCAACTCCCGGTAGAGCGGCCCGTCGCCCTCCGCGCCCGTGCGGTCGATCGCCGTACGGACCTGGTTCCACACCTGGAGCGGGTCCACCGGCCAGTCCGAGCCGCCGGAGAGCCGGGCCCCGTGCCGCTCCAGCGAGCGGGCGGGGTACATCCACCGGTGCCGCTCGGGCCCGATGTACGGCAGGAGGGCATCCATCGTCCACGTGTCCTGCTCCGCCCACTGGAGCTGCATGCAGGCCACCACGCCCAGCGCGGCGAACCGTCCCAGATCCGCCGGGTCCACCAGCTGGAGGTGTGCGATGGTGTTCCGGGCGTCGCGCAGCCCGGTCGTGCGCCGGGCGTACGCATATCCGTCGAGTGCCGTGCGCACCGCGCGGTCACCGAGCCCATGGGCGTGCAGCTGCCAGCCGGCCCGGTTGAAGGCCGCGGTCAGCCGCCCGTAATCCTGCCCGGAGACATACAGCTCACCCCGGTTGTCCGTCGGGTGTCCCGAGCCGTCCAGATAGGGCTCCAGGAGCGCCGCGGTCTGCGCCGGGTACTCGATCACCCCGTCGAGGAACACCTTGCTCATCCCGAACCGCAGCCCAGGTACGTCCCGGAACGCGTGCTGCAGCCCGCGCGCATGGGCGAGCGCCGCCACAGGGTCCTTCGCCAGGTCCGTGTCGATCCTGATCGCGGGGACGATCCGCTGCGGCAACTTCCCCGCCTTTGCGAGGGCCTGGTACGTCGTCAACTCACTCCGCCCGACGGCCGCGTCCATCATCGTGGTCACCCCGGAGGCCGCCACCTGGGCGAGGACCCGGGAGCAGGCGGCGACCAGTTCGGCCTCGCTCGGCTCCGGGATGTGGCGGGTCACCAGGCCCTGGGCGTCGTCCTTGAGCACCCCGCTGGGCTTCCCGTCCGGCCCCTTCACGATCTTCCCGCCCACCGGATCGGGGGTCGCCGCGGTGATGCCCGCGATCTGAAGGGCGCGGGCGTTGACCCAGGCGTTGTGGCCGTCGCCCCCGAGAAGGGCGATCGGGCGACGGGTGGGGAGGGTGTCGAGCAGGGAGTGGTGGGGCAGGGTGCCCTGCGGCAGCAGCCCGACCGGGTTCCAGTCCGAGACCACCAGCCAGCCGTCGGGCTCCTGGCCGGGCGTGTCCTTGAGGAAACCCGTGAGGATCGCCAGGAGTTGCTCGGCGGTCGTCTCGGCGCCCTCCAGGGAGGGGCGCAGTGAACGTTCGCCGGCGCCGAGCGGGTGCACATGGCCGTCGTGGATGCCGCTCATCACGGTGGCCCCGCGCGCATCGACGATCTCGGTGTCCCGTCCGGCGAGGCGGCGCAGTTCGCGATTCCGGCCGGTGGCGAGAATCCGGCCGTCGCGCCCGACGGCCACGGCCTCGACGGGGCGGGCGCCGGACAGCCCGGTGAACACCCGTGCGTTGTGGATGACCATGGCCGCGGAACTGCGGTGGGCGGCACCCCGCTGTGCGGCGGCCGCGGGGCCGGCCGCCGCCCCCACCAGTCCGGCGGCACCAGCGGCGAGCAGGCTCCGCCGGGCGAAAGAGGAAGTCATGGCTACTCCAAGGGTTGAGCTGCGTTACCGTGGCCGGACCCTCATTGATTAACGCCGTAACCAGAACCCACCCCGTACGACGGAATCCGCACCGCCATCCATACGATGGCGCCATGTCAGGGCCCACTCTCGCCGATGTCGCCCGCGCCGCGGAGGTCTCCACCGCCACCGTCTCGCACGCTCTCAACGGAACCGGCCGGCTCGCCGACGCCACGCGCCGCCGGGTCCGCGAGGTGGCCACCGCGCTCGGCTACGGCGCCCGGCGGACCCCGCGGACCGGGGGGACCCTGGGCGTGGCCGTCACGACCTATGCCGGATCGGCCTGGAACTTCCTCGAAGTCCCGTACTTCGCCCGGCTCCTGACCGCCGCCACCGCCACCGCGCACGCCCACGGCTACGCCCTGACCATCCTCCCCGCCGCCCGCGGTGCCGAGACGCCGTGGCACACCCTCACCGTGGACGGCATGCTGCTCCTCGACAGCCCCGCGGGCGACCCGGTGCTGCGCGCTCTGCGCGCCCGAGGCATCCCGCTCGTCTTCGACGGCCGGCCCGTCGATCCGAGGCCCGCGGACGTCTGGGTCGACAACGACCACACCGCCACCACCCGCGAGGTCCTCGGTCACTTGGCGGCCTCGGGCGCCCGGCGGATCGCCCTGCACGCCGGGTACGGCGACGAGCACTACACCCGGGCCGTGACCCGCACGTACGAGCAGTGGTGCCGCGAGCACGGCCACAAGACGCTGTTGCTCACCTGCGACCCGTACGACACCCCGGGCCATGCCTTCGACGCGGTCTTCGCCGCCCGTGCCTGCGACGCGGTCTACACGGTCTACGACCCCGGCGGCCGCCAGGTTCTGGCTGCGGCGGTCCGCCATGGCCTGCGGATCCCCGACGACCTCCTCCTCGTCTGCGCCAGCGAGGACCCGGCCTACGCCGAGAACGATCCGCCGGTGAGCACCGTGACCCTGCGCCCTGCGACGATCGCCGAGACCGCGGTGACGGCCCTGGTCTCCCGCCTTTCTCCCACCGTCCCGTCACCACCCCCTGGCGCCCTGACCGTTCCGGCGGTCCTGCACCCCCGCGGCTCCTCACGCCGCCGTACGAGGCCCGGCCGACAAGGGTCACCGTGATCCGGCGGGCGGCCTGCACACGACCGAAGCCGGGCCGGAGTGCCGCGTCTCGCTCCGCGGGCCCGGCCGTGCGTGCGTGCGAGACGGGCGCGGCGGCCGACGCCGCTGTGCCGGAGAAGGCCGCCTGCGCCCGTCCCGCGCGAAACATGCGCGTGGGGGGACACTCCCAGTGCCGCCCGCAGGTGCTGCCGCAGCGACGTGGGCGTCCCGAAGCCCGCGTCCCGCGCCCACCTGGTCGATCGACGGGTCCGTCGACTCCAGCGGCTGCCGGGCCCGCTCGACCCGCTGCCGGGCTCGCGTGCCCCGGCACCGCGCCCGGCCGCGTTGCCGTCGGTCAGTCGCCGAAGGCGCCGCTGTCGCGCGGGGTGACGTCGGGGCGCGTGTTTACGGACCACATGTGGGTGCACTGCGGACACTGGAGGTGAACGACCGGTCCGTTGTTGGAGATCAGGTAGCGCCAGTGCTCGCGGCAGGTGCGGAGGTCGGCACAGTTCTCGCAGTGGCGTGCGTCGTCGCAGACGGGGCAGGGCATCCAGGCGCGGCGGGCCACGTCCGCCTGCGGATCAATGGGCAGTCGCACGCCCCGGTCCCCTTCCCGGCAGGACGCCTGCCGCCACCAGCAGGTCGTAGGTGCGCTGCTGTTCGGCGTCCAGGCCCGAGTAGAGGAGCGCGTACGCCTCGTCCTCGCCCTGGAGCGCGGCGACCGGGTCCCAGTCGGGGCCGAGTGCGGTCACGACCTCGGCCCGGCGCCGCACTTCCTCGAACGTCAGATCGATTATGAAGGGTATGAGACTGTCTGGATTTTCCTTTTTCATGGCGAAACTTCCGAAGTGCCGGTAGTGCTTCACATGCCTATCAGGTGGAAGCGGCGACAGGGAAGGGTGACCTAAGTCGCTCTGGGGCGGAGCGACCACCGGCCGCTGGGGGAGGAGCCCCCGGATCGGTCGGCGGGGGTGGGGCGTTGCCGACGACGGGGCCCCGACGGCGGGCGCGGTCCAAGGGTGGCGCTGTGACGAACCTCATGAGGTCGTCCAGGGCGTCGGGGCGGGCGGTCCGAGCCGTACGGAGGGGTGACGGCCGGCGCGCGCCCGGTCAGACCTTCCCCGCGCGGAATGTGCGCCGGTACACCGTGGGGGACACCCCCAGTGCCGCCTGCAGATGCTGCCGCAGCGACGTGGGCGTCCCGAAGCCCGCGTCCCGCGCCACCTGGTCGATCGACAGGTCCGTCGACTCCAGCAGCTGCCGGGCCCGCTCGACCCGCTGCCGGGTCAGCCACTGCACGGGGCTGACCCCGACCTCCTCCCGGAACCGGCGGGTGAACGTCCGTACGCTCATCGACTCCTGCTGCGCCATGTCGCGCAGCAGGATCGGACGCTCCAGCCGGCCGAGTGCCCAGGTCCGTGCCGAGGTGGTGGCCGCGAACTGCGCCTCGGGCACGGGGCGCTGGATGTACTGCGCCTGTCCGCCGTCCCGGTGCGGGGGCACGACCGTGCGACGGGCGACGTCATTGGCGACGGCGGTGCCGTGGTCGCGGCGCACGATGTGCAGGCAGAGGTCGATTCCGGCGGCGACCCCGGCGGAGGTCAGTACGTCCCCGTCGTCGATGAACAGGACGTCCGGGTCGACCCGGACCTCGGGGAAGAGCTGCTGGAAGTGGTCGGCGTGCGACCAGTGGGTGGTGGCGGGCCGCCCGTCGAGATATCCGGCGGCGGCCAGCACGTAACTGCCCGTGCAGATGGAGACCATCCGGGTGCCCGGCCTGATGTGTGCGAACGCGGCGGTCAGCTCGTCGGTGAGCCTGCCCTCCGTGTAGACGGAGCCGAGTTCGTAACTGGCGGGGATCACGATCGTGTCGGCGGTGGCCAGTGTCTCCGGGCCGCGTTCGACGGTGATCGTGAAGTCCGCGTCGGTGCGGATCGGGCCCGGCGGGCGGATGGAACAGGTCACGACTTCATAGAGTTTGCGGCCCTTGTTGTGCGGTTCGAAACCGAGCGACAGGCCGAAAATCCTTTGTGGGATGCCCAGTTCGAAGGGGAGCAGCCCGTCGAGGGCCAGGACGGCGATTCGGTGCGGCATTGGCGGACTCCCTTCACCCCTAGCTGGTATAGACCTTCAACTGATACATGTCACTGCCGTGAAGGAAAAGTCAGCGGAGTACCCGCGCATTCCCGCCGTTCGCGGCGAGAGCCCGTCGCCCCTTTCGCCCGGCTCTTCGAGTGGGGAGCCGCTGGGCGGTGACCTCGATGCGGGCCTGAGTGCGGGCCTGGGGGACATCCGGCCCGCCGAGCTCTGGAACCGTAACTTCCGGCTCTTCTTCGTTGCCCGTACCGCCGCGCTCTTCGGTGACGGCATGATCCCGGTGGCGCTCACCGCGGGCCTGCTGGGAGCCGGCCGGCCGCACTCGTCGGTGGGGTACGCGCTGGCGGCCTGGATGGGGCCGCTGGCGCTCTTCGTGCTCTTCGGCGGCGTACTGGCCGACCGGTTCACCCCCCGCCGGATGATGATCATCGCCGATGCGCTGCGGCTGGTCGGGGCCTCCGTACTGGCGGTCTCCTTCGCCGTCGGCAACCCGCCGCTGTGGGCGGTGTACGCACTGAGCGCGGTGGCCGGTGTGGGCGCCGCGCTCTTCCAGCCGGGCGTCGCCTCGACCGTGCCCCGGGTCGCCCCGGACGTGCAGCGTGCCAACGCGGTGCTCCGGGTCTCCGAGGCGCTCATGACCATGGCGGGCCCGGCCTTCGCGGGCATGCTCGTCGGGTTCGCCAGTGCCGGCGCGGTCTACGCGGCGAACGCGTCGACGTTCCTGGTCTCCGGCCTCTGCCTCTTCCTGCTGCGGCTCGCCCCGGCCCCGGCGGACGAGGTGCACCGCGGTACATTCGTCGCCGAACTGGCCGACGGGTGGCGGGAGTTCCGGGCCAGGAGCTGGCTGTGGGGGGTGATCGCGATCTGGACGGTGTACGGCTTCACGGTGCTCGGCCCGATGCTGCCGCTGACCGCGGTCCAGGTCACCGAGGCGCACGGCTCGGGGACGTACGGCGTGATGATGGCGGTGAACGGCGCGGGCAGCGTCGTCGGCGGGCTGCTCGCCCTGCGGCTGCGACCGCGCCGCCCGCTCGCGGCCGGAGCCGTCGCGCTGACCGCGGTCTGCGTGAACCTGGTGGTGCTCGGCCTGGGCATGCCGGTGGCCGCGCTCGGGACGGGGCAGTTCGTGGCCGGTGCGGCGTTCGCGTTCTGGCTGGTGATGTGGTCGACGACGGTCCAGACCCATGTGCCGCCCGAGGCGCTGAACCGTCTGCACGCGTACGACGTGGCGGGCTCCCTGCTGATGATGGCGGCGGGCCGGGCGCTGGCGGGGCCGGTCGCGGACCGGGTGGGCGCTCCCGAGGTGCTGCTGGCCGGAGCGGTGATCAACATGGCGGTGGTGGCGGTACTGCTGGTGGCCCGGCCGATCCGGCGGCTGGAGCGGATCGGGTGAGCGGGAGCGGGCCGCAGGGGACGGCGCCCCGGGTGGCGCGGACGGCGTCACGGGCACGCGCGGTCGCGGCCGGGGCCGCGGTGCTGACCGTCGCCGCCGGGCTCGGCGTCAGGGCGTTCGCGGACGGCGACGTCGCCAAGTACGCCGGGGACGCGCTCTACACCGTGCTGATCTGCTTCCTGGTCGCCGTGGCCGCGCCCCGCGCCCGGCCGGTCGTCACGGCCGGAGCGGCGCTCCTGTTCAGCTGGTCGGTCGAGCTGCTGCAGCTGACCGGGCTGCCCGCGGAACTCTCCCGCCACAGCACGGTTGCGCGGCTGGTGCTCGGCTCGACCTTCAACGCCCCCGATCTGTTCTGGTACGCGGTGGGGGCGGGGTTCGCCTGGGCAGTGCTGGCCCCGGTCACTTCTGCTGCTTCGCCCGCTCGCGCTCCTCGGACTTCTGCATCTCGATGACCTCGAAGACATGGGCGCTGGTCTGCCTGCGCACACTGCCCGCGACGAGCAGTGCCGTGCCGAGGACGGACAGGAGGGCGGAGATCCCGAGGACGGTGAGCTGCTTCGGCACCTCGGTGACCGCCTCGCACTGCGAGACGCGGTAGCAGTACGCGTCCCACTGTTCCGCCAGCAGGAAGCCCAGCCGGATCCACAGGACGCAGGCGACGACCAGCAGCACGGCACCCCAGGCCTGCATCAGCGCGGAGCGGTGGTGGAACCGCTGGCGTGCTGCCCACTGCATGAGATCCCCCGGTTCGGTAACGGCCTCCCCCGCGACAGGCGATCGTACGCGCCTTCGAGCACCGCTGGGCCGGAAGACGTCGATCGCTGTTGGCCCGATCCCTTCGAATGGTGTCTCTCCGGCCACTCGTCCGCACCTGAACGTGGACCGGATGCTGAGTGACGTGACCCAGACAACCGAAAGCGCCGCCCGGGACGACGACCGGCAGGCCACCCCCGTAGCCCCCGGCCGGCGCTCCCGCCTGCGCGTTCACCGCGCCTGGCTCGTCGCCGCCGTCACCTTCGTGACGATCATCGGCGGCGCCGCGTTCAACTCCCTGCCCGGCCTCCTCATCGACCCGCTCCACACGGAATTCGGCTGGTCGCGCGGCGAGATCGGACTCGCGGTCTCGATCGACATGGCGCTGTACGGGCTCACCGCGCCGTTCGCCGCCGCGCTGATGGACCGGTTCGGCATCCGCCGGGTCGTCGTCGTCGCGCTCGGGGCGGTGGCGGCCGGGGCGCTGGCCAGTGTCTGGATGACGGCTTCCTGGCAGTTGATGATCTATTGGGGGCTGCTCGTCGGCCTCGGCACCGGCTCGATGGCGATGGCCTTCTCGGCCACGGTCACCAACCGCTGGTTCGTCGCCCGGCGCGGCCTGGTCACCGGCATCCTCACCGCGGCCGGCGCCTCCGGACAGCTGGTCTTCCTGCCGCTGTGCGCCTGGATCGTCGCGGAGCACGGCTGGCGTCCGGCGTCGGTGACCGTGGCGCTCGCCGCGCTGGTCGTCGTCCCGTTCGTCTGGCTCCTGCTGCGCGACCATCCGGCCGATGCGGGTCTCGCCCCGTACGGCGGCACCTACGTGGCCAAGCCCGCACCCGCGCGCGGTGCGGCGCGGCGGACCGTACGCGTACTGGCCGACGCGGCACGCACCGGCCCGTTCTGGCTGCTCGCGGGCACGTTCGCGATCTGCGGCGCCTCGACCAACGGGCTGATCCGGACCCACTTCGTGCCGTCGGCCCACGACCACGGCATGCCCATCACCGCCGCGGCCTCGCTGCTCGCCGTCATCGGGGTCTTCGACATCATCGGCACGGTCTTCTCCGGCTGGCTCACCGACCGCTTCGACGCCCGCCGCCTCCTCGCCGTCTACTACGCGCTGCGCGGCGTCTCGCTGCTCTTCCTGCCGATGCTGATGGCGCCGACGGTGCATCCGCCGATGGTGTTCTTCATCGTCTTCTACGGTCTGGACTGGGTCGCCACCGTCCCGCCGACGCTGGCCCTGTGCCGTGAGCAGTACGGCGAGGACAGCGCCATCGTCTTCGGCTGGGTCCTCGCCTCCCACCAGGTGGGCGCGGCGCTGGTGGCGTTCCTGGGCGGTGTGGCGCGCGACGTGTTCGGCTCGTACGACGTGGTCTGGTACGCCTCGGGGGCGCTGTGCGCGACGGCGGCGCTGATGGCGCTGGTGATCCGCCGGGTCCCGGAGCCGTCGGGTGCCGCCGCGGGACTCGGCTGACGGCGCCGGCCGGTCTCGGAGCCTGGCGGGTGGTGGCGGGCGGCGGCCCGCTCACTCGCTGAACCGCCCGAACCTCCCCCGGTGGAACAGCAGCGGATCGCCCCCGTCCACCGCCCCCAGCGCCTCCACCCGGCCGACGACGATCAGATGGTCGCCGCCGGTGTGGACGGCGTGGATGCGGCAGTCGATCCAGGCCGGTACGGAGTCCAGCAGCGGCGATCCGGTCGCGGGGGCCGGCCCGTACGGCACCCCCGCGAACTTGTCGGCCCCGCTCACCGCGAAACTCCGGCACAGCGCGCCCTGTTGCGCGCCGAGGATGTTGACGCAGAAGGACCCGGCGCGGGCGATGCGCGGCCAGGTCGTCGACGTACGGGCGACCATGAACGCGACCAGCGGCGGGTCGAGGGAGAGCGAGGCGAACGACTGGCAGGCGAAGCCGGCCGGACCCGCCTCGTCGTCCGGGTCGTGCGCGGTGACGACGGTGACCCCGCTGGCGAAGTGACCCAGTACGCGCCGGAATTCCCCCGGGTCCACCGGGAGCCGCTCGCCGTCCGCGACAGCCCGCAGTTCCGGGCGCGGCAGCGGATCGACCGGCGTCGGCCCGGTACTCGTGGCGGCGCCGACGGACCTCAGGTACCTGACGGCGGTGGCGGCCATGCCTGCGTGTCCCATCACGCTTCCCATTGAAACTGACGATGCATCAGTTCGGAAGGGGTGGGGCGGCGAATCCGGACGGAACAACGGGACTGCGCGCTCCGGAGACGCCTCGGAGAGGTTCCAAGCCGCTCGGAGCCGCTTCCGCCCTGTCTGCGTGGCGGCAGGGGGGTGCCCCTGTCTGTTTCGGCAATCCCGGCGGCGGTGTTCACGAGGAGTTCGCTCACTCACTCGACGCCCGCCGTGCCGCGTTGCGGGCGCAATTCCGCCGAACGTGCGGCGACCGGTCACAGAGTTCCGGAGTCCGGCCAGTTGGACCAGTGGGTATTGGGCGAAAGGCTCGGTCGGTAGCGTCCGATGTCTCCGGACGCCAGGGCTTCCGCGATCTGCTGGTAGGTCTCACTCGTGCTGGGAGGTGTCTCGATGTCCTCCGGCTGATGCCATTCCTCCAGTTGCAGGACCTTCGGCAGGTCCCCCGGAATCCTTGACCGCACTTCGGCTTCGTCGGCAAGGATCAGATCCCGGTACTCCGGCACCAGCCGGCGGAACACGACTTCGAGCGGCTCGCCGGGTTCCCCCTCCACGGCCGGCGTTCGGCCCCTGACAACCATGGGAGCACCACCTGCGTAGGTCTCCTGATCGTCGATCTCCTCCATGTTCTCGATGCGATAGTGGATGCCCTCGTCCCCACAGCCCGGTTCACCGGTGATCAGGCAATTCCCGTAGGCGCCCACGACATTGACGAGGTTGCCCATGCGCGGGTTGTATCCCACGGTCTCGATGATCAGGGCCCAGCGCCCCGGGTCCCGGTAGAGGTGCATCCGCGCATCCACTGCGTAGAAGTAGCCGTTGTCGGGATGAGGGATCTTGAACTCGGCGGCGCATGTGTCCAGTTGGGCGAGAATTTCGTTCGCTTCGATCACCTCGCGGACGCTATCAGGGCTGACTGACTGTGGAGCGTGCGTCACTTCGTCCGGAGGAAGCCCTCGATGTCTGCGGAGACATCCCCCAGGTCATGCGCTTCGACAGAGGGCACGCAGCCATACTGGCCCTGGGGCCAGCCGCCCCGTAGAGGGGCCACGGAAAAGGCAACGGGGCGAGTGGCGGCGGCAGGGGCGGTACGGGCGGTGCGGGGCGGTGCGGGTCGCATGGGGAGGGGAGGTTGCGTGTCGACGCACATCGAGGGAGGCGCGAGGCCACCCGTCGCGGTGTCGGAGATGTGGAGCGGCCGGTCGATCACGGCGAGCGCGATCACCCAGTTCACGCTGGTCCTGCTGGGCGTGGAGATCGCGGGTTTCGTGGAACTCGCCTTCCAGGCTCCCGCTCCGCCGGACGACCCTGCGGCCGCATTGCTGATGGTGCCGTTCCTGCTCTGCTTCGGTGGCCCGTTCGCCCTGGTGGCGAGCCTGCTGGTGATCCTCCCGACCGTGGAGGCGGCGCGCTGGGCGAGCGCCCGGTTCACCGGCCGCGAGGCGTGGTGGTGGGTCCCCGTGGCCGCGCTGGTCCCGGCCGCGGTGGGCGCCGCCGTGGCCGGCATCGCCCTGCGTCCGGCCCCGGGCACGCTGCTCCTGTGCTGGCCGGCGGGCGCGGCGCTGCTGGCGGTCCCCGCGCTCGCCGCCCGCGAGGTCGTGCTGCGACGCCGTCGGTTGCGAGGCGTGGCCGGCTGGTGCGTGGCGGCGGTCGTGGCCGTGTACGGGATCGGCGCGGGCCTGTACGGCACCGGCCTGATCACGGAGTACCGCCCGCCGAAGGCCGACACCGGCCGACTGGCCGGGACCTGGACCGACGGCGGGGACGGCACGCTGCGCCTGGCCGCCGACGGCACGGCACGCGCCGACGCGCTGACCGAACCCGGTGACACGTGGCCGGACCCGGCGAAGCACCGCTGTTCGGGCCGGGGCACATGGAGCTACGAGGCCGGTGACTCGACGACCTGGGGTCAGCGCGTACGACTACGGATCGACGGCTGCCCCGCCCACGCCGGAACCGACGGCTGGCGGATCGGCGGCACGTCGGACCGGATCGAGCTCAACTACGAGTACGGGGACCCGGATTCACCGGCCTGGTACACGCTGACCCCGCGCTGATCGGCTGTCGGTCAGCCACCAGCGGCGTACGCCACGAGGTCCGCCCAGGCGCTGTCGCCCACCCGCCGGGGAGCCAGGCTCGCCCGGCTGCTCACCACCGCACATCTGGGCGAGTGGGGGATCCCGTCGGAGCCGGCCGCACAGATCGTTGCCGAGCCGGCGGCCAACGCCGTGGTCCATGGCCGGGTGCCGGGGCGGGACTTCCGACTGGACCTCGCGGTCGACGGCGGCGGCGCGCTGCTGCGGATCGAGGTGAGCTATGCGCGTGGTGACCGCCTTCCGTCTCTTCCGGCGGGCGCGGCGGTCCCGGACGGCGACGCCGAATCCGGGCGCGGCCTGCTGATCGTCGAGGCGCTGGCGGATCGGTGGGGTGTCAGTCCCGGGCCCCTTCCCCGTAAGACCGTCCGGGCCGAACTCGACCTCGTACCGTGACCGCCGCCACCGGGTCGCGGATTTCCGCGATCCGGTGGTCCGCGACGCGGTTCCGCACGACATCAAAAGCCTTGAAGAACTGGGGAAATGAACTTTCCCGACCCCACCCTGCCGTCCGTCACCCACATGGGTGAGATTGGCCAACTTGTCTGCTGTTCGGGTCGGTTGGCCGGCATATGCTCGCCGCGACGAATCACCCCAGACATGCGACGGCCCCCGGCCGGGACTGGCATCCCGATCGAGGGCCTGACCAACGAGGAAGACAGGCCTTCCCGATGGATACCCAGCAGATTAGCGGGCCTTCGCGCCCCCCGTCCCGCACACGCGAAGACGCAACGCTGTACTCCGGTGTCGTGCACAACAACTCCCGGCACACCAGTCGTTTCACGGTCGTGGGCAATCACCTGACTCAGCACCACGAGCTCTCCCTCACCGCGATCGGGCTCGCCGCGCACATCCAGTCGCTTCCCGCCGGATCCGGGATCGGCATCAAGGACCTCACCGCCCGCTTCCCTGAGAGCGAGGGCCGGATCGCCGCCGCGTTACGCGAACTCGAAGCCCACGGCTACCTCCGACGCACCCGCACGCGCCTGGCCGACGGCCGCATCGTCACGCGTACCGTCTCCTGCAACCAGCCCGCCGGCCGGCGGCCCGCAGACACCCGGCCGGGTCGTGACCGTCCGCCGCACCCGCAACGGAAGGTCCGGCCGCCCGCGCCCGGCCGACCACGCCGGGAGACCGAGGCCGACGACACGCGTCCGCTCGGATCTGCGGCCCGCACTCTGCCCACACCGCGCCGCGAGCCCACACCACGCCGTGACCGCGCCCCGCACGGCCGGGCCACGCCCCTGCTCGTACCGCAGCCGGCCTTTCCCGCGGCGTCCCTCCTCCGGACCGCAGCCGACCTGATCGCCGGGCTGCACCACAAGGACCCGCGCCTGCTGCTCTCCGCACAGGACGTCGACGTCCTGGCCCCGGGGGTCGCCGCATGGCTGGAGCGCGAAGTCGGCCCGGCGGCCGTAGAACACGCCCTGACCAGCGAACTCCCACCCGAACGGCTGCTCCGCCCGGCCGGGCTCCTCGCGCACCGGCTCACGGCCCGGCTTCCGCCACCGCCCCCGTTCAGACCCCCGGCCGATGTCCCGCCCCGGCCCCTCCCGCTGCAGAACTGCGAGAGCTGCGACCGGGCATTCCGCGCGGCGGAGTCAGGAGAGTGCCCCGACTGCCGGACCGACAGCTCCCATCCCACCGATCGACACGTCTAGGAAACCCAACCCCATCGTCGAGCTCACCGCACAAGGCTTGGGCAACCGCCCGGCCGCACAACAGTGGAGGAACCTGGTGGCTGTGGATCTTTCCTTTTACAAGTCCTTCATGTCGGAAGAAATCCGGGACGAAGGCCGCGCAGAAGGAATTGCGCGGGGCATCTTGCTCTTCCTTGCCCGGGCCGGTGTCGATGTGCCCGACGAGGCCCGTGAACGCATCGTGGGCTGTACCGACCTCGACGTTCTGAGCCGCTGGCTTCTGCGTGCTCCCGCCGCCACGTCCGTCGAGGATGTCTTCGCCGAGGAGTAGGCAGGCTGTGGCCGGGACCCGCCGGTGGCCCGCCGACACCGACCGGCGGGTCCCGGCCGCACAGCGCCGGAGAGGTCTGGTGGCTGCGGATCCCGGGCAGTCCCACCCGGTATCAGGTGAGCGGGGACCGTGAGCGCCCCAGGGTCGCTCACAGTCCCCGGTACTTCGGCGTGCGCCGCTCCACGAAGCTCGCCACCCCCTCGTTGGCGTCCTGCGTCGTCATATTGATCTCCTGGGCATTCGCCTCCGCCGCGAAGGCCGTCGCCCGGTCGGCGTCCAGCGATGCGTTCACCAGTTGCTTGGTGAGGGCGATCGCCCGGGTCGGCCCCTCGGCCAGCCGCTGCGCCCACGCGCGGGCGGTTGCCGCCAACTCCTCGTCCGGGACGACCCGGTTGACCAGACCCAGCCGTTCCGCCTCCGCCGCCGGGAGCGAGTCGCCGAAGAACATCAGTTCCTTGGCGCGCTGCGGTCCGATCAGGCGCGGCAGCAGGTACGCGCCGCCGCCGTCGGGCACGAGGCCACGGCGTACGAACACCTCGATGAACTTCGCCGACTCGGCGGCCAGCACCAGATCGCAGGCGAAAGCGAGGTGTGCGCCGATGCCGGCCGCCGTGCCGTTGACGGCCGCGATCACCGGCTTCTCGCAGTCCAGGACCGCGGCGATCAGACGCTGGGCGCCGAGCCGGATGGTGCGGGCGACATCACCCGGCACCCGGTCGCCCGTCGCCGGGGCGCCGCGCAGGTCGGCGCCCGCGCAGAAGCCGCGGCCGGCGGCGGTGAGGACGACGGCCCGGACGGCCGGGTCGGCGGAGGCCTCGGCGAGCAGAGCGATGACGCGTTCCCGCTGGTCCCAGGTGACGGCGTTCATCGCCTCGGGACGGTTGAGCGTGATCCAGGAGACGCCGTTGTCAGTGGCGTGGAGTACCAATGAATCAAGCGGTTCGACGGACTCGGCGGTGTCTTCGGGGGAGGACGGCATGAGGCAGCTCCTGGGTGTGTGGTGTGGCCGGTGGCGCGGCCACAGAGGCGGTCGACGGGGTGACCGGTCAGCGGCAGACGGCCAGCGCGTCCAGCGCCACCGCGCCCTGCCCCCGCCCCAGCACCATCAGCGGGTTGATGTCCAGCTCGGCGAGGTCGTCGCCCAGTTCCAGCGCCATCCGCTGCACCCGCAGTACGACCTCGACGAGCGCGTCCACGTCCACCGGCGGGCCGCCGCGCACGCCCTCCAGCAGGGCCCGGCCACGCAGTTCGCCGAGCATCGACCGCGCCTGGTCCTCGCCGAACGGCGGTACGCGAACCGCCGCGTCGTGCAGCACCTCGACCAGCACGCCACCGAGCCCGACCGTCACCGTCGGTCCGAACAACGCGTCCTGCGTGACCCCGACCATCATCTCGACGCCCCGCTCGACCATCTGGCAGACCAGGATGCCGTCCAGCTCGATGCCCTCGTACCGCGCGATGTCGGTCAGTTCCCGGTACGCGTCGCGCACCTGGCTCGCGGAGGTGAGCCCGACCTTGACCAGGCCCAGCTCGGTCTTGTGGGCGAGCCGGGCGCCCGACGCCTTCATGACGACCGGGTAGCCGACCAGTCCCGCCGCCCGGACGGACGCGGCGGCGCTGGTCACCAGCTGCTCGCGCGGAACGCGGATTCCGTACGCCCGCAGCAATTGCTTCGCCGCGTGCTCGCTCAGCTGCTGTCCCGGGCGCATCAGTGCCTGGGCCTTGCGGAACGAGGGCGACGGCGTGCGCGGCGCCTCGTCGAAGGGGGAGCGGTAGGAGGCGGTGAACCGGTGGTGGTCCAGATATGCCTTCACGGCGGTGATGCAGTTGCCGAAGGTACGGAAGGTGGCGACGCGGGACGAGCCCAGCAGCGTCGTGCGGTACGCCTCCTCCGTACCGACGGGCGAACCCCACACCACGCACACCAGCTTGTCCGTGGCCTCCGCCGCGTCCACCAGGTCCTGCGCGAGTTTGTCGCTCATCGGGGGGAAGGGGCCGGTGATCGGACAGATCAGGACCCCCACGTCGGGGTCGGCGAGGATCGCGTCGATGATCTTCCGGCCGCGCCAGTCGCCGACCGGGTGGCCGCCGTTGTCGACCGGGTTCGCCACGTTCAGATAGCCGGGGATCCACTCGTGCAGCTCGCGCTGCTTCTCCTCGGACAGGGTGGGGATCTTCAGTCCCGCGCCGGTCGCCAGGTCCGAGAAGTGCGCGCCCGTGCCGCCCGAGATCGAATACACGACGACCCCGTCGGCCCGGGGCTTCCGCGCGCGGGCCAGCAGGGCCGCGGTGTCCTGGAGTTCGTCGAGCCCGTCCACCCGGATCACGCCGAACTGCCGCATCGCCGCGTCCACCACCTGGTCGGCGCCGGTCAGCTTGCCGGTGTGTGACGCGGCCATCCTGGCCCCCGTCTCCGTACGCCCCACCTTGACCGCCACCACCGGAACACCGGCCCGTGCCGCCCGGTCCGCGGCCAGCAGGAAGGAGCGCCCGTCCTTGAGCCCCTCGACGTAGCAGGCGATGGCCCCGACCTCGGGGCGCTGCGAGAAGTACGAGATGAAATCGGCGGTCTCCAGATCGGCCTCGTTGCCCGTGGGCGCCCAGTGCGAGAGCCGTACGCCCAGCTCCTGAAGGGTGTAGACGGGGCGGCCCTGGTGACCGGACTGGGTGATCAGCGCGATGGCCGGCCCGTCCAGGTCGTCCCGGAACCTCTCGAAGGCGTTGAGGTTGGTGTTCGGCCCGAGCAGCCGCAGCCCGGACCGTTCCACCGCCGCGGCCAGTCGCGCCTGGGCGGCGGCTCCCTCCTCGCCGGTCTCGGCGAACCCGGAGGCGAAGGCGACGGCGAACTTCACCTTGGCCTGTGCGAGTTCCTCGATGACCGGGAGCGGATCACCGACCAGCAGCACGGCCAGATCGACCTGCTCCGGCAGGTCCGCGACGGAAGGGGAACAGGGCCGCCCGAACACGGACTCCCGACTGGGATGCACGGGATACAGCCGCGCCCCGACGCGCTCGGCCCAGCCGATCAGCTGTCGGGTGATCCCGGTATTGGGCCGCCCCTCGGTGTCGGACGCGCCGATGACGGCGACGGACTCGGGCCGGAAGAACCGGTCCAGATCCGGCACCGGCGCGTGCAGCGGGCGGCCGCTGACATCGAGATCGCCCTCCGCGGCGGCGGCCGCCATGCTGTGGACGATGGCGTACGGCTCTTCGCCGCAGGCCACCACCCTGGCGCGGAAGTCGGTGGTGAGGGTGCCGTGAGTCGATCCAAGCATCGTTCCGCCCACTCCTGCTAGAGGTCCGTCGGGTGATCGTGCTCGGCCAGCCTGAAGCTGACACACTGTCAGGTTACTGAACTGACGGCCCGTCAGGAATGGGCGTGCAGGCAAAGGCTGCCGCGGACGTCCGGACATCCATTCCGGATTCCGGGACATGGCCGGTGGCCGGGGTGTCGGGACAGGCTTCCCGTATGACACAGAACGCACAGCAGGCGCAGGAAGCACGGAGCGATTCGGACCGGCCCGTACTCGTGATCGGCGGTACCGGGAAGACCGGGCGCAGGGTCGTGGACCGGTTGCGGGGGCAAGGGGTGGAGACGCGGGTGGCGTCGCGGTCCGGGGAGACGCCGTTCGACTGGGCCGACCCGGGGACCTGGGATGCCGCGCTGGAGGGGGCCGCGGCGGCGTACATCGTTCCGCTGGACCTGACTCCCTCCCGGACCCCCGCCCTGGTGGAGCGGGCCGCGGCGGCCGGGATCGGGCGGCTGGTGCTGTTGTCCGCCCGGGGCGTCGACGTGCCGGGGTACTTCGGGGATTCCTACGACGGGGCCGGGCCGCACATGGAGGGGGAGATCGCGGTGCGGGCCTCGGGGGTGCCGTGGACGATCCTGCGGCCCGGCTGGTTCGCGCAGAACTTCAGTGAGGGGGTGTTCCTCGACGGGGTGACGGGCGGTGAGCTGGCGCTGCCCGCGGGGGACGGGGCCGCCGCGTTCGTCGACGCGGACGACATCGCGGACGTCGCCGTCGCCGCGCTCACCCGGCCCGGTCACGAGGGCCAGGTGTACGAGCTGTCCGGGACGAGGGCGCTCACCGTCGACGAAGCGCTGGCCGAGATCGCGAAGGTCACCGGGCGGCGGGCCGCTTATGTCCCGGTTCCCGAGCAGGAGTTCCGGGCCGGGCTGGTCGCCCAGGGGATGGCCCCGGAAGAGGCGGTGCTGTGGGCGGACGCGATGAAGCCGATCCGTACGAGCCAGGAGGCTCCGGTCGTCGACGGCGTGCGGCGTGCGCTGGGGCGCGAGCCGCGGGACTTCGGCGAGTTCGTGCGCAGGGCCGCGGACGCGGGCGCCTGGACCGGCTGAGCCGGCCCTGTTCTCGTACAGCTACGGCGAACGGACATGTAGCGCTGTGTGATGCCATGGTCGTCGTTGCCCCTCGCCGGGCGCCTCGGTGGAGTACGTGGCCCAGCAGGTCGAGGTGCCGGCAGAGGCGTGGGCGGACTACGACCGGCAGAGCAAGGCGATCCAGCGGCACCGGGGCGAGATCCGCGAGGCGTACGGGTTCCGGGCGAACACCGAGGAGGACCAGGACCGGCTGGCCGCGTGGCCGGCCACCGAGCTGTGTCCGGTGGAGCTGTCGCGCGATCGGCAGATGTCGCGGGTCAGGGTCGGCTCGCGGGCACGGTGTCCTTCGTCACCAGTGTGTTGCCGGACCAGCAGAGCCGGTAGAGGTCGACCTCGTGCAACAGGTCGCGGCCGGAACGGTAGAACTCGCAACGGGCGCCGGGCGGCCGGGATGCGGAACGGGCGTGGTCGGGCGGGTAGGGGTAGGCGTGGGCCGGCAGCAGGGGGGCGAGTTCGGCGCGCGGCCGGCCGGTGGTCAGCTCGTCGAACCGGGAGGGCGGCAGCACGCTCGTCGTCAGTTGCCAGGCCAGGTAGACGGCGGCGGGCACGAAGAAGGCGGCTGCGACGACAGGCGCCGCGAAGGCGGCGACGGAGCGGCGGCGGGCGGCGCTCCGTACGGAGGCGAGCCGCTTGGCGGACTCCGGCGCGATGGTATCCGTGTCCGGGGCCGGGTGGAGAGCAGTTCCGGATGGCAACGCGGCCTCGGTCTGCCGCCCGCGGGTTCTGGTCTGTGTTCCGGGCGCGGTCCCGGGTTCCGGCGCCGATCTCCCCGGGCGGGCCGTGGTCGTGTGCGGGAGGACGGCGGTGACGCGGAATCCGCCCTGATACGGGCCGGTCCACAGGGAGCCGCCGAGAACCGTCACACGCTCCCGAAGCCCCGTCAGGCCCCGGCGGCCGACGCCGACCGTCGGGCCTTCGGCCGCGTGCGCCGACCCGTCGGTCGGCGGAGCGGCGTTCACGACGCTCACGTGGGTACGGGCGGCCTCGTGTGTGATGTGTACCCGGATCGCACTGCCCGGCGCGTGCTTCACCGCGTTGGTGAGAGCCTCCTGCACCGCCCGGTACATTCCCCGTTCGATCAAGGAGGGCAGCGCGGGCATCGCCCCGCGCCGCTCCCAGCGCACCGGAACCCCGGAGGCGACCGCCCGTCCGAGAAGGTCCTCAAGGGTGTCGGTGACGGACAGACCCGCGCCCGGTTCCGTTCCGGTCGGGTCGTGCAGGACAGCGACGGTCTCCCGCAGTTGCTCCACGGCGTCCGCGATCGTCCCGCGCAACTCGGCCAGGTCGGTGCGGTCGCGGTCGGTGAGGTCGGGGGAGAGTTCCAGGGCCCCGGCACGCAGGGCGACCAGGCTCAGAGCGTGCCCGAGGGAGTCGTGCATGTCGGCCGCGATGTCCGCGCGTTCGGTCAGCCGCGCCCGCTCGGCGACCAGACGCTGCCGCTCTTCCAGGCTCCGGGCCAGCCGCCAGCCCTCCCGTACGAGTTCGCGTCGGCCACGCCAGTGCCGTCCGGCCAACCAGGGCAGCAGGAGGGCGGCGGGCAGCACGGTCAGGGCGTAGAACCACCACACGGCCTGTGTCCGCAGCACCGCGCACGTCACGAGGTCGGCCGCGAGGCACCCGGCGAGCACCAGGAGCGGGCGCCGTGCCGCGACGACCCGGGCGCCCAGCAGACAGCTCAGGACGGCAAGCGACAGGACGTGGGCGTTGCCGGGGGTCGCGGAGTCGGCCAGGCCCAGCGCGCACAGCCCGTTGGCCAGGACGACCGCGGGCACCGGCCGACGGCGGGACAGCGGTACGGCCAACGCCAGGACGGCCAACGGCAGGTACAGGTCCAGGGCCGGCGAGGCGGCTGCGCCCGCATCCCGGAATCCGTAGCTGGTGGCGGCAGCGAGCACGCCCCACAGCACCACATCGCCGCACACGGATCCGACCGGGGGTATGCGCGTGTGCGGCATGGAGTGCCGACCGTCCTTCCGGTGAATGTCCTCACCTGCCCGGGTCGATTCTGTGGGACGGGGCCGGACGCCCTGCGAGGGGGCACGGCAAGAACGTCCGGGCCGGTACCCGACGCGGGGTCAGGCGTCCCTGCGGCGCAGCACGTACAGGCCGATCAGGTGCGCGGTCACGGCCCACGCCGCCACGATCAGGACCGCCGTCGCCGGCCCGTACGGGGCCTCGGCGCCGAGGCGCATGAAGTGGTCTCCGGCTCCGTGCGGCAGATGGTCGTTGACGTCCGCGAGCGTCGGGCCGCCGAGCCCCAGGAGCACGCTCGGCAATGCCCACAAGAGGGTGACGAGGATGGAGAGCGCGCCGGCCGGGTGGCGCGCGGCGAACGCCACCCCGACAGTCAGCACGGCGACCAGCGCCTGGTAAAGACCGACCGCGAGGACCTGCAGGAGGGTCGGGCCGGCCCCGAAGGAGGCCCGTCCGTCGAACGCCACCCAGGCCACCGCCGTCCCCACGAAGGCGAACGTGGTGCCGGCGACGAACGCGACCATGGCCGCCACCAATGCCTTCGCCGCCTGGACCCGATGCCGCTGGGGCACCGACAGCAGGGAAGCCCGCACGCTTCCCGTCGAGTATTCGGAGGTGACCGCGACCGTGGCCAGGACGACGACGGCGAACTGGACGAGGACGGCGGAGGAGGCCGCCGCGTTCCCGACGGGCTGGACCGGATGCTCGTTGATACGGGCGATCGAGGCGTAGTAGTAGGTGAAGACACCGGTGATCGCAAGGCCCGCCAGAAGGCAGAGCCAGGGGGCTCGGACGGACCACAGTTTGGTCCATTCCGAGGCGGTCGCCCCGGCGAAGCCACCGGGTGCGCCCCCGTCGGGAGCGTCGGGGACGGCCCGCGACCGGTCCGTCCGCCCGACAGGTGCCGTCGGGGTGGTCACTGTCGTCCTCCTTCGTTCGGCGCTGCGCCCGCGGCGGTCGTGTCCGTGCTGCTGCCGCCCGTCGTGTACTCGACGCTGCGTGCGGTCAGGTCCATGTACGCCTGCTCCAGCGAGACCCGGACGTCGCTCAGCTGGTGCAACCGGACTCGGCAGTGGTGGGCCAGGTCGCCGATCTCGGCGGCGGTGCGACCCTCGACGGTGAGTTCGCCGGACGCGGACGTCTCGACACTCACCCCGTCGGCCGTCGTCAGGCGACGGACCAGCGTCGCTCTTTCCTCGGGGTCGGGCACCACGGCGCGTGCCGCCGCTGAAGAGGCGGCGGCGAGGAACTCCGTCATGGATGTGTCGCTCAGCAGCCGACCACGGCCGATGACGACGAGATGGTCGGCCGTCAGCTGCATCTCGCTCATCAGGTGGCTGGAGAGGAATACGGTGCGTCCTTCCGCCGCCTGGTCGCGGACGAGCCGGCGGATCCACCGCACGCCGTCCGGGTCGAGGCCGTTGACCGGCTCGTCCAGGACGAGCACCGGCGGATCGCCGAGCAGGGCGCCCGCCACCCCGAGTCGCCCGCTCATGCCGAGCGAGTACTCGCCCGCCGGCCGGCGGGCCGCCTTGGTCAGGCCCACGCTCTCCAGCACCTCGTCCACGCGGCGTACCGGGATGCCGTTGGCCCGGGCCTGGGCGACGAGGTGCGTGCGGCCGGAACGGGCGGGGTGGACGGCCCGGGCGTCCAGCATCGCGCCGACCGTGCACAGCGGCCGTCGCAGGTCCGCGTAGGGCCGGCCGGCGATCAGGGCCCGCCCGCGTGTAGGACGGTCCAGGCCCAGAATCATGCGCATCGTGGTGGACTTCCCGGCCCCGTTGGGGCCGAGGAAGCCGGTCACGCGGCCGGCCCGGACATCGAATGTCAGCTCGTCCACGGCGAGGGTGTCGCCGTAGCGTTTGGTGAGTCCTCGGACGGTGATCACGGAGTTCCTTCGTGTCGGTCGCGGACCGCGGAATGCAGCTCGCGGAAGTCGACGGCGGCGCACACCGACGCGTGGTGGGCCCAGGGCGGCCGCCTCGTTTCCCGTACGGAAGCGACGCTAGGAGTCCGCGGCGCCGGCGCCCATTGGCCGAACGGCATCGGCGTCCTGCCCTTCGTCGGGGGTGCGCCCCGACCCGGGGCGGATCTGTGGGGCTCGCCATCCGCTCGGTGGTGCGCCGGCCGTAGGCTCGCCGCGTGAAAGAGACGACACCCGGCAGCCGGCCGGTCCGGGTCCTGGTGGCCGACGACGAGGCGATGGTCCGGGCGGGGGTGCGGGCCATCCTGGCCAGGGACACGCACGTCGAGGTGGTCGCCGAGGCGAGTGACGGGCACGAGGCCATCGCGCTCACCCGCCGGCATCGGCCGGACGTGGTCCTGTTGGACATCCAGATGCCCGGCCTGGACGGGCTGACGGCAGTGGCGCGGCTCCACCGGGAGCTGACGGCCGTCGGTGTGATCATGCTGACGACCTTCGGCCAGGACGAGTACGTCACCCGCGCCCTGGAGGAGGGGGCCGACGGCTTCCTGCTGAAGGCGGACGACCCGAGGGAACTGCTCAACGGGGTACGGGCAGTGGGAGCCGGCGGAGCCTACCTGTCCCCGCGTGTCGCCGGCCGGGTCATCGCCGGGCTGCGCGCGCACCGGGCGGCACATCCTCACCGCTCGCTGGAGCGGCTCACGGAGCGGGAACGCGAGGTGCTGGCCGGACTCGGTGCGGGGTTGTCCAACGCGGAGATCGCGAGCCGGCTGCACCTGGTCGAGGGCACGGTGAAGGCGCACGTCAGCGCGGTGCTGGCGAAGCTGGGCGCGCGCAACCGGGTGGAAGCGGCCATTGCCGCGTACGAGGCCGGCCTGGTCCCGCCACGCCGTGGCTGACCTGGTGTCAGCGTTTCGCCATGTGCCGATCAGTCCTCGGCCACAGAAGCGCCGAGCACCTGGGGTGGCGCGGCAGCGCCCGCCGGCCTGTCGGTCGTCACACCTCAACGACATTCCGCCCCGCCGAGGTACCCGGTTCAGCCTCGGCGGCATGCAGCGGGATCACGCTGGACGACGTGCCGGGCGACCGCGTCGGCTCCGGGGCGGGCGTATCGCTCCAGGGAGCGGACGCAGGCGTGGCGGGAGCGGGCCGGCATCATCGAGTCGGGTCGCCGTCGATCCGGCCCTGGCGCCGGCACCGGCCGAGTTCGGTCACCGGTTCGATCGCCATGCCCGCCCCGCCCTTCCGGCGCTGCCGCGGTGCATGCGTATACCTCGCCCCGGCGCCGGAGTGGCCCGCCGCAGTTCGTGATGACCGAGGTAGAGGTCCTGCCGCAGTAAATCCGGCATGTGCTGCGGCATCACCCTGACGACTCGTCGGGCAAGAGAAGTCCGACAAACCGACCTCGAAACGGAATCGTCGCTACCGCCAACCGCCGCACCGCCGGCCTTCACGGCGAACGCGACCCCGAGCGTTACCCAGCGCTACATGTCCGTTCGCCGTAGCTGTACGAGAACAGGGCCGGGCCGGGGCCGGGATCGGCCGGGCAGTGGGGCGGGGCGTCAGCCTGCCGGGGACTCCCGGTCCGGCTCGCCCCGTGCCCCGGGCGCACGGCGGTACGTGCTCGGGCTGACGCCCCGGACCCGCTTGAACGCCGCGCTGAAACCGAACGCGTCGGCGTATCCCACCCGGCGGGCCACCGCCGCCACCGTCAGGTCCTGGCGGCTCAGCAGGTCGGCGGCGAGCGTCATGCGCCATTCGGTCAGATACGCCACCGGGCCCTCCCCGACCAGCTCCGTGAACCGTTTGGCGAACGTGGTCCGTGAGACCCCGGCGCGTGCGGCCAGCTCCGCCGTCGTCCACGGATGCGCCGGGTCCTCGTGCAGGGCGCTCAGGGCCGGGCCGGCGATCTCGTCGCCGAGGGCGTGGTACCAGGCGGGCGGGGCCGCCTCCGGGCGGTCGAACCAGTCACGGAGCGTGCACACCAGCAGCCAGTCCAGCAGCCGGTCCAGCACGATCTGCCGACCCGGCCGCGCCCCGCCGATCTGCGTCTCCAGATAGTCGCGCAGCGGCGAACAGTCCTCTTCGTCCGGCACGACGAGCACCGGCGGAAGGACCCGGAGCAGCCGCTGCGGGACCTCGGCGTGCACGTCGTAGGCGGCGGCCAGCAGGACGGTGGGGCCGCTGATTTCGTCCGGCGGCGCCGGGTCTCTTCCGGGGCCGGTTCCCCAGTGCACCTCGTGCACGGACGCGCCCGGTCCCGGGACCGTGTCCGTGGCCGGTGCGTCGGTGAAGACGAACGGGGCAGGGCCCCGCACGATCGCGGCCTCGCCGGCCCGCACCCGGCGCGCGGCGAGATCACCGCTGCCGTTGCCGTCCGCCCCGCCCTTGCCGGCGCCGTCCCCTCCGCCGCCGTCCGGGACGATCCACCCCTCGCCGCGCAGCGGCATGCACAGGGTCAGATAGGCGCCGTCCGTGAACCTCAGCGACCACGGTGGATACAGCACCGAACGACCGAAGAGCGACCCCTTCCCCCGCACGCCACGCAACAACTCGTCGAACACGTCCATGCGGCAACGGTACGCAGACGGGGCGGCGAACGGGGCGGCGGACCGAGCGCACACCCCCGCCGCACACCCCGTCGTACCACCCCTTGCCGATCTTGAACGTCCAACCAGTAGGCCGGAGTTACGGCCGCCGTTCACCGTCGTCGGCCCATCCCTGGGGAACCTGGCGAGCGCGGAGGCTTTTGAGCCGTGGCCCCGGTGGCGGGCGAGGGCATGTTGGTTCGTCGGAGTCACCCGCCCGATCACGGCCTGGTGACGATCCAGAAGGCCGTAAGCGTCGGCGCCACCGGACCGATGGGTCAAGGGGATTCGCGCCCCCCTTCTCATCTGCTTGCCCCACCAGGTATCTTGCATTGCATGGAACCAAGCGATTCGGCCAGGCAGGCCCGGGCAGCCGCCCAGCTGCGCAAGGGTGTCCTGGAGTACTGCGTACTCGCCCTGATGCGGGACCGCCCCCGCTACGGCGTGGAACTCCTCCATGCCTTGGAGGACTCCGGTGCCCTGGCCACCAGCCAGGGCACGGTCTACCCGCTGCTGTCCCGGCTCCGCCGCGAGGACCTGGTCACCACTACCTGGCAGGAGTCCACCTCCGGCCCACCCCGTCGCTACTACGCGCTCACCGACAGCGGCCGGGCCGCGCTCGACGAGTTCGCCCGCGTCTGGCCCGGCTTCCGCAACGCCGTCGACACCTTCCTGACCACCCCGCACCCCGATACCGGAGACCTCGCATGAAGACCTCTGCCGACCTCGTACGCGACTACCTCTCCGCCGTCGAGCGCGAGGCCTCCGCGCTCCCCGCCGACCGTCGCCAGGAACTCCTCGCCGACCTCGCCGAACACATCGAGGTGACACGCGCCGAGCGTCCCGATGCCGTGATCGGCGAGGTCCTGGCGGAGCTGGGGGACCCCCGCACGATCGCGGCGACGGCACTGGCCGAGGTGGGGAACGGCGCCGCCGGGGCCCCGGCCCGGAGCGGTGTCGATGCACCCGCGGGGCGTGGCAAGGTGCATCCCCTGGTCCCGCTCCTGATGCTCACTCTCTCGCTGCCCTTCATGATGGTCTTCCCCGACCTCCCCGGGCCGCTGTTCGGCGTCCTGTTGCGCGTCACCGGCGCGGTGCTTCTCTGCACCTCGGTGCACTGGGTCGCCGTCCAGAAGACCACCGGCGTACTGCTTGCCGCCGTCCTGCCGAGTGCCGTCATCGCCACCTGGAACCTGTCCGGCGGCGGCCCGGCGGGCGATGTCCCGGCCCTCCTGGCCAACCTGGCGATGCTCGTCCTGCTGGCCGGCACGGCAGCATGGCTCTGGCGGGTCCGCCGCGCCTGAGGCGTTGTTTCCGCACCGGAGCCGGGCCACTGCCGCGAGTGCCGATCCGACTCGATGGAGGCCGCTCGGGCCGGACGGCCCGCGATACGCGATCCGCAAGGGCTTCGTGCACGGCGAGGGCGTCACCATCGATGAGCGGACGATCTCGACCGACGCGCTCCAGCGTTACGTCCGACGCGCTCCCGCGTTACGCCCGACGGGCTCCCGCGTTACGTCCGACGCCCGCGCGCAGGCCCCCGTCCGGCCCCCGAACGGTCAGCCCCTGCGTGACAGCCGCTTCGCGATCTTCCGTGCGTCCAGGGCCATTTCGCGGAACATGCCGCTGATCGGGTTGGTGAACCCGGTGAAGTACAGACCGGGCGCCTGCTTGGGCGTGCGGCCGCCGTGCACCACCGGTCTGCCCCGTGCGTCCAGCACGCCGAGGTGGCCGACCAGCCCCTCCAGGGCCCGGTGGTAGCCGGTCGCCGCGATCACCGCGTCCGGGGTGATCCGTTCTCCGTCGGCCAGCACCACCGCGCTCTGGTCGAACGACGCGACGGCTGCCACCGGCACCACCCGGCCGCTCTTCACCGCGTCGATCAGCCCCACGTCCTGCACCGGGATGGCACCGTTCCTGACCCGTGAGTACAGGCCGGTGTCCGGGCGCGGCAGCCCTTGCGCGGCGAGGTCGGGAACGGCGATGCGGGCCATCAGGCGACCGGCCCGGTCGACCAGCCGGACCGGCAGTCTGCGTACCAGGATGCCGGTCGCCTGGGCGGGCCAGCCCGCGGTCGAGCGGCGCACGATGTGCGGCACGGTGCGCACGGCGATCCGTACCCGGGACGCCCCGCCCTCCACCAGGTCGACGGCGAGCTCCGCACCCGTGTTGCCGATGCCGACGACGAGGACGTCCTTGCCCGCGAACGGAGCCGGGTTGCGGTAGTCGCAGGCGTGCACCAGGTCGCCGGTGTAGGTGTCGCGGCCGGGCCAGTCTGGGATGCGCGGGGTGTGGTTGTAACCGGTGGCGACGACGACGGCCCGGCCGGTCAGCAACCGGCCGCCGGTCGCGGTCAGGTGCCAGCCCGCCCCGTCCGGGGCCCGGTCGATGCGGGACACCTCGACGCCGGTCACCACCTCCAGCTCGTGGTGCTCGACGTACTTGTCCAGGTAGCGCACCACATCGTCCCTGGCCACCCAGCGTCCGAACCGGCGCGGCATGGCGAGCCCCGGCAGTGCGGACCAGCGCCGGGTCGTGTGGAGGTGCAGCCGGTCGTAGTGACGGCGCCAGGACGCCCCCACGTTCGCCGACTTCTCCAGCACGACCGCCCGTACCCCATGCTCGCGCAGGGCCGCGGCGGCGGCGAGGCCGCCCGGACCGCCCCCGATGACGTACACGGGCCGGTCCTCGGTGAGGCCGGTGGGGGCCGGGGCGGGGCTACCGGCGGTAGGTGCGCTGTCGGACATGGTTCGGAGCGTAATCGCGCACTCGCTTGATGGGTCTCGGTCAAGACCGGAATCGGTTGCGAATGGATCACGGGTGTGTGCCTCCGGCGCACATTCCGCACGCCTCTTGCGTGAGCCGCCCCCATCAGGTGAACTGACGTACCGTCAGATTCAGTGACCGGGAGGTCCCATGCAGACGATCTGGCTCGGCGGAGCCGAGTGGCTCGCCGTTCTCCGGATAGGCCTCGGCCTGTGGTGGCTGGAGAGTTGGCGGCACAAGGACAAGAAGGGCTGGTTCGAGCGTGGTACCGGGATCGCCTGGGCCGCGGACGTGGCGGGCAAGCACCGCTGGGCGGCCGTCCGCACCGGCTTCCGGCGGATCGTCGCCCCGCGCCCCAAGGCCATGGCCTACGTCGTCGTGTACGCCGAACTCGCCCTGGGACTCGGCCTGATCACCGGATTTCTCACTCCCGTCGCCCTCGTCGCCGGGCTCCTGCTCAACCTCCTCTATCTCGTGCTGATGATCCACGACTGGGCCGAACAGGGGCAGAACGCGATGATGGCGCTCATCTCGCTCGTCGCGCTGTTCGCCATGTCCTGGCAGACCTGGTCCCTCGACGAAGCGATCGGACTCTTCCTGTGACCGCGGCCGCCGTACGTTTCGACCTCCCCGAGCCCGACGCCTTCACGCGCCCCTTCTGGGACGCCGCCGCCCGGGGGCAGTTGCTGCTGCGCCGCTGCCGCGCCTGCGGGCGCGCCCATCACTACCCCCGCGAGTTCTGCCCGCACTGCTGGAGCGAGGACGTCGCCTGGGAGCGGGCGAGCGGGGAGGCCACGCTGTACACGTGGTCCGTCGTCCACCGCAACGACCTGCCGCCGTTCGGCGCCCGCGTCCCTTACACCGCCGCCGTCGTCGACCTGGCCGAGGGGCCGCGGATGATGACGGAGATCGTGGAGTGCGCGGAGTCCGGCCTGGCGATCGGCATGCGGCTCAGGGTCGCCTTCCGGCACGAGGCGGGCGGGGAGGCCGTCCCGGTCTTCCGGCCGTGGGACGGCCCCGGCTCCGCCGCCCATCCGGCATGACTCAGCGCGACCTGCTGCGCCGCAGCTTCCACCGCTCCCACGCGCCGGGGTGGCGGACGACCACACCGCCCATGCCGGCCGTGCCGGTGATGCGGATCAGCGGGGCACCCGGGAGCCGTTCCGCCGTGGTCCGGTCCTTGACTCCGCCCATGGCGGGGTCGACCTCGTCGGTCTCCGCGGTCCAGCCCGCGGGGATGGTGATCCTGACCCCGCCCATCTGCCCGTCGACCTGCAGCAAGATCTCGCGCAGTCGGCACTCGGCCTGCGTGAAGTCGAGCCTGGCGCCGCCCATGCCGGCGTCCACATCGATGTGCGCGGGAACCTTCCAGCGCCCGGTGCGCGCCGTGCCGTGGACACCGCCCCTGAGGACCAGCGGCTTCCCCGCGTCCTGCGGCGCGGGCCCCAGGTCGGCGGTGAGGGGCGCCAGCTCGGCGTAGGTCTTGGCGACCAGTGCCGCGCCCAGTCGTGTGTCCAGCTCGTCGAGGTCGATGCGGCCCTCGGCCGCGGCCTCCCTCAACTGGTCCACCACCGCTTCGCGGTCGGCGTCGGACGCGCGCTGCCCACCGGCGGGGGCGGGGTGCTCGGCAGTCATGGACCTGATGATACGGATGGGTTCCGCGCCCGGCTCACAATCCGGGCGCCCCCCACACCGGGAACCACCGGGCCAGATCCTTCTCCATCCTGAGGTCGTCCCCGAGTACCGCTCTGACCTGCAACTCCAGCTGGTTGTCCCGCTTCTCGACGCCGCCGGGCAGGGGTGCGAACGGATAGAACGTGCCGCGCTTGTAGAGGTAGACCAGGGCGAGCGGACGCTCCCGCGCGTCCCGGAAGCCGATCAGCGAGCAGAGCAGCTGCGGCCCGAAGCCGCCGTCCTGAAGCAGGGTGTTGACCGCGTGCAGATCGTTGACCAGGGAAGCCGTGTCATCGGCCGGCCGGCGGGCGAGCAGCCAGGTGTAGCCGTAGCTGTCCTGGCTGAACTCCACCGGGATGCCGCCCCGGTCGGTGTCGGCGTCGAGCAGTTCGCGCACGTCCTGCTGGATCCGGGCGAAGGTGCCGCCCTCGACGCCCGAGAAGCAGACCGAGCCGAGACCGGTGGGGGCGAAGCCGGCGCCCGCCTGGAGGGTGAGCGCGGCGGAGGGTACGGCGAAGAGCTGGTCGAGGTCGGGACGGACCGGCTTGCTGCGGCCCAGGATGGTGTCGAGAAGACCCATGGACGTTCCTTACGGGCGGGCGAGATCGGCGGAGATGCGGGCCAGCTGGTCGAGGCGCTGTTCGAGGGTCGGGTGGGAGGAGAGCAGTCGGCTCAGGCTCTCCTTGGAGGAGAACGCGGGCATGAAGTAGAAGGCGTTGTACGGCTCCGCCTTCCGCAGGTCCTCGGTCGGGATGCGGGCCATCTGGCCGCTCACCTTCGTGAGGGCGGAGGCCAGCGCCGAGGGGCGCCCGGTGAGCAGGGCGGCGGTGCGGTCGGCGGAGAGCTCGCGGTAGCGCGAGAGCAGCCGGGTGAGCAGGAAGCTGAGGCAGTACACGACGGCACTGGCCAGCGGGATGAGCATGATCGCGATGCCGACGGGGTCATTGCTCCGGCTGTTGCGGGACAGGCCGCCCCACAGGGCGACGCGGGTGATGACGCCGGCGAGCACTCCGAGGAACGAGGCGATCGTCATGACGGCGACGTCCCGGTGCGCGACGTGCGACATCTCGTGCGCGAGCACGCCCTCCAGCTCCTCCGGCTCCAGTCTGCGGAGCAGACCGGTGGTGGCGCAGACGAGAGCGGTCTTCTCGTTCCGGCCGGTGGCGAAGGCGTTCGGCACATCGCTCTGGGCGATCGCCACCCGGGGCTTGGGCATGTCGGCCAGCGCGCAGATGCGGTCGACGGTGCCGTGCAGTTCCGGGGCCTCCTCGGGGGTGACCTCCCGGGCGCCCATGCTGAACGCCGCGATGCGGTCGCTGAACCAGAACTGCGCGATGAACATGCCGCCCACCAGGATCAGAATGATCGGCCAGGCGCCGCGCAGCACCGCGAGCAGCACGCCCACCAGGACCACGTACAGGAGTCCGATCAGGAACATGGTGGTCACCATGCGTGTGGTCAGCCCGCGGTCGGCGGCGTAACGGGAACGGGTTCGGCTCATCGGTGCCTCCAGTCCTCACCTGTCTCCATCTGTCTCCCATAGTGCTCCTTCGCTGTCTCAACCGAATAAGACCGGCCGGCACATGGGGGGGCGGCGTCGCGGGGCCGGGCACGCGCATCTGCGGCGTTGTCGTCGGTCGACAACTCCCCCATAGCCCGAAAGGCATGGGAGGGGCTCTTTCCGCGTGCCTCCCTCCTCCGCCTTGCAGCCGCGCGCACCCGGCCCCGCTCCTTCTTCCACCCCCCCATGTGCCGGTCGGTCTGAAACGTCGCCCCGGCGGGCCGCCGGGGCGGTCCTCAGGGCCAGAGCAGCTCCCGCGTCCAGTCCGCGCCGTCCCGGCGGTAGCGCAGCCGTACGTGGCGTCGCTCCGCGTCGCCCTGGAAGAACTCGACCTCCTGCGGCTCGACCACGTACCGCGTCCAGCTCGCGACCTGCGCGTCCGGCTCGGCCCGCGCCCGCTCCCGGGCGGCGTCGGCGGTCCGGGCCAGCTCCGCCCGCGAGCCCAGCACCTCGCTCTGCGCCCCGGTCAGCGCCGCGGCGAGGGCCCCGGTCGAGCGGGCGTGCAGATCGGCCAGGCTCTCCGCCCGGCTCGTCTCGGTGACCGGCCCCCGCACCCGCACCTGCCGCCCCTGCACCGGCCAGTAGAAGGCGAGCGCGGCGTGCGGGCGGGCGGCGAGCTGGCGGCCCTTGGCGCTGGTGCGGTGTGTGGCGAAGTGCCAGCCGCGCTCGTCCGCGTCGTGCAGCATCAGCGTCCGCACATCAGGGCGGCCGTCGGCGTCGACGGTGGCCAGCGACATCGTGTGCGGCTCGGTCTGCCCCGCGGCCACGGCCTCGGCGAACCAGGCGTGGAAGAGGGGCAGCGGGGCGGGGGGCGCGGTGTCCGGGTCGAAGGAGGGAAGGTCCACGTCCCAGACCCGCTGGGCGTGGAGCAGGTCCAGGAAGCCCTGCTGTGCGTCGGTCCCCTGCGTGTCGGTCCCCGGTCCGTGGGGCCTGTGTACGTCGCTCATGGCTCTATTGCAGCGCATGGGGCTTGAAGGAGCGCTCACGGTCGTCGCGGTGTGATGGGCCCCTTACGGCATCGCGGGCGAGGCCGTTATCCCCGCCCCAGCACCACCGTCCCCGACGAGCAGAACCAGCCGCCCGTCCCCGACGCCACCGCCAGCTCGGGCAGCCGGCCGCCGGCCCTGCGCACCTGGCGCCCGCCCGCCTCGCCGCGCAGTTGCCGTACCGCCTCCACCAGCAGGAACAGCCCGCGCATCCCGGGGTGGCAGGCGGACAGGCCGCCGCCGTCGGTGTTGACCGGCAGCTCGCCCGTCAGGCCGGTCCGGCCCTTCTCCACGAACGCACCGCCCTCGCCCTTCGCACAGAACCCCAGGTCCTCCAGCGTCACCAGCGTCATGTAGGTGAACGCGTCGTAGATCTCGGCGAGGTCGATGTCCGCGGGCCGGACCCCGGCCCGTTCGAACGCCAGGCGGCCCGAGACCGCCGCGGGGGAGACCGTGAAGTCGTCCCACTCGGACATGGTGGAGTGCGAGGCGTGCTCACCCGTACCGAGGATCCACACCGGTTCCTTCGCCGTGTCCGGTACGTACTCCTCCGCGGCCAGCAGCACCGCGCAGCCGCCGTCGCTGCGGATGCAGCAGTGCAGCTTGGTGAAGGGGTCCGCGATCATCGGCCCCGACAGCACGTCGTCCACGGTGATCGGGTCGCGGAACATGGCGTCCGGGTTGGCCGCCGCGTTCGCCCGTGCCTGCACGGCCACCTCGGCCAGCTGTTCCAGGGTCGTCCCGTACTCGTGCATGTGGCGGCGGGCGGCCATCGCGTACTTGGCGATCAGCGAATGCCCGTACGGCACCTCGAACTGGAGGGGGCCGCGCGCGCCGAAGGAGAGACTGGACGTACGGCGGCCCGCCTTGATGTCCGCGCGGGCCGTCGACCCGTACACCAGCAGTACGGCATTGGCGTGACCCGCCGCGATGGCGTCCGCCGCATGGGCCGCCATCACCTCCCAGGTCGAGCCGCCGACCGCGGTGGAGTCCACCCAGGTGGGCTTCAGCCCCAGATACTCGGCGACCTCCACCGGGGCGAGCGTGCCGAGTCCGGCGGAGCCGAAACCGTCGACGACGGACCGGTCCAGGCCCGAATCGGCGAGCGCCCGGCGGGCGGCCTGGGCGTGCAGGGCGTACGGCGTGGCCTCGTCGACGCGTCCGCAGTCGGCGAGGGATATGCCGACGACAGCGACCTTGCGGTGGGAAGAAGGCATGAATCTGACGGTACATCAGATTTCAGGAGTGCGGACCGGTCGGCGGGCGGGATCTTTGCGGCGCCACCCGCGCCTCCCGTTGCGCGACTCTGGGCATCTCGTGGATTGCCGCCTAGCATGACGGGCCGTCAGATCAGGGGTCGAAGGCCCCTGACGGGAAGGAGTCCGACGATGGATGCCGCCTTCACCGCGGAACAGGACGAGATCCGCCGCACCCTGCGCGAGGTGCTCGCCGAACGCCGCGGACCCGCCGACGCCCGCAGCGCCGTGCGGACCGCCGACGGGTACGACGATGCCCTGTGGCGCCGGCTCGCCCGGGATCCCGGACTGCCCGGACTCGCCCTCCCCGAGGAGTACGGAGGCACCGGCCGTGGGCTCGCCGAGCTCGCGGTCGCCTGCGAGGAGACCGGCCGCGCCCTGCTGCCGTCGCCCCTGATCCCCACCGCGGCACTCGCCGCGCCCCTGATCGTCGCGCTCGGCACCGACGCCCAGCGCACCGCCCTGCTGCCGCGCATCGCCGCAGGCGCACTGAGCGCGACCCTGGCGGTTCCCGGCGGCTCGCTCCCCACCGCGCTCGGCCTCACCGGTGACCCCACCGGCGGCGCCTGGGCGGGGGGCGGCCGGGCCGGCGGCGTACAGGCCAGGCCGGTCGGCGGCGCGGAGGGCTGGCGGCTGTACGGCGAGGCCGCCCAGGTCCTCGACGGGCACAGTGCGGGACTCCTCCTGGTCGCCGCCCACACCGGCGGCTTCCCGCGCAGCCGCACGCTCCTCTTCCTGGTCCGCCCGGACACGGCGGCCGGAGTCGTCCGCACCCGCCTGACCCCGCTGGACGAGACCCGCCCGCTGGCCCGCGTCGAGCTCCGCGACGCCGAGGCCGAACTCCTCGGCGCGGACGACACCGTGGACGTGACCGACGCACTCGCCTCGGCCGGGCGCGGGGTCGCCGCCCTGCTCGCGGCGGAGGCGGTGGGGGCGGCGGCGGGCGCGCTGGAGCGAACCGTCGCACACGTCAGGGCGCGCGAGCGGCCCGGCGGAGCGACCGGCTCCGCCCGCGCCGTGGAGCCCCGCCTCGCGGATCTGTACGTACGGGTGGAGGCGGCCCGCTCCGCCGCGTACTACGCGGTCTGGGAGCCGACGGCCGGGGGCCTCGCCCTCGCCCAGGCGCTGGAGGCGCTGCGGATCACCACCGCCGAGGCCGTTCAGCTGCCCGGCGGGAGCGGTTTCGCCGGGGAGCACGAGGCGCATCCGTACTTCCGGCGGGCCGCCGCCGACGAACTGCTCTTCGGCCCCGTTCACCGGCTCCGCGACCATGCGGCCCACCGGGCCGGGCTGTTCGCGCCGTCGAGCGGTGGGCGGGCGTCCGCCGGTGAGGTGTCCGCCGGTCGGGTGCCCGCCGAGCGGACGTCCGGCGGCCCGGCGCCGTCCGCCTCCGGATCGGCCGAGCGGGTGGCGGTCTGATGGCGCCCGGCGTCCGGCTGGTCCAGAAGGTGTCCTCCACCCGCGCGTTCGCGAGGATCGCCCCGCACGTCGTCCCCGCCATGGACCGCGCGGTGCACCGGCTCACACGCGGAAAGGTGCTGCTCAGCGCCCAGATGCTGCCGGGGCTGATCCTGACGGTGCCGGGCGCGAGGAGCGGACGGCCCAGGACCACTCCGCTGGCCTGCATGCCGGAGAACGGGACGGAGCAGAGCTGGATCCTGGTCGGCAGCAACTTCGGCCGTACGGGGCATCCGGCCTGGACCGCGAATCTGCTGGCGGGGCCCGACCGGGCCGTCGTCAACTGGCAGGGCCGGGACATTCCGGTGCGCGCCACGCTGCTGGAGGGGGCGGAACGGGAGGCGGTGTGGCGTACGGCGCTGAAGTTCTGGCCGCCCTACGCGACGTATCAGGCACGGGTCGAGCGGGAGATCCGGCTGTTCAGACTGGAACGGCGGGACGACTCCGGGACCGACGGGACCGACGGGACCGACGGGGCCGACGGGACCGAGGGGGCCGGCGGGGCCGACGGGGGCTGACCGGGCTGCACGCGGCCGGACGCGGAAGCGGTGGGTGCGGAAGCGATGGGCGAGGAACGGTGCGCATGGCGCCCGGTGCGCGGGAGCCGCCCGGTGGGGGGTGCGAAAACAGTTCGCGCAAAAGGCTGTTGGGGCGATCCGTGGAACGGTCCGGGTGCACAGACGGCGGACCATGCGTGTGGTCCGCCGTGTGTGAGACAGGACCTGGGGCGCCCGGAACGGCCGCGCGGTGCCCAGTGCGGGAGGTGGCCCGGTACGCGTGGCGTCCCGGTGCCGGCGTTACTTCGTCGGCTTCTTGCCGGTGATGCCCAGATGAACCAACAGTGCGAGATTCGGCTTGAGTTCGGCCTGCTTCACGCCCCAGGTGGTGAAGCCCTTCTGATGCGAGGCGACCGCGGCCAGCATCGCGACCAGTGATCCCGACATCGCGGCGGCGCTGACGTCCTTGTCGACCTTGCCCTTGGCCTGGAGCTCCTTCACCGCGTCCGTAAGGGAGTTGGTGACCGAGTTCAGGATCTTCATGCGGATCTTGTAGAACCGCTTGTCGCCCTCGGCCGCCCCGAGGTCGACCACGCGCAGGATCGCGTCGTGATGTCGCCAGAAGTCGAGGAATCCCTCGACGAGTTCTTCGGCGGTCTGCCAGCCGGCCTTGCCGACCCAGGAGCGGCCTGCGACCAGTTCGGTCAGTCCGGCGCCCTCCTTGGCCATCTCTTCGGCGATTTCGAGGACGGCGCCCTCGACGTCGGGGAAGTATTGGTAGAAGGTCGCGGGTGAAGTCCCCGCCTTCCGGGCCACGTCGATAACTTTGACGTCCCGGTACGGCGAGGAACTGAGCATCTCGCTGAGGCAGTCGAGCAGCTTCTGCCGCGTCGCCTGTCCGCGTCGACCGGCCACGCGGCCGTCGACGGTGCGTACTTGTCCTGTCATGCCGTCAGCTTACCGAGGGGTGATCGGAGCGCGATTCGGCCGACTGCAAATGGGGAGCGCCGCAGACGCGCCGGGGGGAGTGGCCGGATATCGACGCATGCGCCCCACAGGGGATAAGTCTTATCAACAGCCTGTGGATAACTTCGGTGGATAACTTTCCGTGACGCGGCGAGCAAGGAACTCTTCTGTCGGAAATGTGTTCGATGTGGACGGGTCGGGGGGCGGTGCGCGCCACCCGCGGTTACGTTTGCTGTGACGAGCGTCACCGTGGTGAATCGCGAGCGACCGGGAACGACCGCGGACAACTGCGAACAAACCGCGAACCGGCGGCGAACGACCGCGAACGACCGCGACGGAGGGACCGGGCCCATGGCCGCATTCGCGCAATCCGCGCCGTGCTGGGTGGACGTGCAGCTGCCCGACCTCGAAGCGGGCAAGCGTTTCTACGGTGAGCTGTTCGGCTGGACCTTCCGGGCCGGGGACGGCCCGTACGCGGACGCCTTCAGCGGCGGGAAGCTCGTCGCCGCACTCGTCGCCAAGCAGGACGGCCGGATGCCCACCGCCTGGGGGATCTACTTCGCCACCGACGACATCGTCGCGTCCGTCGCCCGCATCAGGGAGGCGGGCGGCCAGGTGATCATCGACCCCGTGCGGGCCGGCCGGGCCGGAGCGGTCGCCCAGGCGGCCGACCCCGGCGGAGCGGTCTTCGGGCTCTGGCAGGCCGGTGACCGCGAGGGTTTCGAGAAGCAGAACGAACCGGTCTCCTTCTGCTGGACCGAGGTCCACACCCGGCAGAAGGACCGCGTCGACGCCTTCTACGAGGAGGTCTTCGGCTTCCAGGGCACCGACCTCGGCACCTCGGGCGAGGAGGAATCCGGCGGGGAGGAATCCGGCGAGGAGGAGCCCGGCGGAGGAGAACCCGGCGAGGAGGAGCCCGGCGGGGGAGAACCGGGCGAGGAGGAGCCCGGTGAGGCCGGGCCCGGCGAGCCCCGGCCCGGCGCGGCGGAGTCCGGCCGCGACGTCGACTTCCGCATGTGGTCCCCGGCGGGCACGGAACCGGGACCGGACACCGCGGTCGGCGGGCGCAGCGTCATCACCGACGCCTTCCCGGCCGAGATGCCCAGCTACTTCCTCACCTACTTCGCCGTCGAGGACTGCAATGCCACCGCCGGACACGCCGTACGCCTCGGCGGCCGGATCTCGGCACCGCCCTTCGACATCCCGTACGGACGGATGGCGATCCTCCAGGACGATCAGGGTGCCGTGTTCGCCGTACTTCAGCCCCCTGTGTCCGGGAAGAGGGCAGAGTGAGCTGTGACACCCAGGTCCGCCCCCGGGTTCGCAACCAGGGCCTCAGCCAGGAACAATCGGGGTGCGCACCGCCGGGTGGTGCCCAGTGGTGAGACGCCGCACAGGGCGGGTTTTCGCGGGCTTCTGTTCCTGAGGCCCGTACGGGGAGGTGGCAGGGCAAGTGGTGGAGCAGCTGACGCAGCACGACCCGAGACGGATCGGCCCGTTCGAGGTGCTGGGACGGCTCGGGGCCGGTGGCATGGGGCTGGTCTATCTCGCCCGCTCGGCTTCGGGCCGGCGGGTGGCGATCAAGACGGTACGCACGGAACTTGCCGAGGACCAGCTGTTCCGGGTCCGCTTCACACGTGAGGTGGAGGCCGCTCGGGCCGTCAGCGGCTTCTACACGGCCGCAGTGGTCGACGCCGACCCGCGGGCCGCGGTGCCGTGGCTGGCCACCGCCTATGTGCCCGCCCCCTCGCTCGAAGAGATAGTGACCGAGTGCGGACCCATGCCGGTCCAGGCGGTGCGCTGGCTGGCCGCCGGAATCGCCGAGGCGCTGCAGTCGATCCACGGTGCGGGGCTCGTCCACCGCGACATGAAGCCGTCGAACGTGCTCGTCGTCGAGGACGGCCCGCGGGTGATCGACTTCGGGATCGCGTCCGGGGTCTCCAACACCCGGCTGACCATGACGAACGTCGCCGTCGGCACGCCCGCCTACATGTCGCCCGAGCAGGCGCGGGACTCCCGCAGTGTCACCGGCGCCAGCGACATCTTCTCGCTCGGCTCGACGCTGGTCTTCGCCGCCACCGGGCATGCGCCGTTCCACGGTGCCAACCCCGTCGAGACCGTCTTCATGCTGCTGCGCGAGGGCCCCGATGTGGAGGGCCTGCCCGACGAGCTCCGGCCGCTGATCGAGTCCTGCATGCAGATGGACGCCGGGCTGCGGCCCACCCCGGCCGATCTGCAGGCCCAGCTCGCCCCGCACCTGTTCGCCTCCGGCGGCGACGACAGCGGTACGGCCTCGGCCTGGCTGCCGACCTCCGCCACCGCGATGATCGAGCAACGCCGCGGCGGAGTCCGCAAGCCCGCCGCTCCCGTCGCCCCGGCCCCGGTCCCGCCGCCCCCGCAGCCGCCGGGCGCCGACCGGGACACCGCCTGGCGCAGCGGCGGCGACCTGCGCTCCCCGGCCGCCGCGGTGGCGCAGCTGCCCGACGGGAGCGGTCCGGTACGACTGGCGGGCGCGAAGGTGCCCATCGGCCCCGGCCCGCGCGCCCAGGACGTCCGGGCCACCGCCACGGCCACCGCGGACGCCGGCCCCGCGACCGGCTGGGTGCGCCCGCCCACCGGGGCGCACGGCGCGGCACCCGCCGCCCCGCCCGCCCCGCTGCCCGCGCCCACGCACGCCCCCGAGGTCGCGCCGGCGGCCCCGGACCGCTGGCGGCCCTGGCGCTTCCGGATGTCCAACGACGTCTGGGGGACGCCCGTCGTCGCCGGAGACCTGCTCTACGTCACCTCGTTCGAGGTGCACGCCCTGGACGTGGGCAACGGGCGCCGCCAGTTCAAGACCCGGGACGTGGCCTGGGTGATGGCGGTGGAGGACGGCCGGATCCACGCCTCCGACGGGCCGTCGCTGTACGCCCTGGACGCGACGACCGGCGCCGAGCGGTGGCGGCTGCAGACCGATGCCTGGGTGTACTCCCTCAAGGCGGACCGAGGCACCGTCGTCACCGGTACCCGGGGCGGCGGCGTCCAGGCGTGGGAGGCGTCCACGGGCGAGAAGTTGTGGGAGAGCGGCGGCGTACAGACCGACTTCGAGACGGCGGAGGCCGGGCCCGTCGTCCACGACGGCACGGTCTACCTCTGGCAGGACGCCCGGCTGCGCGCCGTCGACGCCCGTTCCGGCATCGAGCGCTGGTCGTACCCGATCGGCGACGCGGCCTCCTGCGGCGGGGTGCCGGTCCGAGTGACCCCCGCGGAGGACGGCTTCGTGTACGTCAGCGCGGGGGCCCGGGTCCTGGCCGTCGACACCGTGTCCGGCCATGTCCGCTGGCACTTCGAGTCGCCCGCCGTCTTCCTCTCGCCGCCCGCGTTCGCACCGGGGCCCGCGGTCACCGGCGGCGGCGTGTACCTCGCCGACTACCTCGGCACGGTGTACGCGATCGACGCCTCGACGGGCAAGGACCGCTGGCGCATCGCCACGGAGGCCCGGCAGTCGACGGAGCCGGTCCTGGTGACGGGCGGGAACGTCCACGTCGGCAGCGGCAGCGCGCTGTACACGCTCGACGCGGTCACCGGCACCCCGAAGTGGCGGTTCGCGGCGGGCGGCGAGGTGGTGGGCGCCCCGGTGGTCGCCGACGGCCGGGTCCACTTCGGCTCCGCCGACCACGTCCTGTACACCCTGGACGCGGCGGGCGGCCAGCTCCGCTGGAAGCTGGCGACGGGCGGCGAGATCACGGGTTCGCCGGTGGCGCGGGGCGGTGTCGTGTACGCGTGCAGCAAGGACCGTTGCGTGTACGCGCTGGACGCGCTGAAGGGAACGGGCACGGGCAACCGGGCCCGGACGTAGCGCCCGGTCGCCACTCGCGGCCCGTTCCTCGGAGACTCAGACACTCGGAGGCTCGGAGCCTCAGAAGCCCAGGGGCTCGGAAGCGCGGGGCCTCGGAGGCGCGGGGCCTCAGGGGCGCGGCGGCCGGTCCGGGGCGGGGCCCTCGTCCGGTACGACGGGGTGCGGGGCCGTGTCCTGGTCCTCCGGTCCGGTCCCGGGGCGCGCGGACGTCTCCCGGGCCCGTGGGCCCGGACGGCGGGCTCCCGGAGGAGGCCCCGTGTACGGTTCCGGCTCCGGTTCCGGCAGCGGACTCGTCTGCACGGAGGGTCCCGGCTCCTGTGTCGGCGGCCAGGTGTCCGGGTCCTGCGAGCCGGGCGCGGAATACGGCCGGACACCGTCCTCGCGCGGGACGCGGCGCCCACCGCCGCGCCGCCCCGACATCAACGCCGCGCCCAACAGCAGCAGCACCCCGCCGCCCAGGGCTCCCGCCACCCCCCACTGCAGCCCGGAGCCGTTGCCCGAGACGCTCAGACTGCCCACCGACTGCCCCTGGCGCACCATCCACAGCACGGTGAACCCGAGCACCACCACGCCCGCGGCCGCCACCAGCAGCCGCGACCGCAGCACCACCCCCAGCACGGTCAGCAGGGCGGCGAAGAGAAAGGCGACCAGGATCGAGCCCAGCGGTCCGGGCCGGCTGCCGGTGATCCCGGTGAACAGTTCGTCGATCCGGTAATGACGCCCCAGGCGGCCGTCGTACCAGTCTCGGAAGGGGCTCAGCACGGCGGCCGCCGCTCCTACGAGAGCGAGGACCGAGCCGAGGACGTTGCGGACCATCGTCGGCCTCCTGCGTGTGCGCGGACCGGTGTCATGTATCGGCACCGCTCTCCGCCTCGACGCTACGCCTGGCCCCTGCCTCCCGCACCTTGCGCTACGGTGTCGCGCGGTCGTTCGACAACAGCAGAATCGGACAACAACACAAGGGGGGCTGCATCGATGATGCGGCAGCACATAAGGCTTTCCGCGGTACTGGTCGTGGTGGTCCTCGCACTCACCGGCTTCTCGACCTCCAGCCACGGCGGCCGAAGCGGCAAGAGCAGGGGATCGAGCGGCAGCGGCGGCGGCTGCTCCAACTCCGAGAAGAGCAACGGCGGCTACCACCGCAGCGACTACGACGACAACAACGACTACGGTTCGTCGAGCGGCTCCTCCGGAGACACCGGTTACGAGTCGCCGACCCCGAGCGTCAGTGCCTCGGACGAGCCCCGGGCGTACGTTTTCCGCTGCGCCCAGCCCCGCAAGGGCACACGCAAGGCCGTCACCTCCTCCACCGTCAGGCTCACGGCGAGCGCGGCCGGCTCACACACCTACGAAGTCGATGTGACGTTCCTCGACGCGCGGGGCAACACCGTGGACACCGGGGAGGCGAAGGTCGCCGTCGACGGCGGCGAGACCAGGACCGTCCCCGTGCGGATGGACAGTCCGCGCAAGGTCTCCCAGGTGAAGAAGTGCCGGGTCGAGGCGCAGCTGAGCTACTGACCCCACCGGCTCCGCGGGCCTCACCGCCCTGCGGCCTGCCCGCACCACCGACCCGCCGCACCACCGACCCGCCGTCTCACCGGGTCCGGAATCCGCTGCCGCCCCGCCCCCGGAACAACTCGGCCTGCCGCTCCGGCGGCAGGTTCCCGAGCGCGATCAGGTGCGGGGCGTGGGCCATGGCCTGCGCCCTGGCCGCCTCCTTCGCGGACCACACCGCCCGTACCGTCCCCTGCACCGCCTCCGTCGGGTACGAGGCGATCACTCCCGCCGCCCGCAGTGCCGCCGCCACCGCGCCGCCCGGCGCCGTCACCTCACTGACCAGCCCGGTCTCGTACGCCCGTTGGGCCGTGACCCGTTCGGCCGTGCCCATCAGGGACATCCGTGCCACCTCCCCGAACGGCATCCGCTGCGCCATGGAGATCGCCTCGTACGCGCTGACCATGCCGTACGTCGTGTGCGGATCGAAGAACGTCGCCTCCTTCGACGCGATGACGAACTCCGCCTCGCCCAGCAGATAGAACGCCCCGCCGCAGGCCATCCCCTCCACGGCCGCGATCACCGGCTTCCACAGGTCGTTCGCCTTGGGCCCGATCGCGATCAGCGGATCGTCGATCGCGTACGGGGACGAGGGCTGCGGCACCTCCACGCCCCGGTCGATCCCCGTGCAGAAGGCCCGGCCGCCCGCCCCGGTGACGACGACGGCCCGCACTCCGTCGTCGAAGCGGAACGCCCGCCAGGCGGCGCTCAGTTCGGCGGCCGTCGCCAGGTCGATCGCATTGTGCTTCTCGGGCCGGTCCAGGGTGACGAGCGCGACCCCGGTCTCCTTGTCCGTCTCCGTCCGCAGGGCCATCGCCGCTCACCGCTCCAGCAGCCAGCGCACGAGGGTCACCCCGGAGGCGTCCGGGCAGAACACGGCCCGTACCGGTGCCCCGATCCGCAGCCGCGCCGGGTCGACCGAGTCCAGCGGGGCTTCGGGACCGCTCACCACGTTCCCGACCAACCGGATCTCCGGGGCGTCGGCCAGTTCGACCACCACGGCGTTGTACGGGGCCTGTGCGGCGTACGCGGGCAGCAGCGGGGGATGCGGCAGCACGTACGACCAGACGCGACCACGTCCGCTCATCGGCCGCCACTCGCTCGCGAAGGACTGGCAGTGCGGGCAGCACGGCCGGGGCGGGAAGCGGAGCCTTCCGCACTCCGGGGCGGCGCACGCCTGGACGCGCAGTTCGCCACGGGCCGCGTACTCCCAGAAGGGGGCACCGTCCTCGTCCACGACAGGCATCAGCAGAGCATCCGTGTCAGCACCCATGTCGGCTCCTCAACTCCTCAGCAGTACGGCGGAGGTGGGCACACCCTCGCCGGCGGTGACCAGGCACGTCCCGGCGCCCGGGACCTGGGCGGTGGAGATACCGCGCAGCTGTTTCACACCCTCGTTGATGAGGTTGAAGCCGTGGACGTACGCCTCGCTGAGCCCGCCGCCCCCGGTGTTGATGGGCAGCCGCCCGCCGCTCTCCAGTGCCCCGCCCTCGGTGAACGCGGCGCCCTCGCCGCGCCCGCAGAAGCCGTAGCCCTCCAGGGAGAGCGGAATGAGCGGGGTGAACGCGTCATAGATCTGCGCGACATCCACGTCGTCCGGGCCGAAGTCGGCCTGCTTCCACAGCTGCCGGGCGGCCGTCCAGGCCGGTCCGGTGAGCGGGTCGTCGTTCCAGTAGTTGACCATCCCGTGGTGCTGGGCGGGCAGCCCCTGGGCGACGGAGTGGATGTAGACGGGCTTCTGCCGGCAGTCGCGGGCCCGCTCCGCCGAGACGATGACGCAGGCCAGCGCGCCGTCCGTCTCCAGACAGTTGTCGAACAGACAGAGCGGCTCGCTGATCCAGCGCGAGGTCATATACATGTCGCGGGTCAGTGGCCGCTCGTACATCACCGCGTCCGGGTTCTGGTTGGCGCGGTTGCGGCAGGCGAGGGCGACGTTGAAGAGATGGTCGCGGGTCGCCCCGTACTCGTGCATGTATCGCCGGGCCAGCATCCCGATCTCGTCGGCCGGCCGCAGCAGTCCGTACGGACGGGTCCACTGGGCGGGGGTGGGCAGTTGCACGGCGGTGTTCTTCCAGGGCCGGGGCCCCGACCCCCGCTTCCGCGACCGCCAGGCGACACCGACGCTCGCCTGCCCGGTCGCCACGGCGGCGGCGAGATGCGCGATCGTCGCGCACGAGCCGCCGCCCCCGAACCCCACCTTGCTGAAGAAGGTCACATCGCCCGCCCCGATGGCCTTGGCGATCTCGACCTCGTCGGTCTCCTCCATCGTGTACGAGGCGAAGGCATCCACCTCCGAGGCGGCGATGCCCGCGTCGTCGAGCGCCGCGACGATGGCCCGGCAGGCCAGTGTCTTCTCGGATTCGGGCAGTTGTTTCGCGAAGGCCGTCTGTCCTATGCCGGCTATCGCTGTCACGTCCTTGAGCGCCGCCACCGCCACCTCCGAGGCCGTCGTCACTGCTGACAGCGGCTGAGGCTACAGCTAATCTGACGGATAGTCAGCTACTGCGTCAGAGAGGGCGAACGATGCGCGGCGACGAGGAATGGGGCAGCATCCCGAAGCTGATACGGGCGGCGGCGCGACGGTACGGGGACCGGGAGGCGGTCGTCGAGGGCCGCACCCGGATCTCGTACGCCGAACTCGGCCACCGCGTCGAACGCGCCGCCGCCGCATGCATGGCCTCGGGGGTCGAGCCGGGCGACCGGGTGGCGGTCTGGGCCCCGAACACCCTGGACTGGATCGTCTCCGCACTCGGCGCCGTCACGGCCGGAGCGGTGCTCGTCCCCCTCAACACCCGGTTCAAGGGCACGGAGGCGGCGTACATCCTGGAACGCAGCCGGGCGAAGCTGCTCTTCGTCACGGGCACCTTCCTCGGCACGTCCTACGTGGCGTCCCTGCGCCGGGCCGACGTACCGCTCCCGCACCTGGAACGGGTGGTGGTGCTGGCGGACAGCGCCCCCGACGACTACGTCACCTGGAAGGACTTCCTGGCAGCGGGGGAGGGGGTGTCGCCGGAGGCGGTACGCGCCCGAGCCGCCGCCATCGCTCCTTCCGCCCCCTGCGACATCATCTACACCTCGGGCACCACGGGCCGGCCCAAGGGTGCCGTCATCACCCACGCCCAGACCCTGCGCTGCTACGCGATCTGGAGCGAACTGGCTGACCTGCGCGAGGGCGACCGCTATCTGATCGTGAACCCGTTCTTCCACACCTTCGGCTACAAGGCGGGCATCATCGCGTGCCTGATGCGGGGCGCCACGATGGTCCCGCAACCGGTGTTCAACGTGGACACGGTCCTGGCCAACATCGCCGCCGAGCGCATCTCGGTCCTGCCGGGTCCGCCCACCCTCCACCAGTCCCTCCTGGACCACCCGGCGCGGGGCGCCCACGACCTCTCCGCCCTCCGCCTGGTCGTGACGGGCGCGGCGGTGGTGCCCCTGCGGCTGGTGGAACGCCTGCGCACGGAGCTCGGCATCGCGACGGTCCTCACCGCGTACGGCCTCTCCGAGGCGAGCGGCATCGTCACCATGTGCCGACGCGGTGACCCGGCGGAGACGATCGCCTCGACATCGGGCCGGGCGATCCCGGGCACGGAGGTCCGCGTCCTGGCCGCCCCCGGCACCCCCGGCGAGGTGCTGGTCCGCGGGTTCAACGTGATGCGGGGCTACTTCGAGGACCCGGGGACCACGGCCACCGCGATCACCTCCGACGGCTGGCTCCGCACCGGGGACATCGGCGTCCTCGACGAGAACGGCAACCTCCGGATCACCGACCGGATCAAGGACATGTTCATCGTCGGCGGCTTCAACGCGTACCCGGCGGAGATCGAACAACTCCTCGGCCTGCACCCGGACGTGGCCGACGTGGCGGTGATCGGCGTCCCGGACCCCCGCCTGGGCGAGGTCGGCAAGGCGTACGCGGTACGCAGGCCGGGCGCGACGCTGACGGCCGACGACCTCATCGCCTGGTCCAGGCGGGAGATGGCGAACTACAAGGTTCCGAGGGCGGTGGAGTTCGTGAGCGAGCTGCCCCGGAACGCGAGCGGCAAGGTGCTGAAGGGCGAGCTGCGAGGGCGGGCGGGGTTCTGACGGCTCACGGCGAGCCGGGGCTCCGGACCGGAAGCCCCAGGCAGTGAAAGCGTGAGCACCGCAGAGGCGTCGAAATGAAAACAGCGGCCGCGACGGCTCCCCCTCCGCGCCGCCGCGGCCGCTCCCCGTGCAGGTGAAGGTCCTAGTTGGGCTTCGGTGCCGACGCGTGGGCGTCCAGGGTGGTGATCTCCTCGCCGGACGCGTGCGCATCCGTCGGCTTGAGAGGTTCGCTCGACGCGTGGGCGTCCTGCGTGGTGATGTCCGCGCCGGATGCGTGCGCGTTGGTCGGCTTGAGGATGCTGTTGTTGTCGGCCATGAAGGTCAACTCCTGAAAGTGTGGACATAGTGGGTGGTGTGCCCGTCCGGCGGTTCCCCCGTGGATCGCCGGACGGGCATTCCAGGGCCGTTCACCCTAGCGGTGAGGCCACACACAGACCCGTCTGCCCCCCGACGCGACGGATCGATGAGTAAGAGAATGCCGGGGAGCGATAAACGAATGATGAACGCGGCGGACGAACCTCAGATCACTGTGACCGGATGCAGCAGGGCGCGCACATGGTCGGCTTCGGTCGCCCCCAGGTCTTCGAAGACCGTGAGCGCCTCACGCCAGCAGGCCTGCGCCCGATCGGTCTGACCGAGAGGGGTGAGACTGAGGCCGAGCACGGTGAGGATGTTGGCACGTCTCCACTCGCCGCCGATTCCGTGCAGTACGGCGAGGGCCTGCTCCGCCTGTGCGGCGGCCTGCGCGGGTTCGTGGTCGGCCAGGTCCGCCTCTGCCAGTCGAAACAGTGTCATGCCGTGCCAGAACCGCTGCCTGCTGTCCCGAAAGACCTCCAGGGCCTCGGTGAGTACCTGCCGCGCCTGGGACGTCTGGCCCGCACCGGTGAAGGCCAGACCGAGAGCGTATTTGCCGTTGGCCAGGCGGAGGGCCTGTTCTCTGCCGTCCGATTCGTAGAGGGAGATGCCTTGCTGGGCCAGGCTCACCGCGCTCATTTTCCGGTCGGTGGCCAGGTGGACCCTGGACATGTTGCAGAGCGCCGAGGCTTCGCCCGACTTGTTGTTGTCCGCCCGGAAGGCAGCCAGAGCCTGGGTGAAATGGGCCTCTGCGTCGGTATGACGGTTCTCGTAGAGGGCGATGATTCCGAGTTGGTTGGGTGCCTGACTGGATGAGACCGGGTCTCCGGCGGCCAGCCCCAACTCCAAGGCCCGCCGGGCGTCGTTCTCCGCATCGGTGAACCGGCCCGAGATGCTGTGCACATGGGTCAGCATGGTGCGCGCGCGACCCTCCGCCTGAACGTCACCCGCAGTCCGGGCCGCCTCGGAGACCGCGGTCGCCGCCTGGGTGAACTGGTGCGAACTGGCTCCCGATTCGCCCAGATCCACGGCGGCCATGAGGAGATCGGCGGCTTTGCGGAGCATCCCCTGCGCCGCGGACTGCCGGGCGCATGCGAGCAGTCCGCTGGACTCGTTGAAGAGCCAGTCCAGCGCCGCCGCAGGGGTCGAGAACGACAGCCCCGGGCGCAGCGTCGGTTCGAAGTGGTCGAGCACGCGCTCCCCCGGCCGCTCCAGCGCGTACACCCCCGCCGCCGTCGCCAGATAGAAGTCCAGCAGTCGCGACAGCGCCAACTCCCGTTCCTCCGGATCCTGCTCGTCCCGTTCCGCGCAGGAACGCGCGTAGAGGCGCACCAGGTCGTGGTACCGGTACCTGCCCGGTGCAGCCGACTCCAGGAGGCTGGTGTCGACCAAGGCCTCCAGCAGGTCTTCCGCCACGTGGGCTTCCAGGTTGAGCAGGGCCGCCGCCGCGGCCAGGGAGATGTCCGGGCCGTCCGCCAGGCCCAGCAGGCGGAACGCGCGCGCCTGGGCCGGCTCCAGCTGGCCGTAGCCGAGTTCGAAGGTGGCCTTCACCGCGAGGTCGCCTGCCTGGAGTTCGTCCAGGCGACGGCGTTCGTCGGCGAGTTTGGCGGCCAGGACGGAGACCGTCCACGTGCGGCGGGAGGCCAGGCGGGAGGCGGCGATGCGGATGGCCAGGGGGAGGAAGCCGCAGGCGGCGACCACGTCGAGGGCGGCCTCGCGCTCGGAGTTGATGCGTTCCTCGCCCACGATGCGGGTGAAGAGCTGGAGCGCCTCCTCCGGGGACATCACGTCCAGGTCGACCAGGTGCGCGCCCGCCAGGTCGACCATCCGGACGCGGCTCGTGACCAGGGCCGCGCAGCCCGCGGTGCCGGGGAGGAGGGGGCGGATCTGGGCCGCGTCATGGGCGTTGTCGAGGAGGACCAGGATGCGGCGGCCGTCGAGCGTGGAGCGGTAGAGGGCGGCGCGTTCGTCCAGGGAGTCGGGGATCGCCGAGTCGGCCGTGCCCAGCGCGCGCAGGAACGCGCCGAGCACCGTCTCCGGTTCGGCGGCGCGCGCGCCGGCGCCCTGGAGGTCCACATACAGCTGACCGTCCGGGAAGTGCTGGCGCGCCTGGTGGGCGACGTGCACCGCGAGGGTCGTCTTGCCGACGCCGCCGATGCCGGCCAGTGCCGAGACGGCCATGACCGAACCCTCGGCGGTCGCCAGCCGGCCACTCAGTTCCCGTACGAAGGAGGCGCGGCCGGTGAAGTCCGGCACGGTGGCGGGAAGCTGGGCGGGACGCAGCGGCGCCGGGGCAGGTGCCGGCTCGTCGGCCGGGCGGGCCAGTTCCTCGTCGGCCTGCAGGATGCGCTGCTGGAGCTGGGAGAGCTCGGGGCGCGGGTCGACACCCAGCTCGTCGGCCAGCAGCCGACGGGTGTCGGCGTACACGGCGAGTGCCTCGGCCTGTCGGCCGCTGCGGTACAGGGCGATCATGAGGAGTTCGCGCAGCCGCTCGCGCAGCGGGTGCGCGGCGGTGAGCGCGGTCAGTTCGGAGACCGCCTCCGCGTGACAGCCGACCTCCAGGTCCAGGTCGAGCCGGGTCTCGGTGAGCTGGAGCCGCCACTCCTCCAGCCGGGTGCGCTGGTTCTCGGCGTACGGGCCGGGCACGGAGGCCAGGGTCTCGCCGTCCCACAGGCCGAGCGCCTTGCTGAAGAGACCGCGGGCCTGGGCGCGGTCGCCGCCCGCGCGGGCCTTCTCCGCCTCGGCCACCAACTCCTGGGCGATGGTCAGGTCGAGGGCGTCGTTCCTGGTCCGGATCGCATAGCCGCCGGCGGCGCTGACCAGCGTCTGCGGGTCGAGGACCTTACGGAGCCGAGAGGCGTACGTGCGTACGGCGGCGAGCGCCTGCGAGGGCGGTTCCTCGCCCCAGATGGCGTCGATGAGTTCGGAGGCCGTGGCCGTGCGGCCGTCGCGCAGGAGCAGTGCGGTCAACAGAGCGCGCTGCTGAGGCGAACCGGACGGCAGCGCTTCTCCGTCCCGCCAGGCCCGTACCGGGCCGAGCACGGAAAAGCGCAGATCGGCGCCGTCGGCCGACTGCTGCTGCGGAGCCCGCTGCCCCGGAACACGCACGCGTGGCCCGTGGTCGTCACGGTCCATTGATGCCCCCTGTCCTGCTCGCCCCGCCGGTCCTGCCGATCGTGCCGGTGCTGTTCGTTCCGGATTCCTCGCCCGTGTGCCGGTCCGGGGCGGGGGATCCGGATTGTTCCGTACCGCTGGTATCGCGCTCAACAGTCTGCCTTGTTATAGGCGGACACGTCAGCAGTGGGTGACTCTCTGCACAAGCCCTCGACAGTGATTGCGGGACGGGGGCCGGTACAGATAGCTGACGGTACGTCAGATCAGCGCTACCGTGGTGAGCATGGAGACCTTCCCGAAGATCATCTCGGTGGACGACCACACGGTGGAGCCCGCTCATGTCTGGCGGGACCGGCTCCCGTCCAAGTACCTCGACCGCGGTCCGCGGATCGTCCGCGCACCGCTCAAGGAAATGACCTTCATGGGCGGCAAGTTCGCGCCTGTGATGGGCGCGAAGGGCGATGACGGGCCGATCGGCGACTGGTGGGTGTACGAGGACCTGCACCGCCCGCTCACCCGGCTCGACACCTCGGTCGGCTACGACCGGGACGAGATCAAGCTCGAGGTCATCACGTACGAGCAGATGCGCCCGGGTTCGTTCTCGGTCCCCGACCGGCTCGCGGACATGGACGTCAACCATGTCCAGTCCGCGCTCTGCTTCCCCACCTTCCCCCGCTTCTGCGGGCAGACCTTCACCGAAGCGAAGGACCGCGAACTCGGGCTGCTCGGGGTGCGGGCGTACAACGACTGGATGGTGGAGGAGTGGTGCGGGCCCGAGGCGCGAGGCCGGCTCATCCCGCTCACCCTGATCCCGCTCTGGGACGCGCGGCTGGCCGCGGAGGAGGTCCGGCGCAACGCGGCGCGCGGTGTGCGCGCGGTGGCGTTCTCCGAGATACCGCCGCATCTCGGCCTGCCGTCGATTCACACGGACGAGTGGGATCCGTTCCTGCAGGCCTGTGACGAGACGGGGACGGTGATCGCGATGCACATCGGCTCGTCGTCGAAGATGCCGTCCACCTCGGCCGACGCCCCGCCCGCCGTCGGCTCCACCATCACCTTCGCCAACTGCTGCTTCTCGATGGTCGACTGGCTGATGAGCGGCAAGTTCGAACGGTTCCCGAACCTCCGGATCATGTACGCGGAGGGGCAGATCGGCTGGATTCCGTACATCCTGGAGCGCGCCGACGTGGTCTGGGAGGAGAACCGCGCCTGGGGCGGCGTCGCCGACAAGGTCCACCGTCCGCCGTCGGAGCTGTTCGCCGAGCATGTCTACGGCTGCTTCTTCGACGACGCCTTCGGGCTCAGGAACCTGGACTCGATCGGCGTCGGCAACGTCCTGTACGAGACCGACTATCCGCACTCCGACTCCACCTGGCCCAAGTCGCGCGAGGTCGGCGAGGCGCAGATGGGACATCTGGACGCCGATGTCGTGGACCGGATCGTCCGCGGCAACGCGATCGACCTGCTGGGGCTGACGGACGACGGGCTGTGGGCGGGGTCCGGCGGGCGGTAGGGAGGGCGCGGAACGTGACACCCGGCACCCCGGGTGTCACGTTCCGCGTGGAGCCCCGGTACCTCCGGAGAGGTCAGGCCCTGGTGACCGGCTCCTGGAGCTCCGTCACCCATGTGTCCCGGTCGTCGGGGCACTCCAGGTTGATCTCGCGGGCGTATCCCGTGGACCTGTAGCCGTTGGCGTCGATCCAACGGGCCAGGGTCTGGGCCGTCGGCAGTACGCCGTCCATCGAGCCCCGGTGCACGATGGTCGCCGCCTCGAACGGGGGCAGCTCGACCACCGTGATTCCGGTGTCGCCGAGCGGGCCCACCGGGGCGGAGACCGTCACCCCCGCGTGGACGACGATCGCGCCGCCGCCCTCCGGGGCGTCCTCGTAATAGGCGATCCCGGGGCCGCTCGGGCCGACCCCCACCGTGCCCAGCAGCGGGAAGAGCCGGTCGTACAGCGGGCCGATCACCGGAGTGATGTGCTCCGGTTCGAAGCCCGCCGCCGTCCCGGTCAACTCGGCGACCCGTACTGCGGCAATGCTCTTGACCGCTACCTCGTCCTCGGGCATGCGTCCCTCGCTCTCGATCGACCGGAGCCTCGCCTCGACCCGTGTCAGCCGTGCGGCCGCTGCCGCCATGGCCTCCTCCAGCTCCGCCCGCCGCAGTCGCAGCATGCCGCGCAACTCCTCGGCCCCCACCTGCTCGTCGAGGACGGCCTGCACCTGCTGGAGCGTGAAGCCGAGATCCTTCAGGGCGATGATGCGGTTGAGGCGGGAGAGCTGGGCGGCCCCGTAGTAGCGGTAGCCGGTGGCGGGGTCCGTGCGGTCCGGGTGCAGGAGTCCGATGGCGTCGTAGTGGCGCAGCATCCGGGCCGAGACCCGTCCGTACCGGGCGAAGTCTCCGATGGTGAACATGATGTCTCCCAGTGCACGGCTTCACACGGTGGCAAGGTCAAGCTCCACGGCGCCCCGGTGCTGCCGGGAACGGAAGGGGTGGGAGCGGAAAGGGCGGAAGTGGAACAGACGGGAGTGGAACAGACGGGAGTGGAACAGGCGGGAGTGGAAAAGGCAGGAGCCCCGTTCCCCGCCGAGGCGGAGGAGCGGGGCTCCTTGGGTACTGCTAGCCGGCCGCGATCGGCCGACCCGGGCAACTAGGCCGGGGTGACGTTCTCAGCCTGCGGACCCTTGGGTCCCTGAGTGACGTCGAAGTTCACGACCTGGTTCTCCTCGAGGGAGCGGAACCCGGACGCGTTGATCGCGGAGTAGTGAACGAAGACATCCGGGCCGCCGCCGTCCTGGGCGATGAAGCCGAAGCCCTTTTCAGCGTTGAACCACTTGACGGTTCCGGTAGCCATAAGCCCTCCTTGGGCCAAAGGGTTGCCCTGCTCCAGAACCTGCAAAGAAGTCTGAAAACTACAAAAGCCTGCGGGTTACATGCTCCGCAGGCTCTGTACTGCAAGGGAAACCAAACTGCAACTTGCGTCGAGCCTAGCACGCAGCGTGTACGGAAGGGTAGAGGGAAAGATCACTTCACCCGGATGTTTGATTGCCGTGCCGATGAGCTGACGAAGCGGGTCTCCCGGGGGGTGTCGTGGAGGTGTCCTCAAGGGATACGGAATGAAGACTTCCGATACGGCTCCGGGGCGGTATCGGTGCCCCCGCGAGAGGGGCGGGACGACGCCTCGCGCACCCGGTGCCGTCCGGACGGCACCACGGGTCTAGCCTCGCGATGTGGACAATTCAACCGTCTCAACCGTCGCGGGCGACGCCCGTCGCAGCCGGCCGCGCGTCGGTCACATCCAGTTCCTGAACTGCCTTCCCCTGTACTGGGGACTGGCGAGAACCGGGACCCTGCTCGACATGGAGCTCTCGAAGGACACCCCGGAGAAGCTCAGCGAGCAGCTGATCAGGGGCGATCTGGACATCGGCCCCGTCACCCTGGTCGAGTTCCTGCGCAACGCCGACGACCTGGTCGCCTTCCCGGACATCGCGGTGGGATGCGACGGGCCCGTCATGTCGTGCGTGATCGTGTCGCAGGTGCCGCTGGACCAGCTGGACCGGGCCCGGGTGGCGCTCGGCTCGACCTCGCGCACCTCCGTGCGTCTGGCCCAGCTGCTGCTCGCCGAGCGGTACGGGGTCAGCCCGGACTACTACACCTGCCCGCCGGACCTCGGCGTGATGATGCAGGAGGCGGACGCCGCCGTGCTCATCGGTGACGCCGCGCTGCGCGCCAACCTGCACGACGCGCCCCGGCTCGGCCTCCAGGTCCACGACCTGGGCCAGATGTGGAAGGACTGGACCGGGCTGCCGTTCGTCTTCGCGGTCTGGGCGACCCGCAAGGACTATCTGGCGGCCGAGCCCCACCACGTGAACAAGGCGCACGAGGCCTTCCTGGCCTCGCGGGACGTCTCCCTGGAGGAGGTCACCAAGGTCGCGGAGCAGGCGGCACGCTGGGAGGCCTTCGACGCGGAGGTGCTGGAGCGTTACTTCACGACGCTGGACTTCCGCTTCGGTTCGGACCAGCTGGCCGGGGTGCGGGAGTTCGCGCGCCGGGTCGGCCCGACGACCGGCTTCCCGGCGGACGTGAAGGTCGAACTGCTCGGCGGCTGACCGGAGGCCTGGGCGCGGCCGACGCCGCGGATGCGGGGGGCGGGACGCGGGGCCGCACCGAGTGCGCCCGGTGCGCGCCGCGCCCGGAGGCGCTCGACGGGAATGGGCCGGGATATGGATGAATCCTGTACCTCTTCGGTCGGATATCTCTTCCCGGCCTTCTCCCGTCCTTCCTCCGCCCTTCTCCGGCCGCTTCTCCTCGCGTGCCATCGATTCGGGTGAATACGCGTCGAATAGCCGATTCCCGGACGGCGTCCGAGGAGAGTCCCGGTCCTGAACCGGAATCGCTCGGGTGAACGACGTATTCACGCCTTTTGTTGTGTCGAAAGCCGTTGTTCGTTCCCTTGGGAGTGAAATCGGCGGATGGTTTCCTCTGGGACCCGATGACCTTCGCACCCTAGGCTTCGGTCGGAGGTCCGGCCGGTCCACAGGGGGAGTCCATATGCAGCCGCTGGAAGCCGGCGAACCGCTGACCATCGGTTCCTACCGATTGCTCGGCAGGCTCGGTGCGGGCGGCATGGGCCGGGTCTATCTGGGGCGCAGCGCGGGCGGACGCACCGTCGCGGTCAAGGTCGTGCACCCCCACTTCGCTCTCGACGAGCAATTCCGGGCCCGGTTCCGGCGGGAGGTGGACGCGGCGCGGCGGATCGGTGCGCAGTGGACGGCGCCCGTTCTGGACGCCGACCCGGACGCCCCCATTCCCTGGGTCGCCACCGGCTATGTGGCCGGGCCCCCGCTGTCCGTCGCGGTCGTCGAGCACGGCCCGCTGCCCGAGCACGCGGTGCGGACACTGGGCGCCGGACTCGGGGAGGCGCTGGCCGCGGTGCACGCCCAGGACCTCATCCACCGCGATGTGAAGCCCTCCAACGTGCTGCTCGCCCTCGACGGTCCCCGGCTGATCGACTTCGGGATCGCCCACGCCATCGGTGCCACCGCCTCGCTCACCTCCACCGGGGTGTCGGTCGGCTCGCCCGGCTACATGGCGCCGGAGCAGATCCGGGGCGTGGACATCTCGGGCGCGGCCGATGTCTTCTCGCTCGGCGCGGTGCTCGCGTACGCGGCCACCGGTACCGCGCCCTTCCTCGGCGACTCCTCCGCCGTACTGCTCTACAAGGTGGTGCACGAGGAGCCGGAGCTGGGGGAACTGGAGGGGGAGCTGAGGGACATCGTCGCCGGGTGCCTGGCGAAGTACCCGGAGGACCGCCCGACCCCCACGGAACTGGCCCGGCAACTGGCGCCGGGCGGGGCCGCCGCGCTGGTGGCCGCGGGGTGGCTGCCCGGCCCGCTGGTGCGCGAGGTCAGCCGGGCGGCGGTCGCGCTGCTGGACCTGGAGCCGCAGGACGCGCCGGTGCAGTCGGGGCCGGTGCCGTTCAGCGGTGCCTCGTGGGGGGTGATCGGTGCGCCCGACGGCGGCGGCGCGAGTGGTGGGTTCGGCCCGCCGGTCGAGCCGTCCCCCTCGCACGAACCCACCCGGCCGCCCCGGCCGAACGGGCCGCACCCGTGGCCCCTGACCGCCGCGGGCGCGGCCGGGGCGGCGCAGCCGTCCGGGCGGCCGGGGCAACGCATGGCGGACCCCCGTTTCTCCGTCACGGTCGGCGCGGACTCCGAGGCGTCCCGTCCCGACGCGAACCGGGGCCGGAGACTGAGCTGCACCGTCGCCCTCGCCGTGGCCGGTGCGCTCGCCGCCGTGACCGTGGGCAGTGCGTACCTCTTCGATCTGATGCCGGGCGGCGGCGACCGGGACGCGGCCGAGCACGGCGGTGTCGGCAGCTCCCCGGCCGCCACGCCCTCCTCGGAACACTCGCAGCCCTCGGGCTCGGAACCGGGCGCCGGGGACTCGGACGGCTCGGCGGGCACGGCGGGCCCGGACCAGGTCACCGAGGTCCCGAAGGCGTTCACCGGCACCTGGAAAGGGCCGCTCACCGAGAAGACCACCGGGGAGCCGCACGGCACGCTCACCGCCGTCTTCACCGCGGGGAAGAAGGGCACGGACGTGGTCCGCATGACCACGGAGGTGTCCGCCCTCGGACTGAGCGTGCGCTGCAACAGCATCGCCCGGCTCTCCTCCGGAACGGACGAGGAACTGACGCTCAGGGAGCGCGCCGACCCCGACCGCCCGAGCGACCCGGCCCTGTGCACCTCCACCCAGTCCGACATCCACTTCACGCGTGCCGCCGACGGCACCCTCCGCTTCCGCTCCGAGGAGAGGGGCGCGGGACTCCCGTACGGCACCCTCAGCCGGTCCGGCAGCTGACGCCGACAGGGGCTGGCGTAGGGTGAACCGGTCCGTAGATCCGTTGAAAAACCGCCGAAAGGTGACAGCCCGGTGACCGAGAAGGCCGACCTCCAGCCCATCCTCGACCGAGCCGCCGAGGGCGGTCGGATCACTCCGGAGGAGGCTCTCGACCTCTACCGGTCGGCGCCGCTGCACGCGCTGGGCGCGGCCGCCGACGCCGTGCGCCGACGCCGCTACGCCGGTACGGAGCACATCGCGACGTACATCATCGAGCGCAACATCAACTACACGAACGTATGTGTCACGGCGTGCAAGTTCTGCGCGTTCTACGCCGCGCCCAAGGACACCGCCAAGGGCTGGTCCCGCGACCTCGACGACATCCTGCGCCGCTGCGCGGAGACCGTCGAGCTCGGCGGTACGCAGATCATGTTCCAGGGCGGACACCACCCGGACTACGGCGTCGAGTACTACGAGGAGCACTTCTCCGCCATCAAGAAGGCGTTCCCGCAGCTGGTCATCCACTCGCTCGGCGCCTCCGAGATCGAGCACATGGCCCGGATCTCCAAGGTCTCCGTCGAGGAGGCCATCCAGCGCATCCACGCCGCGGGTCTCGACTCCTTCGCGGGTGCGGGCGCCGAACTGCTGCCGGCCCGGCCGCGCAAGGCGATCGCCCCGCTCAAGGAGTCCGGCGAGCGCTGGCTGGAGATCATGGAGGCCGCGCACCGCCTGGGTGTCGAGTCCACCTCCACCATGCTGATGGGCACCGGCGAGACCAACGCCGAGCGCATCGAGCACCTGCGGATGATCCGCGACGTGCAGGACCGCACGGGTGGCTTCCGCGCGTTCATCCCGTACACGTACCAGCCGGAGAACAACCACCTGAAGGGCCGGACGCAGGCGACGCTCTTCGAGTACCTGCGGATGATCGCCATCGCCCGGATCTTCCTCGACAACGTCGCGCACATCCAGGGTTCCTGGCTGACCACCGGCAAGGAGGTCGGCCAGCTGTCACTGCACTACGGCGCCGACGACCTCGGTTCGATCATGCTGGAGGAGAACGTCGTCTCGTCGGCCGGCGCCAAGCACCGCTCCAACCGCATGGAGATCATCGACCTGATCCGCAAGGCGGGCCGCGTGCCGGCGCAGCGCGCCACGACGTACGAGCACCTCGTCGTCCACGACGACCCGGCGAACGACCCCATCGACGAGCGGGTGGTCTCGCACATCTCGTCCACCGCGATCGAGGGCGGCACGGCCCACCCGGAGCTGAAGCTCCTGAACGCCAACTGAGGCGGTTTTGCTGACTGTTCATGCCGCGCCGCTGGTTCTGCCGGTCGGCGCGGCTGCCGTTGCGCAGGGTGCGGTGGCCGTGGAGGGCGACCGGATCGTCGCCCTCGGGCCGTACGACGAGGTCGTCGCCGCCCACCCCGCGGCCCGGGTCCGCTCATGGCCGGGCGTCATCACGCCGGGACTGCGGCAGTGGCACGGGCTGTGGCTGCTCACCCGCTGCTACCACCCCGACCCGCGCGAGGCGGACGCGCTCGGCGACCAGCCGCTGTGGGGCGAGGAGTTCGAGCGGCTGGCCGCCGGGATGGACGCGACGCGGCGGGCGGGCAGCGTACGGCGCGGGCTGCAGCAGATGCTCCGGTACGGCACGACGCACGTCGCGGGCCGCTTCCACGACCCGGCCGTCCGCATGGCCGTGGCCCGCTCGGGTCTGACGGAGGTCTCGGCCGTCGGCGCCCCCGGCATCCTGGCCGGCAGGCCGAGCCCGGACCCGTTCATGGAGGGGTACGACCTGCCCGGTTCCGTGCACGGCCCGCTCACTGTCGGCGGCCGCGCCGACCTCGCGGTCTTCGACGTACCCGATGAGGCGACGCTGTGCGCGGTGGGGGCGGGGCGGTGCGTGGCCACGGTGCTGGGCGGGCGGCTGGTGTACCGGCGCCGTTAGGGCGTGTTTCGAACCCCGCCCGGCCCGCCCTGCGGGCGGACGACGCTGCTTTCGAAACACGCCCCGGCGCGTTCTCGGTGGTCCCGTCCGGCCGGGGCGTCCGGCACGCACGCCCGCCGCGCCGTCACGGGACGGACGGGCCGCGCAGGTACGTGCCTGCGGACGTGTACGGCCACGCGTTGGCGACGCACCCCTTCAGTCCGTCGATCTGCTGCATCATCGCGGGCGCGCGGCGTCCGGGCCCCGGGCAGGTCTCATGGCCGTGGCCCAGCCAGTGGCCGACCTCGTGGTTGATGATCAGCGCCCGGTACTCGGCCAGCGGGCCGTCGAACCGTGGTGACCCCCGCATCCACCGCTTCAGATTCACCACGACCGTGGTGCCGACGCGGCAGTTGACCTCGCCGTGTGTGTTCAGCCCGTACGCCCCGCAGAGCCGGTCCACGGTGTCCGGTGTCGCGATCCGGATCACCAGACCCGCCGGGCCCGAGCCGACCTGCCGGAACGCGTCGTGCCCCGTGCGGGTCCAGCCGCGCGGGTCGGCGAACACCTCGGAGATCGCGGCCGCGGCGGGACGCGTGGCCAGACCGGTGCCCCGCTCCACCTCGACGCGGTAGCGGTGGACGGTGCCGGTGCCGTGGCTGCCGGTGTGCGCCGGGGCAGCGGTGACGAACTCACCGGAGCCGTGCACGGGCACGGACCCGGACGAGCTTTGGGACTCGTCCGCCCGCTCTCCGGGCTCCGGCTTCCTCCTCTCCGTGCGCCCCTTCCCGGCGCCGGAATCGGCGTCGTCGTCGGTGTCGCCGGCCGAGGCGGAGGGGCGCGGACTGCCGGGCGTCGAAGGGGAGCCGGGCTCGACGCCCGGTCCCGGGGACGACGACACCGCCCCCCGGCCCGACGCGGCCCCTGCCCGTGCCGACGCTCTCTCACCGCCACCCCACGGCCCCCATACCAACGCCCCGCAGAGCAGCAGCGCACCCGGCACCAGCACGGCGCCCATCACCCGTATCCGGGTCTTCCGGCGGCGGGCCCGCCGGGCCGCACCACGACTGCTGCCACGGCCACGCGCCCGGCGGCCCCGCTCCTCACCCACCATGGACGGACTCCTGCCTCGGCTCCATCGGGAACGCTTGGGCGTAACGCACCAGGCGCAGGAAGCGGTCGTCCCGGGCGACGTGGAGCAGCTGGTCGGCGGTGACCGGCGCCGAGACCATGGCGGAGCCGTCGCCGTCGGCCGAGAGGACGACGGCGCTGTCCTCGAACGCGAAGCTGACGCTGACGCCGACGACGTCCTTCCCGCCCTTCGAGTTCCCGGTCGTGGTGACGGCGCGGGCCACGATCCCGTTCAGCAGGGTCACCTTGTCGCACTGGTACTTCTCCTTCCCCTCCGGGTCGTACGGGCAGGGCTCCTGCGGGCCACCGGCGGGGCGTACGGAGAAGACGACGGGGAAGACATGCCCCCCGGACCCGCCCTGGTAGCGGCTCACGGCCAGGTCGACCGGGCGTACCGTGCCGAACGCCGCAGGCAACAGCTCGTCCAGCACGGCCGCCGCCTGCTGCTGGAACTTCTCCTGCCGCCCGCGCTCGGGCGCGGACAGATCGGCCATGGACGACTCGCCCGGAGTGGGTTCGACGTGGACGGGCGTACGTGTCGGCCCGGTGTACGAGGGGAACGGCGTCGGGAAGCCGGGCGTGGGCCCGGTGGGTACGGGGGAGGGACTCACATGACTCGTGCTCGGCACGTGCGAGGGCGCCCCGGCCTGCGCGGTGTCGTCGCCGGTACCGGCGCCCGTGCCCCAGGACGGCAGCGTCGCGCCGAACACCCCGAGCGCCACCACTCCCACCATCCCGCCGCCGATCGCCGTCCGCGCCCTGATGCGGCGCCTGCGGCCCACGGCCAGGGCGATGGGCACCAGGTCCGGCAGCGGCGGCGCCCCCTCGGCCGCCTCCGCCATGGCCTCCCTGATCAGTCGGTCCGCGGTCTCCTGCGGCGCGCTTTCCGGAAACATGTCCATGACGTTCTCCTCAGCTGCGGGTGGTGTAGAGGTACCGGTCGCCCAGCCGCGTGCGCAGCGTGGCGAGCGAGCGTGAGCACTGGCTCTTGACGGTGGACTCGCTGCAGCGCAGCAGCTCGGCGACCGTCCGCACGTCCAGGTCCTCCCAGTAGCGCAGGACGACCATCGCCCGGGCGCGGGGCGGCAGTTCGTCGAGCGCGGTCAGCAGCGTCACCGTCAGCTCGGGGCCCACCGAGGGGTTCGGGGCATCGACATGGCTGTGGGCCAGGAAGTCGCGGAGCCGGCGTCGGCGCTCGGCGAGATACGTCCGGGTGAGGACGGTGCGCGCATAGGCTGAGGGGTGGTCGGCCTTGCTCGCCCGGTGCCAGTGCTGGAAGAGCTTGGCCAGCGTCGTCTGGGTCAGGTCGCGGGCGCTCTCCGCCTCGCCGCACAGCAGATATGCGGTCCGGTACAGACGCCGTTGGTTCGCCCGGGCGAACTCCTCGAATCCGGTGGAGTCCCGACTGCCGTCTGCGGTCATCTGTCCCCCTCTCCGGGGTCTCGGTGGTCTCTCACCCCTTTACTGAGTAATGCCGTGGCCAAAAGGTTGAAGTCGAGTTCCGGAACGTTCCGGCGCCGGTGCGCGACCGGTGCGAGGCGGAGCCGAACGGGCAGCGGTGTTCGGCATATCGGGACCTCGCGGCGCTGCGCACCGCGGGCGCCGTGAGCTGCGCGGCGAGGGTGCTCGACGGACGGCTGGTCCTCCGCCGCGGCCGAGCCCGTGTGCGCCGGTTGCCGTACTGCGCGCCGGATCAGGGCCGGCCTGCGGGGACCGGGCACGCTCTCACTCCGAAGAGCAGGCCGTGGTGAGGTTTCCCGGACGGGGCCGCAACCTCGCCGCCGGACCCGGCTGCGGCGCCACCCGCCCGCGCCCCGGGCATCAGTGAACCGGTGCCGGCCACACCTGCGCATCGGGCGCTTTCGCGCGTGATCGCAGGGACAGCCCCTGGGCCCGTCCGACGGACGGGCCCGTCACGGCACCGACGGGCCGCCCAGGTACCGGCCCTCGGCGTCGTACGGCCAGGCGTTGGAGACGCACCCCTTCAGCCCGTCGATCTGCTGCATCATCGCCGGGGCGGGACGGCCCTTGCCTGGACAGGTCTCGTGGCCGTGGCCCAGCCAGTGCCCGACCTCGTGGTTGATGACGAGGGCCCGGTAGTCGGCGAGCGGACCGTGGAACTCGGGCGACCCCTGTTGCCAGCGCTTGAGGTTGACCACGACATCGGCGCCGACCCGGCAGTTGACCTCGCCATGGGTGTTGAGACCGCCCCGCCCGCAGATGGCGTCGGTGGTCCCTGGGGTGGCGATGCGTATGACCAGTCCCGCCGGGCCGTCGGCGACCTGGCGGAAGGTGTGCTCACCGTGGTGCGACCAGCCCCGTGGCGCGGCCAGGATGCGGGCGATCTCGGCGGCGGCCTCGTCCGGGTCGATGCCCGAACCGTTCTCCGCCTCGACCCGGTAGGCGTTGCCTCCGGCCCTGGGCCTGCCCCCGTCCGCGACGCCCGCGCGGGCGACGGTGAACCTGCCGGTCTCCGACACGCTCCCGGACGCGGACGGTGTGGCCGCCTTCCCGTCACCGCCACCGTTCCACCGGGGCCCCACCATGGCGGCACAGATCAGTACGGCCGGGACGACCACGGCGACGAGCAGCCGGTTCCGGCCGCGTTCCGGCCAGAACCGCCGGCGCGTGCCCTGTGCGGACATCTGTGCTCCCCCTGCTCCCGATGACTCCGTGCTCCCCCTGTACTGACCGCCGGTGGACGGAATCGGTTCAGTCTGCACGGACACGACTCGCGACCGGCGCGAAGCACGACGGACCGGGGCTGCTTGAATGGGCGGGTGACCCGAGCTTCCCTGGACAAGCAGCCGCACGAAGTCGCCACGATGTTCGACGACGTGGCGGCGAACTACGACCTCACCAACGACGTGCTGTCGCTCGGCCAGGCCCGGCTGTGGCGCAAGGAGGTCGCGAAGGCGGTGCACGCCCGGCCCGCGGAGAAGGTCCTCGACCTGGCCGCGGGCACGGCGACGTCCTCGCTGCCCTTCGCCGCGACGGGCGCGTACGTCGTGCCGTGCGACTTCTCCCTCGGCATGCTCCAGGAGGGCAAGAAGCGCAACTCCTGGCTGCCCTTCACCGCGGGCGACGCCACCAGGCTGCCGTTCCGCGACGAGACCTTCGACGCGGTGACGATCTCCTTCGGGCTGCGCAACGTCCAGGACACGGACGCGGCGCTGCGCGAGCTGTACCGGGTGACGAAGCCGGGCGGCCGGGTGGTGATCTGCGAGTTCTCGCAGCCGACGTGGACGCCGTTCCGCACGGTGTACACGGAGTACCTGATGCGGGCGCTGCCGCCGGTCGCGCGCGCGGTGTCGTCCAACCCCGACGCGTACGTCTATCTCGCCGAGTCCATCCGGGCCTGGCCCGACCAGGCCGGGCTCGCGGCGAAACTCCAGCGGGCCGGCTGGTCGAAGGTCGCCTGGCGCAACCTCACCGGTGGTGTGGTGGCACTGCACCGGGGCGTGCGCCCGCCGTCCTCCGGGTCCCGGCCCTGAGGACCGGGCCCCTGCCCCGGCAGGCGGGGCCCGCGGCCCGGCGGGGTGGCTCTGCGGCCCGAGCGACCGGGCCCGAACCCCGAAGGGCCGGCCGGCCCGTTGTCACGGGGCCAGTTCCAGCCGGAAGCAGCACACCTCATTCCCGGACCGCGGTGCCGTGAAGCTCTCCGCCCGTTCCATCCCCAGCCGCCGGGCCACGGCGACCGAGCGCTCGTTGCGCGCGTCGATCGTCGCCACGACCCGTTCCACCCCGGCCGCGCGCAGCCGCTCCAGCGTGAGGCGCGCGGCGGTGGTGGCGTAACCCCGGCCCCAGGCCGAGCGGGCCAGCCGCCAGCCGATCTCGGTCTCGCCCACCGGGCCGTACGCGGTCTGCGGCCAGGGCTGGGCGCCGGTGAAGCCCGCGACCTCGCCGTCCTCGCCGAGCACCGTCCACAGGCAGTACCCCAGCTCCGCGTCGAGTCTGCGCTGTCGGGCGGTCCATTCCTCGTACATCGAAAGTTCCTCCGACGCACCGCCGAAGAACTCCATCACCTCGGGATCGTCGAACGCGCGGTGCCAGGAGAGCGCGTCCTCGTCGGTCGGGACACGCAACTGCAGGGAAGGGGCGGCGAGTGGCACGGTCGACATCGGGGAGCCCTTCGGAAAGTTGATCAGCGGACCCCCATAGACTGCATGGGACAGGTGCCGCGCGGCACGCGATTTCGAGTCTTCGGGAGATCCGACCGTGACCGAGCAGCCCCTCTCCGAGCACAGCGCGGATGTGATCGTCGTCGGGGCCGGCCCGGCCGGCTCCACGACCGCGTACTACCTCGCCAAGGCCGGACTGGACGTCCTGCTTCTGGAGAAGACGGCCTTCCCCCGGGAGAAGGTCTGCGGTGACGGCCTCACCCCGCGTGCGACCAAGCAGCTCGTCTCCATGGGCATCGACATCTCCGAAGAGGCCGGCTGGCTGCGCAACAAGGGTCTGCGCATCATCGGCGGCGGTGTCCGGCTCCAGCTGGACTGGCCCGATCTCGCCGCGTACCCGGACTACGGACTGGTCCGCAAGCGCGACGACTTCGACGAGCAGCTGGCCCGCCAGGCACAGAAGGCGGGTGCGCGGCTGTACGAGCGCTGCAACGTCGGCGCCCCGATCGTCGACGACCGCACCGGCCGCATCACCGGCGTCCACGCGAAGCTCGGTGAGGAGAAGACCCCGGTCACCTTCCACGCCCCGCTCGTCGTCGCCGCCGACGGCAACTCCACCCGGCTGTCGCTCGCCATGGGCCTGCACCGGCGCGAGGACCGCCCGATGGGCGTGGCCGTGCGTACGTACTTCACCTCGCCCCGCCACGACGACGACTACCTGGAGTCCTGGCTGGAGCTGTGGGACCGGCGCGGCCCCCAGGACCGGCTCCTGCCCGGCTACGGCTGGATCTTCGGCATGGGCGACGGCACGTCCAACGTCGGTCTCGGCATCCTCAACTCCTCTTCCGCGTTCAGGGAGTTGGACTGGCGCGAGGTCCTCAAGGCGTGGTGCGCGTCCATGCCGGAGGACTGGGGCTACACCCCGGAGAACATGACGGGTCCGATCCGCGGCGCCGCTCTCCCGATGGCGTTCAACCGCCAGCCGCACTACACCAAGGGCCTGCTGCTCGTCGGTGACGCGGGCGGAATGGTCAACCCGTTCAACGGCGAAGGCATCGCGTACGCCATGGAGTCGGGCCAGATCGCCGCCGACGTCATCGTCCAGGCCCACGCCCGCGCGACCCCGGCCCAGCGCGAACTGGCTCTCACCAACTACCCGAAGGTGCTCAAGGAGACCTACGGCGGCTACTACACGATGGGCCGCGCCTTCGTGAAGCTGATCGGGAACCCGAAGGTCATGAAGGTCGCCACCCAGCGCGGCCTGACGCACCCGCTGCTGATGAAGTTCACGCTGAAGATGCTCGCCAACCTGACCGACCCCACGGGCGGCGACGCGATGGACCGCATCATCAACGGCCTCTCGAAGGTGGCCCCGAAGGCCTGAGCCGGAGACCGGCCGGGAGTGGGGGCCGGCCCCGTCGTGAGCCGGTCTCGTCTCGTCCCTGGGCCCGGGGCCCGGAGCCCGGAGCCCGGAGCCCGGCGTCACGACGGGTCGTCAGGGACGGCGGACAAGAGGCTGTGCAGGATCGGACCGGCTGAACCGCCACCCGTGACGCCCTGCTCGACGACGCACGCCACAGCCACATTGCCGCGCCGTGCGACGAGCCAGCCGTTGTTGGGCTCGCTCTCGGACACCTCCGCGGTGCCGGTCTTCGCGCCGATGTCACCGGGCAGATCGGCGAGCACATGCGCCGTGCCGTCGGTGACGGTGGCCCGCATCATCGCGCGCAGTCGAGTCACCACGGACGACGGGAGCGGCTTCGTCGAGGTGGTGTCCTCGGCGCCGGGGACGATGGTCGGCTGGTGGAACCGGCCGGACGCCGCGGTCGCCGTGACGGACGCCATGATCAGCGGGTTCGCCTGGATGCGGCCCTGTCCGATCATCGAAGCGGCCTTCTCCGTCTCGTCCTTGGGCACCGGCACCGAGCCGTCGTACGACGGGATCCCCACGTGCCACTCCTGTCCGACCCCGAAGTACTCCCGGGCCACATCGCCGAGTTCGGCGTCACCGAGCTTGTCGCGCAGGCTGATGAAGGCGGTGTTGCAGGACTTCGTGAAGTCCTGCCGGAAGGTGGCGCCCGGGAACTCGGACGTCTCGACGTTGTGGAACTCCTTGCCGACGGTGAGGTACTTGGGGCAGTCCACGACGTCGTCGGGCGCGACGGCGTTCTTGAGCAGCAGCGCGCTGCTCGTCACGATCTTCCAGGTGGAGCCGGGCGCGTACGTACCGGAGACCGCCCGGTTGAAACCGGTGGCGGGGGAGTTGGCCATCGCGAGGATCTCGCCGTTGTCGACCCTCAGGGCGACGAGCGAGGCGTTCTTGCCGTCGGCCGCGTCGGCCAGGGCCTTGTCGGCCGCTGCCTGCCAGGTGGCGTCGAGCGTCGTGGTCACGGGTCTGCCGGACGGCTGCCCGTCCTTCTTCCCGAAGGTGGTCTCCGTGCCCTCGACCTCGCCGGTGGCCCGGTCGACGAGCCGGATCGCCCCGCGCGGTCCGGTGCCGCCCCCGGCGAACCGGGTCAGCACCGGCCGCAGGGACGGATGGGCATCGCCCGTCAGGGACGTCCCGTTCCGGTCGGTGACCTTCGGCTCAGGAGTGTCCTCCCGCTCCAGGCGGAACTTGGCGGTGTCGCTGAGACGCGGATGGACGAGCGACAGGGACCAGTCGACCTTCCAGGCCCCGTTCTTCTGTTCCCGGACGGGGAGCCGGGACCGGTAGGTCCAGGTGCCCAGCCCCGTGACGGGCATCTTCGCCGTGAAGGCGACCCGGACCGTGCCGTCGTCCTCCTTCGTGGCCCGCGCCGGGGTGAGCTCCGGCTTGCTGATGTCGAGACCCGAGGTGAAGTTGCGCAGCACCTCTTGAGCCTTCGCGGGACTCGTGGTGCGGGAGCCCGCACTGTCGAGCCGGCCGCCCGCCCAGTCCGCGAGGAACGCCCGGGCCTGAGCGGTCGCGGCGGGGTCGGGGGTGTCGTCGGGCTCGAAGGGGCCGAGTCCGGCGGCATACGCGCCGCCTGCGGCGACGGCCGTCACGACGGTCACGGCGATGCCCGCCCGGAGGCCGGGGCGACGGTTGCGGTGGAGGTGGGTGGCGGTGTGCCCGAAGTCCGCGTCGGCAGATGAGGAAGGGTGCGTCATGCCGTGAGGAGAGCAATCGGGCCGGGTTTCTGTCCAAGTCGGATATCAATGGGCAAACGATCAAAATTACATATGATTGCTGATCGTGGACCTGATCCGGCACCTGGAGTGCTTTGTGGCTGTTGCAGAAGAGTCACACTTCGGACGTGCCGCGGCCCGCCTCGGGATGGCTCAGCCGCCCCTGTCGCAGCGCATCCAGCGGCTGGAACGGGAGCTGGAGGTGCGGCTCTTCGACCGGTCCAGCCGCCAGGTGGCCATCACCAAGGCGGGCCTGCTGCTGCTTCCCGAGGCGCGCGAGCTGCTCGCCCGGTCCGAGTCACTGCGGGCGGCCGCGCGCCGGATCAGGGACGGCGAGAGCGGACTGCTGCGGGCCGGGCTGCCGCCCGACATCGCCGGTGACACCGTCGCCGCGCTCCTCACGGGGTTCCGGGACCGGCGGTCCGGCGTGGAGCTGGAGCTGCACGAACTGTCCACCACGGATCAGCTCGCCCGCTTCGCCGCACACGAACTCGACGTCGGACTCATCCACCACCCCTGCGACGTGACCGGCCTCGAACTCGGCCCGGTGCTCCGGCGCGAGCTCGGCGTGCTGCTGCCGCGCGACGCCGAAGCGACCGCACTCGCCGAGGTGCCGCTCTCCGCGCTCGCCGGATCCGACCTGATCCTCTTCCCGCGGGCCGGCGCCCCCGTGCTGTACGACGATCTGCTCACCACCTGTGCCCGCGGCGGCTACACACCGCCCGCGGTCCGCCACGGCCAGGGCGCCAGCTTCGTGCGCGGTCTCGTGCTCTCCGTCGGCGCCGTCGCCTTCGGCCCGCGCGACGCACAGCCCGCCGAACCCGACACCGACCTGGTGTGGCGCCCGCTCGCGGGCGCCCCGCTGGCCTGGCGGCACTCCGTCGCCTGGCCGCGCGGGCACGGCGACACCGCCGTACGAGCCTTCGCCGACGCGGCCACGCACGCGCTGCGCACCACCGCCGACGCCCGCCCCGACACCCCCACCCGCCCGATGCATCTGCGCCCGGCAGCGGAGTACTGGCTGTGACCCGAACCGTGAACGTGCCCGACGCCCCCGACCGGATCCGTGCGGCCTTCGCCGATGCCGGAGTGACCGGGCGGCTGCACGCCCTCGACATCGATTCCGGCGCCTGGCTCGGCGTCGACGCCGACCAGCTGGTCTGCACGGCGAGTGTCCACAAACTGTGCCTGCTGGTCGCGCTGCACGACCTGGCCGCGACCGGCGACCTCGACCTCACGGAGCAGGTCGAATGCTCGCCGGACGGCCGCACCCCGGGGCCCACCGGGCTCGCCGCGATGCTGGACGCCACCAGGCTGTCGCTGCGCGATCTCGCGTACCTGATGATGGCCGTCAGCGACAACGCCGCGGCGGATCTGCTCCTGGCCCGGGTCGGTCTCGACGCGGTCAACCGCGCGACGGCCCGCCTCGGCCTCGACGCGACGAGGGCCGTGCACACCTTCGGCGCCATGCTCGCCGGCATCAAGGAGGACGCGGGACCCGCCGGGGCCCAGGCGCTGGCCGACCCGCACGTCGTCGCGCGGCTGCGCGCCCTCGACCCGGCCCGCTCCAACCACAGCACCCCGCGGGACATGACCCGGCTGCTGCGTGCCCTCTGGCGCGACGAGGCGTGCCCGCCCGAACACGGCGCCGCCATCAGACGGGTGATGGGTCTCCAGGTGTGGCCGCACCGCCTGGCCTCCGGTTTCCCGTTCGACGACGTGCACGTCGCGGGGAAGACCGGATCGCTGCCGACGCTGCGCAACGAGGTGGGCGTCGTCGAGTACCCCGACGGCGGCCGTTACGCCGTCGCCGTCTTCACCCGCACCGCCCACACCGCGGCCACGCTCCCCGCGGCCGACGCCGTCATCGGCACGGCCGCCCGCATCGCCGTGGACGCGCTGCGCAACCGATAGCGCGATGTGCAGGCCGCCGCCTTCCGTGCGGCCCTCCGGGCGACGCGCGTCAGCGGCGCCCCGCTCGTCCGTAGCACCGGGCCAGGGCACGGAAGGCCTGCTTCGGTTCCCGGTGCCGGTCGGACTCCGGGGTTCGCGTGTCGCCGCCGGCCCGCCGAGCGGGTGCGGGGGCGGGCCTCCCCCGAAGATCTGCGGGTGTGCGACCAAGGGATGAACCGGGCGCGGGGAGCGGCTGCTCAGGTCGCGGCCCCCGGCGAGCAGGGCACCCCCGTCACCCGGCCGACACCCGCCGTTCCTCGTCGGCCTCGGTGCGCTTTCCGCCGGCGGCGACCACACGCCCCCCGGCCCTGGGCCGTATCAGCCTCATCCGGGCCAGCAGGTCGGTGATGGCGAAGTCGTAGCGGGGCTGGAGCAGCAGAAGCAGGCCCAGCCCGCAGACGAACGCGATCCCGGAGAGCATCCAGGACTTGGCGCCCCGCGCCGAATAGGCCACGATCCCGAACGAGAACAGCGCCGACCAGAAGTACATGAGCAGCACGGCCCGACGGTGCGAGTGGCCGAGCTGGAGCAGCCGGTGGTGGAGGTGGCCCTTGTCGGCGGAGAAGGGGGACCGTCCGTTCCACGTACGCCTGACCACGGCGAGCACGAGGTCCGCGACCGGCAGCGCGATGACGGAGAGCGGCATCAGCAGCGGAATGTAGACCGGCACCATCGCGGCCGACCCGGACGTACCGTCGACGGTCTGCTTGAGGAGACTCGGGTCGACCTCACCGGTGACGGAGACGGCGCACCCGGCGAGAAGCAGCCCGAGCAGCATGGACCCCGAGTCCCCCATGAAGATCCGGGCCGGGTGCGAGTTGTGCACCAGGAAGCCGAGGCACATGCCCACCAGGATCGCGGAGACCAGCGTGGTGGCCGCCGCGGCCTCGATGCCGTAGCCGTACCAGAGCCGGTAGGCGTACAGGAAGAACGCCGTCGCCGCGATGCCCACCGTACCGGCGGCCAGCCCGTCGAGCCCGTCGACGAAGTTGACCGCGTTGATGGTGAAGACGATCAGTCCCACGGTCAGCAGGGTGCCCTGCCAGTCGGCGAGGTAGATCCCGTCGGTGCCCGGTACCGGGAGCCAGAGGATCGTCAGCCCCTGGAACGCCATCACACCGGCGGCCAGCAGCTGCCCGCCGAGCTTGACCAGCGAATCGAGCTCCCACTTGTCGTCGAGCACCCCCAGCAGCCAGATCAGCGCGGCACCGGACAGCAGCGCCCGGGGCGTCGAGCTCTGGGTGAAGATCTCCTCCAGGTGCGGGAGGTGCGAGGCCACCAGGTATCCGGCCAGCAGCCCGCCGAACATGGCGATGCCACCGAGGCGGGGAGTGGGTTCGCGGTGGACGTCGCGCGCCCGGATCTCGGGCATCGCCCCGACGGCGATGGCGAACTTCCGTACGGGGCCGGTCAGGAGATGGGTCACCGCAGCCGTGATGAACAGCATGAGCAAGTAGTCCCGCACGGGCGGCCCTCACATTCCGGCCCAGCAGCGGGCCGATACCTGAACAGTTCTTTCCGGTTGTTCCGGGATCGCCGCTCAGGGTGGGACGGGGCCGGTGGCGAGTCCGATGCGGTGACATGTGATGCCCGGACCCCGGTCGAGGCCCCTCGCTGCGCCCCGGCGAGCCTAACCCATGCGGATTTCTGTGCGACGAGGGTGTGGCGGGGCGCGGGGCGGCGACCGCTTCGTACGGCGGTCGCAGACGACGAGGACGGGGCGGTTCACCCTCGCCGTGCGCCGAGGCGTCCGAAGCGCGTCCCGGCCAGGGCCACCACGACCACCACGGCGGCCGCGACCACCCCGCCGAGCCGCATGACCGCCGACACGGACAGATGGTCGAGGACGGCCCCGCCCGCCAGGGCGCCGATGGCGATGGTCGCCTGGAAGGAGGCGGTGAAGAGGACGGACGCAGCTTCGGGGGCGTCGGTCGCGGACCTCGCGAACCAGGCCTGCGAGCAGACCGGCACCGCGCCGTAGGCGACACCCCAGAGGACCAGGAGCGCGACGGCTCCCACCTGCCACCGGCCCAGGACCGGGAGCAGCGCGGTCGCGGCGGCGATCATCCCCGCGGCGAGGGAGACCGCGGTGCGCGGCCGACGCGAAACGAGTGCGCCGCCGATGAAATTGCCGACGATGCCGGCGGCGCCGTAGATCAGCAGGAACACCGTGATCAGCGCAGGACCGGCGTGGGTGACCTGTTCCAGGAAGGGCGTCACATAGGTGTACGTGGCGAAGTGCGACAGAACGATGAGGAAGGTGAGGAGCAGCGCGAACCGGGTGCCGGTCCGGCCGAGCACGGTACGCAGCAGGCTCGCGCGGGTGACCCGGGTCGGGGGCAGCGCCGGGAGCACGAGCAGCATCAGGGCCAGCACGCCCGCGCTCAGCACCCCCATGACCACGAACGCCGTCCGCCAGCCGGCCAGACCGCCGATGAACGTACCCGCGGGGACGCCGAGCACGGAGCCCAGCGGGACCGCCGAGAAGATCACGGCGGTCGCCCGGCCGGCCGACGCCGGGCGGACCAGCCGCCCGGCCAGCCCGACCCCGATGGACCAGAAGCCGCCGATGGTGACACCGACCATCACACGGGAGACCAGGACGATGCGGTAGTCGCTCGCCGCGGCGGTGAGGAAGTCGGCCAGGGCCAGCAGGAGCATGAAGACGCAGAGCATCGCCCGACGGTCGACGCGCGCCGTCGCCACGGTGACCACGGGGGCGGAGACGGCGGCGAGGACTCCGGGCATGGTCATCATCAGGCCCGCGGTGCCGTCCGAGACGGCGAAGTCGGACCCGATGGACGTGAGCAGGCCGATGGGCAGGATCTCGGTGGTGACGATCGAGAAGATGCCCAGCGTCACGGAGAGGACGGCGAGCCGGCCGCGCAGGGGTGTGCGGGGCGCGGTGGCGGTCGGTCGGATGGGCGTGGTGGCCGCGGTGGTCATGGCGGTGCCGTCCTGTGCTCGGTGACGCGAGGGCTGTTCGCCCCAGTTCACAAGCACCGGTGGGAGGTGTCCGGCAGGTTCGCGACGTCGACGGCACCCGCCCGGGGTGATGTCGTGTTTCCGCCACAACGACGAAGGACCGTCGCTCCCGAGCGGGGGAGTGACGGCCCTTCGCCGCGCGCCTCAGCGGCGCTTGTGAATCCGAGAACTCGGTGGAACCGGCGGACTCAGAGAACGCGGACCGCGCCCGACGGCGGGTCGTAGGACAGCGGACGCTGCACCACACCGGTGCTGGAGTTCTGCGCGCCGACGAACTCGCCGCCGCCCACGTACACCCCGACGTGGTACGCGCTGCCCGCGCCGCCCCAGTACAGGATGTCGCCCGGCTGGAGGTTGCTCAGGGAGACCTGGGTGCCCGCGGTGGACTGGGCCTGCGAGACGCGCGGCAGGTCGACACCCACCGAACGGAACGCGGCCTGGACGAGACCGGAGCAGTCCCACGAGTTGGGTCCGGTGCCGCCGGACACGTACGCGTCGCCGACCTGGGCCTTCACGAAGGCGATGACGGACGCGGCGGAGCCGGTGGCGCTCGACGAGGAGGAGGAAGCGGTCGAGGCCACGGCGGTGGAGCCGGAGGTCGCGCTGAGCGTCGTACGGACGGCGGAGCGGGAAGCGCGCTGGGCGGCGGCTTCCGCCTTGGCCTTGGCGGCGGCCTCCGCCTTCTTCTTGGCCTCTGCCTTGCGGACCGCCTCGGCCTTGGCCTTCTTGGCGGTCTTGGCCGCGGTGGTGGCGGCGGCGTCCTCCTGGGCCTGCGTCTGCAGGTCCTGGGCGACCTGCTGCGTGGCCTGGGCGGACGCGGCGACGGCAGTGGAGAGCCCGGCGGTGATGGTGGGCATCTCGATGGTCTGGGTCACCGGCTCGGCCTGGGCCGGACCGGCAGCGCCTGCCACCGCGATGGTGCTGAGGACGCCACCGGCAACTCCGGCCCGCAGCGCCGTCTTCGGCGCGTTTCGGCGGGGCTTCCGGTGGCTGGGTATGTGAGCGGTGTGGGACATGTGTACTAGCGCTATCAGGGCCCCGGGGCTCCCTTCAAGAAACGTGTGTTGCGACACAGTTACGTCCGGAATCTGTGAATCCGCTTCCTGATGGCCCTTATTGACGCCGTAACGGGCAAACCGGGCACGCTTGATCAGCGCTGTGATCACGGACTTTCGGTAATACGCCCGAATTGCCCGCCGCTTACCATCCGTTGATACCGATGGCCAAGCCCGCTTTTATCGGCGCCTGATTGAAGTGACGCAGGTCACAGGGTGACCGTGGCGTGGGGAGGTGTGTGCGCTCCTCGTCTGAAAGGCCGTCGGATTTCGGCCGCGGCCATTCATCCGGAAGATCGTGAATGGGTGCACACGTCCACTTCGCTCCCCGGGGTCCCCTCGCTCGAGTGAGGCCAGAGTGGGGCAGACCCCCTTATCACTCCCAGGCCGTCCATTGCCAATTTGCCTCCACGGGTATCTGATTGTTAGTGCAACACCGTGTTGACCAGCGCTAACAGCATCAGATGTCACGTCTCGTGACCGCTCGGCCGCTTTACGTACGAAGATCACCGCTCAGGTGGCTTCGTGAGCCTTCGCCGGGTGGTGGAGATCACAAACTCGTTGTCGTACCCCGTGTCGCAGATCACAGGATGGCGGGCATAGGATGCGGGGCAGTCGGGCTTGTGAACTGCCTCACATGTGCACGATCTTGGTGGGGTGGCGAGCCGAATCGCCCGATGCGGTCCAACGGTCAAGGACGACTGGAAGGAGCGAGGAGCGTGAATGCCTACGCGCCCATCCTCGTGCTCGGCGCCCTCGGGGCAGGGTTTGCGATCTTCTCCGTGGTCATGGCCACGCTTATCGGCCCGAAGCGGTACAACCGAGCAAAGCTCGAAGCGTACGAGTGCGGTATCGAACCCACCCCCACTCCAGCCGGAGGCGGCCGCTTCCCCATCAAGTACTACCTGACGGCGATGCTCTTCATCGTCTTCGACATCGAGATCGTCTTCCTCTATCCCTGGGCGGTCACCTTCGACGCCCTGGGGATCTTCGGGCTCGTGGAGATGCTGCTCTTCGTGCTCACCGTCTTCGTCGCCTACGCGTATGTGTGGCGTCGCGGCGGCCTGGAATGGGACTGAGGGGCTGAGGGGCACACCATGGGACTCGAAGAGAAGCTGCCCAGCGGCTTCGTGCTGACCACTGTCGAGCAGGCCGCCGGCTGGGTGCGGAAGTCGTCCGTCTTCCCCGCCACCTTCGGCCTCGCCTGCTGCGCCATCGAGATGATGACCACCGGGGCCGGGCGCTACGACCTGGCCCGTTTCGGGATGGAGGTCTTCCGCGGATCGCCGCGGCAGGCGGATCTGATGATCGTGGCGGGACGGGTCAGCCAGAAGATGGCGCCCGTCCTGCGGCAGGTCTACGACCAGATGCCCAACCCCAAGTGGGTGATCTCCATGGGGGTTTGCGCATCATCGGGCGGGATGTTCAACAATTACGCCATTGTTCAAGGTGTTGATCACATTGTTCCTGTTGACATCTATTTGCCGGGCTGCCCGCCGCGGCCCGAGATGCTGATGGACGCGATCCTCAAGCTCCACCAGAAGATCCAGAGCTCCAAGCTCGGGGTCAACGCGGAGGAGGCCGCCCGCGAGGCGGAGGACGCGGCCCTCAAGGCACTGCCCCTGATCGAGATGAAGGGGCTGCTGCGGTGAGCGAGAACCGTCATCACGACGAGCAGAGCAACAACGGCGTGCCCGCACCGCGTGACGAGACCGGCGAGGTCATCGGCGTACGCAAGGGCATGTTCGGCGCCGACAACGGCGGCGACACCTCCGGCTACGGCGGCCTCGTCCGCACGGTGACCCTGCCGGGCGCCACGTCCCGTCCGTACGGCGGCTGGTTCGACGAGGTCGCGGACGAGCTCGAAGGGGCCCTGGAGGAACAGGACCTGCTTCCCGCCAACGCCATCGAGAAGACCGTCGTCGACCGCGGCGAACTCACCTTCCACATCGCCCGCGAGCACCTGGTCCGGGTCGCCCGCACCCTGCGCGACGACCCGGCGCTGCGCTTCGAGCTCTGTACCGGCGTGGGCGGCGTCCACTTCCTCGGCGACAAGGGCCGCGAGCTGCACGCCGTCTACCACCTGCGCTCGATCACGCACGGCCGGGTGATCCGCCTGGAGGTGTCGGCCCCGGACAGCGATCCGCACATCCCGTCGCTCGTCGAGGTCTACCCGACCAACGACTGGCACGAGCGCGAGGCCTACGACTTCTTCGGGCTCGTCTTCGACGGTCATCCCGCCCTCACCCGGATCATGATGCCGGACGACTGGCAGGGCTTCCCGCAGCGCAAGGACTATCCGCTCGGCGGCATCGCCGTCGAGTACAAGGGCGCCCAGATCCCGGCTCCGGACCAGCGGAGGTCGTACTCCTGATGTCTACTTCCCATGCCCACCCCTCACCGGGTCCTTCCGGGACGCCCCTCTCGGATGCCCGCGACACGACCGAGGGGACCGTATACACCGTCACCGGCGGCGACTGGGACGAGGTCGTCGAGTCCGCGGTCAAGTCCGACGACGAGCGCATCATCGTCAACATGGGTCCCCAGCACCCGTCCACGCACGGGGTGCTGCGGCTGATCCTGGAGATCGACGGCGAGACCGTCACCGAGGCCCGCTGCGGCATCGGCTATCTCCACACCGGCATCGAGAAGAACCTCGAATTCCGGAACTGGACCCAGGGCACCACCTTCGTGACGCGCATGGACTACCTGACGCCGTTCTTCAACGAGGCGGCGTACTGCCTGGGCGTCGAGAAGCTGCTCGGCATCGAGGACCAGATCCCGGACCGGGCCACCGTCCTGCGCGTGCTCCTGATGGAGCTCAACCGGATCTCCTCCCACCTGGTGTGCATCGCCACCGGCGGCATGGAGCTCGGCGCCACCACGATCATGATCTACGGCTTCCGTGATCGTGAACTCGTCCTCGATCTCTTCGAGCTGATCACCGGGCTGCGGATGAACCACGCGTTCATCCGGCCCGGCGGACTCGCTCAGGACCTGCCGCCCGGCGCGGTCGACCAGCTCCGCGAGTTCGTGAAGACCATGAAGAAGAACCTGCCGGAGTACGACAAGCTCGCCACCGGCAATCCGATCTTCAAGGCCCGTATGCAGGACGTCGGCTATCTCGACCTGACCGGCTGCATGGCACTCGGCGCCACCGGCCCGATCCTGCGCTCCGCCGGGCTCCCGCACGACCTGCGCAAGACGGACCCCTACTGCGGATACGAGAACTACGAGTTCGACGTCCCCACCGCCGACAGCTGCGACGCCTACGGCCGCTTCCTCATCCGGCTGGAGGAGATGCGCCAGTCGCTGCGGATCATCGAGCAGTGCATCGACCGGCTCGCCCCCGGACCGGTGATGGTCGCCGACAAGAAGATCGCCTGGCCGGCGCAGCTCGCGCTCGGACCGGACGGGCTCGGCAACTCGCTGGACCACATCAAGAAGATCATGGGCACCTCCATGGAGGCCCTGATCCACCACTTCAAGCTGGTGACCGAGGGATTCCGCGTCCCGCCCGGACAGGTCTACACCGCGGTCGAATCGCCCAAGGGCGAGCTGGGCGTCCATGTCGTCTCGGACGGCGGCACCCGCCCCTACCGGGTCCACTTCCGCGACCCGTCCTTCACCAATCTGCAGGCCATGGCGGCGATGTGCGAGGGCGGCCAGGTCGCCGACGTCATCGTCGCCGTCGCGTCCATCGACCCCGTGATGGGAGGCGTCGACCGGTGACCGAAGCACGTCAGGAAGTCAGTCTGGGGATGCCGCAGCTCCCCGCCCCCGCCTACCCGGCCGAGGTGCGCGCCAGGCTCGAAGCGGACGCGAAGGAGGTGATCGCCCGCTACCCCGGCAGCCGCTCCGCCCTGCTGCCGCTGCTGCACCTGGTGCAGGCCGAGGAGGGCTTCGTCTCCCGTACGGGCATGGCGTTCTGTGCCGAGCAGCTCGGCCTCACCACCGCCGAGGTCACCGCGGTCGCCACCTTCTACACGATGTACCGGCGCAAGCCGAGCGGCGAGTACCAGGTCGGTGTCTGCACCAACACCCTGTGCGCGGTGATGGGCGGCGACGCCATCTTCGACCGGCTCAAGGATCACCTCGGCGTCGGCAACGACGAGACGACCGAGGACGGCAAGGTCACCCTCGAACACATCGAGTGCAACGCGGCCTGCGACTTCGCTCCCGTGGTGATGGTCAACTGGGAGTTCTTCGACAACCAGACCCCCGAGAGCGCGACACGGCTGGTCGACGACCTGATCGCCGGGCGCACCGTCGAACCCACCCGCGGCGCGCCCCTGTGCTCGTACAAGGAGACGTCCCGGATCCTGGCCGGCTTCCCCGACACACGCCCCGGCGCCGTCGAGGCGTCCGGTGGCGCGGGTCCCGCCTCGCTGATCGGACTCCGGCTCGCCAGGGGCGAGGAGACGCCCCCGAGGGTCGTCGCCCCGCGGGGTGAGTCGGGGCACGCCGATGCCCCGCAGAACCCGGAGCACCCGTCCGGCCCGACAGGCGAGGAGGGAGAGTGATGACGTTGGCAACCCAGATCAACGACAACGGCAGCGGGGGCAGCCCCGAGAAGCTGCTCGCCCCCGTCCTCTCCGCCTTCTGGGACGAACCGGAATCCTGGACCCTGGAGACCTACCGGCGCCACGAGGGATACGAGGGGCTGCGCAAGGCCCTCGCCATGTCGCCGGACGACCTCATCGCGTACGTCAAGGACTCCGGTCTGCGCGGCCGCGGCGGCGCGGGCTTCCCCACCGGGATGAAGTGGCAGTTCATCCCGCAGGGCGATGGCAAACCGCACTACCTGGTCGTCAACGCCGACGAGTCGGAGCCCGGGACCTGCAAGGACATCCCGCTCCTCTTCGCCAACCCGCACTCCCTCATCGAGGGCATCGTGATCGCCTGCTACGCGATCCGTTCCTCGCACGCCTTCATCTATCTGCGCGGTGAAGTCGTCCCCGTGCTGCGGCGGTTGCACGAGGCCGTGCGCGAGGCGTACGAGGCGGGCTACCTCGGGACGAACATCCTGGGCTCGGGGCTCGACCTGGAACTCACCGTGCACGCGGGCGCGGGCGCGTACATCTGTGGTGAGGAGACCGCACTCCTCGACTCGCTCGAAGGACGACGCGGCCAGCCCCGGCTGCGGCCGCCCTTCCCCGCGGTCGCCGGTCTGTACGCCTGCCCCACTGTGGTGAACAACGTCGAATCCATCGCCTCGGTTCCCGCGATCCTGAACCGGGGCAAGGACTGGTTCAAGTCGATGGGCAGCGAGAAGTCCCCGGGCTTCACGCTGTATTCGCTCAGCGGGCACGTCGCGAGCCCCGGCCAGTACGAGGCCCCGCTCGGCATCACGCTGCGCCAGCTGCTCGATATGAGCGGCGGCATGCGCCCCGGACACCGGCTGAAGTTCTGGACCCCGGGCGGCTCCTCGACCCCGATGTTCACCGACGAGCACCTCGACGTGCCGCTCGACTACGAGGGCGTCGGCGCCGCCGGTTCCATGCTCGGCACCAAGGCGCTGCAGTGCTTCGACGAGACGACCTGCGTCGTGCGGGCGGTCACCCGCTGGACCGAGTTCTACGCCCACGAGTCCTGCGGCAAGTGCACACCGTGCCGCGAGGGCACGTACTGGCTGGTCCAGTTGCTCCGCGACATCGAGGCCGGCAAGGGACAGATGGCCGACCTCGACAAGCTGAACGACATCGCCGACAACATCAACGGCAAGTCCTTCTGCGCCCTCGGTGACGGCGCCGCCTCGCCGATCTTCTCCTCGCTGAAGTACTTCCGCGAGGAGTACGAGCAGCACATCACGGGCCGGGGCTGCCCCTTCGATCCCGCCAGGTCGACCGCCTGGGCCGACGACAAGAACGCTCACCAGGGGGTGAACGCATGACAGTCACCACGAGTGCGCCCTCCGGGGGCGGCGAGGCGGCCGTTCCGCCCGAGGACCTCGTCACGCTGACGATCGACGGCATCGAGATCAGCGTGCCCAAGGGCACCCTGGTCATCCGGGCCGCCGAACTCCTCGGCATCGAGATCCCGCGCTTCTGCGACCACCCGCTCCTCGATCCGGTCGGCGCCTGCCGCCAGTGCATCGTCGAGGTCGAGGGCCAGCGCAAGCCGATGGCGTCCTGCACCATCACCTGCACCGACGGCATGGTGGTGCGGTCGCAGCTGACCTCGCCGGTCGCCGAGAAGGCGCAGAAGGGTGTGATGGAGCTGCTGCTCATCAACCACCCGCTGGACTGCCCGGTCTGCGACAAGGGCGGCGAGTGCCCGCTGCAGAACCAGGCGATGTCGCACGGCGACGCCGACTCCCGCTTCGACGGGAAGAAGCGGACGTACGAGAAGCCCGTCCCGATCTCCACCCAGGTACTGCTGGACCGCGAGCGGTGCGTGCTCTGCGCGCGCTGCACCCGCTTCTCCAACCAGGTGGCGGGCGACCCGATGATCGAGCTGATCGAGCGCGGCGCCCTCCAGCAGGTGGGTACGGGCGAGGGCGACCCGTTCGAGTCGTACTTCTCCGGGAACACCATCCAGATCTGCCCGGTCGGGGCGCTGACCTCTGCGGCGTACCGGTTCCGGTCCCGGCCCTTCGACCTGGTGTCGTCGCCGTCGGTGTGCGAGCACTGCGCGGGCGGCTGTGCCACCCGTACCGACCACCGGCGCGGCAAGGTCATGCGGCGGCTCGCCGCCAACGACCCCGAGGTCAACGAGGAGTGGGTCTGCGACAAGGGCCGCTTCGGCTTCCGCTACGCGCAGCAACGGGACCGGCTCACCACCCCGCTGGTACGCAACGCGGACGGTGTCCTGGAACCGGCGAGCTGGCCCGAGGCGCTGGCCGCCGCGGCCGCCGGACTGACCGCCGCACGCGGCAGGACGGGTGTCCTCACCGGCGGCCGGCTGACTGTCGAGGACGCGTACGCGTACAGCAAGTTCGCCCGGGTCGCCCTCGACACGAACGACATCGACTTCCGGGCGCGGGCGCACAGCGGCGAGGAGGCCGACTTCCTGGCCGCCCGCGTCGCCGGGCGGGGCCGGGACCTGGACGGCACGGGTGTCACGTACACCTCGCTGGAGAAGGCCCCGACGGTGCTGCTGGTCGGGTTCGAGTCGGAGGAGGAGGCACCCGGCGTCTTCCTGCGGCTGCGCAAGGCGAACCGCAAGCACGGGCAGCGCACGTTCGCCGTCGCCTCGCATGCCACCCGAGGACTGGAGAAGGCGGGCGGCACACTGCTCCACGCCGCCCCCGGTACCGAGACCGAGTGGCTGGACGCGATCGCGGGCGGCGTCGGACTCGACGGCGACGGAGCCGTCGCGGCCGAGGCGCTGCGCGGCGAGGGTGCGGTGATCGTGGTCGGCGAGCGGCTGGCCGCGGTGCCGGGCGGACTGACCGCCGCGGTACGGACCGCCACCGCGACCGGGGCCGCGCTGGTGTGGATCCCGCGGCGGGCCGGCGAGCGCGCCGCGGTGGAGGCGGGCGCGCTTCCGTCGCTGCTGCCCGGCGGCCGGCCGGCGACCGACCCGCGGGCCAGGGACGAGGTGGCGGCCGTCTGGAACGTCGCCGAACTCCCGTCCCGCTTCGGCCGTGACACCGGCCAGATCGTGGAGGCCGCGGCCACCGGCGAACTGGGCGCGCTGCTCGTCGCCGGGGTCGAGCCCGTGGACCTGCCGAACCCGGCGCGGGCCCTGGAGGCCCTGGACCAGGTCGGATTCCTGGTCTCGCTGGAGCTGCGGCCCAGCGAGGTGACCGAGCGGGCCGATGTGGTCCTCCCGGTCGCCGCGGTGGCCGAGAAGCCCGGCACCTTCCTCAACTGGGAGGGCAGGGCGCGGATGTTCGAGGCCGCGCTGAAGCCCGAGCAGATGACGCGGACGCTCGCGCCGACCGATGCCCGGGTGCTGCACATGCTGGCCGACGCCATGGACACCCATTTCGCGCTGCCGGACCTGAAGTCCGTACGCCGTGAGCTGGACCGGCTCGGCGGCTGGGCCGGCGCGCACGCCACCGACCCGAACGAGTCGGCGCGACCGCTGCCCAGGCCCGGAGACGGGGAGGCGATCCTCGCGGGCCACCGGATGCTCCTCGACCTGGGCCGGCTCCAGGAGGGCGACGAAGCGCTGGCCGGCACCCGGCACGCCTCGGTCGCCAGGCTCTCCGCCGTCACCGCGGCCGAGACGGGTGTGAAGGACGGCGATCTGCTGGCCGTCACCGGCCCTGCGGGCAGCGTCGAACTCCCGTTGAAGGTCACCGACATGCCGGACCGCGTGGTCTGGGTGCCGCTGAACTCCGTCGGGCGGGGCATCCCGGCCGACACCGGTGCCCGGCCCGGCGGTCTGGTCCGGATCGGCCCCGCCGCACCGGGCACTCCCGACATCACACCGGAGGTGAGGGCGTGACTGCCTTCGCTCAACTGGCCGCGGCACCGCACCACGCCGTACTCGCCGCCGAGGATCTGTCGATGTTCGGCACCGACCCGTGGTGGCTCGTCGTCATCAAGGCGGTGTTCTGCTTCGCCTTCCTGATGGTGACCGTGCTCTTCTCCATCGTGTGGGAGCGCAAGGTCGTCGCCTGGATGCAGCTGCGCATCGGACCCAACAGGCACGGCCCCTGGGGCATGCTCCAGTCGCTCGCCGACGGCATCAAGCTGATGCTGAAGGAAGACGTCGTCGTCAAACGGGCCGACAAGGTCGTGTACGTGCTGGCGCCGATCGTCGCCGCCATTCCGGCGTTCATGGCGATCGCGGTGATCCCGTTCGGCCCGTCCGACAACCAGGTCTCGATCTTCGGGCACCGTACGGCGATGCAGCTCACCGACCTGCCCATCGCGATGCTCTACATCCTCGCGGTCGCCTCGGTCGGGATCTACGGCATCGTGCTGGCGGGCTGGTCGTCCGGATCGACGTACCCGCTCCTCGGCGGCCTGCGCTCCTGCGCGCAGATGATCAGCTACGAGATCGCGATGGGCGCCGCGTTCGCCTCGGTCTTCCTCTACTCCGGGTCGATGTCGACCTCGAAGATCGTGGAGGCGCAGCAGGACCGCTGGTTCATCCTGCTGCTGCCGGTCTCCTTCATCATCTACATCGTCACGATGGTCGGTGAGACCAACCGGGCCCCGTTCGACATGCCGGAGTCCGAGGGCGACCTCGTCGGCGGCTTCAACACCGAGTACTCGTCGATCAAGTTCGCGATGTTCATGCTCGCCGAGTACGTCAACATGGTCACCGTCTCGGCGGTCTCCACGACCCTGTTCCTGGGCGGCTGGCGGGCCCCGTGGCCGATCAGCACCTTCTGGGAGGGTGCGAACCAGGGCTGGTGGCCGATGCTCTGGTTCGTCATCAAGGTCCAGTTGCTGCTGTTCTTCTTCATCTGGCTGCGCGGCACGCTGCCCCGGGTCCGCTACGACCAGCTGATGAAGCTCGGCTGGAAGGTCCTGATCCCGGTCTCGCTGGTCTGGCTGATGCTGGTCGCGACGGTGCGGGCGCTGCGCAACGAGGGCTACGACTTCTCGAAGATCGTGCTGTACGTGGCCGGGGCCGTGATCGCGATCCTGCTGATCTCCTTCGTCGCCGACATCTTCCGCGACAAGAAGGGCCGGGCCGAGGCGGCGGACGCCGGACCGGAGCCCGCGTTCGACCCGATGGCGGGCGGATTCCCGGTGCCGCCACTGCCCGGACAGACCCTGCCGCCGGTGCCGCGCCGCAGGCCGCGCGGCGAGCGGGAGCTCGTTGTCAGTGGTGGGTCGGATACTGAGAGTGACGGAAATTCGAGTGACGGAAAGGAGGCTGACGGTGTCTGAGTCATCAGAACCCTCGGGGGAGAAGTTCCAGAACCCCGTCGCCGGCTTCGGCGTGACCTTCAAGGCCATGTTCAAGAAGCGGTTGACCGAGCAGTATCCGGAAACGCAGAAGGTGACGGCGCCGCGCTTCCACGGCCGGCATCAGCTCAACCGTCACCCGGACGGTCTGGAGAAGTGCGTCGGCTGTGAGCTGTGTGCCTGGGCCTGTCCGGCGGACGCGATCTATGTGGAGGGCGCGGACAACACCGACGAGGAGCGCTACTCCCCGGGTGAGCGCTACGGCCGCGTCTACCAGATCAACTACGCGCGCTGCATTCTCTGCGGACTGTGCATCGAGGCGTGCCCGACCCGGGCGCTGACGATGACCAATGAGTTCGAGCTCGCCAACACCACTCGCGAGAGCCTGATCTACACCAAGGACGAGCTGCTCGCGGGCCTGGAGGAGGGCATGGTCGACACCCCGCACGCGATCTACCCCGGGATGGACGAGCAGGACTACTACCGGGGTCTGGTCACCGAGGCCGCGCCCGGCACGGAGCGTCAGACCGCGGTCTCCAAGGGCGAGAAGCCGTCGGACGGCGACCGCGAGAACAACGGCTCGGCGCGGGAGGTGGACGCATGACCGGCCTGGCCGCGGCGGCCTCCCAGACCTCGACCGGCGAGGCCGTCCAGTTCTGGGTGCTGGGCATCGTCGCCGTGCTCGGCGCGCTGTCCACCGTACTGATGAAGAAGGCCGTGCACAGCGCGCTGAGCCTCGCCGGGACCATGATCGTCCTGGCGGTGTTCTACCTCGCCAACGGCGCCTACTTCCTGGGTGTCGTCCAGATCGTCGTCTACACCGGCGCGATCATGATGCTGTTCCTCTTCGTGGTCATGCTCGTCGGTGTCACGGCGGCCGATTCGCTGAAGGAGACCCTCAAGGGCCAGCGCTGGCTCGCCGCGGGCTGCGGGATCGGCTTCGGGGTCCTGCTGATCGCGGGCATCGGCAACGCCTCGCTGAACAGCTTCAACGGTCTCGGCACCGCCAACACCGAGCACGGCGGGAACATCGAGGGGCTGGCCAGCCTCATCTTCACCAAGTACGTCTTCGCCTTCGAGATCACCGGCGCCCTGCTGATCACGGCGACGGTCGGCGCGATGGTGCTCACCCACCGGGAGCGCACCGAACGGGCAAGGACCCAGCGGGAGATGTCCGAGGCGCGCGTACGCGGCAAGCAGCTGCCGCCGCTGCCCGCCCCCGGCGTCTACGCCCGGCACAACGCCGTGGACATCCCGGGTCTGCTCCCGGACGGCACACCGTCCGAGCTCACCGTCATGCAGACGCTGCGCAGCCGCGGCCAGATCCGCGATGTGTCGAACGAGTCGCTGGACCGGCTCAAGGCGCTGGAGCAGCGCGCCGAGGAGCGGCTCGGCCGGGACAACGAAGACGAGGAGGTCGCCAAGTGAATCCGGTCAACTACCTCTATCTGGCCGCCCTGTTGTTCACGATCGGTGCGGCCGGGGTGCTGATCCGGCGGAACGCGATCGTGGTGTTCATGTGCGTGGAGCTGATGCTCAACGCCTGCAACCTCGCGTTCGTGACCTTCTCCCGGATGCACGGCAATCTCGACGGCCAGATCATCGCCTTCTTCACGATGGTCGTCGCCGCCGCGGAGGTCGTGGTCGGGCTCGCGATCATCGTGTCGGTGTTCCGTTCCCGCCACTCGGCCTCGGTCGACGACGCCAGCCTGATGAAGCTGTAAGGGGACGTTGAATCGTGGAGAACCTGATTGCGCTGCTCGTCGCGGCGCCTCTGCTCGGAGCGGCGGTCCTGCTCTGCGGCGGCCGACGGCTGGACCGCGCCGGACACTGGATCGGCACCCTGCTCGCCGCCGTGTCCTTCGTCATCGGTGTCGTGCTCTTCCTCGACATGCTGGGGAAGGGCGCGGAGGACCGGGCGCTGCACCAGAAGCTGTTCAGCTGGATCCCGGTCGAGGGCTTCCGGGCCGATGTGGCCTTCCAGCTGGACCAGTTGTCGATGACGTTCGTGCTGCTGATCACCGGTGTGGGCACCCTGATCCACATCTACTCGATCGGCTACATGGCGCACGACGAGCGCCGGCGCCGCTTCTTCGGCTATCTGAACCTGTTCCTCGCGGCGATGCTGATCCTGGTCATCGCGGACAACTACCTGCTGCTGTACGTCGGGTGGGAGGGCGTCGGTCTGGCGTCGTACCTGCTGATCGGCTTCTGGCAGCACAAGCCCAGCGCGGCCACGGCCGCCAAGAAGGCATTCCTGGTCAACCGCGTCGGCGACATGGGCCTGTCGATCGCGATCATGCTGATGTTCACCACCTTCGGCACGTTCGCCTTCGGTCCCGTGCTCGCGGAGACCGGCCAGACGAGCGAGGGCAAGCTGACGGCGATCGGCCTGATGCTGCTGCTGGCGGCCTGCGGCAAGTCGGCCCAGGTGCCGCTGCAGTCCTGGCTCGGTGACGCGATGGAGGGCCCGACCCCGGTCTCGGCCCTCATCCACGCCGCGACCATGGTGACCGCGGGCGTCTACCTCATCGTCCGCTCCGGCGCGATCTTCAACGCCGCGCCGGACGCACAGCTGGTCGTCGTGGTCGTCGGCGCGGTCACGCTGCTCTTCGGTGCGATCGTCGGTTGCGCGAAGGACGACATCAAGAAGGCCCTCGCCGGGTCGACGATGTCGCAGATCGGGTACATGATCCTGGCCGCCGGGCTCGGCCCGATCGGCTATGTCTTCGCGATCATGCACCTGGTGACGCACGGCTTCTTCAAGGCGGGGCTCTTCCTCGGCGCCGGTTCGGTCATGCACGGCATGAACGACGAGGTCGACATGCGGAAGTTCGGCGGCCTGCGGAAGTACATGCCGGTCACCTTCATCACCTTCGGCCTCGGCTATCTGGCGATCATCGGCTTCCCCGGCCTGTCCGGCTTCTTCTCCAAGGACAAGATCATCGAGGCGGCCTTCGCCAAGGGCGGCACCGAGGGCTGGATCCTCGGCTCGGTGGCCCTGCTGGGCGCCGCGATCACCGCGTTCTACATGACGCGCGTGATGCTGCTGACGTTCTTCGGAGAGAAGCGCTGGCAGCCGGACGAGCAGGGGAACGAGCCGCATCCGCACGAGTCCCCGAAGTCGATGACCATCCCCATGATCGTCCTGGCTTTCGGGTCGGTCTTCGCCGGAGGCCTCTTCTCCATCGGCGACCGCTTCCTGAACTGGCTGGAGCCGGTCACCGGGCACAGCCACGGGCACGCCCCGGTCAGCGCCACGACCGTCACGGCGGCCACGATGGTGGTGCTCGTCGTCGGTGTCGCCATCGCCTGGGCGATGTACGGACGCAAGCCGGTCCCGGTCGTCGCCCCGCGCGGCTCGCTGCTCACCCGGGCGGCCCGTCGCGATCTCCTCCAGGACGACTTCAACCATGTGGTCCTGGTCCGCGGCGGCGAGCACCTCACCCGCTCCCTGGTGTATGTCGACCACACCCTGGTCGACGGCGTCGTCAACGGCACGGCCGCCTCGATGGGCGGGCTCTCCGGCCGGCTGCGCAAGCTGCAGAACGGCTACGCCCGCTCCTACGCGGTCTCGATGTTCGGCGGTACGGCGGTCCTCATCGCCGCGACCCTGCTGATGAGGGCGGTCTGATCACCATGTCCTTTCCCCTCCTGACGGCGACGGCGGCCCTCCCGGCGATCGGTGCGATCGCCACCGCCGCCGTCCCCGCCGCCCGGCGCACCGCGGCCAAATGGCTGGCGCTGCTGTTCTCGCTGGCCACGCTCGTGCTGGCGGGCATCGCGCTCGCCAGGTTCGAGCCCGGCGGCGCCCGCTACCAGCTCACCGAATCGCATGCCTGGATCAAGGACTTCGGTGTCCGGTACGAACTGGGCGTGGACGGCATCGGGGTGGCGCTCATGGCGCTCACCGCCCTGCTGATCCCCTTCGTCATCCTGGCGGGCTGGCACGACGCCGACCCCCTGGAAACGAAGTCCTCGCGCTGGCGGCCGACCCAGGGCTTCTTCGCCCTGATCCTGATGGTCGAAGCGATGGTGATCCTCTCCTTCGAGGCCACCGACGTCTTCCTCTTCTACATCCTCTTCGAAGCCATGCTCATCCCGATGTACTTCCTCATCGGCGGCTTCGGGGACCGGGCACACACCGGCAGCGACGAGAACGCGGCGGCGCAACGCTCCTACGCCGCCGTCAAGTTCCTCCTCTACAACCTGGTCGGCGGGCTCATCATGCTGGCCGCCGTGATCGGGCTGTACGTGGTCGCGGGGACGTTCTCGCTCTCCGAGATCGCCGAGGCGCGGGCCAGCGGCTCGCTCTCCATGGCGACCGGTACGGAGCGCTGGCTCTTCCTCGGGTTCTTCTTCGCCTTCGCGGTGAAGGCCCCGCTGTGGCCGCTGCACACCTGGCTGCCCAACGCCATGGGCGAGGCGACCTCCCCGGTCGCCGTCCTGATCACCGCGGTCGTCGACAAGGTCGGCACCTTCGCGATGCTCCGCTTCTGCCTCCAGCTCTTCCCCGAGGCCAGCAAGTGGGCGACGCCGGTGATCGTCGTCCTGGCGCTGATCAGCATCGTGTACGGGGCGCTGCTCGCCGTCGGCCAGCGCGACATCAAGCGGCTGATCGCCTACGCGTCGATCTCGCACTTCGGCTTCATCATCCTCGGCATCTTCGCGATGACGAGCCAGGGTCAGTCGGGCGCCACGCTCTACATGGTCAACCACGGGATCTCGACGGCCGCGCTGATGCTGGTGGCGGGCTTCCTGATCACCCGGCGCGGCTCGCGGCTCATCGCCGACTACGGCGGGGTGCAGAAGGTGGCGCCCGTCCTGGCCGGCACCTTCCTGATCGGTGGTCTGGCCACCCTGTCGCTGCCCGGACTCGCCCCGTTCGTCAGTGAGTTCCTGGTCCTGGTCGGCACGTTCAGCGCGTACCCGGCGGCCGGCATCGTCGCCACGACCGGCATCGTGCTCGCCGCGCTGTACGTCCTAGTCCTCTACCAGCGGACGATGACGGGCCCGGTGAAGGCAGAGGTCCGGGGCATGGCGGATCTCAAGGTCCGGGAGCTGGCGGTGGTTCTCCCGCTGATCGCGCTGCTGCTCTTCCTGGGTGTCTATCCGAAGCCGCTGACGGAGATCGTGAATCCGGCGGTGCAGCACACCATGTCGGACGTCCAGAAGAAGGACCCCCAGCCTGAGGTGGAGGCCGCCAAGTGAGCGCAACAGCTGTCCACAGCCTGTGGACGACGGCGGGCGGGGTGACATCGGCCGCCCCGGCCGAGAAATTCAAGGCACCGGTCATCGAGTACACCCAGCTGACCCCGGTGCTCATCGTGATCGGTGTCGCCGTCGTGGGCGTGCTCGTCGAGGCTTTCGTGCCGCGCCGGTCCCGCTACTACACACAGGTCTTCCTGACGGTCGTCGCCCTCGCCGCCGCGTTCGCCGCGGTGGTCGGCCTGGCGGCCGGAGGGTACGGCACGACGAAGGCGCACATCGCCGCGATGGGCGCCCTCGCGATCGACGGCCCGACGCTGTTCCTGCAGGGCACCATCCTGCTGACCTCGCTGGTCGCCGTCTTCACCTTCGCCGAGCGGCGGCTCGACCCCGCCGCGCACGGCAACCGCGTCGACTCCTTCGCCGCACAGGCCGCATCGGTCCCCGGCAGCGACAGCGAGAAGGCCGCGGTCAAGGCCGGCTTCACCACGACCGAGGTCTTCCCGCTGGTCCTGTTCTCCGTGGCCGGGATGCTGGTCTTCCCGGCGGCCAACGACCTGCTGACCCTCTTCGTGGCCCTGGAGGTCTTCTCCCTCCCGCTCTACCTCCTGTGCGCCGTCGCCCGCCGCAAGCGGCTGATGTCGCAGGAGGCCGCGGTGAAGTACTTCCTGCTCGGTGCCTTCTCGTCGGCGTTCCTGCTCTTCGGGATCGCCCTGCTGTACGGCTACGCGGGCTCCGTCTCGTACGCCACCATCGCGAACGTGGTCGACGGCTCGGTCACCCGGATCGATCCGGCGCTCGCCGACACCATGGGCAATGACGCGCTGCTCCTGATCGGCGGCGCGATGATCCTGACCGGCCTGCTCTTCAAGGTCGGCGCCGTCCCGTTCCACATGTGGACCCCGGACGTCTACCAGGGCGCCCCGACCCCGGTGACCGGCTTCATGGCCGCGGCCACCAAGGTCGCGGCGTTCGGCGCGCTGCTGCGACTGCTGTACGTGGTGCTGCCGGGCCTCGCCTGGGACTGGCGCCCGGTCATGTGGGCCGTCGCGATCGTCACGATGCTGGGCGGTGCGATCGTCGCCATCACCCAGACCGACATCAAGCGGCTGCTCGCCTACTCCTCGATCGCCCACGCCGGCTTCATCCTCGCCGGTGTCATCGCGGCCACCCCGGACGGCATCTCGTCGGTCCTCTTCTACCTGGGCGCGTACTCCTTCGTGACGGTCGGCGCGTTCGCCGTCGTCACCCTGGTGCGTGACGCGGGCGGCGAGGCGACGCACCTGTCGAAGTGGGCCGGGCTCGGCCGGCGCTCGCCGCTGGTCGCCGCGGTCTTCGCGGTGTTCCTGCTGGCCTTCGCCGGTATCCCGCTCACCTCCGGGTTCTCGGGGAAGTTCGCCGTCTTCAAGGCCGCGGCCGACGGCGGCGCGGGCGGCCTGGTCGTGGTCGGTGTGATCTCCTCGGCGATCGCCGCGTTCTTCTACATCCGCGTCATCGTGCTGATGTTCTTCAGCGAGCCGAAGGCGGACGGCCCGACGGTCGCCGTCCCGTCCCCGCTGACGATGACGACGATCGCGGTCGGTGTCGCGGTCACGCTGGTGCTGGGCCTCGCCCCGCAGTACTTCCTGGACCTGGCCGGCCAGGCGGGAGTGTTCGTGAGGTAGCGCACACGCGCACAGCCGGTGCACCGCCATGACAACGCCGGACGGGCTTGAGAAGTCGAGCCCGTCCGGCGTTGTCGTAGGCGGCGCCTATCGTGGCAGGGGACGGTGGCAGGACGGAACGGGACGGACCCGGGACGGACCCGGGATCTCGGGGGACAGAGCGATGAGCGTGACGGGCGGGACCATGGACGTGACCGAGAGCGATGCGCGGCGGACGCTGCACCGGGTGTTCGGGTACGAGGCATTCCGTGGCGAGCAGGAAGCGATCGTCGACCATGTGATCGCGGGCGGCGACGCCGTCGTGCTCATGCCGACCGGCGGCGGAAAGTCCCTCTGCTACCAGATCCCGTCCCTGGTCAGAGGCGGTACGGGCATTGTCATCTCACCCCTGATCGCCCTCATGCAGGACCAGGTGGACGCGTTGCGTGCGCTCGGTGTGCGGGCCGGCTTCATCAACTCCACGCAGGACTTCGACGAGCGCCGCTCGATGGAGGCCCAGTTCGTCGCCGGCGAGCTCGACCTGCTCTACCTGGCCCCTGAGCGGCTCCGCCTGGACTCCACCCTCGGCCTGCTCTCCCGCGGCGAGATCTCCGTCTTCGCCATCGACGAGGCGCACTGTGTGGCCCAGTGGGGCCACGACTTCCGGCCCGACTACCTGGCGCTGTCCGTCCTCGGCGAGCGCTGGCCCGACGTACCGCGCATCGCCCTGACGGCCACCGCGACCAACGCCACGCACCAGGAGATCACCCAGCGTCTGGGCATGCCGGACGCGAAGCACTTCGTCGCCAGCTTCGACCGGCCCAACATCCAGTACCGGATCGTGCCGAAGGCCGATCCGAAGAAGCAGCTGCTCTCCTTCCTCAAGGAGGAGCACTCCGGGGACGCGGGCATCGTCTACTGCCTGTCGCGCAACTCGACGGAGAAGACCGCCGAGTACCTCTGTCGCAACGGCATCGACGCCGTCCCGTACCACGCCGGCCTGGACGCGGCCACGCGCGCCGCCCACCAGTCCCGCTTCCTGCGCGAGGAGGGCCTGGTCGTCGTCGCGACCATCGCGTTCGGCATGGGCATCGACAAGCCGGACGTACGCTTCGTCGCCCATCTGGACCTGCCGAAGTCGGTCGAGGGCTACTACCAGGAGACCGGCCGTGCCGGGCGTGACGGGCTGCCGTCCACGGCCTGGATGGCGTACGGACTCCAGGACGTCGTCCAGCAGCGCAAGCTCATCCAGGGCGGCGAGGGCGACGAGGCGTTCCGCCGCCGAGCCGCCTCCCACCTCGACTCGATGCTGGCCCTGTGCGAGACGGTCCGGTGCCGCCGCGGCCAGCTCCTGACGTACTTCGGCCAGGAGCCCGGCGCGGCGGCCTGCGGCAACTGCGACACCTGCCTCACCCCGCCCGAGTCCTGGGACGGCACGGTGGTCGCGCAGAAGCTGCTGTCGACCGTGGTCCGGCTGAAGCGGGAGCGGGGGCAGAAGTTCGGTGCGGGCCAGATCATCGACATCCTGCTCGGCCGCAAGACGGCGAAGGTCATCCAGTTCGACCATGACCAGCTCTCGGTCTTCGGTATCGGTGAGGAGCTGTCCGAGGCCGAATGGCGCGGAGTGGTAAGGCAGTTGCTCGCCCAGGGGCTGATCGCGGTCGAGGGCGAGTACGGCACGCTGGTGCTGACCCAGGAGAGCGGCTCCGTCCTCGGCCGGGAGCGCGAGGTGCTGCTGCGCAAGGAGGCACCGAAGCCCGCGTCGCGCTCCACGAAGGGCGAACGCAAGGCGAAGTCCCAGGCGGTCGCCGCCGAGCTGGCGCCCGAGGCGGTCCCGGTCTTCGAAGCACTGCGGGCCTGGCGCGGCGCGCAGGCGAAGGAGCAGGGCGTCCCGGCGTACGTCATCTTCCACGACGCGACGCTGCGCGAGATCGCCACGGTCCGGCCGGACTCGGTGTCCGCGCTGGGCGGTATCAGCGGCCTGGGCGAGAAGAAACTGGCGACGTACGGGGAAGGGGTGCTGGAGGTGCTCGCGTCGTTCGGGGATGTCGCGGCGGGTCCGGAGCCCGGCCCTGAGGCGGCTCCCGCCGCACCGGTCCCGGCGGCGTCTGCGGCTCCGGGCCGGGGGACGTCGGCCCCTGACGCCGACCCGGAGTGGGGCTGGGACGAGGAACCGCCCGAGTACGAGTGAGTGCGGGGGACGGATGGCGGCGCCGGAGCTACTCCGGGGCCGCTGCCCGGCGGCGCGGGGTGATCGCGGTGAGGTCGAGATCGACCGTGAAGGGGACGGAGACCTTCATCCGGTCGTGGAAGATGCCGGTGGAGGTGTAGGCCCCGGTCGACGGCTCCAGCTCGAAGACGTAGACCACCGCCCTGCCGTCGTGGTTCTCCACTCGCCAGTAGTGGGGGATCCTGGCCCGCGCGTACTTCACGGGCTTGGTCTCGCGGTCCCGGGTCAGGGACTCCGGGGAGACGACCTCGATCGCCAGCCGTACGGACTCGGCGGGGAAGCGAGTCTGGTTCGGGTCCTGGATGATCTCGCCGTCCACGACGATCACATCGGGTTCGGGCCGGTTGTAGCGGTCGATGTCGATGGTGAACTCACGCACGACCTCCAGATCATGTGGCACCAGCGACTGCAGTTGCCAGTTGAAGAAGTCGACCGCCCGTGAATGGAACAGGGTCTGCGGACTCACGAAAACAAGGCTCCCGTCGATCAGCTCCGTGTGCGGAGGCAGATTCGGGAGTGTGTCCAGGTCATCGGCGGTCCAGCCGCCCACGGGTGGAACCGCCCACCGCGGCTCGGAGGCCTCGGGTTCGATGCTCATCAGTGCTCCCATGACGCAGAGTCTGGTGGGACTTTCCAGCGTATCCGCCGGGAATGGAATAGGGCTCCCCCGAACGTGTGAACGCCCGGCGCACCGCTGACCGTCGGGTGCCCCGGCCGGTGTCTGCCCTGGTCAGCCGGACACCGGTCGGTCGCTGCCCCCGGCCACGCCGTCCGGGCCGGTCGTGCCCGTCCCCGCCGCCGCGTCCCGCCACTGCGTCCGGCCGACCGCCCCGGTCAGTCGTCCCCGCCTCCGCCGCCTCCCGCGCCCGAGCCGCTCCGGTTGGCCTTGTCCTGGCGTACGTTCCGGCGTACCGCGTCCGCGGTCCACTCGTCGCGCACCAGGTCGTGCATCGCCGAACGGCTTCTCCAGCCGCCCTGTGCCACGGCGCCCGACAGGCCGGTCGCCGAGACCAGGGCGGCCAGGGTGCGGCTGCGCCGGTCCGGGAAGCCGGCCGCCTCGGCGGCCGCGAAGCGTTCTCGGACCGCGGCCGGCAGGGCCGGGTCCGCCGTCGGGTGGCGGTGGTGGGGGAGCAGGCCGAGGAGCCGGTGGGTCTCCCTGCGCAGGACCGCTCGGCCCACCAGATGCTCCAGGCACAGTTCCTCGACGTATCGGCCGGTCCGCCGGATCCACGCCTTCACGCCGACGCCGCCCGCGAGCCCGCCCCCGTCCGGGGCCGGCAGGCTCCCCAGGACCTGCGCGAGGAGCGGGTCCTGGGGAGCCTGCGGGCTGATCACCCGTACCCTGCCGAGGTGTTCGGCGATCCGGCCGTGGAGCTCCAGCTCCGCGAGGACCGCGCCCGCGACCCCGTACTCCAGGAAACGGTTTCGGCAGTACGGCTTGCCGCGCCGCGGGTCCAGGGCGAGCAGGAGCAGTTCCTCGGGGAGCGTGTGCTCCGGGAGGGCGGGGTTCACGACGCGGACACGATCCGTCCCGTGACCTCGCCGAGGCCGACCCGGGTGCCGTCCGGGCCCGGTGCCCAGGCCGTCATCGTCACCGTGTCGCCGTCCTCCAGGAACGTCCGCTTGCCGTCCGGGAGGTCCAGCGGGTCGCGGCCGTTCCAGGTCAGCTCCAGGAGGGAGCCGCGCTGTCCGGGCTCGGCGCCGCTGACCGTGCCCGAGCCGTACAGATCACCGGTGCGCAGCGACGCCCCGTTGACCGTCATCTGGGCCAGCATCTGGGCCGCCGTCCAGTACATGGTGGCGAACGGCGGCTCGGCGACCGGCTGTCCGTTGATGGCGACGGAGATCCGCAGGTCGAGGCCGCCGGCCTCCTCCTCGCCCGCGTCCTCCAGATAGGGGAGCAGCGGGAAGTCGCGGGCCGGGGGCGCGATCCGGGCCGCCTCCAGGGCTTCGAGCGGTGTCACCCAGGCCGATACGGACGTGGCGAAGGACTTGCCGAGGAACGGGCCGAGCGGGACGTACTCCCAGGCCTGGATGTCCCGCGCCGACCAGTCGTTGAGCAGGCAGAGCCCGAAGACGTGCTCGCGGAAGTCGCCGAGCGGGACCGGGCGGCCCTGCTCGGAGCCGACTCCGACGACGAAGCCGACCTCGGCCTCGATGTCGAGCTTGACGGACGGGCCGAAGACCGGGGCCGCGTCGGACGGCGCCTTGCGCTGGCCGGAGGGGCGCACCACGTCCGTACCGGAGACGACGACGGTGCCGGACCTGCCGTGGTAGCCGATCGGGAGGTGCTTCCAGTTGGGCGTCAGCGCGTCACCGTTCGGCCGGAAGATCTTTCCGACGTTGGTGGCGTGGTGCTCGCTCGCGTAGAAGTCGACGTAGTCCGCGACCTCGTACGGCAGGTGGAGTGTCACGGACTCGACCGGGTGCAGCAGCGGTTCGATGTCCGCGCGGTGTGCCGGGACCGTCACCCATGCGGTCAGGGCCCGCCGGACGTCCCGCCAGGCGGTGCGGCCCGCGGCCAGCAGTGCGGTCAGGTCCGGCTGGGCGAGGAGCTGCGCGTAGGGCGAGCCGAGTGCGTGCGCCGCGGCTCCGGCGTCCAGTACGTGGTTGCCGATGCGGACGCCGACCCGGCGGTCCCGGGGGTGGTCGGGGGTGGAGAACACACCGTAGGGAAGGTTGTGCGGACCGAAGGGGTCGCCCTCGGCCAGATCGAGCGGGCTGCTCTGCTCGGGCATGTGTTGCTGCCTCGCTTTCCAGGTCGCTTGGAGGACACGTTACGTCGGTGCCGCCGCCCCGCGGGAGTGTCCCAACTGCTCCTGATGCCCGGAAAGTTCCGCCGTGCCCCCGGTGTGCGGGGGCACGGCGGTGGCTCATCCGGCCGTGCGCGGGATCCGCTTCTCCCAGGTCCGGTGGAAGACGACCTCGCCGCCGTCCCTGCACACCACCTCGTCGGACGTGATGAAGCCGGTGTCGTCCGCGCTGATCTCGGACCGGGTCTCGATCCGTACGTCCCACGCCATCTCCGGCCGGTGCAGCCGGATCGTCCAGTCGGAGCGAGTACGGGCGGAGTGCGGGTCGTTCTCCTGGATCGTGTAGGTCTCCAGGGCGTCCTCGGTGAATTCGAGGCCGTCCGGATAGACGCGGGTGCCGCCGTAGCGGGGGTCGACCTCCAGCCGCCATTCGCCCTTGGCGACATCGCGGACGATCAGGCGTTCGGGGCGCTGTCCGTCGAGCGTCACGGGGTGGACGACGCCGAGCGGCTCCGACTGTTCCGGTTCCTCGAAACGGATCGCCGGGTCCTCGGTGTGCCGGCGCACCGGCAGTTCGAGGGAGCTGCCGTCGGCGTCCAGGGTGAAGCCCACCGAGCCCGCCTGCGGCCAGATCCACGGCCAGTACGAGGACGAGATCGCGAGCCTGATCCGGTGGCCGGGCGGGAAGGTGTGCCCGATGCCGTTGAGCTCGAAGGTCACGTCCTCGGTCGCGCCCACCGGCCAGTCGTCCGCGCGGTCGCGGCCGTGCCGGGCGGAGAGGTTGAGCGCCCCGCGGGTGACCAGGGTGGAGGATCCGTCCGGCGCGACGTCGCAGAGCCGGGCGATGGCCTGGCCACGCGCCACGTCCATCCGGATGCGCAGCTTCACCCGGGCGCGGCCCAGGATCTCGATCGGGGCGTCCTCGACCGGGAACTCGAACGAGACCGATCTGGCGTCCTCGTCGCGCTGGTCGGGCGGCAGGTCGGCGTCGTTGCCGAACGGGAAGAAGCGCCCGGCGTCCAGACCGGTCTGCTGCGGCGAGTCGACGATCTGCGGACCGCCCTGGAGGCCGTACACGACGGGCGTGATGTCCGGGGACGGCCAGACGGTGTCGCCGACCCAGCGTCCCGGCAGTGTCTCGTAGGCCGTGGCGGGGCGGTGCGACTCGCTGATCCAGGACCGGAGCAGCGGCTCCGCCATGATGCCGGTGTCCTCGTCTTTCAGGTGCTGGTCCCACCAGCGCAGCGTCTCCTGGAGGAAGCCGATCGCCGGACCGGGCGGCAGACCGCGGTCGGGGTACTGGTGCGACCAGGGGCCGATCAGCCCGCGCACCTTGTCCGGGGCGAGGTGCTCGACGAGCCGCAGGACCGTGTCGCGGTACGGGTCGTGCCAGCCGCCCACCGCGAGGACGTGGGCCTGGATCGCGGAGTAGTCCTCGCAGACACTGCCGTGCTTCCAGTAGTCGTCGCGGGTCTGGTGCGCCAGCCAGGTGTGGATGAACGGTTCGACCGTCTCCAGCCGCTGCAGCCACATGTCCTTCCAGCCCTCGCCGACCTGCGCCGGGTCCGGCGGCCGGGAGACGAAGGCCAGCATGGTGGCCGCCCAGGCATGCATGTCGACGCCGAGGACCGAACCGCCCATGTAGTGGACGTCGTTGTCGTAGCGGTCGTCGGTCGAGCAGACGGTGACGATCGCCTTCAGCGGTTCGGGGGCCAGTGCCGCGATCTGGAGCGAGTTGAAGCCGCCCCAGGAGATGCCGAACATGCCGACCCGGCCGGAGCACCACTCCTGCTGGGCCAGCCAGTGGATGACGGCGACCCCGTCGGCCAGTTCCGTCGCGTCGTACTCGTCGCCCGGCAGGCCCTCGCTGTTGCCGTGTCCGCGTACGTCCACCCGGACGGAGGCGTAGCCGTGGCCCGCGTACCAGGGATGGCGCTGCCAGTCGCGCGGCGCCGTCCAGTCGCTCAGCCGGTACGGCAGGTATTCGAGGAGCGCGGGCACGGGTTCGTCGGTGACGGGCCGCCAGATCCGGGCGTACAGCCGGGTGCCGTCCGGCAGCGGAATGTAGACGTCCTCATGGGTGGTGTCATACGGAAACGTGGTGCGGATGTGCATGGCGGTACCTCAGTGGACGGGGTGCATGGTGCGTTTGAGCCAGGGGGCGGCGGCGATGACAGCCACACCGGCCACCACCGCGATCGCGCCATTGACACCGAAGTAGGCGGGGTTGGACACCTCGCCGTACAGCTTCACGGCTTGGGCCTGGATGCCGTTGGCGAGGGCCAGCGAGAGGAACCAGAGCGCCATCGTCTGGCTGGCGAACGCCTTGGGCGCGAGCTTGGTGGTCGCGGACATGCCGGAGGTCTCCAGCAGGATGTCGCCGAGGCCGAGCAGCAGGTACGAGCCGACGATCCACCAGGCGGCCATCCGATAGGTGTCGCCGGTGTGTCCGGAGGTCGGCAGCACCATCAGCAGGAAGGACAGTCCGCCGAGGATCACCCCGATCGCGATCTTGTTGGAGGCGTGCGGCTGACGCGGGCCCATCCGGGCCCAGGCGGCGGCGACCACCGGGGCGAGAGCGACCTCGAAGGCGCCGAGCGCCGAGGCGTACCAGCTCGCCGGGAAGTGGAAGCCGAGGATCTCGGTACGGGCGTTGGTCGACGCGAGCAGCATCATCGTCGAGTACGCCTGGAAGAGGATGAAGTTGAAGACGACGGAGGCCAGGAACAGCACCACGTACGGGCGCAGCCTGCCGCGTTCCTCTCCGGTGACCCGCGGACTGCGGAACATCACCGCGAAGTACACGACCGGTGCGATGACCGACACCAGGGTGAGTAGATCGACGAAGCGGCCCATGGTGAGCAGGCCCGTCAGGGCCAGGGCGGTGGCGACGGCGGCGACCACGACGGCGCCGATCACGATCAGCCGTACGGCACGGCGCATCGGTGCCGGTTCCAGCGCGAATTCGGCGCTGTGCTTTCGGCCGGCCAGGTGACGCCGGCCCAGTACGTACTGGATCAGGCCGAGGGTCATACCGACGGCGGCCGCGGAGAAGCCCCAGTGCCAGCTCGCGTGGTCCCCGAGCCAGCCGGTGACGAGCGGGCCGAGGAACGCGCCGATGTTGATGCCCATGTAATAGAGCGCGAAGCCGGCGTCACGACGCTCGTCGGCGGTGCGGTAGAGCTTGCCGACCATGGTCGCCACATTGGGCTTGAGCAGACCGGTGCCGGCGCTGATCAGACCGAGGCCGGTCCATGTCATGGCGTCGCTGGGCACCGCCATGGCGTAATGCCCGCAGGCAATGAGAATTCCGCCGTACAGGACGGCGCGGTACGAGCCGAGGATCCGGTCGGCCAGCCAGCCGCCGGCCACGGAGACCAGGTAGACGAGGGTGCCGTAGGCGGCCGAGACGGAGGCCGCGGTGCCCGGTTCCATCCCCATGCCGCCGCGGGCGACGGTGTCGGCGAAGTAGAGGACCAGGATCGCCTGCATGCCGAGGAACGAGAACCGTTCCCAGACCTCCAGGCCGGACAGGGTCATCAGGCCCCGTGGCTGGCCGAAAAAGGCATGATCGTCGCCGGGTGGCGGCTGAGTCGGTTCGGTGTCGGTGGCCGTGGGGGACAAAGGGAGAACTCCAGATCGTATGAGCTGATCCCGAACATACCGGCGGTGGCGGGAAGGCGCCCACGGTGATCCAAAGGGGACCGGATACGCTGACTTGAGTGATGACAGCGACACATCGACATTCCGTGTGATCGTCAGTAGACAGGAGATCCCCTCGTGACCGTCGTCGGGCCGTTCGGACTGAGCGTGCGGGACCACGCTCTCGAGGCCGATGTCCAGGCCGGTTTGGCTGCTGTCGAGTCGGGGCTGCTCGAGGCCACCAAGAGCGGCGTGCCCTTCATCACGGAGGCCGCGCAGCATCTCGTACGCGCCGGGGGCAAGCGTTTCCGGCCGCTGCTGGGCATGCTGGCGGCCCAGTTCGGCGACCCCGACGCGCCGGGTGTCGTGCCCGCGGCCGTCGTCGTGGAACTGACCCACCTCGCCACGCTCTACCACGACGACGTGATGGACGAGGCGGACGTACGCCGTGGCGTCGACAGCGCCAACACCCGCTGGGGCAACTCGGTGGCCGTCCTGACCGGCGACTTCCTCTTCGCCCGCGCCTCCCACATACTGGCCGACCTCGGTCCGGAGGCCGTACGCATCCAGGCGGAGGCGTTCGAGCGGCTGGTCACCGGCCAGATCCTGGAGACCGCGGGTCCGGGCGACGGGCGCGACCCGGTCGAGCACTACCTCGAAGTACTGCGCGGCAAGACCGGCTCGCTGGTCGCCGTGGCCTGCCGGTTCGGCGCGATGACGGCCGGTGCGGACGAGTCGGCCGTCGACATCCTCACCCAGTACGGGGAGCGGCTCGGCGTCGCCTTCCAGCTCGCCGACGACGTGCTCGACATCACCTCCGACTCCCACGAGTCCGGCAAGACCCCCGGCACCGACCTGCGCGAAGGCATCCCGACACTCCCCGTGCTCCATCTGCGGGCCCGCGCCGCGGCCGACGGGAAGCCGGACGACCTGGAACTCGTCGAGCTGCTCGACGGCGACCTGAGCGACGACGCGCGGCACGCCGAGGCGCTGCGCAGGCTGCGCGCCCACCCGGCGCTGGACGAGGCCCGGCGGGACGCCGTCCGGTACGCGCAGGAGGCACGCAGGACGCTGGCCCCGCTGCCCGACTGTTACGCGAAGGCCGCGCTGGAGGAGCTGTGCGACGCGGTGGTGCACCGCGCGGGCTGAGAGCCCGGGTGCGGTACCCCTACGGGACGGGGCGGGCCCGCCCCGGGGGTGTCATACCGAAGAGGTAGGCGCAGTTGCTCCCCGGGAGTGACGCTTTCGCATCGCCGGTTTGGTCAGATGGAGAACAACCACTCCTGAGCAAATCGGGTGAGAATGGCGGCGCGGAGTGGACGAGTGCATCCGGACGGAAGCCGCCGACCACGGAGGTAGGGCACACATGGCACCGAACGACAGCGTTGAGACGAACGGCGGGACCAGGGGCACCGCCGTCGGCCGCCGGAAGGCGGCGCGCTACATCGTCCCGGTCGCGGTGGCGGGGGTGGCGGCCGCGACGATCGGGCTCGTCCCGGCGCTCGCGAGCACCGGTGACCCCGATCTGCCGAAGATCACCGCACAGCAGCTCATCGAGAAGATCGCCGCTTCGGACGCCCAGCAGTTCTCCGGCACGGTGAAGATCAGCACGGACCTCGGCATTCCGTCGCTCGGCGGTCTGGCCGGCTCCTTCGCCCAGGGCGGCGGCAGCGGCAAGGGTGATTCCGGCGCCGACCCGCAGAAGAAGATGACGGAGCTGGCGTCCGGCACGCACACCCTGCGGGTGGCCGCCGACGGTCCCGACAAGCAGCGGGTGTCGATCCTGGACAGCGCGGCGGAGTACAGCCTGATCCGCAACGGCGATCAGGTCTGGGCGTACGACAGCAGCTCCAACGAGGCGTACCACGCCACGGAGGACGGGAGCGGGAAGAAGGCCGGGCACCCGGCCCCGGCCCCCGAGTCCATGCCGACCACGCCGAAGGCACTCGCCGAGCAGGTCCTGAAGGCCGCGGGCCCCACCACGTCGGTGACGGTCGACGGCACGGCGCGGATCGCCGGACGTGACGCGTACAAGCTGGTCATCAAGCCCCGGCAGAGCGGCTCCACGATCGGCTCGTTCACGGTCGCGGTCGACGCGAAGAACGGTGTGCCGCTGAAGTTCACACTGCTTGCGAGCAGCGGCGGCAAGGCCGTCGTCGACGCCGGGTTCACCAAGGTCGACTTCGGGAAGCCCGCCGCCTCCTCGTTCACGTTCACCCCGCCCAAGGGCACCAAGGTGACCGAGGCCGACGACGCGAAGGCGCAGCGGAAGACCGACGGGGACAAGGGTCCGGGGCTGTTCCCGGGCGCGGAGGGGCTGGGTGCCGGCGGACCGGGTGCCGGGGCCGAGGGCGGCAAGGACACGAAGGTCATCGGCGAGGGCTGGAACGCGATCGCCGAGATCAGGACCCCGGGCGGCTCCCCTCTCCCCTCGAAGGCGTCGGGCGACGTACCGGCCGAGGCGCAGCAGTTCCTCGACGCGCTGGGCGACAAGGTCAGCGGCAAGTTCGGCTCCGGCACGGTCTTCAAGACCCGCCTGGTCAACGCCCTGATGACGGACGACGGCAAGGTGTATGTCGGCGCGGTCACGCCGGACGCGCTGGTCAAGGCGGCGAACGACGCCGCCTGACACAGGGGCGCACCGCGTTGCGCGCCGCTGCTCACCCGCCCCGCCGTACTCTCCGTACGGCGGGGCGGCCCGCGCCGAGCCGTGCTGTCCGGCCCCGATCCGCCGGATCCGGCCCTACCCGACCCTTGGGGAGTACGCATGACAGAGCCTGGGACCGCGATCGGGCCGGAGGCGGTGACCGAGTCCGCCGGGGCCGTTGTGGAGACGCGGGGCCTGACCAAGCGGTACCGCGGCGGCCAGCTCGCCGTGGACGGCCTCGACCTCGACGTTCCCGGCGGCAGCGTCTTCGGGTTCCTCGGGCCCAACGGCTCCGGGAAGACCACCACGATCCGGATGCTGATGGGCCTGATCGACCCCACGTCCGGCACCGCGCAGGTACTCGGTCAGTCCATGCCGGACGCGGCCCGCACCGTACTTCCGCAGGTGGGGGCGTTGATCGAGGGGCCCGCGCTGTACGGCTTCCTGAGCGGCCGGGACAATCTGCTGCGTTACGACTCGGCCGACCCGACGGCCGATCCGCGCACCCGCCGGGTCCGGGTCGCCCAGGCCCTGGACCGGGTCGGGCTGGCCGCCGCGGCCGGCAAGAAGGCCAAGGCGTACTCGCTCGGCATGAAGCAGCGTCTCGGTCTCGCCGCGGCCCTGCTCCAGCCGCGCCGCCTGCTCGTCCTGGACGAGCCCACCAACGGCCTGGACCCGCAGGGCATGCGCGAGATCCGCACGCTGGTGAGGGAACTGGCGGCGGAGGGCACCACCGTCTTCCTCTCCTCCCACCTCCTCGACGAGATCGAGCAGGTCTGCACCCATGTCGCGGTGATGGCCAGGGGCCGGCTGGTCGTCCAGGGGCCGGTCGCGGATCTGGCGGCGGGCGCCCGCGGCCGGCTGGCCGTCACCACCCCGGACCCGGGCGATGCCGCCCGCGTCCTCAAGGAACGGGGCCTCACCGGCGTCACGGTCGACGGTGACCGGGTGAGTGCCGAGGCCCCGCCGGGCGATGTCGAGCTCGCGGACCTCAGCTCGGCGCTGGTGCACGCCGACGTTCGTCTGAGGTCCTTCGGCATCGAACGGGCCTCGTTGGAGGATGCCTTCGTCGCACTCACCGGAGAGGGATTCGATGTCGCAGGCTGAAGTCGTACCCGTGGCGGCGGACAGGACGCGCAACCCGCTGTGGACCTTCGGAATCCTTCGCTCCGAACTGGCCACCACATTCCGCCGCTGGCGCACCCTCGCGCTGCTCGGGGTGCTGGCCGCCGTTCCCGTGCTCATAGGGATCGCGGTGAAGGTCGAGACCGGCCACGGCTCCTCACCCGGACCGGGCGGTGGCGGGGGCGGCCCCGCGTTCCTCTCCCAGGTCACCAACAACGGCCTCTTCCTGGTCTTCGCGGCCCTCGCGGTGACGCTCCCGGTCTTCCTCCCGATGGCCGTCGGGGTCGTGGCGGGCGACTCGATCGCCGGTGAGGCCAACGCCGGAACCCTGCGCTATCTGCTGGTCGCCCCGGCCGGCCGGACCCGGCTGCTGCTGACGAAGTACGCCTCCGTCCTCGCGTTCTGCCTGGCCGCGACCCTGGTCGTGGCCCTCTCGGCGCTCGCCGTGGGGTCGCTGCTCTTCCCCGTCGGCGAGGTCACCACCATCTCCGGGACCCGGATCGGCTTCGGTGAAGGGCTGCTGCGGGCCGGTTTGATCGCGGTGGTGGTCGCGGCGTCACTGATCGGATTCGCGGCGATCGGGCTGTTCATCTCGACCCTCACCGGCAGCGGAATCGCGGCGATGGCCGCCACCGTCGGAATGCTGATCACCGTGCAGATCGTGGACACGATCCCGCAGTTGAACGGCATCCACCCGTATCTCTTCCCGCACTACTGGATGTCGTACGCGGACCTGCTGCGCGAGCCCGTCCGCTGGGACGAGGTGGTCAAGAACCTGGGACTTCAGGGCTTGTACGCGGTGGTGTTCGGCTCGGCGGCCTGGGCCCGCTTCACGGCGAAGGACATCACCGCCTGACACCCGACGGCATCGCCCTCGCACCGTCGGCCGGGCGAGCCGTCCCCCGATCGGCTCGTCGCGGCACGAACGGCACGAACGGTGCGAACAGCGGGAACGATGCGACACGGCACGTTCCGTTTCCGCTTCAGCATTGTTCGACTTCTGGCGACGGACTGTCAACAAGGATTGGCTCAAACACGCCTATGCTCACCGAATGATCACATCGCCGAGTTCACTGCGTCGCAGCGAGAGATCACGAAAGGCGACCCTGGAGGCCGCCCTCGCGCTGTGCACCGAGAAGGGGTACGGCCGCGTCACCATCGAGGCCATCGCCGCCAGGGCGGGTGTCAGCAAGAAGACGATCTACCGCTGGTGGCCTTCGAAGAGCGCGGTGATGCTGGAGGCGTTCACCGACGCGTTGGTCGGCACGACGCCGTTCGTCGACACCGGCGACATCGCCGCCGACCTGCGGGCCAATGTGATGGGTGCGGTGAAGCTGCTCTCCACGCCGCCCTACGGCCCCGCGTACGCCGGGATCCTCTCCGAGGTCCACCACGACGACGCACTGGCGGAAACTGTTCGGACGAAGCTGATCGACCCCCGCTTCGAGGAGGCGGTCGACCGTCTGCGACGGGCCCAGGAGCAAGGCCGGATTCCGCCGGACGCGGACCTCCCGCTGGCGGTGGAGATGCTGTACGGCCCGGTGTACTACCGCCATGTGCTGCGCAAGCCGATGCAGGACGAGGAGACGATCAGGGCACTGGTCGATCACGTGCTGCGGGCGCTGGGGGCGACGCCGGAGCCATGAGATCCGGCCGGACGGCAGCACACTGTCGGACGGGCGTGCGAGCATGCGGGCATGGGAAGCCTGTACGACTACTTCAGCGCACCTGACGACACCACGGCCCTGACGGTCTTCGGTCCGGGTGTCGAAGCGGCCGGGCTGCCGTTGCTCCCGCTCCAGGGGATCGACCCGTATGTGCAACTGGGGCAGGCCGAGAGCCTGCTCACCGGCCTGCCGTACACGGATGTCGTCGCGCTCCCGCGTTTCAACCGGCTGCTCAGCTCTCCCGAGGACGACTCCGGATGGCTGGTCACCCTCACGGACGAGCTGCGCGACGCCCTCGCGTCCGCGCGGCCCGGACAGCTGGAGACCGTGGCCGGACCCTGGTCACGCATCGAGGAGTTCCACGACGACTGCGAGCCGGGCTCGCTGGCCGACTTCCTCAAGGAACTGGCGGCCCTGGCCGCGGAGGCCGGAGCCCGGCGCGAACCGCACCGGCTCTACTGCCTGATGTCTCTTTGACGCCCGGCCGAGCGCCGGGCTCCCGGAGGGCACGGGGTCCGACCCGGGCGGGTTCCGGTCCGGCGAGGCGTGTTGCCCGGCGAGCGAGGCCTGCCGCTCAGCGGAAGACCCGCTCCAGCACCTCGGCGACCCCGTCGGCCTCGTTCGACGACGTCACCTCGTCCGCCGCGGCCCGGAGGTCCGGATGGGCGTCGGCCATCGCGACGCCGTACCCGGCCGCGCGGAACATCGGCAGATCGTTGGGCATGTCCCCGAAGGCGATCGCGTCGCGCGCGTCCACGCCCAGGAAGTCGGCGGCCAGGGCGAGCCCGCTGCCCTTGTCGACGCCGAACGGCTGCAGTTCGACGGTGCCGGGGCCGGAGAGCGTGACGGAGGCGAGATCGCCGACCGCCGTACGGGCCGCCTCGGCCAGCGCGTCGTCGTCCAGTTCGGAGTGCCGGACGAGCACCTTGACGACGGGGGCGGACCACAACTCGTGCCGATGACGCGTCCGCTGGGCGGGGAGCGTGGGATGGGGCATCAGATATCCCGGCTCGATCAGCGTCCGGCCCTCGACGCCGTCCTGGTCCACGGCCGCGAAGACGGGCCCCACCTGGGCCTCGATCTTGCCGAGCGCGCTGTCGGCCGCCTCCCGGTCGAGGGTGATCGCGTGCACCAGGCGCCCGGTCCCGGCGTCGTACAGCTGGGTGCCCTGCCCGCAGACGACGGGCCCCCGGTAGCCCAGCCCGGCGAGCAGTCCTCGCACGCCGGGTACGGGCCGCCCGGTGACCACGAGGTGCCGCGCCCCGGCTCGGGCGGCCAGGGCGAGCGCGGTACGGGTGCGGGGGCTCACCGTGTCGTCGCGGCGCAGCAGGGTGCCGTCCAGATCGGTGGCGACGAGGGCGTACGCGGGTCGCACGGGCACGGATCAGGCCCGGGGGGCCGTTGTCAGGCTGACGGTGATCACTGACTTTCCCCCGGTGGGAGTGGGATGCGTTCGGGCGCGGCAGGGACGGGGCGTCCCGCCTTCCCTTGATCGTACGGGGTGGCCGACGCGTCCGCCGCAGGCGGAGCCGTCTCGGAGGGCGGGCAACCAGCTTGTGGGGCAGCGTAGTTGGCCGGAACCGGGATGCCCCGCCGGCCCCGGGGCGACGTCGCGGCAGCCTCCTGCCGGGGTTTTTGCGCGGGTGAAGGCGGAGGCCGACGCACGCTTCCGTGCACGCGCGGCCCGGCCGGGGCTCACCGCGGCGGCCGACGCACCCGGACGCGACGGGAATTCCATGGCGCCGGCGTCGTGCGACGCTATTGCACGCAGAACTCGTTGCCCTCGGGATCGGCGAGAACCGTCCACGTGCCCCCGGGCTGCTCGACCTCGTGGAGCACCGTCGCGCCCAGCGCCTCCAGCCGTTTCACCTCGGCTTCGCGCCGCCCCGGGCCCGCGTGCACATCCAGGTGGAGGCGGTTCTTCACGGTCTTGGCCTCCGGTACGCGCTGGAACAGCAGCCGCCGCCCGAGGCCCGTTCCGCTCTCCTCCTCGTACGGATCGTCCGGGTGCCGCACCGCCACGAGGTCGCGCCAGGCCCGGCGGCCGTCGACCAGGACGGTTGCCTCTTCCGGCGCTGCCCCGAGGTCGAGTACTCGCTCGATCAGTGTGCTGTTGTCCTCGACCAGGTAGTCGAGGGCCTCGGCCCAGAAGGCGGCCTGGGCATGCGGGTCGGACGCGTCGATGACGATCTTCCAGTGCAGAGTCATGGAAACCGTTTATAGTGGTTACATGACCGAGTCGGCAATGGGCACACCGGGACTGATCCTCCGTACCCGGGAAGGCCGCCCGTATCGCTTCGATCCCGGCGCTCTGTGCCTGGAGTTGCTGCCCACCGGCGGGTATGCGCGATACGCGGCGTACGAGGTGCTGCACACCCCCGCCGACCTGGTGCGATGGGCGGGCGAGAGCCGGCTGCCGGACGGCCTGTCCCTCTCGGTGAGTGCGGCGGAGCTGCGCCGCGCGCACGAGCTGCGCGGCGCCCTCTGGGATCTGACCGCCGCCCGCGCGCACGGCCGCCCGCTCCCGGCGGCCGACCTCGCCACGGTGAACGCCGTGGCGGCCGAGCCCCCGCTCGTTCCTCGCATCGACGTCGGCTCCGGCGGCCTCGCCTGGGCCCCGGCCGCCACCGGAACGGCCCTTCTGTCGACCGTCGCCCGTGACGCGGTGGAGCTGTTCACCGGCCCCTATGCCGACCGCTTCCGCGAATGCGGCTCCGACAACTGCAAGTTGCTCTTCGTCGACACCTCACGCCCGGGTCGACGGCGCTGGTGCGCGATGGAGCATTGCGGAAACCTCCACAAGGTCCGGGCCCACCGCGCCCGGCACGCCCCGAACGACTCAGAGCCTGCCGGGTCACCCGACAGGCTCTGAGGGCCGCGATCCCGCCGCCCGCATGGGAGCGGTCACGACGCGGTGACCCAGGGGCCGGGGGTGTGCTGCCGGGCGTACGCCTCGATGGCACGGGCGCGCTGCGGGGAATCGGGGCCGGACGGGAGGACCCGGCCCGTGCCGGTGTCCCCGTGGGCGGTGGGCGAGGTTCCGAAGACGAGGAACGACAGCGTGGACAGGGCCGCGACGGCGGTGCGCAGGAGCATGCGGGAGCTCCCTGACATCAGCATGAGTCGGTTCATAAGATGTCAGGAAAATATAAAAGTGTGATGATTTCGAGGCGTGTCCGGCGCGACGCGCTCAGAGCCGCCTGAATGCCGTATCGCTCACGTGGTCCACATGGTCCAGGCGGTCCAGATAGGCCCCGACGGCCCGGTGGTCCGTCGCCGGCGCGATCAGGCCCACGTGATTGTCCGGGCGGACCAGGACGAGCGTGTCGCTGCCGGGCTCGATGCCGTACGCCGTCCGGGCGTGGCCCGCCTCGTCGGTCAGCCGGGCGGGGCCGTCCCCGTCCGCCCCGGTGGGGCCGCCGCCCACCGCGTACGCCCGCACCTCGTCGCCGTACGCCGCTTCCGTCGCCCGTAGCGCCTCCGCCGTGCCCGGACCGAAGCCCAGCAGGGTGAAGTGCGGGCCGGCGAACGCCGCGAAGAGACGGGTGGGTGCGCCCGTTCCGGCGTCGAGACACGGGGCGTCCGGGGCGCGGTCGCCCGCTCGCAGGCGGGTGGTGGAGCCCGTGGGGGAGAGCGAGCTCCAGCGGTAGCCGAGGCCCAGCCCCATGGTCTCGCCGCTGACCGCCGAGTCCAGCCCGCCGCCGGGCCGCAGAATCGCGTCGAGCGTGACCCGCAGCCGCTCGGAGGTGATGCCGAGCGTCCAGGAGGCCACGGGCAGCCGCTCCTCCTCGTACGTGTCCAGCAGCCCGGGATCCGCCCGGCCGGCCACGACCCGGGCCAGCTTCCAGCCCAGGTTGTACGCGTCCTGGATCCCGGTGTTCATGCCCAGCCCGCCCGCGACGGAGTGCACGTGCGCGGCGTCCCCGGCCAGCAGCACGCGGCCCACCCGGTAGCGGTCGGCCAGGCGCTCGTTGACCCGGTACGTGGACAGCAGGTCGGCCCGCGACAGGCGGGCGCCCGGCAGCCCGGTGTGCTTGGCGAAGAGCCGCTGGAAGCTCTCCAGCGAGGGCGGGACGGGTGCTCCGGAGCCGTCCCGCTCCGGACCCGCCTGGAACCACCAGCCCGCCCCCGTACCCGGGATCGGGCACAGCAGCACGGCGCCGTCCTCGTCGAACCACTGGTGCCAGTAGCCGCGGTCGAGGCCGTCCGCCTCCACGTCCCCGCAGACCATCGACTGCTCCTCGGTCGTCGCCCCCTCGAACGTGACGCCGAGCAGCTTGCGTACCGGGCTGTGAGCGCCGTCGCAGCCCACCACGTACCGCGCCCCGATGCTCCGGCCGTCGGTGAGCGCGACCGTCACCGATTCGGGGCCGGCCGTCAACCCGACCACCTCGGAACCGAGTTCGACGCGTACTCCGTACTCCGCCAGGCGATCCCGCAGGATCTCCTCCAGCTGCCACTGGGCGATCATCCACGGCCGGTCGTACGGGGCGTCGGGTGTCGGGGCGGACGCCTCGAACGGGTCGGTGTCGGCGATCGGCAGCCCGTTGCGGTACTTGCGCATGAGCGGCGGCCTGGAGCCCGCCGCCAGCACCCGGTCCACGATGCCGAGGTCCTCCAGGACCTCCAGGGAGCGGGGGTTGGGGCCCTTGGCCCGCGAACTGCGCGGAAAGTCCGGGGACTTGTCGATGATCCGTACGTCGATCGAGCGCCGGGCCAGCTCGCAGGCCAGGGTCAGGCCGGTCGGGCCCGAGCCGACGATCAGTACCTGGGTGGTGGGCGTTGGGGTGGGTGCGGGCATGGAGGCTCCTCGGTCGCGGTTGCGCGGAGATCCAGGAAAACGCAACCGAGTCATAAAAGCAACTCGGTAACTAAAATTGTGTGTCCGTGGCCTCGCGGGCGTCGTACGCGGCACGCGCCCTCGCGATCTCGTTCCGGTGCTCCTCGGTCCAGGTGACGAGCGCCCGGATCGTGGCGTGCAGCGTGCCGCCGAGCGGCGTCAGCTCGTACTCCACGCGCGGCGGCACCACCGCGTGGACCGTCCGCTCGACCAGCCCGTCGCGCTCCAGCTGGCGCAGGGTGACCGTCAGCATCCGCTGGCTGATGCCGTCGATCTCGCGGCGCAGCTGGGTGAAGCGGAGCCTGCGCCGGTCCAGCAGGGCGATGACGAGCAGCGACCACTTGTCGGCGACGCGGTCGAGGATCTGCCGCACCTCGCAGCCCTCGCGGGTGTCCCACTGGAACGGATCGGGATCGCCGATCAACTCGCCCGCGCTCCCGGTGCCCTTGAGGTGACTCGGTGACTTCGAAGTGCCTTCTTCCATGGCAACCGATGCTGGCGCACGATGCCATTGGTTACAAGAGGGAACCGACCTTCTTCCGCGTAACCGATCCATTCACGTACCCGAAGGGGACAGCTGTGTCTGCCGCGCCCGAATCGCCTGCCCGGAGCCGACCGCCCGTGATGACCGCCCGTGCCCGCGTCCTGCTCCTCGTCCTGTGCGGCACGATCTTCCTGGAGGGCATCGACGTCGCCATGCTCGCCGTGGCCGTGCCCTCGATCAGGGCCGACCTCGGTCTGTCGACCGGCAGCGCGGCGTGGGTGATGAGCGCCTATGTGCTCGGATACGCCGGTTTCACCCTGCTCGGCGGGCGCGCCGCCGACCTGCTGGGCAGACGGCGGATGTTCCTGCTCTGGCTCACCGTCTTCCTGCTCTTCTCAGGCCTCGGCGGCTTCGCGGAGCACGGCTGGATGCTGCTCGTCGCCCGCTTCGTCACCGGGGTGGCCGCCGCGTTCATGACCCCGGCCGCCATGTCGCTCATCACCACCTCCTACGAGGAGGGGCCGCAGCGCAACAAGGCGCTGCTGGTCTTCGCCGGCACCGCGGCCGGCGGCTTCTCGCTCGGCCTCGTCATCGGCGGGCTGCTCACCCAGCTCGGCTGGCGATGGGTGTTCTTCGCCCCCGTGCTGCTGGCCGGTGCCATCCTGCTCGCCGCGCTCCGGATCGTGCCGGCCGAGATGCGTCCGGCGCGTACCGGCGGCTTCGACCTGGCGGGGGCCGCCGCGGCGGCCGGGGCGATGCTGCTGCTCGCGTACGGGATCGTGCGCCTGGAGCACGGGGCGGCGGGCTGGGGATGGTCGGCGGGGGCGTTCGCCGCGGGGCTGCTCCTGATCGCGGCCTTCGTCCTGATCGAGCGGTGCTCCGCGGCGCCGCTGGTCGAACTCGCCCTGCTGCGCCGGGCCTCGATGATCCGCGCCGACCTCGGCGCCCTGCTGTTCGTCGGCTCGTTCTTCGGCTTCCAGTTCGTGGTGACGCTCTACCTCCAGGAACTGCGCGGCTGGTCCTCGCTGCAGACCGCACTCGCCCTGGTGGCGATGGGCGCCGACGCGGTCATCGCGCCGACCCTCACCCCGCGCCTGGTGAACCGGTTCGGCAATGTCCGGGTCGCCCTCGGCGGCTTCGTCCTCGCCGTCGTCTCGTACACGCTGTTCCTGCCGGTCGGGACGGACTGGTCGTACGCGGCGATGTTCCCGACGCTGATCCTCATCGGGGCCGCCTTCGCCCTGGCCTACGGTCCGCTGACCATCGCGGCGACCGACGGCGTACCGGACCGGGAGCAGGGTCTGGCGGGCGGGCTCCTGCACACCTCGACGCAGTTCGGTTCGGCCGTCGGTGTCTCGGCGGTGACGGCCGTGTACGGGATCGCGTCGGCGGGCACGGACGGCTCGCCCGGAGCCGTTCTGGCGGCCTACCGGGCGGCGCTCGTCGTCCCGGTGGTGATGGTGGCGGTGGGGGCGCTGGTCACCGCGCTGGGGTTGCGGAAGGCGAGGACGAAGCGGCGTCCCCGGCCGACGGCGCCGGTTGCGCGGCCAGAGCCAGCGCCTGCGCCCTCGTCCGCCGCACCGTCCGGAACGCGTCCCAGGTCAGCAGGGTGAGCGCCAGCCACACCAGGGCGAACCCGGCCCACCGCTCCGGCGGCATCTCCTCGTGGAAGTACAGGATGCCGAGGACGAACTGGAAGACCGGTGCCAGATACTGCAGCAGGCCCAGCGTGGAGAGCGGCACACGGATCGCCGCCGCCCCGAACAGGACGAGCGGCGTGGCCGTGACGACCCCCGTCGCGGCCAGCAGCGACGCGTGACCGAGGCCGTCGGAGCCGAACGTCGAGCCGCCCCGGGCGCCCAGCCACAGCAGATAGCCGAGCGCCGGCACGAACAGCACGGCGGTCTCGGCGGTGAGCGACTCCAGGCCGCCCATGTCGACCTTCTTCTTCACCAGGCCGTACGTCGCGAAGGAGAACGCCAGGATCAGCGAGATCCACGGCGGCTGTCCGTAACCGATGGCCAGGACGAGCACCGCCGCGACGCCGGTGCCGACCGCCACCCACTGCGCGGGGCGCAGCCGTTCACCGAGGAGCAGGACACCCATGGCGATGGTGACCAGCGGATTGATGAAGTAGCCGAGCGAGGCCTCGACGACATGGCCGTTGTTCACGGACCAGATGTACAGGCCCCAGTTGACCGTGATCACGGCCGCGGCGACCGCTATCAGGCCGAGCTTCCTCGGCTGACGTATCAGCTCACCGATCCATGACCAGCGGCGCAGTACGAGCAGCGCGATGCCCACGACCGCGAGGGACCAGACCATGCGGTGGGCGAGGATCTCGATCGCGCCGGCGGGCTTCAGCAGCGGCCAGAACAGGGGGACGAGACCCCACAGGCCGTAGGCGCCGATGCCGGACAGCAGTCCGGCCCGCTGTTCATTTGTCCCCTTCACGGACCCTCCCGGCAAGTCTGTGTCAACTGCTCCGCCGACTGCACGACGGTATCGCCGAAGGGGCCCCATGTCATAGCCGTATCGCCATACGGTCATGACATGGGGCCCTGAGAGCCTGTCAGGTGGCCTCGGACCGGATGGCGGACGCGACCCGGTGCGTGCGATTGCGAGGCGGAGGAGGGAGCCGGATGGGGTCTCCCCCGCTCGAACGCGGCTGAGAGCTCGGGGAAGGAGCGTCGGCGACCGACGACGATGCGGGAAGCGTGCGTGCCGGGGCGTGGCCGCCCGGTCGGAGGTCACCCGACGGGCTCTGAGGTGCGGGGGAGGGGGAGCGGCGGTCGGGCGGGGTTACGCCGAGGCCACCGCGGCCGCGACCGTCTCGGCCAGCGGCGTCGTCGGGCGGCCGATCAGCCGGGCCAGGTCGCCGCTCGTCCCGGCGAGCAGCCCGCGTTCGATCGCCGCGTCCACGTCGACCAGGATCGCCGCGAAGCCCTCGGGCAGACCGGCGCCGACCAGGATCTCCTGGTGCACGGAGGCCGGCACGTTCTTGTGCACGATCTCCTTGCCGGTGGCCCGCGCGACCTCGGCGGCGTACTCCGCGAACGACCAGGCGACATCGCCGCTCAGTTCGTAGACCGCGCCCAGGTGGCCCTCGCCGGTCAGCACGGCGGCCGCGGCGGCGGCGTAGTCGGCGCGGGTGGCGGAGGCGACCCGGCCGTCGCCCGCGTTGGCGACGACGGCGCCGTGCGCCAGGACGGGGGCGAGGTTGGCGGTGTAGTTCTCGGTGTACCAGCCGTTGCGCAGGAAGGTGTGCGGCAGTCCGGAGTCCAGGATCAGCTGCTCGGTGACCTTGTGCTCGGCGGCCAGCTGGAAGTCGGCGTCGGGGCCGCCCAGTACGCCGGTGTACGCGAGCTGGGCGACGCCCGCCGCCTTGGCCGCGTCGACGACGGCGGTGTGCTGCGGCACACGCCTGCCGACCTCGCTGCCGGAGATGAGCAGGACGCGGTCACCGGCCCGGAAGACGTCCTTGAGGGACTCCGGGCGGTCGTAGTCGGCGACGCGGAGCTCGATGCCGCGGGCGGCGAGCGGGGCGGCCTTCGCCTCGTCGCGGACGACGGCGGCGATCTCGTTCGCGGGCACGGTGGTGAGCAGCTGGTCGACGACGAGGCGGCCGAGCTCTCCGGTGGCTCCGGTGACAACGATGCTCATGGGGGTTTCTCCTCTTGGGTGGCACTGGCCCTTGTTCGGTCCGGTGTCACTCACTCTACGAGTGCACTAACCAATCGAAAGTACCCACTTTGAAGTAAGGTACTGGCATGAGCGTGAGTGCCCTGAACCCGAAGCCCGATGTGAACCGGCAGATGTGCCCCTCCCGGCTGGTGCTGGAACATGTCACCAGCCGCTGGGGCGTGCTGGTCCTCGCCGCCCTGCTGGAACGCTCGTACCGCTTCAGCGAGCTGCGCCGCGAAGTCGGCGGCGTCAGCGAGAAGATGCTGGCCCAGACCCTCCAGACGCTGGAGCGCGACGGCTTCGTGCACCGGGACGCGAAACCGGTGATCCCGCCGCGGGTGGACTACTCGCTCACCGCGCTGGGCCGGGAGGCCGCCGAGCAGGTGTGGGCGCTGGCACGCTGGACGGAGCGCCGCCTGGACGCCGTGCAGGCGGCGCGCGGGACCTATGACCGGCAGAAGGCGCGCGAGGCGCAGGACGCCCGAGGGCTCCAGGATCAGTCCAGCTGAGGCGAGCGCCCCTCCTCCAGCGCCCGCAGCGCCCGCGAGACGTCGAACGGCAGGATCGTCACCGCCACGTGCGGCAGCTGCGCCAGTGTCTTCGCCATCTGCTCGCCCGTGCCCCGGTGCAGCAGCTTCCCGAGCACATTGCTGTACGTCCGCCGGGGCACCAGCACCGTCAGCCAGGTGTTCCCGTCCTCCGTGGTGCGGGAGGCCAGCTCCTTCATCGCGTGGCGCAGCCGCCGGTCCGGGCACTGCACCAGCTCCAGCGAGACGGAGGTGGCGTCCGTCGCCTCCCAGCGGGCGGCCAGCCGTCTGCCGTAAGCCTCGTCGATCGCGAAATGCACCGCCCGGATCTCGTCCGGGCGCAGTTCATGGGCGTACCGCAGGGCCTTCAGCGTCGCCAGGTCGAGCGTCTCGACGAGGACGAAGACCAGATGGCGGCGGTAGTGCGCGCGGTCGGCGCCCGGAGCATGGATGCTCTGCAGCGCGGCGGCCTCGTGCCGGTACTCGCGGTTGATCCGCGTCAGCGCCCAGACCCCGAGCGGGAAGACCACCACGACCAGCCAGGCGCCCTCGGTGAACTTGGTGATTGCGAAGATCAGTACGACGGTGGCCGAGCTGGCCGCGGCGAGCCCGTTGACCGCGATCTTCAGCCTGCGGTACGGCTCCCGGCGCCTCAGGTGGTACGCGGTGAGGCCGGCCCCGGCCATGGTGAAGGCGGTGAACACGCCGATCGCGTACAGCGCCACCAGCCGGTCCACGCTGGCGCCGGTCACCAGCAGCAGCGCCAGCGAGACGACGGTCAGCGCGATGATGCCGTTGGAGAACGCCAGCCGGTGCCCGCGCCGGGTCAGCATCCTCGGCAGGAACCGGTCCGCGGCGACGAAGCTGGCGAGGTACGGGAAGCCGGTGAACGGGGTGTTGGCGCCGGTGTACAGGACCAGCGCGGTCGCCAGCTGTACGAAGACCAGTCCGACCGTCCCGAGCGGGCCGCCGCCGAACGCGAGATGGGCCTCCTGCGCGATGACGGTCGGAGTGCCGTCGGTGTACGGGACGGCATGGGTGAAGTGCGCCAGCGTGGAGACACCGAGGACGAGGATGCCCAGGACCACGCTCATGGCGATGAGGGTGCGGCGGGCGTTGCGGCCCTGGGGTTCACGGAACGTGGAGATGCCGTTGGAGATCGCTTCGAGCCCGGTGAGGGACGAGCCGCCGTTGGCGAACGAGCGCAGCACGATGAAGAGCGAGGCGCCGTACAGCCAGCCGTTGCCCGGGGTGCCGAGCGGCACGACGCCGTCGGCGTGCAGATCGGCGTGCGGCAGCTCACCGGTGAGCCCGCGCAGCGCGGCGACGAGCAGGATGAGGCCGACGGCGGTCATGAAGAGATAGGCGGGCAGCGCGAAGGCCCGGCCCGCCTCGCGGACCCCGCGCAGATTCCCGTACGCGAGCAGCACGATGACGGCGACGGAGACCGGCAGCTGGAGATGGTCCAGGCCGGTGAAGCCGTTGCCGATCAGATGGGCGAGCGAAATCAGGGCGTTGGTGCCGGCCGAGACCTGGACGGCGACGGTGACGATGTAGTCGACCAGCAGCGCCACGGCGGCGATCTGCGCGACGTTGGGACCGAAGTTCTCCCGGGCGACGACGTACGAACCGCCCGCCCGGGTGTAGATCATCACGACATCGCTGTAGCAGAGGGTCAGCAGCAGCAGGACGAGCAGGATCGCGCCGGTCACCGGCATGAGCAGGGTGAAGGCGGCGGCACCGACGACGGGCACGAGGACCCGGAGCATCTCCTCGGAGCCGTACGCGGACGAACTGATGCAGTCGGAGGCGAGCACCCCGAGCGCCGTCCGGTTGTCGAGCTTCTCCTCGCTGATGCGCTCGGTGGTGAGCGCTCTGCCGAGCAGACGCCGCTTGATGCGGTACGCGGGGCGGTCCAGGGCCATGGCCACATGGTGCGCGGTGGCCGGTCGCACCCCTGGTCGCAAACGCCGGACGGGCCGAAATTCAGCCCGTCCGGCGAGGCGGCGTACCCCTGCGGGTGCCGACGAGGGCCTTCTGCCCGGATCGCGTCGGATCCGGACGCAAGGCCACAGCTAGGGCGTGTTTCGAAAGTCCCGCCTGCCAGGCGGCGTCTGGCACGCACGCTCGCTGCGTTGTCGGGCTCGCCCCGATACGACCGGTATCGGGGCGACCCTCCGCCTTGCGATCGCATGCACCGGACGCCGCCCGGCCCGCCCTGCGGGCGGACGACGCTACTTTCGAAACACGCCCTAGCCGACGACCGTCCAGTTGTCGTTGCCCGCGAGCAGTGCGGCCAGGTCGCCCTTGCCGTCCGACTCGACGGCGGTGTCGAGCTGTTCGGCCATCTGTGTGTCGTAGACCGGCCGGTCGACGCTGCGCAGCACCCCGATGGGGGTCTGGTGCAGGGTGTCGGGATCGGCGAGCCGGGACAGCGCGAAGGCCGTGGTGGGGCTGGCGGCGTGGGCGTCGTGGACGAGGACCTGCGAGCGGTTCTCCTCCGTGACCGTGACGACTTGGAGGTCGCCGGTGGCCGGGTCGCGGACCACACCCTTGGTGTCGTCCGTGCCGAAGAGGATCGGCCGGCCGTGCTCCAGCCGGATGACGGCGTTCTGCGCCTGGTCCTTGTCCTTGAGGATCTCGAAGGCGCCGTCGTTGAAGATGTTGCAGTTCTGGTAGATCTCCACCAGCGCCGTGCCCGGGTGGTCGGCCGCCGCGCGCAGCACGCTCGTGAGGTGCTTGCGGTCGGAGTCGATGGTGCGGGCGACGAAGGACGCCTCCGCTCCGATGGCCAGGGACACCGGGTTGAAGGGGGCGTCGAGCGAGCCCATCGGCGTCGACTTGGTGATCTTGCCGATCTCGGAGGTGGGGGAGTACTGGCCCTTGGTGAGTCCGTAGATCCGGTTGTTGAAGAGCAGGATCTTGAGGTTCACGTTGCGGCGCAGTGCGTGGATGAGGTGGTTGCCGCCGATGGACAGCGCGTCGCCGTCGCCCGTGACGACCCAGACGGACAGGTCGCGACGGGAGGAGGCGAGGCCGGTGGCGATGGCCGGGGCGCGGCCGTGGATCGAGTGCATCCCGTAGGTGTTCATGTAGTACGGGAAGCGGGAGCTGCAGCCGATGCCGGAGACGAAGACGATGTTCTCCTTCGCCAGTCCGAGTTCGGGCATGAAGCCCTGGACGGCGGCGAGGACCGCGTAGTCACCGCAGCCGGGGCACCAGCGCACCTCCTGGTCGGACTTGAAGTCCTTCATGGACCGTTTGGCCTCGGCCTTGGGCACCAGTTGGAGAAGTTCGTTGGTGTCAGGCATCGATGGCCTCCTTGAGAGCCGTCGCGAGCTGTTCGGCCTTGAACGGCATACCGTTGACCTGGTTGTAACTGTGCGCGTCGACGAGGTACTTGGCCCGGATGAGCGTGGCGAGCTGGCCCAGGTTCATCTCCGGCACGACCACCTTGTCGTAACGCTTCAGCACCTCGCCGAGATTCCTCGGGAAGGGGTTGAGGTTGCGCAGATGGGCCTGGGCGATGGGGTGCCCCGCGGCGCGCAGCCGGCGGACGGCGGCGGTGATGGGGCCGTAGGTGGAGCCCCAGCCCAGCACGAGCGTCCGTGCGTCGGCCGGGTCGTCGACGTCGAGGTCGGGGACCTCGATGCCGTCGATCTTGGCCTGGCGGGTGCGGACCATGAAGTCGTGGTTGGCGGGGTCGTAGGAGATGTTGCCGCTGCCGTCCTGCTTCTCGATGCCGCCGATGCGGTGTTCGAGGCCGGGAGTGCCGGGGATCGCCCACGGGCGGGCCAGGGTCTGCGGGTCGCGCTTGTACGGCCAGAACACCTCGGTGCCGTCGGCCAGTTCGTGGTTCGGGCCGGTGGCGAACCGGACGCGCAGATCGGGCAGTTCGTCGATCTCGGGGATCTTCCACGGCTCGGAGCCGTTGGCGAGGTAGCCGTCGGAGAGCAGGAAGACCGGGGTGCGGTAGGTCAGCGCGATCCGGGCGGCGTCGAGCGCGGCGTCGAAGCAGTCCGCCGGGGTCTTCGGGGCGACGATCGGGACCGGGGCCTCGCCGTTGCGCCCGTACATCGCCTGGAGCAGGTCGGCCTGCTCGGTCTTGGTGGGCAGGCCGGTGGACGGGCCGCCGCGCTGGATGTCGACGACGATCAGCGGCAGTTCGAGGGAGACGGCGAGCCCGATGGTCTCCGACTTCAGGGCCACACCCGGCCCGGAGGTCGTCGTCACCGCGAGGGACCCGCCGAACGCGGCGCCCAGCGCGGCACCGATGCCGGCGATCTCGTCCTCGGCCTGGAAGGTGCGTACACCGAAGTTCTTGTGCTTGCTGAGCTCGTGCAGGATGTCGGAGGCCGGGGTGATCGGGTACGAGCCCAGGTAGAGCGGCAGATCCGCCTGCCGGCCCGCGGCGATCAGGCCGTAGGACAGCGCCAGGTTCCCGGAGATGTTGCGGTACGTGCCGGTCGGGAAGGTGTGGGAGGCGGGCGCCACCTCGTAGCTGACCGCGAAGTCCTCCGTCGTCTCCCCGAAGTTCCACCCGGCCCGGAACGCGGTCACGTTCGCCTCGGCGATCTGCGGCTTCTTCGCGAACTTGGCGCGAAGAAACGCCTCGGTTCCCTCGGTCGGCCGGTGGTACATCCAGGAGAGCAGCCCGAGCGCGAACATGTTCTTCGAGCGCTCGGCCTCCTTGCGGGAGAGCCCGAACTCCTTCAGCGCCTCGATCGTCAGCGTGGTCAGCGGCACCGGGTGGACGTTGTACGCCTCCAGTGAGCCGTCCTCCAGGGGACTGGTCTCATAGCCGACCTTCGCCATCGGGCGTTTGGTGAATTCATCGGTGTTGACGATGATTTCGGCGCCGCGCGGCACATCGCCGAGATTCGCCCTGAGGGCGGCAGGGTTCATCGCGACCAGGACGTTCGGGGCGTCGCCCGGCGTCAGGATGTCGTGATCGGCGAAATGCAGCTGGAACGAGGAAACCCCCGGCAGGGTGCCTGCGGGGGCGCGGATCTCGGCGGGGAAATTCGGCAGCGTGGAAAGATCGTTCCCGAAGGAAGCGGTCTCCGAGGTGAACCGGTCACCCGTGAGCTGCATACCGTCACCGGAGTCACCCGCGAAACGGATGATCACCCGGTCCAGACGGCGGATCTCCTTCTCGCCGGCGCCCGCGTGACCGGGGCGGGGGGCACGCTGTCCCCCGACGAGCGCCTCGCTGGCCTCATCGGCCTGTTCGGCTGGGCTACTGACCTGGCTGGTCACTGAACTGGACCTCCCTCGGGGCGGCGGCTCGGGACCGGCCGGCCCGCCGGCGGTCCCAAGGCCCACCCTACGTCGGTAAGGGTCGCCTTCCCTGGACCGATCATATGGTGGACGTTGTTTTGAGACGCGATTTGATAGCGATTTGTCATATTTTGCAAGCCCCCCAGCCGTTCGACGAAGACGCTGTGCACTCATTCTTTGGTTCTAGGACCCGGGGCGCTCTCCGGTGGTCGGGATCCCGGTCACCGCGGTGGCCGGCGCCGGTCCCCGCGGTGACCTCGGTGATTCGCGCGACCCCCATCAGATATCTGACAGGGTGTCAGCTCCTCAGGAGTTCAGATAGGTCAACACCGCCAGCACCCGACGGTGATCCCCGTCACTGGGCGACAGGCCCAGCTTCAGGAAGATATTGCTGACGTGCTTCTCCACGGCGCCGTCGCTCACCACCAGCTGCCGGGCCACCGCGGAGTTCGTCCGCCCCTCCGCCATCAGGCCGAGCACCTCGCGCTCGCGCGGCGTCAGCCCGGCCAGGACGTCCTGCTTACGGCTGCGGCCCAGCAGCTGCGCCACCACCTCCGGGTCCAGCGCCGTGCCGCCCTGTGCCACCCGGACCACGGCGTCCACGAACTCCCGGACCTCGGCGACCCGGTCCTTGAGCAGATACCCCACACCCCGGCTGGACCCGGCCAGCAGCTCGGTCGCGTACTGCTCCTCGACGTACTGCGAAAGGACCAGCACCCCGATCCCGGGATAGTCCTTGCGCAGCCGTACGGCCGCCCGCACGCCCTCGTCGGTGTGGGTCGGCGGCATCCGCACGTCGGCGACCACCACATCGGGCAGCGCGTCCTGTCCGGCGAGGTCGTGCACCGTCTTGATCAGCGCCTCGGCGTCCCCCACCCCGGCGACGACGTCATGCCCGAGATCGGTCAGCAGCCGGGTGAGCCCCTCCCGGAGCAGTACCGAATCCTCGGCGATGACTACCCGCACCCTGTCCTCCACCATGACGCTGTTTCCCCCACTGTTCGCTGGTTCTGCCCGTACCGGCTTCCAGCATCCCAGTATCGACAGCGCGATGTCCCCGGTCGCCGTACCGGCTCGGAGTCGAGCCGGTACGGCGACCGGGGACGAGGCGCAGTGAAAACCGCTGCGACCTGGGGTTTTCCCGTCACGTCACCATGCGGGTGTGCTCAGCCGCGCCACGGCAGCTCGGCCGTGATCCGCGTCGGACCGCCCTGCGGCGAATCCACGACGAGGACGCCGTCCACCGCCTCCAGCCGCTCGGCCAGACCGGCCAGTCCGCTCCCGGACGACACGTCGGCGCCGCCGCGCCCGTTGTCGACGACCTGGACCAGCAGTCGGCCCGCGGCCCGCCACACATCGACCGACGCATGGGTCGCGCGGGCGTGCTTGCTCACGTTCTGCAGCAGCTCGGAGACGGTGAAGTACGCGATGCCCTCGATGGCCTGGGCGGGCCGGGACGCCAGATCCACCTCGACCGTCACGGGGACGGTGCAGCGGGAGGCGATGGCGGAGAGTGCGGCGTCGAGTCCGCGGTCGGTGAGGACGGCGGGGTGGATGCCGCGGGCGAGGTCGCGGAGTTCCTGGAGGGCGACCTTGACCTCGCCGTGGGCCTCGTCGACCATGCGGGCGGCGGCCTCGGGGTCGTCGGTCAGCTTCTCCTTCGCGAGGCCGAGGTCCATGGCGAGGGCGACGAGGCGGGCCTGTGCGCCGTCGTGCAGGTCGCGCTCGATGCGGCGCAGGTCGGCGGCGGCGGTGTCGACGACCACCCCGCGGTCCGACTCCAGCTCCGAGACGCGCGTCGCCAGCCGGGACGGCCCGAGCAGCCCGGTCACCATCAGCCGGTCCACGCTCGTCAGGCCACGGATGATCCACGGGGTGACGAGGACGACCACCAGACCGCACACGCTGGTCGCGGCCAGCTCGAAGGGGGAGTCGAGGTAGATCCGCCGGTGGTCGTCGCCGTACAGCTGGATGCCGCCGGCCCCGATGGTCGCCGGGAAGATCCATTGCCACAGCGGGTAGGTGAAGGTGGCCCACCCGCACGACCAGAAGGTCAGCGAGACGACGAAGGCGAAGACCGCCCACGGGAAGTGCAGCAGCGCGTAGAGCAGATGCCGCCAGGAGACCCCGCTCTTCAGGACCGCGCCCACCCAGGGCATCAGCCCGCCGGTCCTGCCCCGCGCCGGTGCCGGGTCCGCCACGTCCAGCCCGAGCAGCCCGCGCGCACGGGCCCGCTCCAGCGCGCCGAACCCCCGGCACATGGCCAGCGTGCCGGCCAGGATCGGGATGCCGAGAAAGGTGATCAGCATGCCGGCGCTCAAGGACGTCAGGGCGATCGAGAGGCTGAACAGCACCGTGCTGATCGGCAGGCTCAGCAGGAGATAGCCGAACTCGCGCCAGGTCCTGCCCTCCAGCGGCGCGCGCAGCGCGGCGGGAAGGACGTGCTTCACCGGGGGTCGGTCCCCGAAACCGGCTCCGGACCGCTGGTGGTCCCGAGTGTCCGGTCCATATGCCGTGGCCATGGGTGCTGTCCGTTTCTTCTCGGCGGTCTGGGATGCGGTCGAGGGTTCGTGTTCCGGGTTTCCCCGGGGTCCCGGGGATCCGGCGTTCCGGGGCGGTGGCCGGCGCCCCGGTGATTCCGGGGCTCCGGCCGCTCCATCAAGGGTGCTGGGTCCCGGGCCGGCGCACCATGAGGGCGGTATCCGTCTTCGACCGGGGGTTTTCCCCACCTGGCGAGGACGGCCGGGGGTGTCCGTCCCGGAGAGCTTGCCGGATCGGGCGGGATCGTGCCGCGCCGGGGCGGGGATGCGGCGGCCCCGGGCCGGCCGGGATCGGCACAGGTCAGGGGCACGGGTCGGTCAGGCACGATCCCGCCGGTCCAAACGGGATCGGGTGGGCCCGGGACGGGCCGGGCCCACCCGGCCTCACGGCCGCCCGGCCGCCCGGGGGCGGTTCGGCGCCTTCTCCGCCTCCCGGTCCCGCCAGGGCAGCTCCGCGGTGACCGTAGTGGGCCCACCGACCGGTGAGTCGAGGACGAACAGCCCGTCGACGGCGCCCAGCCGTTCGGCCAGCCCGGCCATGCCCGTACCGCCGTCCATCCGGGCGCCGCCCCGCCCGTCGTCGGTGACCTGGACCAGCAGTCGGTCCCCGGCCCGCCACACCTCGACGGACGCCGAACGGGCGGCGCTGTGCTTGCTCACGTTCTGCAGCAGCTCGGAGACGGTGAAGTACGCGATGCCCTCGATGGCCTGGGCGGGCCGGGACGCCAGATCCACCCCCACCGTCACGGGGACGGTGCAGCGGGAGGCGATGGCGGAGAGTGCGGCGTCGAGTCCGCGGTCGGTGAGGACGGCGGGGTGGATGCCGCGGGCGAGGTCGCGGAGTTCCTGGAGGGCGACCTTGACCTCGCCGTGGGCCTCGTCGACCATGCGGGCGGCGGCCTCGGGGTCGTCGGTCAGCTTCTCCTTCGCGAGGCCGAGGCCCATGGCGAGGGCGACGAGGCGGGCCTGTGCGCCGTCGTGCAGGTCGCGCTCGATGCGGCGCAGGTCGGCGGCGGCGGTGTCGACGACCACCCCGCGGTCCGACTCCAGCTCGGCGATCCTGCGCTCCAGCTCGTCGGAGGGCGACAGCAGCCCGCGCACCATCGCCCGGTCGGCATTGGCGAGGAACCGCGCGATGAAGGGGAGCACCGGCCACAGCAGGAAGAGGCTCACAAGGACCACGACGAACGTGAGTACGCCCCAGGGCAGCCGGATGAAGGAGTACAGCACCGCCCGCCAGCCCACCGGGTCCATCAGGCTCGACCAGAGCCAGGGAAAGAAGCCCTGCTCGCGGCGGGACAGGACCGTCGGGCTGGGCTCGTCGACCCACACCCCGAGCATGGCCCGAGCCCGGCCCCGCTCGGCCCGGCCGATCAGCCGCGCTCCCTGCAGTCCGGCGGCGAGCAGAGGGAGACCGATCACCGTGACCGCAAGCCCCACGCCGACGCCGAGCATGAAAACTGTGTAAACAAACCCGGCCAGCGCCATGGGAAGGTCGGCGAGGAGATGGCCGATCTCCTTCCATGTCCACCGATCGAGGGCGAAGCGGGCGGGCGGTGGCCGGTCGTTGTCGGGCACCAGGGGGCTCATGGTCATACGCCCCAGCCTGCCGGGCGGCGCCCGCGCATGCCATGGGGCCCGTGGGTGGCGTGAAGTAGGGATAACCCCACCCGTTGTCCGATGCGGCTGCTTACCCTCCCTTTAACAGGGCCTAGACTCCCGTGCGTACAGATCGTCGAACAGGTTCGAGGGAGCGAGGGACGGACGTGGCTGATCTGCCGGAATCGACCGTTCTCGCGTCGGACTACTTCCACGGCTATTCCGTGGTCGGACTGCTCGCCGTGATCGGTGTGCTGTTCGTCGCGGTGGCCTTCGGGGCCGGCCGGCTGCTGCGCCCCGTGGTTCCCACGCCGGAGAAACTCCTGACGTACGAGTGCGGCGTGGACCCGGTGGGTGAAGGATGGGCACATACCCAGGTCCGTTATTACGTCTATGCCTTCCTGTACGTGATCTTCGCCGTCGACTCGATCTTCCTGTTTCCGTGGGCGACCGTATTCGCCGCTCCCGGATACGGGGCGACGACTCTGGTGGAAATGTTCATCTTCCTCGGTTTCCTGGCCGTAGGACTGCTCTACGCATGGAAGAAGGGCGTCCTCGAATGGACGTGACGAGCCCGCCGCCCCCCGAGCACCGCCCCGCAGCGCGATCGGGGACGGAGCCGGTTCCCGGGGCGGGGCCCGAACCGCAGCCCGTTCCGACGTTCCTGCCGGAGCCCAAGCGGCTCGGCGTCCTGTCGCGCCTGGCCCCGGAGCCGATGAAGGTGGTCCTGAACTGGGGCCGCCGCTACAGCCTCTGGGTCTTCAACTTCGGGCTCGCCTGCTGCGCCATCGAATTCATCGCCGCCTCCATGGCCCGGCACGACTTCATCCGGCTCGGTGTGATCCCCTTCGCGCCCGGTCCGCGCCAGGCCGACCTCATGATCGTTTCCGGCACGGTGACGGACAAGATGGCCCCGGCCGTGAAGCGGCTGTACGAGCAGATGCCCGAGCCCAAGTACGTCATCTCCTTCGGCGCCTGCTCCAACTGCGGCGGTCCGTACTGGGACTCGTACTCCGTGACGAAGGGCGTCGACCAGATCATTCCGGTCGATGTCTACGTACCCGGCTGCCCGCCCCGGCCCGAGGCGCTCCTCCAGGGCATCCTCAAGCTTCAGGAGAAGATCGCCCGCGAGTCGCTGGGCGAGCGCTACACGTCGGGCGGCGGCCGTCCCTCCACCGCCGCACTGCGCAGCGGCCTGGTGGCCGCCCCGCCGACACCGGGGGAGGACCGCACATGACCGACGCCTCTGCCGGCGACGCCTACGACCGCCTCCCGGATGCCGCGGCCGAGTTCTTCGGGGAAGGAGCGACGGCCGAGTCCGCGTACGACCTGCTGACCGTCGACGTCCCGGCCGCCTCCTGGACCGCCGCCCTCGAAACGGCCCGCGACACGCTGGGCTGCACCTATTTCGACTGGCTGAGCGCGGTCGACGAGCCGGGTACGGGCTTTCGCGTCTGCGTCCACGTCGCCGCCCTGGCCGAGGGCAGGGTCCGTCGGCTCCTGATCCGTACGACCGTCGCGTACGACGCGGCGGTCCTCCCCACCGCCATCGACGTCTACGCGGGCGCCGCCTGGCACGAGCGCGAGACGCACGAGATGTTCGGCATCGGTTTCGAGGGGCACCCGCATCTGGTGCCGCTGCTGCTGCCCGAGGGCTTCGAGGGCCATCCGCTGCGCAAGGACTTCGTGCTGGCGGCACGTGTCGCGAAGGCCTGGCCGGGTGCGAAGGAGCCGGGCGAGTCGGAGCACGGCGGCCCGAAGCGGCGCACGATGCTGCCGCCCGGCGTCCCCGACCCGAACGAATGGGGCCCCCTGAAGGGCCAGCTCCCGCCCGCCCCGTCCCGTCCGGCCCGTACCCCGCGCGCCGCGGGTGACCGCCCGGTGCGCCGCGCTCGCAGTGTGAGCGAGGGCTCGGCGAGCCAGCAGCCGGAGTCGGCGGCGTCGGCGTCGGCGGCCGGGGCCGCGCCTCCCGCAGCCCCGCGCCGTGCCCGGAGCGCGTCGCAGGGCTCGGCGAGCCAGCGGCCCGGGCCGGAGAAGCCGGCCACGACCGGACCGGCCACGACCGGACAGGCCGCATCCGGGACGACACCCATGGGACCGACCTCGGACCAGGCGGCCCGGGACCAGGCGGCCCGGGACCAGGTGGGTCCGGGCGAGGCAGGTCCGAGCGGGCCGGCCCCGGAGCCGTCGCGGAAGAAGCCGACGCCGAAGTCGGGAAGCGGCGACGCCCCCTGGCACCACGCCCGCCCGGCCTACGACGCCACCCCCGAGCCCGAACCGTCCGCTGCCGACGTGTCCGAGCCGGAACCGTCCGCTGCCGACGCGTCCGAGCCCGAACCGTCTACTGCGGACGTCTCCGAGCCCGAACCGTCCGCTGCGGACGTGTCCGAGCCCGAACCGTTCTCCACCGACGCCCCCGAACCCGAGCCGCCCTCCACGGGTGCCCGCGACGAGACGGCTCCCGACCAGCCCACCACCCCGGCCCCGGACCCCACGTCCGAGCCGCATCCCGACCGTCCTTCCGGAGGCGATGGCGCGTGAACGACGTACTCGACGTCGCCCTCCGGCTCGTCATCGTCTTCGCCGTGTTCATGGTCCTCCCGCTCGTCGTGGGGCAGACCGAGCACAAGGTGATGGCCCATATGCAGGGCCGTCTGGGACCCATGTACGCGGGCGGCTTCCACGGCTGGGCCCAGCTCGTCGCGGACGGCGTGAAGTTCGCGCAGAAGGAGGACATCGTCCCGGCCGAGGCCGACCGCCGTGTCTTCCAGCTCGCACCGGCCGTCGCCCTGCTTCCGTACCTCCTCGTGCTCGTCGCCATCCCGATCGGCCCCGGCGAGGGCGCGGTCGGACAGGTCGTCGACGCGGGCATCTTCTTCGTGCTCGCCGTGATGGGCGTCGGAGTGCTGGGCTCGCTGATGGCGGGCTGGGCCTCGGCCAACAAGTTCTCCCTCCTCGGGGGCCTGCGTACCGCCGCCCAGCTGCTCGCCTACGAACTGCCGATGCTGCTCGCCGCCGCATCCGTGGCCATGGCGGCCGGCACCGTCTCCCTCCCCGGCATCCTCGACGCCTTCGAGTGGTGGTGGCTGCCCTGGCAGATCGTCGGCGCCCTGGTCTTCTTCGTGGCCGGGCTCGCCGAGCTGCAGCGCCCGCCGTTCGACATGCCGGTCGCCGACTCGGAGATCATCTTCGGCGCGTACACCGAGTACACCGGCCTGCGCTTCGCGCTGTTCCTGCTGGCCGAGTACGCGGGCATCGTCGTCCTGTGCGCACTGACCACCGTCCTCTACCTCGGTGGCTGGCACGGCCCCTTCGGCGCCGGCGGCCTCGGCTGGGTCTGGACGCTCCTCAAGATCGCGGTCCTCGCCTTCGTCGTCATCTGGCTGCGCGTGAGCTATCCCCGGCTCCGCGAGGACCAGCTGCAGAAGCTCGCCTGGACCACCCTCATTCCGCTCGCTCTCGCGCAGATCGCGCTCACCGGCATCGTGAAGGTGGCGATGAACTGATGGCCGAGTCGCTCCCGACCTCCCGGCCCCGCATCCCCGGCTCCGGCCTGGCCAAGGGCCTGGCCGTCACCCTGCGGACCATGACGAGGAAGACGGTCACCGCGCAGTACCCGGACGTCCAGCCCGAGCTCCCGCCCCGCTCCCGCGGCGTCATCGCCCTGTTCGAGGAGAACTGCACGGTCTGCATGCTCTGCGCCCGTGAATGCCCGGACTGGTGCATCTACATCGACTCCCACAAGGAGACGGTGCCCGCCGCCACGCCGGGCGGCCGCGAACGCAGCCGCAATGTCCTCGACCGTTTCGCGATCGACTTCTCGCTCTGCATGTACTGCGGTATCTGTATCGAGGTGTGTCCCTTCGACGCACTGTTCTGGTCGCCGGAGTTCGAGTACGCGGAGACGGACATCCTCGAACTCACCCATGAGCGCGACAAGCTCCGCGAGTGGATGTGGACGGTGCCGGAACCGCCCGCGCTCGACCCGGGCGCGGAGGAGCCGAAGGAGATCGCCGCCGCCCGCAAGACGGCGGAGAAGCTCGAAGCCCAGCGGATCAAGGAAGCCGAACAGGCACAGCAGGCACAGGAAGCCGAACAGGCACAGCAGGCACAGGAAGCCCAGCAGTCCCAGCAGGTCCCGACGGAAGAAGAGGGGGAGGAGTGACACTCGCAGCCGCCGCGGCCCACTCCGCCCACTCCGGCTTCCTCTCACCGACCGGCATCGAGATCGCTTTCGTCCTCGTCGGCATCGCCACCCTCGGCGCGGCCCTCGTCACCGTCACGACCAAGCAACTGGTGCACGCCGCCCTCTGGCTGGTCGTGGCGCTCGGTGGTCTCGCCGTCGAGTACCTCCTGCTCACCGCGGAGTTCATCGCCTGGGTGCAGGTACTGATCTATGTCGGTTCCGTGGTCGTCCTCCTGCTCTTCGGACTGATGCTCACCAAGGCCCCCATCGGTCGCTCCCCGGATGCCGACTCCGGCAACCGCTGGGCCGCCCTCGGCGTGGCGGCGGCCGCCGCCGGCACGCTCGTCTGGGTCGTCGTCGACGCCTTCCGCACCACCTGGATCGACCTGGACGGACCGGCCCGGGGCTCCACCGAGGCGACCGGTTCCTTCCTCTTCCGGCACTGGGTGCTGCCGTTCGAAGCACTCTCCGTCCTGCTGCTCGCCGCCCTCGTCGGCGCGATCGTCCTGTCCCGCAAGCGCGGTAAGGAGCAGAGCTGATGCACCTCGCCTATCCCGCCGTGCTCGCCGCCCTCCTTTTCTGCACCGGGCTGTACGGAGTGCTCGCCCGCCGCAACGCGATCCTGGTCCTGATGTCCGTCGAGCTGATGCTCAACGCCGTCAACCTCAACCTGGTCGCCTTCGACGTCTGGCTCCGCGACACCCTCCACTCCGGCCAGGCCCTCACGCTGTTCACCATCGCCATCGCCGCTGCGGAGATCGGCATCGGCCTGTCGATCGTCCTCGCCGTCCACCGCAACCGCGGCACCTCCGACGTCGACCGCCTCCGAGACACCGCCGAGACCGACGCCGCCGAATCCCTCCCCGGCGACGAGGCCATCGGCACCGAAGACCAGGCCACTGCTGCGGCAGGGAAGGCAAAGAAGGCAGAGGCCACCGCGTGACCACCACGACCCTCGCCGTCCTCGTCCCCCTCCTTCCGTTCCTGGGCGCCGCGGCCGGTCTCCTTCTCGGACGCCGCGCGCCCGGCTACGTACGCCCCCTGGCCGTACTGCCCACGCTCACCGCCTTCGTGCTCACCGCCGTCATCGCCTCCCGCCAGGGCGGCGGACGGGCCATCGACGCGGCGACCCGGCTCACCCCCACCGGCTCGGTCCCCATCGACCTCGCCCTGCACCTCGACGGCTTCGCCGTTCTCGTCGCCGTCCTGGTGGGGCTCGTCGCGACCTGCGTGCAGATCTACTCGACCGCCTACCTGCGCGACGACCCCCGCTACCCCTCGTACGCGGCCCTCGTCTCCCTCTTCACCTCCGCGATGCTGCTCGTCGTCTACTCCGGCGACCTGATGGTGCTGCTGGTCGGCTGGGAGATCATGGGCATCTGCTCGTACTTCCTCGTCGGCCACTACTGGGAGACGGCCGAAGCCCGCGCCGCCTCCCTCAAGGCCTTCCTGGTCACCAAGCTCGGCGACGTCCCCTTCCTGATCGGCCTGTTCGCGCTCGCCGCGGACACCAGCTCGTTCCGCATCACCCGCATCCTGGGCGCCGTCGCGAACGGCGGCCTGGACCACCCCACGCTCATCGCCCTGCTGCTCCTCGCGGGCGTCGCCGGCAAGTCCGCCCAGTTCCCCCTGCACACCTGGCTGCCCGACGCGATGGCCGGCCCCACCCCCGTCTCCGCGCTGATCCACGCCGCGACGATGGTCGCCGCCGGCATCTACTTCGTGGCCCGGCTCCTGCCCGTCTTCGCCCAGTCCGGCGCGGCCCTCGTCGTCCTCGCCGTGATGGCGGCGATCACGATGATCGGCTCGGGACTCGCCGCCCTCGCCCAGGACGACATCAAGCGCGTCCTCGCGTACTCGACGATCGGCCAGCTCGGCTACATGTCCGGCGCCCTCGCCGTCGGCGACCGCGGCGCCGCCGTCTTCCACCTCCTGTCCCACGGTGCGTTCAAGGCCGTCCTCTTCCTCGCGGCGGGTGTCGTCATCCACGCCGCCGGGACCAACTCACTGGCCGCCATGTCCCGCATGGGCGGCCTGGCGAAGCGCATCCCGGACGCCTGCTGGACGATGACCGTCGCCCTTCTCGCGCTCGCCGCCATCCCGCCGTTCGCCGGCTTCTTCTCCAAGGAAGCCGTCCTCGTCGCCGCCGAGCACACCGCACTCGGGGACCGGCACGTCGCCCCGGCCGCCGCCGGCTGGACCGTCCTCGTCGCCGGGCTGCTCGCCGCCGTCCTCACCGCCGCCTACGCCACCCGCCTCTGGCTCCTCGCCTTCCGGGGCCGCGGCGCCGAAGCCCCCGATCACGGCAGGCAGCCCGTCGCGATGACCGCCGTCCTCTGGGTCCTCGCCGTCCCCACCATCGCCTTCGGACTGACCGTCGGGGCGATCACCGACTGGTTCGACGGGCACAGCCTCAGCCCGTCCCTGACCACCGCCGTCCTCTCCACGGGCGTCGGGCTCGCCGGCGGCCTCGTCACGTACGGTGCCTGGCGCCACACCTCGGCACTCGCCGCCCGCACCCCGGCGGGCACGGTCGTCGCCCACCCCGACGCCGAACCCGCCCTCCTCGAAGCCCAGGCGATGACCGCCCACACAGCCGCCTACGGCGCGGACGGAGAGGTCCCCGACCCGGCCGATCCGGGCCGCCTGCTGCTCGGCCCGCTGCACCGCCACGCCGCCGCCGGCTTCCACCTCGACGCCGTGTACACGACGCTGTTCGTCCGCCCCGTACGGGCCGCGGCGAGTCTCGTCAGCTTCCTGGACCGCGAGGTCATCGACACGTACGTACGCGGCTCCGGCACCGGCGCCCGCTGGCTCGGCACCGCCGTCCGCCGCGCCCAGACCGGCAATGTGCAGACCTACCTCAGCGCACTCCTCGCCGGTTCCCTGGTCCTGGCGGTCGCCGCCGTCGTCTTCGCCACCATCAACGCCGGGTCGTGAGCCGTGATCGATATCAGCGCATCCGTGATGCAGTTCCTTCTCGCGTTCATCGTGGTCGCCCCCCTCGTCGGCGCCGTGGCCGCGCTCCTGCCGGCCCCGCCCGGACTGAAGGGATCCAGCCCCGACCAGGCCGTGCTCCGCCACGGTGTGACCGTCACCGGCGCGATCCTTCTCGCCACGATCGTGCTGGCCGCGGGCTTCGACCACGACCATCCGTCGAAGATGCAGGCCACCACCGACATCAGCTGGATCCCGGCGCTCGACGTCCGCATCCATCTCGGCATCGACGGCATCTCGCTCCCCCTTCTCGTGCTGACCGCGCTGCTGACCTTCCTCTGCGCGCTCTACAGCTACTTCAAAATGCCCGCGGGCCCCTCCCCGAAGGCCTTCGTCGCACTCGTCCTCCTCCTGGAGTCCGGCACCCTCGCGACCTTCGCCGTCCTCGACCTGCTGCTGTTCTTCCTGGCGTTCGAGATGGTGCTCATCCCGATGTACTTCCTCATCGCCCGCTGGGGCGGTGCCGCGAGGCAGGCCGCCGCCTGGAAGTTCATCCTCTACACACTGCTCGGCTCGGTGATCATGCTGCTGGGCCTGCTCCTCATCGGACTGAAGAGCGGCACCTTCGACATGGTGGCACTCGCCACTGACAACGGCCGGGGCCTCACCTCGTCCGTGCAGGTCATCGCCGTTCTGGCGATCGGTGTCGGGCTCGCCGTGAAGACCCCGATGTGGCCGCTGCACAGCTGGCTCCCGGACGCCCACACCGCCGCCCCGACCGTCGGCTCGGTCCTGCTGGCGGGCGTCCTGCTGAAGATGGGCACGTACGGATTCGTCCGTATCCTGCTCCCCATCGCCCCGGACGGGATGCACACCTTCGCGCCCTACCTCGCCGCCTTCGCGGTCGTCGGCATCGTCTACGGATCGCTCGCCTGCCTCGCGCTGGTCCGGCCGGGCTCCAAGGGCGATCTCAAGCGTCTGATCGCCTACTCCTCCGTCGGACACATGGGCTTCGTGCTCCTCGGCATCGCGAGCATGACCCCCACCGGGGTCAACGGCGCGCTCTTCGCGAACATCGCCCACGGCCTCATCACCGGCCTGCTGTTCTTCCTGGTGGGCGCGGTCAAGGAGCGGTACGGCACCGCAGACCTCGACACCCTCTCCGGCGCCACCGGGGCCGCGCTCTACGGCCGCGCGCCCCGCCTCGGCGGCCTCCTCGCCTTCGCCGCCGTCGCCTCCCTTGGCCTGCCCGGACTGGCCGGTTTCTGGGGCGAGATGCTCGCCCTGTTCGGCTCGTTCCACCCGGCCGAGGGGCTCAGCCGCCCCGCCTTCCTGACCTTCATGTCGATCGCCGCGTTCGGCACCCTGCTCACCGCCGCGTACATGCTCCTGGTCGTGCGCCGGGTCTGCATGGGCGAGAAGCGCGAGGAAGCGCACCGGATCGCCGACATCCGGAGCTATGAATTCGCCGCCTGGACCCCGCTCGTCGCCCTCACCGTCCTCGCCGGTCTGTGGCCCGCCGTCCTCCTCGGCCTCACCGACCCCGCCGTGCAGAAGCTCCTCGCAGGAGGCAAGTCGTGACCACAGCCGTCGTCACCCCGGGCGTCGTCACCACAGCGGCCGAGAACACCACCAGCCTCGTCCAGTCCGTCGACTGGCTCGCCATCGCGCCCCCGGTCGTCGTCGCGGCCGTCGCCCTGATCGTCCTGGTCGCCGACCTCTTCCTCCCCGAGGAGCGCAAGCCGCTCCTCGGGTGGGTCACCATGGCCGGACTCGTCGCCGCACTCGCCTTCCTCGTCCCGCTGCGCGACGGGGACCGCTCCACCTTCTGCCTGACCGCCGCGACCACCGCCACCGGTGGCCCCGGTGCCTGCAGCTACACCGCCGACCACTTCGCCCTCGTCATCCAGGCCCTGGTGCTCGGCGGCGCCCTGCTGACCGCCCTGCTCTCCCTCGGCGACACACGCAGGCTCCCCGCCGGCGAGTTCTGGTTCCTCCTGCTGTCCTCGGCGTCGGGCGCGGCACTCCTGCCCGCCGCCCGCGACCTCGCCACCCTCGTGGTCGCCCTCGAAGTCGCCTCGCTGCCCGCCTTCGCCCTGGTCGGCATGAAGCGCGGCGACCGGCGGTCCTCCGAAGCCGCGCTGAAGTTCTTCCTCTCCTCCGTCGTCGCGACCGCCGTCATGCTGCTCGGCGTCAGCTTCGTGTACGCGACCACCGGCACCCTGCACCTCACGGAGCTCGCCACCCGGCTCGACGACGTGCCGGGGCAGCTCGACACCCTCGCCAAGGCGGGCGTCGTCCTCACCCTGGTCGGCTTCGCCTTCAAGACGGCCGCCGCGCCCTTCCATTTCTGGGTGCCCGACACCTATGTCGGCGCCCCCCTGCCGGTCGCCGCCTACCTCTCGGTCGTCGGGAAGGCGGTCGGCTTCTCCGGCCTCATCCTCGTCGGCGTGATCGCGTTCCCGGCGTACGCCGACGTCTGGGGGCCGGCCCTCGCCGTCCTCGCCGCGCTCACCATGACGATCGGCAACGTGGCCGCCCTGCGCCAGAACGCCACCCGCGTCCGCAGCGCCGTACGCCTGCTCGCCTGGTCGTCCGTCGCGCAGGCCGGCTACCTCCTGGTGCCGATCGCCGCCGCCGCGTACTCCAGTGACGAACACATCGGCTCCACCGTCGCGTACGCCCTCATGTACGCCGTCGTGAACCTCGGCGCCTTCGCGGTCGCCGCGCTCGTCGCCCGCACGAACGCGGGGAACCGGCTCTCCGACTACCGCGGCCTGTACGCCACCCGCCCCCTCGCCGCCCTCGCGATGGCCTTCTTCCTGCTCTGCCTGGCCGGCCTGCCGCCCGGCATCGTCGGCCTCTTCGCCAAGGTCACGGTTTTCTCCGCGGCCGTCGACGCGGGACTCGGCTGGCTCGCCGTCGTCATGGCCGTCAACGTCGTGATCGCGCTCTACTACTACCTGCAGTGGACCGCCGCGCTCTTCCGGTCCCCGGAGGAGGTCCCGGAGGGCGGAGCCGTACCCGTGGCGGAAGGCGGACCCGCGGGCGCCGCCGTTCCCGCCGGGCACCGCGCCCCGGCCCACCTCACCCTCGCGATCGCCCTCACCGCAGTCGTCGGCGTGCTGCTCTCCGGCGCCCCGCAGACGGTCCTCAGGTTCGCCGCCGTCAATCTCTTCTGACTCTTCCGACGTTCCCAAGATCGGTTTGCCCGGCACCGCCCGCACAGGGCAAGGTCATGCCCGCACATCCCCACACGCACCCATTCCCAGAGGAGCAAGAGCAGTGCTGAACGGGTTCAAGGACTTCATCCTGCGCGGAAACGTCATCTCCATGGCCATCGGGCTGGCCGTGGGAGCCGCGTTCACCGCAGTCGTCACCGGATTCAGCACCGCCTTCATCACGCCGCTGATCGGGCTCGCCACCGGCTCCGTCGGCGACTTCAGCTCGGCGGAGTTCTCGATCGAGGGCGCCATCTTCCCGTACGGGAAGTTCCTGGCCGCCGCCATCGCCTTCCTGATCACCGCAGCGGTGCTCTACTTCGGCGTCGTCGTTCCCATGACGAAGGTCCAGAGCCGCTTCTCCAAGGCGGACGAGAAGGTCGACATCAAGGCCGCCCTGCGCGACTGCCCCCGCTGCTACACCGAGATCCCGGCCATCGCCTCGCGCTGCGCCCACTGCACCAGTGAGATCAAGCCGGACCCCGAGGCCCTCGCGATCGCCGGCCTCCCCGCCCAGCGCTGACCCACCGGGCACGGACCGTCGCACGCGGCCCCTCCACTCGTACGGCCCAGAGCCTGATCCGGCCACATGTGCCGGACAGGCCCGGCCCCACGGCCGCACGCACAAGGGAACTAGCTCTCCTCGCCTGGCGTTGACCTGTACGGGAGGCTCCACTGGGGGAGTGGAGACCACCAAGCAAAGGGTTCCCCTGCCGCACCACTTGGAGGGCGTACCGTGCACCGCCGGCACAACGGGCTGAAAACCGCCGTACTCCTCGGGGGACTGTCCGCACTCATCATCGTCATCGGAAGCTTCTTCGGACGTACGGGCCTGATCGTCGCGCTCCTCGTAGCCGTCGGCACCAACGCCTACGCGTACTGGAACAGCGACAAACTGGCACTCAGGGCCATGCGGGCCCGCCCCGTCAGCGAGTTCGAGGCGCCACAGCTCTACCGCATGGTCCGCGAGCTCTCGACAGCGGCCCGCCAGCCCATGCCCCGCCTCTACATCTCCCCGACGCAGGCCCCCAACGCCTTCGCCACCGGCCGCAACCCGCGCAACGCGGCGGTCTGCTGCACCGAGGGCATCCTGCAGATCCTGGACGAGCGGGAGCTGCGCGGAGTCATCGGGCACGAGCTGAGCCATGTCTACAACCGCGACATCCTGATCTCGTCCGTCGCCGGAGCACTCGCCTCCGTCGTCATGTTCCTGGTCAACTTCGCCTGGCTGATCCCGGTGGGCCGGTCCAACGACGACGAGGGCCCCGGCATCCTGGGCATGCTGCTGATCATGATCCTCGGACCACTGGCCGCGTCCGTCATCCAGCTGGCCGTGAGCCGTTCCCGCGAATACGAGGCGGACGCCTCGGGAGCCCAGCTGACCGGCGACCCACTGGCCCTCGCCAGCGCCCTGCGGAAACTCGACGCCGGCACGAAACAGCTCCCGCTGCCCCCGGAGCCGAGGATCGAGACCGCGAGCCACATGATGATCGCGAACCCCTTCCGTCCCGGCCAGGGCATGTCCAAGATGTTCTCGACACACCCGCCGATGGCGGAGCGCATCGCCCGACTCGAGCAGATGGCAGGTCATCGTCCGTGAAGACAATCCTGAATGTCATATGGCTGGTCCTGTGCGGCTTCTGGATGTTCCTCGGCTACATGGCCGCAGGCCTCCTGCTGTGCATCACGATCATCGGCATCCCGTTCGGCCTCGCGGCCTTCCGTATCGGCGTCTACGCGCTGTGGCCCTTCGGCTACACCGTCGTCGACCGCCGGGACGCGGGCGCGCCCTCCTGCGCGGGCAACGTCCTGTGGCTGATCCTCGCGGGCTGGTGGCTCGCCCTCGGACACATCACCACCGGCATCGCACTGTGCATCACGATCATCGGCATCCCGCTCGGCATCGCCAATTTCAAGATGATCCCCGTCTCCCTGATGCCCTTCGGCAAGGAGATCGTCCGGACGGACCAGCAGTTCGCCGGCTGGTAGGACACCGGCTGGTAGGACACCGGCTGGTAGGACACCGGTATCCGTCGACGGGAGAGATGCCGACGGGAGAAGGGCCGGGACGGGACCCCGGCGCCGGTGCGGACGCCGCGCGCGCCGCCGGGAGCCGCACGCGCCGACGGCCCCGGCCGATTGTCAGTGCCGTCGTTCACCATGAACCCATGACCGACACCGAGCAGTTGCTGGCAGTCGCGGAGAAGACCGCGCGCACCACCCCGCGCTGGGATAAGAACCCCCTTCCGGCGCCCCTGTCCACCGAGGCCGTCGCGCGTGCCGAAGCCGTCCTGGGGTTCACGCTGCCGCCCTTGCTCACCGCGCTGTACACCCGGATCGCCAACGGGGGCTTCGGGCCGGAGTACGGTCTGCTCCCGCTGATCGGCGACCGTGCCGCGGACGGGGAGGAGTCCGCCGTCGCGCAGTACCTCGCCCACCGCCGAGCCGCGGCCGAGGAGGACGGCCGGCCGTGGCCCGAGGGCGTCCTGCCGATATGCAGCCTGGGATGCGGGATGTATTCCTGCGTCGACTGCCGCAGCGAACGCACCACGGTGCTGCTCTTCGAGCCGAACGCCGACGAGCCGGAGCGCGCCTGGTACGTGGATCAGCCCGATCTCGCCCAGTGGCTGCGCGGCTGGCTGGACGGCACCGCGTGGTACTGCGAGGAGTCCGAGGATGAAGGGGCAGAGATGGCGCCCTGGCCGGATTTCAGCGCCCGCGTATGACCCGCGGGCGGGCGGGACACGGCCCGCCCGCCGGCCGCGACCGCCCGTTCGCAACCGTCCGACCGGCAGGAACGTCTTGGATTCCAAGACCGAGTGACGGGTAGGTTCGCACGCATGAGCATTATTGGTTGGATCATTCTCGGACTGCTTGCCGGCGCCATCGCCAAGATCCTGCTCCCGGGACGCGACCCGGGCGGCCTGGTCGGCACCACCCTCATCGGGATCATCGGTGCCTTCCTCGGCGGCTGGATATCCTCGCGTTTCCTCGACCGCCCCATCTCCAACGACTTCTACGACACGGCCACCTGGGTCGCGGCCATCGGCGGTTCGCTGGTCCTGCTGATCCTCTACCGGCTGCTCTTCGGGAACTCCCGCGAACGCCGCTGACGCCCGTCAGCGCCCAGGAGCACCCAGCCCGGTCTCGCGCAGGGTCAGATTGAGCCGGCCACGACTCAGTCCCGTCGCCGGATCGGCCGTCCCGGGGTAGACCTTCGGTACACCGTGGAACGCGAAGCGTGAGGGTCCGCCGAAGACGAACAGGTCGCCGGAGGCCAATTCCACGTCCGTGTAGGGCCTTCCCCGGTTCTCGGTGTTCCCGAAGCGGAAGACGCATGTGTCGCCGACGCTGAGCGACACCACCGGAGCGCCGGACCGCTCCTCCTTGTCCTGGTGCATGCCCATCCGGGCCGTGCCGTCGTAGAAGTTGATGAGGGCGGTGTCCGGCGCGTACGTCCGCACCGGGCCCTCGCCCCCGTACGCCTCCCGCAGGGCCTCCCGTCCCAACTCCGCGAGCCACTCGGGCAATTCGGCGACCCGTGCCCCGTTCACGTCGTCGGCCGTACGTGAGTACCGGTACGGCTGCCAGTGCCACCCCAGGCAGACCGTCTGTACGGACATCACCCCGCCACCCGGCAGCACGGTGTGCCGCAGGGGCACGGGCCCCCGCGCCCATTCCCGGCAGGCCGCCACCAGCTCCCGTTGGCGCTGCGGCGACAGCCACTCGGGCACATGCACGGCCCCCGGCGCGACGACGGCCCGAGGCCTCGGGAAGAGCCCGGACATGTCAGCGCACCGCCAGGGCGCCTTCCAGCCCCAGAAGCTGTTCCTTGCGCCCCACGCCCCCCGCGTAACCCCGCAGCATCCCGTCGGAGCCGATCACCCGATGGCACGGCCGTACGACCAGCAGGGGATTGCGCCCGATCGCCGTACCCACGGCACGCATGCCCGCCCCCGGCGTACCGATCCGTTCGGCGATCTGTCCGTACGACACGGTCTCCCCGTACGGGACCGTGTCCAGGGCGGCCCAGACGCGTCGCTGGAAATCGGTGCCGAGTCCGTCCGCGAGGACGATGTCGAAACGGGTCAGCCGTCCCTCGAAGTACTCCCGGAGCTGTGCGGCGATCCCGGCGAAAACCTCCGGTGCGTGAACCCACCCGTCCTGGACGACCGCAGCGCCCTTCTGGCCGGGAAGCGAGAGCGAGGTGAGAGCGACCCCGCCGGCCGCGCCGGGGGCTTCCTCGCCGACCAGCAGCAGTTCACCCAGCGGGCTGTCGACCGTTGCGTACATGGTCATGACTCGTCCCTCTCCTTGTCCGTCACGGCCGGAAATCGACAGGATCGTCGTCCGGTACGGACAAGTCTGCGTCCCCCGCTCCGACGCGACCGGCGGTATTCGGACATCACATCCCGGGTGCGGGGCGGAGCGGCGCATCCCGCACCGCGCCACCCCGCGCCCGGAAGGCCCGCGACCTGCCGAGGACCTACCGGTAGTTCACGAACTGCAGGGCGAAGTCGAAGTCCTTGCCCTTCAGCAGCGCCTGCACGGCCTGCAGATCGTCCCGGCTCTTCGAGCTGACCCGGAGCTCGTCGCCCTGGACCTGCGCCTTGACGCCCTTCGGGCCCTCGTCGCGGATGGTCTTCGCCACCTTCTTGGCGTTCTCCTGGGAGATGCCCTCCTCGATCGTGGCGAAGATCTTGTACTCCTTGCCGGACAGCTGCGGCTCGCCCGCGTCCAGCGACTTCAGCGAGATGCCGCGCTTGATCAGCTTGGACTGGAAGATGTCGAGGATCGCCTTGACCCGCTCCTCGCCGTTGGCCTCCATGAGGATCTTCTCGCCGGACCAGGAGATCGAGGCGCCGGTGCCCTTGAAGTCGTAACGCTGCGAGATTTCCTTGGCGGCCTGGTTGAGGGCGTTGTCGACCTCCTGCCGCTCGACCTTCGAGACGATGTCGAAACTGGAGTCGGCCATGACGTGTGGCTCCTTGTATCGGGGGTGCTGGGAACGGGGTGCAATACGGGCGGCGGCGGGCCTGCCGGCCCCGCGTCGCCGATCAAAGCCTAAGGGCTGTCCCGTGGTCCCCGGCGGGCGTGCGACGACAGCCACGACAGTCCGCCACGTCGCCGTATCGCCCGAATGCGCCCGGCGCGAAGGCGCCCGTCGGCCCGCGACCCGGCGGGCCGACGCCGCGCACCGGTCCACCAGGGAACACAGGAACAGCCCTCGGTCACCCGCGCCCGATCGGGTCGCTGATCAATCCAGTGGCGGAGCACCCCTGGGCATCGGGTATCGTTTACGTCGTTGCCAAGGAGCACCGCCGAAAAGCGGTTCTCATGGCGACAATCCCTGGCGGTGTGCCCGAGTGGCCAAAGGGAGCAGACTGTAAATCTGCCGGCTCAGCCTACCCAGGTTCGAACCCTGGCGCCGCCACATGGAAAGGCCCCTGTCCTAGGACGGGGGCCTTCTTTGTGTCTGCCGCGAGGAGTGTTCCTGCGGCGAGGGCCGTTTCTGCCGGGAGGGTCATGAACATGGAACCTGTGCTGGTCAGCGCCTGTCTGCACGGTGTGCCCTGCCGCTTCGACGGCCGCGCCAAGACCTCCGCCGCCGTGGCCGGGTCCCTCGGGGACCGACGTCCCGTCGTCTTCTGCCCCGAGGTCGCCGCCGGACTGCCCACCCCGCGTCGCCCCGCCGAGATCGTCGGGGGCGACGGGCACGACGTCCTCGACGGCCGCGCCCGCGTCGTCGACGACACCGGGCACGACGTCACGGACCAGTTCGTGGACGGCGCCCGGCGCGCACTGGAGGCCGCCCGGCGGGCCGGGTGCACCGAGGCGCTGCTGATGGCCCGCAGCCCTTCCTGCGGGCGCGGCAGCGTCTATGACGGCACGTTCGCGGGCGAGCTCCGCGAGGGCGACGGCGTCACCGCCGCCCTGCTGGAGCGCCACGGCATCACGGTCCGCCCGGCGCCGGGCGGCTGAACCGAAGGGGCGGGCCGTCGGCCGGGGCGAGGCGCGCGGCCTCGGAGAGCCGAATCAACGGCTCAGTTCCCCGCCACGTCCTTCACCGCGACCGCCACCGGCACACTCCCCGAGACGAGCTCCAGCGTGAGGCCCGCCGTCGCCGGCGTCTCCAGCAGTTCCACCAGCGCCGCCGCCACGTCGTCGCGCGGCACCGGTCCACGGCCCGCCGAAGCGGCCAGGAGGACCGTTCCCGTGCCCGCGTCGTTCGTCAGCATCCCGGGACGCAGGATCGTCCAGTCGAGCGCGCTCCGGGAGCGCACATACGCGTCCGCGGCGCCCTTCGCCCGCAGATACGCGTCGAAGACCTCGTCCCCCGGGTGGTCGGGATCGGCGCCCATCGACGAGACCACGACGTAGCGCCGTACGCCCGCCCGTTCCGCCGCGTCCGCGAACAGCACGGCCGCACCGCGATCCACCGTCTCCTTGCGTGCCGCGCCACTGTCCGGGCCCGCGCCGGCCGCGAAGACCGCCGCGTCGGCGCCGCGCAGCACCTGGGCCACCTCTTCGACGGAGGCGGATTCCAGATCCAGGACGACCGGTTCGGCGCCTGCCGCCCGGACGTCCTGGCTCTGTTCCGGATTACGGATGACGCCGACGGCCTCGTACCCGCCCGCGGCGAGCAGCCGCTCCAGCCGAAGCGCGATCTGACCATGTCCACCTGCGATGACAATGCGCATGCTCACGACCGTACGCCGCCGCGGGCCACCGTGCTCAGGGCCCGCCGCAGGGGCCGGAACCCGGCCGGCCCTGGCGCGGCAGGCCGAGGGCGACGACGGTCTCCGAGTCGCAGTACTCGCGCACCGCGCTCGTCCGTGCCACCACCCGGCCGCGGTGCACCACGACCCGGCTGTAGGCGAGCGACAGCGCGCCCGAGAGCTGCTCCCCGCGCACGGCGAGGAGCTCGGCGGGGAAGCCCGCCTCGACCCGGACCTCGGGCAGCCCCATCGCCCTCCTGGCGGCCGAGGACACCGCCTCGTAGGCCTCGTCGGCGCGCAAGCCGCTCTGTGAGGCCAGCAGGTAGGCCGCCTCCAGCGGGTCCCCGCGGCCCACCGGGTTCGCGACATCCCGCAGCGCCCCGCTGCCCGCCGCGACCCGGACGCCGGCCGCGCGCAGCAGCCGTACGGGCGCGGTGCCCCGGCCCTCGACCCCGCTGCAGCCGCCCTGGGGGAGACAGATCACCGTCACCCCGGCGGCGGCGAGCTGGTCGGCGGCTCGTGCCGAGGACTGCGAAGGGAGCAGGGAGAGACCGGCGCACGGACCGATGGAGACGCCCGGCCGCAGCCCGCCGGACATGGCGGCCAGTCGGCCGAGCCGGGCCGGATCGTCACCGTCCGTGTGCAGATCGACGGGGCAGCCCTGTTCGGCGGCGATCTCCAGGACGGCTTCCACGTACCCCGCCGGGTCCGGATCGAGGTCGGGGCAGCCGCCGACCGCGCCGACCCCCATCTTCACCGCCTCACGCAGCATGGCGAGATTGTCGGCGCCCGCGACGCCGGTGAGCAGCCGAGGCACGGCGACGGGGGTCAGTTCGGCCAGTCCGCGCAGCGAATCGCGGGCCCGCAGCACCGCTTCCAGGGAGGCGAGGCCCTGGACGGAGCCGATCCGTACGTGCGCGCGCAGCGCGGTGGCGCCGTGGCCGAGCTGCAGCAGGGCGGCCTCGGTGGCGCGGCGCTGGATGTCCTCGGGGCGGTGCGACACGGGGCCCGGGGTGTCGGGACCCGTACCGCCGGCGGTGAGCGCGGTGTCGCTGTGGGCGTGCGGTTCGGCGGGGGCGGGGAGCAGCAGATGACCGCGCAGGTCCACCCGCGGGCCGGGGGTGGTCAGGCTGCCCGCGGTCCCGACGGCCTCGATGCGTCCGCCACCGAGCCGTACGTCCACGACGCGGCCGTCGGTGAGCCGGGCGCCGCAGAGCACCAGGGTGCCGGTCTCGGCGGTGTCGGGGCTGCTGGTCGCATCGGCCGCGTCGGCGGTGTGGTCGTCCGGCTGCCACGGCTGGCTGTCGGGCATCGCGCTCCTGGGAAGGGGGACAAGATCACGCAGAGTGAGACGAGCCTAGGGGCGTGTTCGGTCCGGTTCGAGGAGGAGCGAAATAGTCGTACCGGTGTGGCCCCCGAGAGGGATCCGGGGCACGGGTGTGCTGCTGGGGCCGAAGCGGTCCATGTGGTCGCCGAGGCGCTGCTCAAGCCGCTGATGGGCGGGCGGGAAAGCGGCCGGTCAAGGGATCGGCCGGGTGCCGGTCACGGTCGCCGGACGGGGCTCCGAAACGGATTTGGGCGATCGGCGACCAACCGTGTAATGTCTTCATCGCTCGCCCCAATAGCTCAGTCGGTAGAGCGTCTCCATGGTAAGGAGAAGGTCTGCGGTTCGATTCCGCATTGGGGCTCTGGTGATCGGGAAACCCCGCTTCGGCGGGGGGACTCTTCATCAAAGCGGTGTAGCTCAGTCGGTAGAGCAAGCGGCTCATAATCGCTGTGTCACCGGTTCAAGTCCGGTCACCGCTACTTACGGTAGCCGATTGTGGGGTCGGTCCTTCGATCGGCTACTCTTTTTTGCGTTCATCCGTCCATCCGTCCGTCCAAGGAGCACTCACGTGGCTGCCACCGACGTCCGCCCGAAGATCACGCTGGCCTGCGTGGAGTGCAAGGAGCGGAACTACATCACCAAGAAGAACCGGCGTAACAACCCGGACCGTCTTGAGATGAAGAAGCACTGCCCGCGCTGCAACTCGCACACGGCGCACCGCGAAACGCGCTGAAAAAGGCTCGTACACGAGGCCGTCCCCACCGGGGGCGGCCTCGTGTCGTTGTATGGGGCTGTCCCTCGGTCTTTTCATCTTTCATCAGGAGGTAGCGAGCACATGGCGCTCGACCATTCCTTCGTGGGGCGGACCTATCCGCCCACTCCGCCGTACGAGGTCGGCCGGGAGAAGATTCGCGAGTTCGCCGAGGCGGTGGGTGACGCCAATCCGGTGTACGTCGACCCCGAAGCCGCCAAGGCGCTCGGTCACAGCGATGTGATCGCGCCGCCGACGTTCGTCTTCTCGATCACCTTCAAGGCCGCGGGGCAGGTGGTGCAGGACCCGCAGCTGGGTCTGGACTACAGCCGCGTCGTGCACGGCGACCAGAAGTTCGCCTACACGCGTCCCGTTCGGGCGGGGGACCGGCTGACGGTCACCTCGACGATCGAGGACGTCAAGTCCTTGGCGGGCAACGACATCCTGGACATCCGTGGCGAGGTCCACGACGAGTCCGGTGAGCACGTCGTGACCGCGTGGACGAAGCTGGTGGCGCGCGCCGCCGAGGAGGCGTGATGACGGCGAAGGTTGCTTACGAGTCGGTCGAGGTCGGTACGGAGCTGCCGGCGCGGTCCTTCCCGGTGACCCGGGCCACGCTGGTGCAGTACGCGGGCGCTTCCGGTGACTTCAACCCGATTCACTGGAACGAGAAGTTCGCCCGTGAGGTCGGACTGCCGGACGTGATCGCGCACGGCATGTTCACCATGGCCGAGGCGATCCGGGTGGTCACGGACTGGGCCGGCGATCCGGGTGCGGTCGTCGAGTACGGGGTCCGCTTCACCAAGCCGGTCGTCGTCCCGAACGACGACGAGGGCGCCCTGATCGAGGTAGGGGGCAAGGTGGCCGCCCTGCTGGACGACAAGCGGGTGCGGGTGGATCTGACGGTCATGAGCGAGGGCAAGAAGGTGCTGGGCATGTCCCGCGCCGTGGTGCAGCTCGGCTGAGGCCGCCGAATGTGGTGTGAGGGGCACCGTCCGTGGGGGCGGTGCCCCTCACGCATGCGCCCGTCTTGCCCATGCGCCCGTCGCGGCCGGGATCCCGCGCTTGACCAAGTTAGTGATTGAGTACTAACTTAATTGCATGGCAAGGATGAGTGCAGAAGAGCGACGCGAGAGCGTCATCCGCGCGGCGGTCACCGAGTTCGCCCGCGGCGGATACGACGCCACCTCCACCGAGGCGATCGCCAAGCGGGTGGGGGTCTCGCAGCCGTACCTCTTCCGCCTCTTCCCCAACAAGAAGGCCATGTTCCTGGCCGCCGCCGAGCGCTGTCTCGTGGACACCCGGAAGGTCTTCTCGGAGGCGGCCGAGGGTCTTGAGGGCGACGAGGCGCTGCATGCCATGGCCGAGGCGTACCAGCGCCTGATCGTCGGCGACCCGGACAAGCTGCTGATGCAGATGCAGATGTACGCGGCCGTCGCGGCGGCCGAGGCGGCGGGGGATCACGAGTTCGGCGAGTCGGTCCGTGCGGGCTGGCTGCAGATGTGGGACGAGGTCCATCTGGCGCTCGGTGCCGATCTCGACGAGACGACGACGTTCTTTGCGTACGGCATGCTCGTCAACACCCTCGCCTCGCTCGGCTTCCCGGCCGGTCACCGGGTCTGGTCGGGGTTCTACGACTCGGCCAGGCCGGCCGCCTGAACAGTGCGACCCGGGTTCCGCCCGGTTTTCTGCCCGGACAAGTTAGTCATTGATAACTAATCCCCAGGGGGAACAGTGAGCCAGCACACGGCAGGCCGCTCAGGAGCGGTCTGGGCCCTCGTGATCACCAGCGTCGCCGGATTCATGGCGGCTCTCGACAACCTCGTCGTCACCACCGCCCTGCCCTCCATCCGCAAGAGTCTCGGCGGTGAACTGGCGGAGCTCGAATGGACCGTGAACGCGTACACCCTCACCTTCGCCGTGCTGCTGATGCTCGGGGCGGCGCTCGGTGACCGGTTCGGCCGACGCCGGCTCTTCCTCGCCGGGCTCACCGTCTTCACCGGGGCCTCCGCCGCTGCCGCCCTCTCACCCGGCATCAATGAACTCATCGCCTTCCGGGCCGTCCAGGGCGTGGGCGCGGCGATCATGATGCCGCTGACGCTCACGCTGCTCACGGCCGCCGTGCCGGCCGCCCGCCGCGGCGCCGCGCTCGGCATCTTCAGTGCCGTCACCGGACTGGCCGTGGCCAGCGGACCGCTGATCGGCGGCAGCCTCACCGAGCACCTGTCCTGGCAGTGGATCTTCTGGCTGAACGTTCCGATCGGTCTGGTCCTGCTGCCACTGGCGCGGCTGCGCCTGGCGGAGTCGTACGCGCCGAACTCGCGGCTCGACGTCCCCGGCACACTCCTGGTCAGCGGCGGGCTCTTCGGCATCGTCTACGGCCTGGTCAACGCCAACACCGACGGCTGGACCAGCGCCACCGTCCTCACCGCGCTGCTCGTGGGCGCCGCGCTCATCGGCGGGTTCATCCACCACGGATTCCGTGCGAAGAACCCGATGCTGCCCATGCGGCTCTTCCGTGACCGCGCGTTCTTCGGGATCAACATGGCCGGTCTGCTGATGTTCCTCGGGATGTTCGGCTCGATCTTCCTGCTCAGCCAGTACTTCCAGGGCGTGCTGGGCTACACGCCCACCGAGGCCGGCCTGCGGATGCTGCCCTGGACCGGAATGCCGATGCTGGTCGCCCCCGTCGCGGGGGCGCTCTCCGACCGGTTCGGCGGCCGGCCGGTGGTCGTGGCCGGGCTCGCGCTCCAGGCGATCGGCCTGGCCTTCTTCGCGATGGTCATCGGACCCGACACCTCGTACGTCTCGCAGTTGCCCGGCCTGATGGTCGGCGGCGCCGGCATGGCCCTGTACTTCGCACCCGCCGCCAGCCTCGTGATGTCCAGCGTCCGCCCCACCGAGCAGGGCATCGCCTCCGGCGCCAACAACGCCCTGCGCGAGGTCGGCGGAGCCCTCGGGGTCGCCGTGCTCGCCACGGTCTTCTCCTCGCAGGGTGGTTACGACTCGGCGCGGTCCTTCACGGACGGGACCGTTCCGGCGGTGTGGATCGGTGCCGGCGCGGTGGCGCTGGCCGCCCTCGTCGCCCTGCTGATACCGGGCCGCCGCCACGCCCCGGTCCCGGAGCCCGAGGCCGCCGGGGAGCGTGTCCCCGTGGCCGCCTGAACCGCGGTCCCGTGCGCGCGGTCCGTGGCCCCGCCCGAGCGGCGGGGCCACGGACCGTACTCTTGTCCCCGTGCAGGAACTCCACGACGCCCCCCTCGCCCCCCTGACCACCTTCCGGCTCGGCGGCCCCGCCGCCCGCCTCCTCACGGCGACGACCGACGCCGAGGTGATCGAAGCCGTGCGCGAGGCCGACGACAGCGGCACCCCGCTCCTCGTCATCGGCGGCGGCAGCAACCTGGTGATCGGCGACAAGGGCTTCGACGGTACGGCGCTGCGCATCGCGACCAAGGGCTTCGCCCTGGACGGCACGACGCTGGAACTGGCCGCCGGTGAGATCTGGACGGACGCCGTGGCGCGCACCGTCGAAGCAGGTCTCGCCGGCATCGAGTGTCTGGCCGGAATTCCGGGATCCGCGGGTGCGACGCCGATCCAGAACGTCGGCGCCTACGGCCAGGAAGTGTCCTCCACGATCACTGAGGTCGTCGCCTACGACCGCCGCGCCCGTGAAACGGTCACCGTTCCGAACGCCGAGTGCGCGTTCTCGTACCGGCACAGTCGCTTCAAGGCCGAACCCGACCGTTTCGTGGTGCTGCGTGTCCGCTTCGAACTGGAAGACGCAGGCGGTTTGTCCGCGCCCCTGAAGTACCCCGAAACGGCGCGTGTCATGGGCGTCGAGCAGGGCGAGCGCGTGCCCGTCGCGGCCGCCCGCGAAACGGTGCTCAAGCTCCGCGCCGGCAAGGGCATGGTGCTGGACCCCGAGGACCACGACTCCTGGTCGGCCGGCTCCTTCTTCACCAATCCGATCCTGGAGCAGGCGGAGTACGAGACGTTCCTCGCCCGCGCCAAGGACCGGCTCGGTCATGAGGTGACGCCCCCCGCCTTCCCCGCGGACGGAGGGCGCACCAAGACCTCCGCGGCCTGGCTCATCGACAAGGCCGGCTTCACCAAGGGATACGGCACCGGCCCGGCCCGTATCTCCACCAAGCACACCCTCGCGCTCACCAACCGCGGCGGCGCGACCACCGAGGACCTGCTCGCGCTCGCCCGCGAGGTCGTCGCCGGGGTCCACGAGGCCTTCGGCGTCACGCTCGTCAATGAACCCGTGACGGTCGGCGTGAGCCTCTAGCGCCGTGACCGGAAAGGTTCACCGGCTCGCGACGCCCGGCACGGCACCTCGCCGCGTTGTCGCATCACCCGAGTACGTCCCGTACGAGGGCGATCCTCCGCCTTGCGAAGCACCGCACCGAACGCCGCGAGCTTCCCGGCAAACCTTTCCGGCCACAGCACTAGCTAGCGACGTGACCGGAAAGGTTCACCGGCTCGCGACACCCGGTGCGCCGCCTCGCCGCTCAGTACGCCACGCCCACGCCCTGCTTCACCGCGGCGGGATCGTCGATCAGCGCCAGCATCGCGTGTGCCACATCGGCCCGTGAGATGGTCCGGCCGCCGCGCGGACTGCCGCCGACGACAGTCCGGTACTTCCCCGTCAGAGGCCCGTCGGTGAGCCTCGGCGGCCGTACGGACGTCCAGTCCGTCGCGCTCCTGGCGAGCGCGGCCTCCATCAGCGTCAGGTCCTCGTAGACCTCCTTGAGGATCGCTCCGACCACCCTGCGGACCAGCCGGTCCGGCAGCGGGTCGTCGGCGGGCCGGGGTCCGACCGGGGCGGCGCTGACCACGACCAGCCGCCGCGTCCCCTCGGCCTCCATCGCCCGCAGCACCGACCCGGTGAGCCGTTCCGCGACGCCGTCGGCCCTCCGGCCGCGCGAACCGAGTCCGGAGAGCACCGCGTCCCGGCCCGTGACCGTCTCGCGCAGTGCTTCCGGATCGTCGATGCGCGCCAACGTGCGGACCTGTACGTCGGAGAGCGGGACCTGCAGCCGCGCCGGATCGCGCACGACCGCCGTCACCTCGTGCCCCGCCGCCACCGCCTGGCGGACGATCTCCTGACCGACCCCGCCCGTCGCGCCGAACACTGTGATCCTCATTGCGCACCCTCCTGGGGTGGGTAAGTATTCACTCACCCCTAGGGTGAGCGGATACTCACCACCTCGTCAAGCTTCACTGGAGTCCACATGGAGCAGAAGCCGGCCCGCGTCCGCATCGTCGACGCCGCCCATCAGCTGATGCTCACCATCGGCCTGGCCCGCGCCACCACCAAGGAGATCGCCAGGGCCGCCGGCTGCTCGGAGGCCGCGCTCTACAAGCACTTCCCGAGCAAGGAGGAGCTGTTCGTGGCCGTGCTCAAGGAACGGCTGCCCAGACTCAACCCGCTGCTGAAGCGGCTCATCGCGAGCCCTGGGGCGGGGGAGCGGACCGTCGAGCAGAACCTCACCGAGATCGCCCGCCAGGCGGCCCTCTTCTACGAGCAGAGCTTCCCGATCGCCGCCTCGCTGTACGCCGAGCCCACGCTCAAGGAACGCCACAACGCGGCGATGCGGGAGCTGGGCACCGGCCCGCACATGCCCATCCGCGGCCTGGACGCCTATCTGCGCTCCGAGCAGGCCGCCGGACGGGTGCGAGCCGACGCGGACACGTACGCGGCCGCCTCACTGCTCCTGGGGGCCTGTGCGCAGCGGGCTTTCGCTTACGAGGCCACGGAGGCCGGAGCACCGCCGCAGTCCCTCGACGACTTCGCCGCGTCCCTGGCCGGGGTGCTGATGCGAGGGGTGGGCGTGTAGGCCGGGCCGGATGCCGCGGCACCGGAACCAGAGGCGCCAGGGCCGCTTGTTCGGATCATGCCGATCACGCCGGGCTCGCTGTCGGGAAGCCCTGGACGGATTCACCCGCCGGCTTCGAAAGCCAGTCGTCGATGCCGGTCAGGAGTTCCGTCCGGACCGCGGCCGGGGCCGCGGAGCCCCGCACCGACTGCCGGGCCAGTTCCGCCAGCTCGTCGTCCGTGAACGCGTGGTGGCGCCGTACGAGGTCGTACTGCGCGGCCAGCCGGGAGCCGAAGAGCAGTGGGTCGTCCGCGCCCAGGGCCATCGGCACCCCGGCCTCGAACAGGGTGCGCAGGGGGACGTCGGCGGGCTTCTCGTAGACGCCCAGTGCCACGTTCGACGCCGGGCACACCTCGCAGGTCACCCCGCGCTCCGCCAGCCTGCGCAGCAGCCGCGGGTCCTCTGCGGCCCGTACACCGTGCCCGATCCGGGCCGCGTCGAGATCGTCCAGACAGTCCCGCACGCTCGAAGGACCGGCCAGTTCGCCACCGTGCGGGGCCGCCAGCAGCCCGCCGTCGCGGGCGATGGCGAAGGCCCGGTCGAAGTCCCGGGCCATCCCGCGCCGCTCGTCGTTGGAGAGCCCGAATCCGACCACCCCCCGGTCCGCGTACCGCACGGCGAGCCGGGCCAGCGTCCGGGCGTCCAGCGGATGCTTCATCCGGTTCGCCGCGATCACCACCCGGATCGGCAGACCGGTCTCCCGCGACGCGCTGTCCACCGCGTCCAGGATGATCTCGATCGCCGGGATCAGGCCGCCGAGCAGCGGGGCGTACGAAGTGGGGTCGACCTGGATCTCCAGCCAGCCCGAGCCGTCCGCGACGTCCTCCTGGGCCGTCTCGCGCACGAGCCGCTGGATGTCCTCGGCGGACCTCAGGCACGAGCGGGCGATGTCGTAGAGCCGCTGGAAGCGGAACCACCCGCGCTCGTCCGTGGCCCGCAGCCTGGGCGGTTCGCCGCCGGTCAGGGCCTCCGGCAGATGCACGCCGTACTTGTCGGCGAGTTCGAGCAGGGTCGTGGGCCGCATCGACCCGGTGAAATGCAGGTGCAGGTGGGCCTTGGGCAACAGCCGTACATCACGCTCCATTCCAAGATCCTGCCGCACGCGTGGGGTCCAGCGGTAGCCGCTTTTCCTATCGAGTTGGCCACCGAACAAGAAAGCGACCCCCCGGCCGGAGCCGGGGGGTCGCCCACTGGAATCAGGACGCGTCAGGCCTTGGCCTCGCCCAGCAGCTTCTGGAGCCGCGAGACGCCCTCGACGAGGTCGTCGTCACCCAGGGCGTACGAGAGCCGCAGGTAGCCCGGCGTGCCGAAGGCCTCTCCCGGTACGACCGCGACCTCGGCCTCGTCCAGGATCAGCGCCGCCAGCTCGACCGAGGTGGCCGGGCGCTTGCCGCGGATCTCCTTGCCGAGCAGCTCCTTCACTGAGGGGTAGGCGTAGAACGCGCCCTCGGGCTCGGGGCACAGCACGCCGTCGATCTCGTTGAGCATCCGGACGATGGTCTGCCGGCGCCGGTCGAACGCGGTCCGCATCTCGGCGACCGCGTCCAGGCTGCCGGAGACCGCGGCCAGCGCGGCCACCTGGGCCACGTTGGAGACGTTGGACGTGGCGTGCGACTGCAGGTTGGTCGCGGCCTTGACGACGTCCTTCGGGCCGACGATCCAGCCCACCCGCCAGCCGGTCATCGCGTACGTCTTGGCGACGCCGTTGACCACGATGCACTTGTCGCGCAGCTCGGGCACGATCGCGGGCAGCGAGGTGAACTTCGCGTCGCCGTACACGAGGTGCTCGTAGATCTCGTCGGTCAGCACCCACAGGCCGTGCTCGACGGCCCAGCGGCCGATCGCCTCGGCGTCGGCCTCGCTGTACACGGCGCCGGTCGGGTTCGACGGGGAGACGAACAGGACGACCTTCGTGCGCTCGGTGCGCGCCGCCTCCAGCTGCTCGACGGAGACCCGGTAACCGGTGGTCTCGTCGGCCACGACCTCCACCGGGACACCGCCGGCCAGCCGGATCGACTCGGGGTAGGTGGTCCAGTACGGGGCCGGGACGATGACCTCGTCGCCCGGGTCGAGGATCGCGGCGAACGCCTCGTAGATGGCCTGCTTGCCGCCGTTCGTCACCAGGATCTGGGAGGCGTCGACCTCGTAGCCGGAGTCGCGCAGCGTCTTCTCCGCGATGGCGGCCTTGAGCTCCGGGAGCCCACCCGCCGGGGTGTAGCGGTGGTACTTGGGGTTGCGGCAGGCCTCGACCGCGGCCTCGACGATGTAGCCGGGGGTCGGGAAGTCGGGCTCACCGGCCCCGAAACCGATCACCGGACGGCCGGCGGCCTTGAGGGCCTTGGCCTTGGCGTCGACGGCGAGGGTGGCGGACTCGGAGATGGCACCGATGCGGGCGGAGACCCGGCGCTCGGACGGAGAAGTTGCAGCGCTCATGACCCCCATGGTCCCAGACCGTGATCCCTGTCGGCGCAGGGGTTTCAGGGACCGGACAGGACTCGGACACCATGCGGACAACATGTGACCAGGAGTGGTCGGGAGCTATCTGTTCGACGCCGGGCCGCTGAACACGTACACTCACCTGTCGTTGGCCTTCACCCGCCGCACCGTTCTCGCACCCGGGCATCCGGGAAGATGCGGTAGGTTGGTGGAAACCACAAAGGGTCGTAGCTCAATTGGTAGAGCACTGGTCTCCAAAACCAGCGGTTGGGGGTTCAAGTCCCTCCGGCCCTGCTACACACTCCTTCGCCAGGATGTGTGCGCATGTACGTACTTCAATGCACCGCCGTGCGGCTCCACCGGGCGCGGCACGGCCATGACCCGGAATCAGGTGAGTAGCGTGACGGACGCCGTGGGCTCCATCGACATGCCTGATGCCGAGGATGAAGTACCGGAGTCGAAGAAGAAGACCCGGAAGGGCGGCAAGCGCGGTAAGAAGGGTCCTCTGGGCCGCCTCGCGCTGTTCTACCGCCAAATTGTCGCCGAGCTGCGCAAGGTCGTCTGGCCGACTCGCAGCCAGCTGACGACGTACACCTCGGTGGTGATTGTCTTCGTCGTCGTCATGATTGGTCTGGTGACCGTGATTGACTTCGGATTCCAGCGGGTCGTCAAGTACGTCTTCGGCTGATCCCGCGGAGGGCGCCTCATGGGCGCCCCTTTCGCATGTTCCACCCATTTGTATCCAGGAAGAAGCAGCCACCGTGTCTGACCCGAACCTGAACGACGCCGTCGAGCCGACGGCGGGCGCCTTCGAGTCCGCCGAGGACGAGCTCGACATCGTCGAGGCGGCGGACGCCGAGGAGCCGGACCAGGCCGAAGCTGCCGACGCCGCCGCAGGTGAGCCCGCCGAGCAGGCCGCCATGCACACCGAGGACGACGAGGCCGCCGAGGCCGATGCCGGTTCCGAGGACGACGACGAGCACGCCGAGGCCGACGAGGAAGCCGGGGAGGAGGCCGAGCTGGCCGCCCCGGTCGACGCCGTCACCGCCCTGCGCGAGGAGCTTCGCGGCCTTCCCGGCGAGTGGTACGTCATCCACACGTACGCCGGTTACGAGAAGCGCGTGAAGGCCAACCTCGAACAGCGTGCCGTCTCGCTCAACGTCGAGGAGTTCATCTACCAGGCCGAAGTGCCCGAGGAAGAGATCGTCCAGATCAAGAACGGCGAGCGCAAGAACGTCCGCCAGAACAAGCTCCCGGGTTACGTCCTGGTGCGCATGGATCTGACGAACGAGTCCTGGGGCGTCGTCCGTAACACCCCGGGTGTCACCGGCTTCGTGGGCAACGCCTACGACCCGTACCCGCTGACGCTGGACGAGATCGTCAAGATGCTCGCCCCGGAGGCCGAGGAGAAGGCCGCCCGCGAAGCCGCCGAGGCCGAGGGCAAGCCGGTTCCGTCCCGCAAGGTCGAGGTGCAGGTGCTCGACTTCGAGGTGGGCGACTCGGTCACCGTCACCGACGGCCCGTTCGCGACGCTGCAGGCGACGATCAACGAGATCAACGCCGACTCGAAGAAGGTCAAGGGTCTCGTCGAGATCTTCGGCCGCGAGACCCCGGTCGAGCTCAGCTTCGACCAGATCCAGAAGAACTAGCGGCTTCCCGCCAGTTTTCGGACACATGCCTACCGAGCAGGTCAGATCGGCTGAGAAGCCCGTCTGACCTGCTTGGTTTTTGGTCGCGCAGCTATACCCGTTATCGTTGCGCGGTATGCCTCCATCCGGATGACCGGAAGGCGGCGAAACACTCTCACTAGGACCCGGAGAGAGCAATGCCTCCCAAGAAGAAGAAGGTCACGGGGCTTATCAAGCTCCAGATCAACGCCGGTGCGGCCAACCCGGCCCCGCCGGTCGGCCCCGCGCTCGGCCAGCACGGCGTCAACATCATGGAGTTCTGCAAGGCCTACAACGCCGCGACCGAGTCGCAGCGTGGCATGGTCGTGCCGGTGGAGATCACGGTCTACGAGGACCGTTCCTTCACCTTCGTCACCAAGACTCCGCCGGCCGCGAAGCTGATCCTCAAGGCCGCGGGCGTGGAGAAGGGCTCCGGCGAGCCCCACAAGACCAAGGTCGCCAAGCTGACGGCCGCCCAGGTCCGTGAGATCGCCACGACGAAGCTCCCCGACCTGAACGCCAACGACCTCGACGCCGCGTCGAAGATCATCGCTGGCACCGCCCGTTCCATGGGCATCACGGTCGAAGGCTGATTCAGCCCCTCACGTCCTCAGTGGTAGGGCCAAGCGCTGGCCCGCACCACGACTCCACACCCTGAAACCACAGGAGTAGAAGTGAAGCGCAGCAAGAACCTCCGGGCTGCGGACGCCAAGATCGACCGGGAGCGCCTCTACGCCCCGCTTGAGGCCGTCCGTCTCGCCAAGGAGACCGCGACCACCAAGTTCGACGGCACTGTCGAGGTCGCCTTCCGTCTGGGTGTCGACCCGCGCAAGGCCGACCAGATGGTCCGTGGCACCGTGAACCTCCCGCACGGCACCGGCAAGACCGCCCGGGTCCTGGTCTTCGCGACCGGTGACCGTGCTGCGGCCGCGGAAGCCGCGGGCGCCGACATCGTCGGCGCCGACGAGCTCATCGACGAGGTGGCGAAGGGCCGTCTGGACTTCGACGCCGTCGTCGCGACCCCGGACCTCATGGGCAAGGTCGGCCGCCTCGGCCGCGTGCTCGGTCCGCGTGGTCTGATGCCGAACCCGAAGACCGGTACGGTCACCCCCGATGTCGCGAAGGCTGTCAACGACATCAAGGGCGGCAAGATCGAGTTCCGCGTCGACAAGCACTCGAACCTGCACTTCATCATCGGCAAGGTCTCCTTCGATGACACGAAGCTGGTCGAGAACTACGCCGCGGCGCTGGAGGAAGTCCTCCGTCTGAAGCCGTCCGCCGCCAAGGGCCGCTACATCAAGAAGGCCGCGCTGGCCACCACGATGGGCCCCGGCATCCCGCTGGACGCCAACCGCACCCGCAACCTCCTCGTCGAGGAGGACCCGGCCGCCGTCTGAGCCCCCGCGCTCGGCATCAGGCCGCGTCACGTGTGACATGGACGGGCCCCGCAACCTTTCGAGGTGCGGGGCCCGTCCTCGTATCCGTATGGAACCGATGGCTGTGTCGGAGCTGTGCGTTAGCGTGAGGACCCGACTGAGCCGAACGAGGGGTGGAAGCTGACATGAGGACCAGTACCGTGCGACGCGTGTGTCTGTCGGTGGCAACGGCAGCGGCGCTGACGTCGGTCGCGGCCTGCGGGGGGTCGGACGGCGGCAAGGGCGACAGCCGCGGCAGCGGCGTCGTGAAGGCCGACCCGATAGCCGCGCTGCGTGATGTGCAGAAGAAGACCGGCGGGGAGAAGTCGGCGAAGGTCGAGGGCACCACCCGGATGGGCACCACCATGTCCATGAAGCAGACCGGCACCATCGACTGGACCGACGGTCTCACCGGCGCCATGGAGATCACGTACACCGGCGGCAGCATGGCGGACGCCATGAAGCAGAACGGTGGCACGGGCACCATGCAGGCCCGCTATTTCAAGGACGGCTACGTCGTCAACATGGGCGACGCCTTCGCCAGGCAGGCCGGTGGCAAGCACTGGATCAACTACGGCTACGCCGACCTCGCCAAGATCGCGGGTGCCTCCGGCGAGGCGATGAAGCAGCAGATGCAGAACACCACCCCCGACCAGGGCGTGCAGTCCCTGCTGGCCTCCGGTGACGTGAAGAAGGTCGGCCAGGAGGACGTGCGCGGGGTCTCCGCCACGCACTACTCCGGCACCGTGAACGTCGCAGAACTGACCGCGAAGAACTCCGCGCTGGACGCCGACCAGCTCGCTCAGCTGAAGAAGCAGCTGAGCGACGTCGGGATCACCACGGAGACGGTCGACATCTGGGTCGACGAGAACAATCTGCTGGTCAAGAAGTCCGAGCGCGGCCAGATGAAGACCGGCGAGCTCAATTCGACCGTGTACTACAGCGACTACGGCACGAAGGTCTCGGTCGAGAAGCCCCCGGCCGGCGACACGGTCGACTTCACCGATCTCGTGAAGCAGCAGCAGAAGAGCGGCGCGGGAGCATCCTGAGCCTCCGCTCCGACCGCTCCACGCGTCGACGCACGCCCGCCGGCCGCGGACAGGCGCGACGACCGGGCCCCGCACCTCGGAAGAGGAAGGTGCGGGGCCCGGTCGTTGTGTCGGCCACGTTTATTGACTCGGCGCTGTCAGCGCCGGCCGATATGGTCATGGGACTTGACTAATATTTTGACGTCCCGTGGGGGGATCATGCGTTCGACTTACAGAAGGACCGCTGTCGCTGTTCTGGCCGGAGTGCTGCTGTGCGGAACGGCGGCGTGTACGGGAGAGAAGAGCGGCCCGGCCGCTGTCGGCGAGAACGGCGAGCGGGCGGGGCAGAAGCCGGTCGAGGTGACACCTGCCGCGGCCGTGCGGAAGGCCGCCGACAACAGCCGCCGGATCACGTCGCTCACGTACCGGATGAGCGGCGAGGTCCAGGGGCAGACCATGGAGGGGACCGCGGCGATGTCCATGAAGCCGCCGGCCATGCAGATGCACATGAAGGGCGGTTCCGCGGGGGAGACCGGCGAGGTCGAACTGCGACTCACCGGCGATGCCATGTACATCAACGGTGGCGCGGAAGCGGCCGCCGAGATGGACGGCAAGTCCTGGCTCAAGCTGGACATGGCCGAGCTCAAGAAGTCCACGGGGCAGGACCCGCTGGGTGGTCTGTCCAGTCAGGCCGACCGCAATCCCGCGGAGGAGTCCGCCTCGATGAGCGCCGCCAGGGACCTCAAGAAGGTCGGGCCGGCCACCGTGGACGGCGTCCGGACGACGCACTACACCGGCACGGTCACCCTGGCCGACGTGCGTGCGTCCCTCGCGGACGAGGACGCGGAGACCCGCGAGCGACGTACACAGGCACTGAAGAAGTACGAGGACATGGGCATCGAGAAGCTCTCGATGGACATGTGGATCGACGGCAGCGACCACACCAAGCAGTTCCGCACCCGGTCCACGACCGACAAGGGCCGGCTCGACCTGACCATCACGTTCGTGGACTTCAACAAGCCCGTGACGGTCAAGGCCCCGCCCGCCTCCGAGACCATGGACCTGGCCGAGATGATGAAGGGCGCCGGCGGCGCAGCAGCCTGAGCCCTCGTACGACCCGGGCGCGTCGTCCGCTTCGGGACGGATTTGCTCGACGCGGCACCGGTCGCGTAACCTCCTACAGAAGCCAAAGACCGCTGGTCGTTGCTGTGCTCTCGCAAGAGGGAACAGCGACCGAAGGATCCGTTGAGTACGGGCGACCTGCGCAGGTGACTGTGGAAAGCTCCCGGACCTCGTTCGGTCGAGCTACGCCCTGGCGCCCGCGCCGGGGCGTTTCGTCTTTCCCGGCCCCTTCTGAGCGGTCCTCATCACCCGGAAGGAGGCCGACGCTCATGGCAAGGCCCGACAAGGCTGCCGCGGTAGCCGAGCTGACGGACCAGTTCCGCAGCTCGAACGCCGCTGTGCTGACCGAGTACCGGGGTCTCACCGTGGCGCAGCTCAAGACGCTGCGTCGTTCGCTCGGTGAGAACGCCCAGTACGCCGTGGTGAAGAACACGCTGACCAAGATTGCGGCCAACGAGGCCGGGATCACTTCGCTGGACGACCAGTTCACTGGTCCGACGGCGGTTGCCTTCATCACCGGTGACCCGGTGGAGTCGGCGAAGGGTCTTCGTGACTTCGCCAAGGAGAACCCGAACCTCATCATCAAGGGCGGTGTCCTTGACGGTAAGGCACTGACCGCGGATGAGATCAAGAAGCTCGCGGACCTCGAGTCCCGCGAGGTTCTGCTCGCCAAGCTGGCGGGCGCCATGAAGGGCAAGCAGACTCAGGCTGCTCAGGTCTTCCAGGCGCTCCCGTCGAAGTTCGTCCGCACCGCGGAGGCGCTTCGTGCCAAGCAGGCCGAGCAGGGCGGTGCCGAGTAATTCGGCTCGCGCAATGATCGCCGCCCTCTAGGGCGACGGTCGCAGCGGGCCGAATGTACGCCCGCCTACATGTAACTCCGGCACCTGCCGAATTAGTGGAAGGACGCCATCATGGCGAAGCTGTCCCAGGACGACCTGCTCGCGCAGTTCGAAGAGATGACCCTCATCGAGCTCTCCGAGTTCGTGAAGGCCTTCGAGGAGAAGTTCGACGTCACCGCCGCCGCTGCGGTCGCCGTTGCCGCCGGCCCGGCCCAGGGTGGCGGCGACGCCGCTGCCGCCGAGGAGCAGGACGAGTTCGACGTCATCCTCACCGGCGCCGGCGAGAAGAAGATCCAGGTCATCAAGGTCGTGCGTGAGCTGACCTCGCTGGGTCTGAAGGAGGCCAAGGACCTCGTCGACGGCACCCCGAAGCCGGTCCTCGAGAAGGTCGCCAAGGAGGCCGCCGAGAAGGCTGCCGAGTCCCTCAAGGCCGCCGGCGCTTCCGTCGAGGTCAAGTGACTCAGGGAGTCTGCTGACTCCTCCTGACCGCCTGTGCCGCGCGGCACGGACGTCAAACGACGAAGGGCGATCACCCATCCGGGTGGTCGCCCTTCGTCGTACCCGCGGCGGCTGCCTTGCTCTTCCGGCGGCGACGAGTATGGTGATCATCGCCGTTGCCTCTCGGGGCCGGCCGGCGGATGCCGGAAGGTGGCCGGGTGAGGACCTCGCGGCGTTCGTCCCGGCTGGGGGGCCTTGACGAACCGCACGCGGCGCGCAATTCTCAGGACGCGTCGTCACATCGATTCGAATCCGAGGCATGGATCGTGGGCGAAGCGGGCAGTAAAGAAGAGCGCACCGCGCGCAAGGGCTAGTCATAGGTGTTGAGAACAGCTGTTGAGAGCTACGTGGGTCTCTGAGAACCCCGACTGGACATCAGTGTGCCGTTTGGCTACACTGACCCTTTGCGCTGCCTGTTAGCTGCCTCCTGCCCGTCACCAGGGGCATGCCCACGCTTGAGCATCGATGACCGAACGTCTCTGACCTGGGATTTCTGTCTCCGTGTCCAGCTTGGGACCGGTACGCGCGTAGTGAGTCCGAGCCCTCGGAAGGACCCCCTCTTGGCCGCCTCGCGCAACGCCTCGACCGCGAATACGAACAACGGTGCCAGCACCGCCCCGCTGCGCATCTCCTTTGCAAAGATCAAGGAGCCCCTCGAGGTTCCGAACCTCCTCGCGCTGCAGACCGAGAGCTTTGACTGGCTCCTCGGCAATGCCGCCTGGAAGGCTCGCGTCGAGGCTGCTCTGGACAGTGGACAAGACGTCCCCACCAAGTCCGGCCTGGAGGAAATCTTCGAGGAGATTTCACCGATCGAGGACTTCTCCGGGTCGATGTCGCTTACGTTCCGCGACCACCGCTTCGAGCCCCCGAAGAACTCGATCGACGAGTGCAAGGAGCGCGACTTCACGTTCGCCGCCCCGCTCTTCGTCACGGCCGAGTTCACCAACAACGAGACCGGTGAGATCAAGTCTCAGACGGTCTTCATGGGCGACTTCCCGCTCATGACGAACAAGGGCACCTTCGTCATCAACGGCACCGAGCGTGTCGTGGTGTCGCAGCTCGTCCGTTCGCCCGGTGTCTACTTCGACTCCTCCATCGACAAGACGTCCGACAAGGACATCTTCTCCGCCAAGATCATCCCGTCCCGGGGTGCCTGGCTGGAGATGGAGATCGACAAGCGCGACATGGTCGGTGTGCGCATCGACCGCAAGCGCAAGCAGTCCGTGACCGTTCTGCTCAAGGCTCTCGGTTGGACGACCGAGCAGATCCTGGAGGAGTTCGGCGAGTACGAGTCCATGCGCGCCACCCTGGAGAAGGACCACACCCAGGGCCAGGACGACGCGCTGCTCGACATCTACCGCAAGCTGCGTCCGGGCGAGCCGCCCACGCGCGAGGCCGCCCAGACGCTGCTGGAGAACCTCTACTTCAACCCGAAGCGCTACGACCTCGCGAAGGTCGGCCGCTACAAGGTGAACAAGAAGCTCGGCGCCAACGAGCCGCTGGACGCCGGGGTTCTCACCACCGACGACGTCATCGCCACCATCAAGTACCTGGTGAAGCTGCACGCCGGTGAGACCGAGACGGTCGGCGAGTCCGGTCGCTCGATCATGGTCGAGACCGATGACATCGACCACTTCGGCAACCGTCGTATCCGTAACGTCGGCGAGCTGATCCAGAACCAGGTCCGTACGGGTCTCGCCCGTATGGAGCGAGTCGTGCGCGAGCGCATGACCACCCAGGACGTCGAGGCGATCACGCCCCAGACCCTGATCAACATCCGGCCGGTCGTCGCCTCCATCAAGGAGTTCTTCGGCACCAGCCAGCTGTCCCAGTTCATGGACCAGAACAACCCGCTGTCGGGCCTGACGCACAAGCGTCGTCTCAACGCGCTGGGCCCGGGTGGTCTCTCCCGTGAGCGGGCCGGCTTCGAGGTCCGTGACGTGCACCCGTCGCACTACGGCCGCATGTGCCCGATCGAGACGCCTGAAGGCCCGAACATCGGTCTGATCGGTTCGCTGGCCTCGTACGGTCGCATCAACGCGTTCGGCTTCATCGAGACGCCGTACCGCAAGGTCGTCGAGGGCCAGGTCACCGACGAGGTCGACTACCTGACCGCCGACGAGGAGGACCGCTTCGTCATCGCGCAGGCCAACGCGCCGCTGAACGACGAGCTCCGGTTCGCCGAGTCCCGCGTGCTGGTCCGCCGTCGTGGCGGCGAGGTCGACTACGTCCCGCCGGCCGACGTCGACTACATGGACGTCTCGCCGCGCCAGATGGTGTCCGTCGCCACCGCGATGATCCCCTTCCTGGAGCACGACGACGCCAACCGTGCCCTCATGGGCGCGAACATGATGCGCCAGGCGGTGCCGCTGATCAAGTCCGAGGCACCGCTGGTCGGCACCGGCATGGAGTACCGCTGCGCCACCGACGCCGGTGACGTGCTCAAGGCCGAGAAGGACGGTGTGGTCCAGGAGGTCTCCGCGGACTACATCACCGTGACCAACGACGACGGCACGTACACCACGTACCGCATCGCCAAGTTCATGCGCTCCAACCAGGGCACCTCGGTCAACCAGAAGGTTGTCGTCTCCGAGGGCGACCGGGTCGTCGCCGACCAGGTCCTCGCCGACGGTCCGGCCACCGAGAACGGTGAGATGGCCCTCGGCAAGAACCTGCTCGTGGCGTTCATGCCGTGGGAGGGTCACAACTACGAGGACGCGATCATCCTGTCGCAGCGCCTCGTGCAGGACGACGTCCTCTCCTCGATCCACATCGAGGAGCACGAGGTCGACGCCCGTGACACCAAGCTCGGCCCCGAGGAGATCACCCGGGACATCCCGAACGTCTCCGAAGAGGTCCTCGCCGACCTCGACGAGCGCGGCATCATCCGTATCGGTGCCGAGGTCGTCGCCGGTGACATCCTCGTCGGCAAGGTCACGCCCAAGGGTGAGACCGAGCTGACCCCCGAGGAGCGCCTGCTCCGCGCGATCTTCGGCGAGAAGGCGCGCGAGGTGCGCGACACCTCGCTGAAGGTGCCGCACGGTGAGATCGGCAAGGTCATCGGCGTCCGCGTCTTCGACCGCGAAGAGGGCGACGAGCTGCCGCCGGGCGTGAATCAGCTGGTCCGCGTCTACGTCGCGCAGAAGCGCAAGATCACCGATGGTGACAAGCTCGCCGGCCGTCACGGCAACAAGGGCGTCATCTCGAAGATCCTCCCGATCGAGGACATGCCGTTCCTGGAGGACGGCACCCCGGTCGACATCATCCTCAACCCCCTGGGTGTCCCGTCCCGAATGAACCCGGGACAGGTCCTGGAGATCCACCTCGGCTGGCTCGCCAGCCGCGGCTGGGACGTCTCCGGCCTCGGTGACGAGTGGGCCAAGCGCCTGCAGGCCATCGGTGCCGACCAGGTCGCCCCCGGCACCAACGTCGCCACCCCCGTCTTCGACGGTGCGCGCGAGGACGAGATCTCCGGTCTCTTCGAGGCCACGATCCCGAACCGCGACGGCGACCGGCTGGTGCAGCCCTCCGGCAAGGCCCAGCTGTTCGACGGCCGCTCCGGTGAGCCGTTCCCGGACCCGGTCTCGGTCGGGTACATGTACATCCTCAAGCTGCACCACCTGGTCGACGACAAGCTCCACGCGCGCTCGACCGGCCCGTACTCCATGATCACGCAGCAGCCGCTGGGTGGTAAGGCTCAGTTCGGTGGGCAGCGCTTCGGTGAGATGGAGGTGTGGGCCCTTGAGGCATACGGCGCCGCATACGCCCTCCAGGAACTCCTGACGATCAAGTCCGACGACGTGACCGGCCGCGTCAAGGTCTACGAGGCCATCGTCAAGGGCGAGAACATCCCCGAGCCGGGCATCCCTGAGTCCTTCAAGGTGCTCATCAAGGAAATGCAGTCGCTCTGCCTCAACGTGGAGGTGCTGTCCTCGGACGGCATGTCCATCGAGATGCGCGACACGGACGAGGACGTCTTCCGCGCGGCGGAGGAGCTCGGTATCGACCTGTCCCGGCGCGAGCCGAGCAGCGTCGAAGAGGTCTGACGGGTTGGCCGGCCGGATCCCTGTGATCCGGCCGGCTCTCCCCGGACCCGTTCAGACCATTGCTGAAGTGCCCCATTTTCTCGCGTGACGCGAGGGGGCTCGAACCCCCGAAAGAGGGATTGACGACAAGTGCTCGACGTCAACTTCTTCGACGAGCTGCGGATCGGCCTTGCCACCGCGGACGACATCCGGACCTGGTCGCACGGCGAAGTGAAGAAGCCGGAGACCATCAACTACCGCACGCTCAAGCCCGAAAAGGACGGACTCTTCTGCGAGAAGATCTTCGGTCCGACCCGGGACTGGGAGTGCTACTGCGGCAAGTACAAGCGTGTCCGCTTCAAGGGCATCATCTGTGAGCGCTGTGGCGTCGAGGTCACGCGCGCCAAGGTGCGCCGTGAGCGCATGGGCCACATCGAGCTTGCCGCTCCCGTCACCCACATCTGGTACTTCAAGGGCGTCCCGTCGCGTCTGGGCTACCTGCTCGACCTCGCGCCGAAGGACCTCGAGAAGGTCATCTACTTCGCCGCGTACATGATCACGTTCGTGGACGAGGAGCGCCGCACGCGCGACCTGCCCTCGCTGGAGGCGCACGTCTCCGTCGAGCGTCAGCAGATCGAGAACCGCCGCGACGCCGACCTCGAGGCCCGCGCCAAGAAGCTCGAGACCGACCTGGCCGAGCTGGAGGCCGAGGGCGCCAAGGCCGATGTGCGCCGCAAGGTGCGCGAGGGCGCCGAGCGTGAGATGAAGCAGCTGCGCGACCGCGCGCAGCGCGAGATCGACCGCCTCGACGAGGTGTGGAGCCGCTTCAAGAACCTCAAGGTCCAGGACCTGGAGGGCGACGAGCTGCTCTACCGCGAGCTGCGTGACCGCTTCGGCACGTACTTCGACGGCTGCATGGGCGCCGCCGCTCTGCAGAAGCGCCTGGAGTCGTTCGACCTCGACGAGGAGGCCGAGCGCCTCCGCGAGATCATCCGTACCGGCAAGGGCCAGAAGAAGACCCGTGCGCTCAAGCGCCTGAAGGTCGTCTCCGCGTTCCTGCAGACCAGCAACAAGCCCAAGGGCATGGTGCTCGACTGCGTGCCGGTCATCCCGCCGGACCTGCGTCCGATGGTGCAGCTGGACGGTGGCCGCTTCGCGACCTCCGACCTGAACGACCTGTACCGCCGTGTGATCAACCGCAACAACCGCCTCAAGCGTCTTCTCGACCTCGGTGCCCCCGAGATCATCGTGAACAACGAGAAGCGGATGCTGCAGGAGGCCGTCGACGCGCTGTTCGACAACGGCCGCCGCGGTCGCCCGGTCACCGGTCCCGGCAACCGCCCGCTCAAGTCCCTCAGCGACATGCTGAAGGGCAAGCAGGGTCGATTCCGTCAGAACCTTCTCGGTAAGCGTGTGGACTACTCCGCGCGTTCCGTGATCGTCGTCGGCCCGCAGCTCAAGCTGCACCAGTGCGGTCTGCCGAAGGCCATGGCGCTGGAGCTCTTCAAGCCGTTCGTGATGAAGCGCCTGGTCGACCTGAACCACGCGCAGAACATCAAGTCGGCCAAGCGCATGGTCGAGCGCGGCCGCACCGTGGTGTACGACGTCCTCGAAGAGGTCATCGCCGAGCACCCGGTGCTGCTGAACCGTGCGCCGACCCTGCACCGCCTCGGCATCCAGGCCTTCGAGCCGCAGCTGGTCGAGGGCAAGGCCATCCAGATCCACCCGCTCGTCTGCACCGCGTTCAACGCGGACTTCGACGGTGACCAGATGGCCGTGCACCTGCCGCTCTCCGCGGAGGCGCAGGCCGAGGCCCGCATCCTGATGCTGTCCTCGAACAACATCCTGAAGCCGGCCGACGGCCGTCCGGTCACCATGCCGACCCAGGACATGGTGCTGGGCCTGTTCTTCCTCACCACGGACGAGGAGGAGCGCAACGTCGTCGGACAGGGCCGTTCCTTCGGTTCCACGGCCGAGGCGATCATGGCCTTCGACGCCCGGGAGCTGTCGCTCCAGGCGAAGGTCGACATCCGCTTCCCGGTGGGCACCATCCCGCCGCGCGGCTGGGTGCCGCCGGTCGCCGAGGAAGGGGACGACGCCGTCGGGGAGCGGCCGTACCAGCAGGGCGACACGTTCCGGCTGCGTACGTCGCTGGGCCGCGCGCTCTTCAACGAGCTGCTGCCCGAGGACTACCCGTTCGTCGACTACTCCGTCGGCAAGAAGCAGCTCTCCGAGATCGTCAACGACCTCGCCGAGCGCTACCCCAAGGTCATCGTGGCGGCGACGCTCGACAACCTGAAGGCGGCGGGCTTCTACTGGGCGACCCGTTCCGGTGTCACCGTGGCCATCTCCGACGTCGTGGTCCCCGAGGCCAAGAAGGCGATCGTCGCCGGCTACGAGGCGCAGGACGAGAAGGTCCAGAAGCAGTACGAGCGCGGTCTGATCACCAAGGACGAGCGCACGCAGGAACTCATCGCGATCTGGACCAAGGCGACCAACGAGGTCGCCGAGGCGATGAACGCGAACTTCCCCAAGACGAACCCCATCTTCATGATGGTTGACTCGGGTGCCCGAGGAAACATGATGCAGATGCGTCAGATCGCCGGTATGCGTGGTCTGGTGTCCAACGCCAAGAACGAGACGATCCCGCGTCCCATCAAGGCGTCCTTCCGTGAGGGCCTCACCGTTCTGGAGTACTTCATCTCCACGCACGGTGCCCGTAAGGGTCTGGCGGACACCGCCCTGCGTACCGCCGACTCGGGTTACCTGACCCGTCGTCTGGTGGACGTCTCGCAGGACGTGATCATTCGCGAGGAGGACTGCGGCACCGACCGCGGCCTGAAGCTGAAGATCGCCGTCAAGGGTGCGGACGGCGTGCTCCGCAAGACGGAGGACGTCGAGACCTCGGTCTACGCCCGCATGCTCGCCGAGGACGTCGTCGTCGACGGCAAGGTCATCGCGCCTGCCAACGTCGACCTCGGTGACGTCCTGATCGACGCCCTGGTGGGCGCCGGCGTCGAGGAGGTCAAGACCCGTTCGGTCCTGACCTGTGAGTCCGCGGTCGGCACCTGTGCCTTCTGCTACGGACGCTCGCTCGCCACCGGCAAGCTGGTCGACATCGGTGAGGCGGTCGGCATCATCGCCGCCCAGTCCATCGGTGAGCCCGGTACCCAGCTGACGATGCGTACCTTCCACACCGGTGGTGTGGCCGGTGACGACATCACCCAGGGTCTGCCCCGAGTCGTCGAGCTCTTCGAAGCCCGTACGCCCAAGGGTGTCGCCCCGATCTCGGAGGCGGCCGGCCGCGTCCGTATCGAGGAGACCGAGAAGACCAAGAAGATCGTCGTCACCCCGGACGACGGCAGCGACGAGACGGCGTTCCCGATCTCGAAGCGTGCCCGTCTGCTGGTGGGCGAGGGCGACCACGTCGAGGTGGGCCAGAAGCTCACCGTGGGTGCCACCAACCCGCACGACGTGCTGCGGATCCTCGGCCAGCGCGCCGTCCAGGTCCACCTGGTCGGCGAGGTCCAGAAGGTCTACAACTCGCAGGGTGTGTCGATCCACGACAAGCACATCGAGATCATCATCCGGCAGATGCTGCGCCGTGTGACGATCATCGAGTCCGGCGACGCGGAACTGCTGCCGGGCGAGCTCGTCGAGCGCTCGAAGTTCGAGACCGAGAACCGTCGTGTGGTCACCGAGGGCGGTCACCCCGCCTCCGGCCGTCCGCAGCTGATGGGTATCACCAAGGCCTCGCTCGCCACCGAGTCGTGGCTGTCGGCGGCGTCCTTCCAGGAGACGACCAGGGTTCTGACCGACGCGGCGATCAACGCCAAGTCGGACTCCCTGATCGGTCTCAAGGAGAACGTCATCATCGGTAAGCTCATCCCGGCCGGTACGGGCCTGTCCCGCTACCGCAACATCCGGGTCGAGCCGACCGAGGAGGCCAAGGCCGCGATGTACTCGGCCGTCGGCTACGACGACATCGACTACTCGCCGTTCGGCACGGGCTCCGGCCAGGCCGTTCCGCTGGAGGACTACGACTACGGTCCGTACAACCAGTAAGCGGGTCGCCTGAACGACCGGAGGGCGGCCATCCCGTACGCACGGGGTGGCCGCCCTCCGGCGTGTGCGGGCAGGCCGTAAAGTCGATCCCGTCACGCATGGGTGACGGAGCATGGGGGATTCCGACCGTCCGGGGGAGATGTTTGTGTCATATCCGTCGAGGCAGCCCGACCGGCTGTCCGGGCAGAGCCCGTCGATGCTGGCCTCGCACGCGGAGCGCGAGCGCGCTGTGGATGTGCTGCGGGCCGGTTTCGCGGAGGGACGTCTTGAGAGCGACGAGTTGGAGAAGCGGGTCGCGCGGGCCCACGCGGCTCGTACGGTGGGGGAGTTGACCCTTCTCGTCGGAGACCTGCCGCAGGGTCCCGCGTTCGCCCAGCCCGCGCCCACCGGATATTCCGGCGTCGCGGTGCCGGCGACCTTCCTGCCCGCGCCGCAGCCCAGGACGAACGGCAAGGCCAAGGGTGCGCTGATGTTCGGCGTACTGGCTCCGGTGACTGTGGTGACGGGCGTGCCCGCGGTGGTTCTCGGGCATATGGCGCGCAAGGAGATACGCCGCGGCGACGAGCAGGGCGACGGCCTGGCGGTCGCCGGGCTCGTGCTGGGCTGGGTGTCGATCGTCGGCTGGGTGTTGCTCCTGGCAGGGTTCATCACGGCCGTGCTCGTCACGCGCTGAGGCCGTTGCCGCACGGCGTGTCGCCGTGGACAGGATTTGTTTTGACCGGAGTCGACGAGGTAGGTACGCTCAGACCTTGTGCCTGGGGTGTGCCTGGGCTCGTGTGCGTGTCTTCAACCGCATGGCGAGTCCGCCAACGGCCACCGCAATCTGCGCCTCCTTCTGCCTTGCGGCAGGAGCCTGCAGCATTCGACACACCCGACCGCGTGGGTCGGTGACGTTCCAGGTTAGTTTCACGAACGGCACACAGAAACCGGAGAAGTAGTGCCTACGATCCAGCAGCTGGTCCGGAAGGGCCGGCAGGACAAGGTCGAGAAGAACAAGACGCCCGCACTTGAGGGTTCGCCCCAGCGCCGCGGCGTCTGCACGCGTGTGTTCACGACCACCCCGAAGAAGCCGAACTCGGCACTCCGTAAGGTCGCGCGTGTGCGTCTGACCTCCGGTATCGAGGTCACGGCCTACATCCCGGGTGAGGGACACAACCTGCAGGAGCACTCCATCGTGCTCGTGCGTGGTGGCCGTGTGAAGGACCTGCCGGGTGTTCGTTACAAGATCATCCGCGGCTCCCTTGACACCCAGGGTGTCAAGAACCGCAAGCAGGCCCGCAGCCGCTACGGCGCCAAGAAGGAGAAGTAAGAATGCCTCGTAAGGGCCCCGCCCCGAAGCGCCCGGTCATCATCGACCCGGTCTACGGTTCTCCTCTTGTCACCTCGCTGATCAACAAGATCCTGCTCAACGGCAAGCGCTCCACCGCCGAGCGGATCGTGTACGGCGCCATGGAAGGCCTCCGCGAGAAGACCGGCAACGACCCGGTCATCACGCTGAAGCGTGCGCTTGAGAACGTCAAGCCCGCGCTCGAGGTCAAGTCCCGCCGTGTCGGTGGCGCCACCTACCAGGTGCCGATCGAGGTCAAGCCCGGTCGTGCCTCCACCCTCGCGCTGCGCTGGCTCGTGGGTTACTCCCGCGCCCGCCGCGAGAAGACCATGACCGAGCGCCTCATGAACGAGCTGCTCGACGCCTCCAACGGTCTTGGCGCTGCTGTCAAGAAGCGTGAGGACACCCACAAGATGGCCGAGTCCAACAAGGCCTTCGCGCACTACCGCTGGTAGTCGCTACCCACATCGAGACCGAGAGAAGATTGAGCCTTATGGCCACCACTTCGCTTGACCTGGCCAAGGTCCGCAACATCGGGATCATGGCCCACATCGACGCGGGCAAGACGACCACCACTGAGCGGATCCTGTTCTACACCGGCGTTTCGTACAAGATCGGTGAGGTCCACGACGGCGCTGCCACGATGGACTGGATGGAGCAGGAGCAGGAGCGCGGCATCACGATCACGTCTGCCGCGACGACCTGCCACTGGCCGCTCAATGATGTTGACCACACCATCAACATCATCGACACCCCGGGTCACGTCGACTTCACCGTCGAGGTGGAGCGTTCGCTCCGCGTCCTCGACGGCGCCGTCACCGTGTTCGACGGTGTGGCGGGCGTCGAGCCGCAGTCCGAGACCGTCTGGCGTCAGGCGGACCGCTACGGCGTGCCGCGTATCTGCTTCGTCAACAAGCTCGACCGTACCGGTGCCGACTTCTTCCGCTGCGTCACCATGATCACGGACCGCCTCGGCGCGACCCCGATCGTGATGCAGCTCCCCATCGGTGCCGAGGCCGACTTCACGGGTGTCGTCGACCTCGTGACGATGAAGGCGTTCGTCTACCCCGCCGAGGCGACCAAGGGCGAGGCGTACGACATCGTCGACATCCCGGCCAACCTGGTCGAGGCTGCCGACGAGTGGCGCGCCAAGCTGCTCGAGGCCGCCGCGGAGAACGACGAGACGCTCATGGAGCTCTACCTGGAGGGCGAAGAGCCTTCCGTGGAGCAGCTCTACGAGGGCATCCGTCGCATCACCATCAACTCGGGCAAGGGCGGCGAGACGACCGTCACCCCCGTGTTCTGCGGCACCGCGTTCAAGAACAAGGGCGTCCAGCCCCTGCTCGACGCCGTCGTGCGCTACCTCCCCTCCCCCCTGGACGTCGAGGCCATCGAGGGCCACAGCGTCAAGGACCCGGAGGAGGTCGTCAAGCGCAAGCCGTCCGACGACGAGCCGCTCGCGGCCCTCGCGTTCAAGATCATGAGCGACCCGCACCTCGGCAAGCTCACCTTCGTCCGGGTCTACTCGGGCCGCCTGGAGTCCGGCACCGCGGTGCTGAACTCCGTCAAGGGCAAGAAGGAGCGCATCGGCAAGATCTACCGCATGCACGCGAACAAGCGTGAGGAGATCGATTCGGTGGGCGCCGGCGACATCATCGCCGTCATGGGCCTGAAGCAGACCACCACCGGTGAGACGCTGTGCGACGACAAGAACCCGGTGATCCTGGAGTCCATGGACTTCCCGGCGCCGGTCATCCAGGTCGCCATCGAGCCCAAGTCCAAGGGTGACCAGGAGAAGCTGGGTGTCGCCATCCAGCGTCTCTCGGAGGAGGACCCCTCCTTCCAGGTCCACTCGGACGAGGAGACCGGCCAGACCATCATCGGTGGTATGGGTGAGCTCCACCTCGAGGTGCTCGTCGACCGCATGAAGCGCGAATTCCGCGTCGAGGCGAACGTCGGCAAGCCCCAGGTCGCGTACCGCGAGACGATCCGCAAGGCCGTCGAGCGCATCGACTACACCCACAAGAAGCAGACCGGTGGTACCGGTCAGTTCGCCAAGGTGCAGATCGCGATCGAGCCCATCGAGAGCGGCGAGACCTCGTACGAGTTCGTCAACAAGGTCACCGGTGGCCGCATCCCCCGTGAGTACATCCCCTCGGTGGACGCGGGTGCTCAGGAAGCCATGCAGTTCGGCATCCTGGCCGGCTACGAGATGGTCGGCGTCCGCGTCATCCTTCTCGACGGTGGCTACCACGAGGTCGACTCCTCCGAGCTGGCGTTCAAGATCGCCGGTTCGCAGGCGTTCAAGGAGGGTGCCCGCAAGGCGTCCCCCGTGCTCCTCGAGCCGATGATGGCCATCGAGGTGACCACGCCCGAGGACTACATGGGCGATGTCATCGGTGACATCAACTCCCGCCGTGGCCAGATCCAGGCCATGGAGGAGCGCAGCGGCGCTCGCGTCGTGAAGGGCCTCGTGCCCCTTTCGGAGATGTTCGGCTACGTCGGAGACCTCCGCAGCAAGACCTCGGGTCGCGCAAGCTACTCGATGCAGTTCGACTCCTACGCCGAGGTTCCGCGGAACGTCGCCGAGGAGATCATCGCGAAGGCCAAGGGCGAGTAACTCTCCCGAGCTCACGCTTTAGGCTTGTCACCGGAGCCTGGGGGGCATTCGTCGCGGAGCGCAAGCAATGCGGCGATTGCCCCCGGCCCCGGCATCCCAGCAAAGATCACCTGGCGCCGATGAAGCAAGGCGTACAGAACCACTCCACAGGAGGACCCAGTGGCGAAGGCGAAGTTCGAGCGGACTAAGCCGCACGTCAACATCGGCACCATCGGTCACATCGACCACGGTAAGACGACCCTCACGGCCGCCATTACCAAGGTGCTGCACGACGCGTACCCGGACCTGAACGAGGCCTCGGCCTTCGACCAGATCGACAAGGCTCCCGAGGAGCGCCAGCGCGGTATCACCATCTCGATCGCGCACGTCGAGTACCAGACGGAGTCGCGTCACTACGCGCACGTCGACTGCCCGGGTCACGCGGACTACATCAAGAACATGATCACGGGTGCGGCGCAGATGGACGGCGCCATCCTCGTGGTCGCCGCCACCGACGGCCCGATGCCGCAGACCAAGGAGCACGTGCTCCTGGCCCGCCAGGTCGGCGTTCCGTACATCGTCGTCGCCCTGAACAAGGCCGACATGGTGGACGACGAGGAGATCCTGGAGCTCGTCGAGCTCGAGGTCCGTGAGCTCCTCTCCGAGTACGAGTTCCCGGGCGACGACGTTCCGGTCGTCAAGGTCTCGGCGCTCAAGGCCCTCGAGGGCGACAAGGAGTGGGGCCAGTCCGTCCTCGACCTGATGAAGGCCGTCGACGAGGCGATCCCGCAGCCCGAGCGTGACGTCGACAAGCCGTTCCTGATGCCGATCGAGGACGTCTTCACGATCACCGGTCGTGGCACCGTCGTCACCGGTCGTATCGAGCGTGGTGTCCTGAAGGTCAACGAGACCGTCGACATCGTCGGTATCAAGACCGAGAAGACCACCACCACGGTCACCGGCATCGAGATGTTCCGCAAGCTGCTCGACGAGGGCCAGGCCGGTGAGAACGTCGGTCTGCTCCTCCGTGGCATCAAGCGCGAGGACGTCGAGCGCGGCCAGGTCATCATCAAGCCCGGTTCGGTCACGCCGCACACCGAGTTCGAGGCCCAGGCCTACATCCTGTCGAAGGACGAGGGTGGCCGTCACACCCCGTTCTTCAACAACTACCGCCCGCAGTTCTACTTCCGTACCACGGACGTGACGGGCGTTGTGACCCTTCCCGAGGGCACCGAGATGGTCATGCCGGGCGACAACACCGTCATGAACGTCGCGCTGATCCAGCCGGTCGCCATGGAAGAGGGCCTGAAGTTCGCCATCCGTGAGGGTGGCCGGACCGTGGGCGCCGGCCAGGTCACCAAGATCGTCAAGTAATCACCTGACTGTCTGACCTGGTTGCTCCGCACAGAGCACCAAGAAGGGCCCCGGCCCGCCGCGCAAGCGGTGGACCGGGGCCCTTCGGCATGCGCTCACCCGCGGCGTCAGGTCTGCCGGGGGCGCCAGAGCCAGGGGTGGGCGTCGGCCCCCAGTGCCACCACCGTCGGGCGCCCGCCCTTCCCGATGTGCAGCGCGGGGCCGTCCAGCGCCACGGGGCCGCGCTGTCGTACGAAGAGCTCTCCGCCGCTGCGGACCTGGATCAGGCCCTTCTCGGTGCGGCCGAGCAGTACCGCGCGTGGCGACGACCCGCCTGCGGTGACCGGTCCGTACCCGTTGAAGCCCACCCGGTCCTCGATCAGCCGTCCGTAGCCGTCGATGCCGGTCTCCGCCGCCGTCTCCCCGGTCCGAACGGTCGTCAGAGCGGCCTTCGCGGCCGCGCGGTAGAACAGCTCGACGGTCCCGTCCGCCCCGGGCAGCGCGGCCGGGCCGTCGCCGGGTACCGGCACCCCGCTGATCTGGGTGCGTGCGGTGACCTCGTCCGCGGGCGTGTCCTGCGTCCAGTGGTGCACCGCGAAGCGGCCCGCCGCGAACACATGGACACACCCTGCGTCGTCCACCACGGCACTCAGCCCGTCCTGGATCTCGCCGCCACCCGTGTCCCGCCATCCGCTCCACCGGCCGGCCGTGTTCCGTACCCGCGTACTGAGGCCCTTCTCCGCGTTCCGCACGAAGAGGTGGACCCGCCCGTCGGGGGCGGTGATCGCGACCGGGACGCCGATCCGGCGCCCGTCGTCCTCGTTCCGCTCGGGGTTGCCCAGCCCCTGCCAGGCACGGAAGTCGCCGCCGGGGGAGAGCTGTTCCAGCACGACGATCTCGCGTTCGTTGTTCCCGCCGTGCCCGCTGAGCGCGGCGAACCACAGCCCGAAGAGCAACTGCCGCCCGTCCGGCAGGAGCGCGCCGCCCAGGATCGGTGCGAGCGGGCCGCCGCCGAGGTCGTCCGGTGCGTTCCACATCCCGCTGCCCGGCGCGCTCTCGCGCCAGCGCACCGCCCGCAGCCCCAGCACCCCGTACGCGACGAGCCGGCCGTCCGTGCCGGTGGCGACGACGGGGCGTGGGCCCGGGTAGCGGTAGTGGGTGGCCCGCACCCAGCCCTTCCGGTTGGTCAGCGGTCGGTCGCCGCCCACGCTGTAGTCCCCGCAGCCCGCGGGATTGCCGCACCGCCAGTCGGCCGCGCCCCCGTACGGCACCAGGTGCGAAGCCTTCTCGGCCAGCACGGCGGGCGCCAGGTTCTTGGGCCAGTGCCGGTTGTAGTAGCCGCGGAACGCCGTGGTGGCGAAGCTCGGCACCCCGCCGCCCACGGCGGTGGTCCGGGCCACCCATCGGATCAGCGCCGTCCAGGTGAACAACGCCGTCGCGGTGTGGTCGGGGTGGTCGGAGTAGCCCTTCTGCTCGCTGTCCCGTCGCCGGACGAGCTCGCTGCTGTGCTGGATGTCGGGATCCGGGTCCATGGTGTGCACGATGCTCGGCCGATAACGGTCGAACAGCCCGTCCAGGACGTCGACGAGCCCGTCGTAGGTGTACGAACCCGCCTTCTGGAGCGGTGAGTTGTCGGCCACGACGGTGGGCAGGACGAGCCGCCGGTCCTGCCAGAGGCTGGGCAGCCCGAGGCGTCCGTACGAGGTGTGCATGGTGGTGTTGATGAAGATCAGCTCGACCCTGTGGCTGCCGTTTCCGAGGCGGTTGATCTCGGCGCGATGGTTGCCACGGAGATCGATGACGGACTTCTGCCACTTCGTGAACCTGCCGAGGCCGAGCAGCGTCGCGTACGCCTGGCGGAGCCCCTGGTGACGTGAGGAGGAGTACGCCGCCTTGTCGGGGGCGGGCAACGGCCGGCCGGGGACACGGTTGACGCCGGTGGCCTCGCCCGCGGTCAGATAGACGCAGACCAGCGGTGTCCCGGCGTCGAGGGCCTGCTGGGCGTCCGGGTTCATGAAGTACAGGTCGTCGTCCGGGTGGGCGAGGACCTGCATCATCAGGGCCGGGTGCGGGGTGCTGATCGGCAGGCCGGGCAGCGGGTCGGCGGTGGGGCTGCGGCGGCGCGGCGGTGCGGGGGCGGTGCAGGCGGCGAAGGTGGTCAGGCCCATCGCACCGGCCGCCGTCAGCAGGGTGCGCCGCGACAGTCCCGTACGAGATGCGCGCAACGCGGGTCGATCCGTCACACCGTGCTCCGTCCACTTCCCCCGCAGCGGGCGGTTGTGCGGCCCTGCGCTGCGTACCGATTCCATGCGGGCGGCGGAGGGGGGCGAGCCGCTGCCGCGGGGGGATAGACGGGGAATCCGGAGGGCGGGTTGCCTGGGTTTCTGCGGGTGTGGGCCAAACGGCGCGGCACCGGACGGCGTCGGCGCCCCTTGATCAGTACGCGGGGGTGCGCACCATGAACACGTCGATCGGGTCCTGCCTCTCCTCGGTGAAGCCGTGCCGCTCGTGGAGTGCGCGGGCGGCGCTGCCCTGCAGCACGTCCGGGCGCACGGTCACGCCTTCCTCGTCGGGCCCGCGCGAGCAGCGAGCGCAGCACGCCGGTGCCGATGCCGCGTCCCTGGGGGGCGGGGCGAGATGGTCAACGGAGCTCGGGGCGCGCCGTTCTGCCGCAGATCCGGCGCGTCGCTCCAGCCGCTCCACCGCAAGTCCGGTGCCTTTGCTCGGCCTGCCCGGCGCAGTCCCGCGTGCGGGATGCCGTGCGGCAACCGGGCTCCATCGGGCGGGATGCGGCCCAGGCCGATCGCGTACTGGACGTGGGACGCTTCGGCGCCGCACGGGAGCGGCCAGGCGTGAGCCGTCCGGGGAGCCGGCTTCCGCGAGGACGGCGAGCAGGGCCAGGAACCGGCCACGGAAGCGGCCCTTGTCGGGTCCGGGGTGGACGGAGACGATCGCTGTTGCAAACCGGCGACGTCCGTGGATACCCGCCCGATCCCCCGCACTAGGGTGTCGCTGGTCGACTCATCGGCAGGGGATGCCGGGAGTTGTCGTCAGTCGAACTTCGGGGAGGGCGGACTGATGTCTGGTACGTGGAAGTGGAACGCACGAAGATCCGCAGGGGCAGGCGTGTGCGCGGCGGTTCTGGCGGGGGTACTGATGGCGCCGGCAGCCGGCGCTTCGGACGCGGGCCCGGGAACTATGGGCCGGATCTCCGAAGTGAAGGGCACGGCCGAGGGCGTGTCCCGGGGTGCCGGTCTCGGAAACGGCGAGAGCCTCGAGATCGTTGACGGTGACGTACGCATTACGGATGGGGGCGGGGCCCGCGGCAAGCGGTACGCCATCGGCTCCACGAACGCCGCGCTGGACGTACGGCCGACTGCGCTGCCGGAGCCGGTGCCGGCCACCAGGGTGGCCCTGCCGGCGGGGACAGGGGCGAAGGCGCTGACGCGGGCGGCCGCGGCCACCACGTACTCCGTGAAACTGACCATCACCAACGCCGCCGTCACGAGCAAGTCCTTCTACGTCTGGGACCGCAAGACCTGGGCGGGATACGCCGTCAACAGCGACGCCGGCGGCCCGTCCTCGACCGTGAAGCTGCCGCCGGGCGACTACTTCTCCGTGGCGCTGCACAGCGACTGGCAGCGGCCGGGCTACCTCCTGACCCGCACCTTCAAGGTCGGTACGGCTGCCACGACCGTGTCCTTCGACGAGCGGGCCGCCAAGGAGGCCGGGATCCGGGCCGACGACACGACGGCCACCCGCGGCGGTTCAGCCGTGTGGATCTCGGTACCCGGAGGCGGCCTCGCGGGCTTCGTGGGGTCGGGTGCGGACAAGGTGTACGTCACGCCGTTTTCTCAGCCGGGTGCAGCATTGCGGATCCACGACATCCTCACCCGGCAAGGCGCCACGGCGAGCGCACCCAGCCCCTTCCGGTACGACCTCACGCACACATTCCGGGACACCGTGCCCGCCTCTCCGATCGCATCGGTGAAACGAGCCGCGCTCGCGAAGACGGTCACCCACGTGCGCGCCCCGGGCACGCGGACGACCGCGCTGTTGCAGACGGTGCCGAATCTCGGGGAGTGGACCGGTGTCTACGTGGCCTCGGCCGTGCCGGTGGCCGGTTCGGTCACCGAGTACGTCACCCCCGGCATCCCCTACAGCCGGTTCCTTGCCTATGGGACCGGTGACTACGGGCTCGCACTGCCGGACCGTTCCCTGGCTGCCGGAACCGCGGCCGCCGAGACCGTCGGTGAGGCTCCGCTGCAGCCGACCCGTCGCGAGTGGGGAGGGTCGCAGCGGCAGGGCGACAAGATCTGGCTGTACGAACCGCACGGCTTCAGCGACGCGGCCGGGCACGCGGGCACGGACGGCCGGTCCGTGATCTCGTACCGCCTGACGCGTGGCGGCGTCACCTACGCCGCGTCCACAGGCATGACGCCTTACCAGCAGCTGTCGGCCACCGTTCCGGCCGATACCGGGACGTACACCCTCGACCAGACCATCAGCCACCGCGTGCCCTACCGGCGACTGTCCACAACGGTACGCAGTGAGTGGTCCTTCACCTCCACTCGCGCGTCGGCGGCGACCGAACTGCCGTTGATCGACGCCCAGGTGAAACTCGCCGGGCTCGATGCCTCCAACCGGGCCGGCACCGCCGCCCCCGTGCGCATCACAGCTACCGCCGCCACCCGCAACTCCAGCGCCGTGGAGACCGTCACCGGCATCGAGTACTCCGTCGACGACGGCGCCACGTGGACCGGTCTGCCGCTCACCGGCAACATGGCGGCCCTCATGGTTCCGGCCACCGCGTCCTTCGTCTCGCTGCGCGTGACCGCCACCGACGACCAGGGGGGCAGCGTGCGCCGCACCATCGAGCGCGCCTTCGCCGGACCGCGTCCGCAGGGCGACGAGAAGGCCGGCTCCGCCCGGATCTCCAACGTCGTCGTCAACGGCGGCAAGGGTGTGGAGTTGACGAACGAACCGCTGCAGGAGTTCAAGGCGAAGTTCACCGCGACCGACCCGGCCGGCATCTCGGGCGGTGACATGTACCTCTACCACGGCTCGTACGATGCCCCGGACGGGGTCCTCTACGGGACGTGGCCCGCGACCTGCACGAAGGTCGACGCGACAAAGGCCACGTGCGAGGCGCACTTCGCGTACATCGCCCCCCGCTGGACACTCGGCCGCAACGCACTGGCGGGCACCTGGAAGCTCGCAGCCTGGGCGGAGTCGGCGGACGGCAGGAGCTACACCGATCTGCACGCCGCCGCATCGGCCCTTATGCAGCGCGACTCGACCCAGACGGTCAACGCCTCCCCCGAACCCGTGACCAAGGGCAAGATGCTCACCATCACGGGCAAGCTCGCGCGGGCCAACTGGGAGACCGGCGGCTACCACGGATACACCGCGCAGCCGGTGAAGCTTCAGTTCCGCAAATCCGGGACGACGGCGTACACCACGGTGAAGACGGTGACGACGGACAGCACCGGCAACCTCAAGGCCACGGTGACCGCGTCGGTTGACGGGTACTGGCGCTACGCCTTCGCAGGCAACACAACGACCCCGTCGGCCACAGCCGCGGGCGACTACGTGGACGTCCGCTGATCCACGCACTGCACTGGAAGGCCCCGACCGGCGGTCGGGGCCTTCCGCACACCCGCTGCCACACGCGACGAGGTTCCCGGCACGGCCTCCAGCCAAGGCGATCCCGGTCGCGACGACAGCCCGGGAGCTGACCAGCACGCGCGCCCCGAGCCCGGTCGCTCCGGGCCTCGGGGCGCGCTGACGTTCAGAAGGGCTGACGGCCCGTCGGCCGCAGCCCCGCTCCCGGGATGCCGCGCAGCAGCCGGGCGCCGATCTCCGCGAGCCGGGCCCCGTCCGGCGGGGTGCGGCCCAGGCCGATGGCGTACTGGACGAGGGAGGTGTCGGCGGTGACCGGGCGGGGCCAGGCGTGGGCGTCCGGGGAGCCCGCTTCCGCGAGGGCGGCGAGCAGGGCCAGCAGCCGGCCCCGAAGGCGCCCCTCGTCGGGGCCGGGCGACACGGAGACGATCGCCCAGGCGGCGTGCCGCAGACGCAGCGGCGGCGGGGCACAGAGCAGGGCGTGCGGTACGGGCCCGGTGTCGTCGGCGGACTCCAGGATCTCCCAGGCGCGGAAGAGCTCCTCGACGACGAGATCGCGGCCCGCGAGGGAGACCTGCGAGGTGCAGGAGCGGACGGGGGCCGTCGGGGTCAGCACGGTCAGGGGGGACCCGTCCGGCCGCGTGCAACCGGAGCCGACCGGCCGGTTCCAGTCCCACGCGGCCCAGGTCGCGAAGAAGTGCCGCAGGAGGGGCAGAGGCGGCAGATCCCCGGCCTCGTGGGCGGTACGGGCCGCCAGCACGGTCCACGCCAGGCCGGGCAGTCCGCCGCACGGTGCGGAGTCCAGGCCGCGTGCCCGCGCCCAGCCCTTCACCTCGCGGGCGAGCCGGGTGAACGCGTCCCGGTGCGGGGCCGCCGCCGCGAGCACCGCGTCCGCGTCGCTCACCGCGCAGAGCGCCGTCGCCGCGGCCTCGCCCAGGCCGGTGCGGCGGGCGACCGCCTCGGCGGGGGAGAGGCCGCCCGTCGCGACCGTCACCAGATCCACCCGGAGCCCGGCGAGGCCGAAGCGCAGTCCGGGTACGCGGGCTCCGGTCACCTCGCGCAGGTCGACGGCGTCCGGCAGGGCTGCGTTCAGCCGCTCCTGTGTCCCCGGGAGATCCCCGTCCCCGGGCAGTGCCGCGACCAGATCCACGTCGGCGCCGGGCAGCGCACAGCCCATCCGTCGTGAACCGACCAGGTGGACGCGGCCCTCGGGCAGGGCGGCGGCCACCCGGCGGACGATCTCCGCCGCGGTGCCGCCGTCGTCCGCCTCCGCCGCGGCCGCCCCGGTCAGCTCCACCCGCACCCCGAAATGGTCCGACACGTACAGCCCGTCCGGTGTCGGTACGTCGCCCAGCAGCGTGGCCGACACGGGACGCAGCCGCCCCGGGCGGACCAGCACCCGGTCGAGCCGGGACGCCCGTCCCGTCAGGGAGGAGACGGCCGCCAGCGGGTTGACGGACGGATCGAAGGTCGGCGTCCGGTCGTCGGCGCCGTGCACCCGGCTCCAGGCATCGGGCATTCCCAGCCTCTCCTGTGGGGCGTCCCCGCCGTCGTTGAAGTCGCCGAGCAGCGTCACATCGCCCCCGATGGCTGCCAACCCCGTTGCCAGATCGGTCAGTTCGGCGTCGCGCCGGGCCGCGCCGTTCGCCGAGTGGTCGCTGCTGAGATGGGTGACCGCGACCGTGACGGGTCCCTCCGCGCTCTCCACGACCACGGCGGCGACCGCCTTGTGCGGGCCGAGGACGTGCAGGCCCGCCTCCCGCACGGGGAGCCTGCTGAGCAGCAGCAGACCGTAGTCGGCGATGTCCCGGCCGGCCGGATCGGCCCAGAACGTGTAGCTCTCGCGAACCCAGGGCGTGGACAACAGCGGACCGAGCAGGGCGGGCTCGGCCTCCTGGAGGGCGATGACGTCCGCGTCCGCCGCCTGCAGGGCGTCGAGGAGGAGCGGCCGGCGCCGTGCGGTGTCGATGCGGTCGCTGTCGTAGCGGTCCCAGAGGGTGTTCCAGGTCAGCAGCGTCAGGGGAGCGGGCGGCACGGATGCCGGAACCCCCTCGGGTACGGGCACCCAGAGGCCCTTGGGCGCGGAGAACACGTGCGGCGTGCGGGAGGTGAAGCAGGGGGACGGCAGCCGGCGCGGGGCGCGTACCCTCCCGGCGTCCGTCGCGTCGATGCGGTCCACGCCCGAGGGCCGGTCCCACACCACCTCGCCGTCCGCCTCGAAGAACAGCACCCGGTGCCAGGGGATCTCCCCGCCCGGTGTGAAGCGGGGCAGCGGCACCCGCTCGGGCACCGTCCCGCGCTGCGCCACGCCCAGCACGAAGCGCGCCGGATCGAACCGGGAGTCCCAGCGGACCCGGTGGTAGATCTCCTCGCTCGTACGCATTCAGGGCCTTCCGTCCGGATCGTGCCGGGGTCGCGCGCCCCGGTGCCGCGCCTCGCGGCGTTCGTCGTCACTCGCCATGGCTCCCTCCCCGAGCTCCCGACACCGCCCGAGCAGGGGAGACCCCATCGACTCCCTCCTCCGCCTCGCGATCCACGGCACCGGACCCCGCTCCCCGATCCGGCCCGACCCGGACGGAAGGCCCTACACCTTGTCCTCCACGGTTCCGCTCGCGCCGATGTACCAGGTGCGGTGCGCCTGGCCGGGATACGGGGGTACGAACCGGCGCAGCTGCGAGGTCAGCACCTCCGGGGGCACCGGGTGGGTGCGGCGTTCGTTGCGGCGCACGAGTTCCGCCCCGTCGACCAGGGCCACGGCGTGGGTCAGCAGAGCATCCCTGCGCCGGGCGACGGCGTGCACCAGGGAACGCTGGTGCACGTTGAGCGAGGTGGCGTCCCAGACGACCGTGCCACCCGCGGCGAGCGCGGTGTCCAGCCGGCCGAGGCCCTCGCGCAGTACTTCTCCGTTGGCCTTCTGGTCGGCACGTGATCCCCGGGCGAGGCGCAGGTCGTCGAGCGAGAGATACGTGTCGACGCCGGGCAGCCCGCGGCCGAAGGTGCTCTTGCCGCTGCCGGAGGGGCCGACCAGATGGACCAGGCGGGGGAAGTCCCCTGCCCGCCACCGCCAGGTCGCCGCGACGGCCTCCTCGGCGGTGCCGACCCGGCCCGCGGCGCAGGCCTCGCGGGCCTGTGCCAGGCAGCGGGCGGCGGCGGCCGGCTCCAGGTCCGCGAACGCCTCGCGCAGCCCGTCCGGCTCCCGTACCTCCTGCGCGTGCAGCGACGACCACTCCACCTGCTCGCGCGCCCCGTCGGTGTCCGCCACCGTGGCGGCCAGCGCGTGCAGCAGCGACAGATCGGCGGCGAACGACATCCGGGCCAGTCCGGCCCGGCGCTCCTCGTCCGGGTACGGGCGGTGCAGCGCGGGGTGCAGTCCGACGAGGTCCGCGACGCGGCGGGCGAGCGGCATCCCCAGCGTCCGCGCGAGAGCGGGCGCCAGCTCGGTCCGCCGTCCGCGGTGCAGCAGCGCGGCCAGTACGCCGGTCAGCCGGTCGTCGCCCGTCCGCCCCGACGTGTCGAGGGTGTCACCCATCGCGACGGCCGCCCCGGAATCCCCCGGCGCCGTGCCCGCGGCGGCGGCCAGTGCCGCCGCGTCGACGGGCGCCCCGGAGCGTACGGCCCACAGGGCGGCGGCCGGACCGAGCCCGTTCCCCACGACGGGGGCGTGCATCCAGTGCGTACCGGTCTGTACGTGGCCGGGCCGCACCCACTTCGCCACCCGGCGCCCGAAGTCCGGTGCGTCGAAGCCGTCCGCGGGCCGTACGACGTACCCCTCCTGTCGCCCGGTGTCCGGCCGCAACGCCCGCAGCGCCTTCTCGGCCCGCGCGTCGAACACTCCGCGCCACAGCACCGGCGGCACCGGTATCCCCAGGTCCCGCAGGAACGCCACGGTCCGGTCCCAGTCCAGGCAGCGCTCCCCGTCCCAGACGGAGAAGCCGTAGAAGAAGCTCTCCAGCTCCTCGTAGGGGATCGAGTGGCGCGCGAACATGTTCTCCCCGCACACCCGCCACCCCTCGGGGATCCGCGCCCCGACCCGGCCCTGGAGCGCCTTCACCCAGCCCCGCGAGGGGTGGTGGGCGGAATCGAGGGAGCGGGCGTGCAGGCCGTCGGCGTAGAGCGTGGTGTTCTCGCCGTCCAGCTTCTCCGTGACGACGACCTCGCGGCCGGTCAGCCCGGAGAGATCCGCGATCCGTACGTCGTCCGAGGCGGCCCCCGGGGACCAGGGCAGATGAGCGGTACGTGGATAGTGCGTACGCATGATCGGTGTCCCTGGTGACGACGGCGTGCCCGGCCGGTCACTGTAGGGGCGGGGGCGTACCGCACTCGACCGAATTACGGCGAGCGCCGCCCCGCATTGCTCCCGCTGCGCGCCCGCGTTTGACCGAGCGACCGCGCGCGGTAAGATCCTCGGCCCGATTGGCCAGGCTCACACCCCGTATGGCACACTGACCAGGTTGCTCGGTTGAGTGTCAATGCTGCGCGCCTCCCGCCGGGAGGACCGGAAGCGAGTCCCACAGTACTCGTCGACCCCTTGCGGGTCGGACGTACGGGAATCTTCCGGGAAGCGTCAGTGGGGCACAGGCCAGGCACCCGGTGGGTGTTCCGCCCCCGGTCTCGCGGTCCTAGGGCCCGCACCCCCTTGGTTGGGAAATCCTTCGGGAGTTCTGCGTAGAGGGGATGCGACACGCCCGACCGCGTGGGTCGGAGACGGAGTTACCAGAGCCCTCGGGTTCCAGAGCGTTATGAGAGACAGGACTACTAGTAGCCATGGCGGGACAGAAGATCCGCATCCGGCTCAAGGCCTACGACCACGAGGTCATCGACTCCTCGGCGAAGAAGATCGTCGAGACGGTGACCCGCACTGGTGCGTCGGTCGCGGGCCCGGTGCCGCTGCCCACTGAGAAGAACGTGTACTGCGTCATCAAGTCGCCGCACAAGTACAAGGACTCGCGCGAGCACTTCGAGATGCGGACGCACAAGCGCCTCATCGACATCCTCGACCCCACGCCGAAGACGGTTGACTCGCTGATGCGTCTCGACCTGCCGGCGGGCGTCGACATCGAGATCAAGCTCTGAGGTGACGCGCGAGATGGCTAAGAACATTAAGGGCGTTCTGGGCGAGAAGCTCGGCATGACCCAGGTCTGGGACGAGAACAACCGGGTCGTCCCGGTGACCGTCGTCAAGGCCGGGCCCTGCGTCGTCACCCAGGTCCGCACCAACGACAACGACGGCTACGAGGCAGTCCAGATCGCCTTCGGCGAGATCGACCCCCGCAAGGTGAACAAGCCCCTCAAGGGTCACTTCGCCAAGGCCGACGTGACCCCGCGCCGCCACCTGGTGGAGCTCCGCACCGCGGACGCCAGCGAGTACACGCTGGGCCAGGAAGTCACTGCCGAGGTGTTCGAGTCCGGCGTCAAGGTCGACGTCACGGGCAAGAGCAAGGGCAAGGGCTTCGCCGGTGTGATGAAGCGTCACAACTTCAAGGGTGGCAAGGCGTCCCACGGTGCCCACCGTGTGCACCGCATGCCCGGCTCCATCGGTGGCTGTGCCACCCCCGGCCGTGTCTTCAAGGGCATGCGCATGGCGGGTCGCATGGGCAACGAGCGTGTCACCACCCAGAACCTGACCATCCACGCGGTTGACGCGGAGAAGGGTCTGCTCCTCATCAAGGGCGCAGTCCCCGGTCCGAACGGCGGCCTCGTCCTGGTCCGTACCGCGGCCAAGGGGGCTTGAGGTAATGAGCACCATTGACATCCTTTCGCCGGCAGGCGACAAGGCCGGTACCGTCGAGCTCCCCGCGGAGATCTTCGACGCCAAGACCAGCGTTCCGCTGATCCACCAGGTCGTTGTCGCACAGCTGGCCGCTGCCCGTCAGGGCACGCACAAGACCAAGACCCGCGGCGAAGTCCGTGGCGGTGGCCGCAAGCCGTACCGCCAGAAGGGCACCGGCCGCGCGCGCCAGGGTTCGACCCGTGCGCCGCAGTTCGCCGGCGGTGGCGTCGTCCACGGCCCGCAGCCGCGTGACTACTCGCAGCGGACCCCGAAGAAGATGAAGGCCGCCGCCCTGCGCGGTGCCCTCTCGGACCGGGCCCGTCACTCCCGCATCCACGTCGTCACCGGCGTGGTCGAGGGTGCCGTCTCCACCAAGGCCGCCAAGACGCTGTTCGGCAAGATCTCGGAGCGCAAGAACCTGCTCCTGGTCGTCGACCGTGCCGACGAGGCCGCGTGGCTGTCCGCCCGCAACCTGCCCCAGGTGCACATCCTGGAGCCGGGCCAGCTGAACACGTACGACGTGATCGTCTCTGACGACGTGGTCTTCACCCAGGCCGCCTTCGAGTCCTTCGTGTCTGGCCCCCAGACCGCTGAGACCGAAGGGAGCGACGCCTGATGAGTGAGGCGACCGTTACCAGCAAGACCTACTCGGACCCGCGCGACGTTCTCGTCAAGCCGGTCGTTTCCGAGAAGAGCTACGCGCTGCTCGACGAGAACAAGTACACGTTCATCGTCGCGCCCGGCTCCAACAAGACCCAGATCAAGCAGGCCGTGGAAGCGGTCTTCTCGGTCAAGGTCACCGGGGTCAACACGATCAACCGGCAGGGCAAGCGCAAGCGCACCCGCACCGGTTTCGGCAAGCGTGCTGACACCAAGCGCGCCATCGTGACCCTCGCCGAGGGCGACCGTATCGACATCTTCGGCGGTCCGACCGCCTGAGGGCGGTCTGGATCGTCCGGAATCGGACGAGGACTGAGAAATGGGTATCCGCAAGTACAAGCCGACGACCCCGGGCCGTCGTGGCTCCAGCGTCGCCGACTTTGTCGAGATCACGCGGTCCACGCCGGAGAAGTCGCTGGTCCGCCCCCTGCACAGCAAGGGCGGCCGTAACAACGCCGGTCGTGTGACCGTTCGCCACCAGGGCGGTGGCCACAAGCGCGCCTACCGAGTGATCGACTTCCGTCGTCACGACAAGGACGGCGTGCCGGCCAAGGTCGCGCACATCGAGTACGACCCCAACCGCACCGCGCGCATCGCGCTCCTGCACTACGCGGACGGCGAGAAGCGCTACATCATCGCGCCGCGTGGCCTGACGCAGGGCGACCGTGTCGAGAACGGCCCGGCCGCCGACATCAAGCCCGGCAACAACCTGGCGCTGCGCAACATCCCGGTCGGTACGACCATCCACGCCATCGAGCTGCGGCCCGGCGGCGGCGCGAAGTTCGCCCGTTCCGCGGGTGCCTCCGTGCAGCTGCTGGCGAAGGAGGGCACCATGGCCCACCTTCGTATGCCGTCGGGTGAAATCCGCCTGGTCGACGCCCGCTGCCGCGCCACGATCGGCGAGGTCGGCAACGCCGAGCAGTCGAACATCAACTGGGGCAAGGCCGGCCGCATGCGCTGGAAGGGCGTCCGCCCGACCGTCCGCGGTGTCGCGATGAACCCGGTTGACCACCCGCACGGTGGTGGTGAGGGCAAGACCTCCGGTGGTCGCCACCCGGTCTCGCCGTGGGGTCAGAAGGAGGGTCGTACTCGCTCGCCGAAGAAGGCATCGAGCAAGTACATCGTCCGCCGCCGCAAGACGAACAAGAAGCGCTAGGAGCGGGTTTAGATGCCGCGCAGTCTCAAGAAGGGGCCCTTCGTCGACGGCCACCTCATCAAGAAGGTGGACGTACAGAACGAGGCAGGCACCAAGAACGTCATCAAGACCTGGTCCCGTCGCTCGATGATCGTCCCGGCCATGCTGGGTCACACCATCGCGGTGCACAACGGCAAGATCCACGTCCCGGTGTTCGTCACCGAGTCGATGGTCGGCCACAAGCTCGGCGAGTTCTCGCCGACTCGCACCTTCCGCGGCCACGTCAAGGACGACCGGAAGTCGAAGCGCCGCTAATCGCGGAGTGGAACGACTCATGACTTACACCGAAGGGACAACCATGGAAGCCAGGGCCCAGGCGCGGTACATCCGCGTCACGCCCATGAAGGCCCGCCGCGTGGTGGACCTCATCCGTGGCATGGATGCCACGGAGGCTCAGGCGGTCCTGCGTTTCGCCCCGCAGGCCGCGAGCGTGCCGGTTGGCAAGGTGCTGGACAGCGCCATTGCCAACGCCGCACACAACTACGACCACACCGACGCCTCTTCGCTGGTCATCAGCGAGGCGTACGTGGACGAGGGCCCGACCCTGAAGCGGTTCCGTCCGCGTGCTCAGGGCCGTGCCTACCGGATCCGTAAGCGGACCAGCCACATCACCGTGGTCGTCAGCAGCAAGGAAGGAACCCGGTAATGGGCCAGAAGGTAAACCCGCACGGGTTCCGGCTCGGCATTACCACGGACTTCAAGTCCCGTTGGTACGCCGACAAGCTGTACAAGGACTACGTCAAGGAAGACGTCGCCATTCGTCGCATGATGACGAAGGGCATGGAGCGGGCCGGCATCTCGAAGGTCGAGATCGAGCGCACCCGCGACCGCGTCCGCGTTGACATCCACACCGCCCGCCCGGGCATCGTCATCGGTCGCCGCGGCGCCGAGGCCGACCGCATCCGTGGCGAGCTGGAGAAGCTGACCGGCAAGCAGGTCCAGCTGAACATCCTCGAGGTCAAGAACCCCGAGGTCGACGCTCAGCTGGTGGCCCAGGCCGTCGCCGAGCAGCTCTCCTCCCGCGTCTCCTTCCGTCGGGCCATGCGCAAGAGCATGCAGAGCTCGATGAAGGCCGGCGCCAAGGGCATCAAGATCCAGTGCGGTGGCCGCCTCGGCGGCGCCGAGATGTCCCGCTCGGAGTTCTACCGCGAGGGCCGTGTGCCCCTGCACACGCTCCGCGCGAACGTCGACTACGGCTTCTTCGAGGCCAAGACGACCTTCGGCCGCATCGGCGTGAAGGTCTGGATCTACAAGGGCGACGTCAAGAACATCGCCGAGGTCCGCGCCGAGAACGCCGCTGCCCGCGCCGGCAACCGCCCGGCCCGTGGCGGCGCTGACCGCCCGGCCGGCCGTGGTGGCCGTGGTGGCGAGCGTGGCGGTCGCGGTCGCAAGCCGCAGCAGCAGTCGGCTCCGGCTGCCGAGGCCCCCAAGGCCGAGGCTCCCGCCGCTGCCGCTCCGGCTGCCGAGAGCACCGGAACGGAGGCCTGACCGAAATGCTGATCCCCCGTAGGGTCAAGCACCGCAAGCAGCACCACCCGAAGCGCAGCGGTATGTCCAAGGGTGGCACGCAGGTTGCGTTCGGCGAGTACGGCATCCAGGCGCTGACCCCGGCGTACGTGACGAACCGTCAGATCGAGGCAGCTCGTATCGCGATGACCCGTCACATCAAGCGTGGCGGCAAGGTCTGGATCAACATCTACCCGGACCGTCCCCTGACGAAGAAGCCGGCCGAGACCCGCATGGGTTCCGGTAAGGGTTCTCCCGAGTGGTGGATCGCGAACGTCAAGCCGGGTCGGGTGATGTTCGAGCTGTCCTACCCGAACGAGAAGATTGCTCGTGAGGCGCTCACCCGCGCTGCTCACAAGCTTCCGATGAAGTGCCGCATCGTTCGGCGCGAGGCAGGTGAGGCGTGATGTCGGCCGGAACCAAGGCGTCCGAGCTGCGCGAGCTGGGCAACGAGGAGCTGCTCAACAAGCTCCGCGAGGCCAAGGAAGAGCTGTTCAACCTCCGCTTCCAGGCGGCGACCGGGCAGCTCGAGAACCACGGCCGGCTCAAGTCCGTCCGTAAGGACATCGCCCGGATCTACACCCTGATGCGCGAGCGCGAGCTGGGCATCGAGACGGTGGAGAGCGCCTGATGAGCGAGAAGACTGTGACTGAGACGAACACCGACCGCGGTTTCCGCAAGACCCGTGAGGGTCTGGTCGTCAGCGACAAGATGGACAAGACCGTCGTCGTCGCTGTCGAGGACCGTGTCAAGCACGCGCTGTACGGCAAGGTCATCCGCCGTACGAACAAGCTCAAGGCGCACGACGAGCAGAACGCCGCCGGCGTCGGCGACCGCGTCCTCCTGATGGAGACCCGGCCGCTGTCCGCCACGAAGCGGTGGCGCGTCGTCGAGATCCTCGAGAAGGCCAAGTAATTCCTGAGGGGCATTCCCCTCAGGCAGGTTCCGCCAGGCTCGGTGGGGTCCGCTCCGGTGACGGAGCGGCCCCCACCGGGAACCGGCAGACGATCAGGAGATAGACGTGATCCAGCAGGAGTCGCGACTTCGCGTCGCCGACAACACGGGTGCGAAGGAAATCCTCACCATCCGTGTTCTCGGTGGTTCGGGTCGCCGCTACGCGGGCATCGGTGACGTCATCGTCGCCACCGTCAAGGACGCGATCCCCGGTGGCAACGTGAAGAAGGGTGACGTCGTCAAGGCCGTCATCGTTCGCACCGTCAAGGAGCGTCGCCGTCAGGATGGCTCGTACATCCGCTTCGACGAGAACGCCGCCGTCATTCTGAAGAACGACGGTGACCCCCGCGGCACCCGCATCTTCGGCCCGGTGGGCCGGGAACTGCGCGAGAAGAAGTTCATGAAGATCATCTCGCTCGCGCCGGAGGTGCTGTAAGCATGAAGATCAAGAAGGGCGACCTGGTTCAGGTCATCACCGGTAAGGACAAGGGCAAGCAGGGCAAGGTCATCGTGGCCTACCCCGCTCAGGACCGCGTCCTCGTCGAGGGTGTCAACCGGGTCAAGAAGCACACCAAGGCCGGCCAGACCGCTCGCGGTTCGCAGACCGGTGGCATCGTCACGACCGAGGCCCCCATCCACGTGAGCAACGTTCAGCTCGTCGTGGAGAAGGACGGCAACAAGGTCGTCACGCGCGTCGGTTACCGCTTCGACGACGAAGGCAACAAGATCCGCGTTGCCAAGCGGACGGGTGAGGACATCTGATGGCTACCACCACCACTCCGCGTCTGAAGACGAAGTACCGCGAGGAAATCGCCGGCAAGCTGCGTGAGGAGTTCTCCTACGAGAACGTCATGCAGATCCCCGGCCTGGTCAAGATCGTGGTCAACATGGGTGTGGGCGACGCCGCCCGCGACTCCAAGCTGATCGACGGCGCCGTGCGCGACCTCACCACGATCACCGGCCAGAAGCCGGCCGTCACCAAGGCCCGCAAGTCCATCGCGCAGTTCAAGCTGCGCGAGGGCCAGCCGATCGGCTGCCACGTCACCCTGCGCGGTGACCGGATGTGGGAGTTCCTGGACCGTACGCTGTCGCTCGCGCTGCCGCGTATCCGTGACTTCCGTGGCCTGTCGCCGAAGCAGTTCGACGGCCGTGGCAACTACACCTTCGGTCTCACGGAGCAGGTCATGTTCCACGAGATCGACCAGGACAAGATCGACCGGGTCCGGGGCATGGACATCACCGTGGTCACCACGGCGACCAATGACGACGAGGGTCGTGCCCTCCTTCGTCACCTCGGCTTCCCGTTCAAGGAGAACTGACCGTGGCGAAGAAGGCTCTGATCGCTAAGGCCGCCCGTAAGCCGAAGTTCGGCGTTCGCGGGTACACCCGCTGCCAGCGCTGCGGCCGGCCCCACTCCGTCTACCGCAAGTTCGGCCTGTGCCGCGTGTGCCTTCGTGAGATGGCTCACCGTGGCGAGCTGCCGGGCGTGACCAAGAGCTCCTGGTAATTCTCCTTCGCCCTTCGGGGCGTCGGGAATTGACGGAAGCTCTCGGTAAGCATCTGGTCGGCAGGAGCCCGGCCTCGCATGCCGTAGGCTTGCGGGGTTGGGCGCCTGCCGCCCAAGACCGACTTACTACGCCGTAGGTCCCCGCACCGCACCCGTCCTGCCTCTGAGTGGGGAGAGGGATGGCGCATACAGGAAACCCCGGCGAGAGAGGCCGAAGGCCAATTCATGACCATGACTGATCCCATCGCAGACATGCTCACGCGTCTGCGTAACGCGAACTCGGCATACCACGACTCCGTCGTGATGCCGCACAGCAAGATCAAGTCGCACATCGCGGAGATCCTCCAGCAGGAGGGCTTCATCACCGGCTGGAAGGTCGAGGACGCCGAGGTCGGCAAGAACCTCGTCCTGGAGCTGAAGTTCGGCCCGAACCGCGAGCGTTCGATCGCCGGCATCAAGCGCATCTCGAAGCCGGGTCTGCGTGTCTACGCAAAGTCCACCAATCTGCCGAAGGTCCTCGGCGGCCTGGGCGTGGCGATCATCTCCACGTCCCACGGTCTCCTGACCGGCCAGCAGGCTCAGAAGAAGGGCGTAGGTGGGGAAGTCCTCGCCTACGTCTGGTAGTCGGGAACGGAGGAATAGCTCATGTCGCGAATCGGCAAGCTCCCCATCCAGGTTCCCGCCGGTGTGGACGTCACCATCGATGGCCGCACGGTCGCGGTGAAGGGCCCCAAGGGAACCCTCACGCACACCGTCGCGTCGCCGATCGAGGTCACCAAGGGTGAGGACGGCTTCCTCAGCGTCACCCGCCCGAACGACGAGCGTCAGAACAAGGCCCTTCACGGCCTGTCCCGCACGCTGGTGGCGAACATGATCACCGGTGTGACCCAGGGATACACCAAGGCGCTCGAGATCAGCGGTGTCGGTTACCGCGTCCAGGCGAAGGGCTCCAACCTGGAGTTCGCCCTGGGCTACAGCCACCCGATCCTGATCGAGGCCCCGGAGGGCATCACCTTCAAGGTGGAGTCCCCCACGAAGTTCTCCGTCGAGGGCATCGACAAGCAGAAGGTCGGCGAGACCGCGGCCAAGATCCGCAAGCTGCGGAAGCCTGACCCGTACAAGGCCAAGGGCGTCAAGTACGCCGGCGAGGTCATCCGCCGCAAGGTCGGAAAGGCTGGTAAGTAGCCATGGCATACGGCGTGAAGATCGCCAAGGGCGACGCCTACAAGCGTGCCGCCCTCAAGCGTCGCCACATCCGCGTCCGCAAGCACATCTCCGGTTCGCCGGAGCGTCCGCGCTTGGTCGTGACGCGGTCCAACCGCCACATGGTGGCTCAGGTCATCGACGACATCGCGGGCCACACGCTCGCGTCGGCGTCGACCCTGGACGTCTCCATCCGTGGTGGCGAGGGCGACAAGAGCACCCAGGCCAAGCAGGTCGGCGCGCTGGTCGCTGAGCGCGCCAAGGCCGCAGGCGTCGAGGCCGTCGTGTTTGACCGCGGTGGTAACCAGTACGCCGGGCGGATTGCCGCTCTGGCTGACGCCGCCCGTGAAGCCGGGCTGAAGTTCTAAGCCCCGGTTCCTACGCACAGCGGACGTAACAGAGAGAGGTAAATCCAATGGCTGGACCCCAGCGCCGCGGAAGCGGTGCCGGTGGCGGCGAGCGGCGGGACCGGAAGGGCCGTGACGGCGGCGCAGCTGCCGCCGAGAAGACCGCGTACGTTGAGCGCGTTGTCGCGATCAACCGCGTCGCCAAGGTTGTGAAGGGTGGTCGTCGCTTCAGCTTCACCGCGCTGGTCGTGGTGGGCGATGGTGACGGCACCGTCGGTGTCGGCTACGGCAAGGCCAAGGAAGTTCCCGCGGCCATCGCCAAGGGCGTGGAAGAAGCCAAGAAGAACTTCTTCAAGGTTCCGCGTATCCAGGGCACCATTCCTCACCCGATCCAGGGCGAGAAGGCTGCGGGCGTCGTCCTGCTGAAGCCTGCTTCCCCCGGTACCGGTGTTATCGCCGGTGGCCCGGTGCGCGCCGTTCTGGAGTGCGCCGGCGTTCACGACATCCTGTCGAAGTCGCTCGGCTCCGACAACGCGATCAACATCGTGCACGCGACCGTGGAGGCCCTCAAGGGCCTGCAGCGTCCCGAGGAGATCGCGGCCCGCCGTGGTCTGCCGCTCGAGGACGTCGCCCCCGCGGCCCTGCTTCGTGCGCGTGCGGGAGCGGGTGCGTAATGGCTCGCCTCAAGATCACGCAGACGAAGTCGTACATCGGCAGCAAGCAGAACCACCGCGACACCCTGCGTTCGCTCGGGCTCAAGCGCCTGAACGACGTGGTTGTCAAGGAGGACCGCCCCGAGTTCCGCGGAATGGCTCACACCGTCCGCCACCTCGTGACGGTTGAGGAGGTCGACTGACATGGCGGAGAACAAGCCGCTGAAGGCCCATGACCTCCGGCCCGCCCCGGGCGCCAAGACCGCCAAGACCCGTGTGGGTCGTGGTGAGGCGTCCAAGGGTAAGACCGCCGGTCGTGGCACCAAGGGCACCAAGGCCCGCTACCAGGTTCCGGAGCGCTTCGAGGGTGGGCAGATGCCCCTCCACATGCGTCTCCCGAAGCTCAAGGGCTTCAAGAACCCGTTCCGCACCGAGTACCAGGTCGTGAACCTGGACAAGCTCGCGACGCTCTACCCCGAGGGTGGAGAGGTCACCGTGGCCGACCTGGTCGCCAAGGGTGCGGTGCGCAACAACCACCTCGTCAAGGTCCTCGGACAGGGCGAGATCTCCGTGGCGCTGCAGGTTTCGGTTGACGCCGTCTCCGGCTCCGCCAAGGAGAAGATTGCCGCCGCCGGCGGCACCGTCACCGAGCTCGTCTGAGACAACTCGATGGCCTGAACATCCGACCGGGGATGCCTCTCATTTGGGGCATCCCCGGTTGGTCGTTCCTAGGTGGGCATGGTCGCCGGTAAGGTGGCGTGCGTTGTTGTGTGGTATCCCCTCGGGCACCCGCCCGGGGACTTTTGACTGTTACGTATTCGTCGATCCTCAAGACCGTCACCTCTTCGCATTGCGCGGGGGTCGCAGGAGGCACCGTGCTCACCGCGTTCGCCCGGGCGTTCAAGACGCCCGACCTGCGCAAGAAGCTGCTCTTCACGCTCGGCATCATCGTGATCTACCGGCTCGGGGCACACATCCCCGTACCGGGAGTGAGCTACGAGAACGTCCAGACCTGTGTTGATCAGGCCAGCAAGGGCAACAACAGCCTCTTCGGCCTGGTGAACATGTTCAGCGGTGGTGCACTGCTGCAGATCACGATCTTCGCGCTCGGCATCATGCCGTACATCACGGCCAGCATCATTCTCCAGCTGCTGACCGTGGTCATTCCCCGACTTGAGGCGCTCAAGAAGGAGGGGCAGTCCGGCCAGGCCAAGATCACGCAGTACACGCGTTATCTGACCGTCGCGCTCGCCATCCTCCAGGGCACCGGCCTGGTGGCCACCGCCACCAGTGGCGCGCTCTTCAGCGGCTGCCCGGTCGCCGACCAGATCGTGCCGAACCAGTCCATCTTCACGACCATCGTCATGGTGATCACCATGACCGCGGGCACCGCCGCCGTCATGTGGCTCGGTGAGCTCATCACCGACCGCGGCATCGGCAACGGCATGTCGATCCTGATGTTCATCTCGATCGCCGCCAGCTTCCCCGGCGCCCTGTGGGCCATCAAGACCAGCGGCAAGCTGGCCGACGGCTGGATCGAGTTCGGCACCGTCATCCTGATCGGCTTCGTGATGGTGGGCCTCGTTGTCTTCGTCGAGCAGGCCCAGCGCCGTATCCCGGTGCAGTACGCGAAGCGCATGATCGGCCGCAGGTCGTACGGCGGCACCTCGACGTACATTCCGCTGAAGGTGAATCAGGCGGGTGTGATTCCCGTCATCTTCGCTTCTTCGCTGCTCTACATCCCCGCCCTGATCGTCCAGTTCTCCAACTCCACCGCGGGCTGGGCGACCTGGATCAAGGACAACTTCGTCAAGGGCGACCACCCGTACTACATCACGGCGTACTTCCTGTTGATCGTCTTCTTCGCCTTCTTCTATGTGGCGATTTCGTTCAACCCCGAGGAAGTCGCCGACAACATGAAGAAGTATGGTGGGTTCATCCCGGGTATCCGGGCTGGTCGACCTACTGCCGAGTACCTGAGCTACGTGCTCAACAGGATCACTTGGCCGGGCTCGCTGTACCTGGGTCTGATCGCTCTGGTGCCGACGATGGCGTTGGCAGGCTTCGGTGGCGCTAACCAGAACTTCCCGTTCGGCGGGACGAGCATCCTCATCATCGTGGGTGTGGGTCTGGAGACCGTGAAGCAGATCGAGAGTCAGCTCCAGCAGCGCAATTACGAAGGGTTCCTCCGCTGATGCGAATCGTCCTCGTCGGGCCGCCCGGTGCCGGCAAGGGAACGCAGGCTGCGTACCTTGCCAAGAACCTGTCGATTCCGCACATCTCCACGGGCGATCTCTTCCGCGCCAACATCAGCCAGGGCACCGACCTTGGCAAGCAGGCCCGCGCCTACATGGACGCGGGGCAGCTGGTGCCGGACGAGGTCACCATCGCGATGGCCAAGGACCGCATGTCCCAGCCGGACGCCGTGAACGGCTTCCTGCTGGACGGCTTCCCGCGCAATGTGGGGCAGGCCGGGGCTCTTGACGCGATGCTCAAGGACGAGGGCGTGAAGCTGGACGCGGTTCTCGACCTGGAGGTCCCCGAGGACGAGGTCGTCAAGCGGATCGCGGGTCGCCGGATCTGCCGCAACGACAGCGCGCACGTCTTCCACGTGACGTACAACCCGCCGAAGGCCGAGGGTGTCTGCGACACCTGCGGCGGCGAGCTGTACCAGCGCGACGACGACTCCGAGGAGACGGTCCGCACCCGGCTGGAGGTCTACCACACGCAGACCGAGCCGATCATCGACTACTACAGGGCTCAGAACCTGGTGGTCACCATCTCCGCGCTCGGCAAGGTCACCGAGGTGACCGAGCGGGCGATGGAGGCTCTCGGGTCCGAGAGGGCCTGAGAGGCAGACCCCGCAGTACTCGTACAGTCGGCCGCGGCGTCCATGGGCGCCGCGGCCGACTGTTTGCGCCGTATCGTTGAGTACGCCGCACCCCGTCACCGTTCGATGCAGTTCGATGCAGAGAGGCGCCGCGCAATGGTGCAGATCAAGACCCCCGAGCAGATCGCGAAGATGCGTGAGGCGGGGCTGGTGGTCGCTGCCATTCACGCGGCCACCCGCGAGGCGGCGGTGCCCGGCGCCACCACCCTGGACCTGGACCGCGTGGCCCGCAAGGTGATCGCCGATCACGGTGCGAAGTCGAACTTCCTCGGGTACGGCGGGTTCCCCGCCACCATCTGCACCTCGGTCAACGAGGTCGTCGTCCACGGCATCCCGGACGACAAGACCGTCCTCAAGGACGGCGACATCATCTCCATCGACGCCGGCGCGATCGTCGACGGATGGCACGGCGACGCCGCGTACACGGCGTTCGTCGGCACCGGTCACGCTCCGGAGCTGATCGAGCTCTCCCGGGTGACCGAGGAGTCCATGTGGGCCGGTATCGCCGCGATGAAGGTGAACAACCGCCTCGTCGACGTCTCGAAGGCGATCGAGTCCTACATCCGCCGCCAGCCGCGTCCGGCCACCGGCAAGTACGGGATCATCGAGGACTACGGCGGCCACGGCATCGGCACCGAGATGCACATGGACCCGCACCTGCTGAACTACGTCTCCCGGAAGCGGGGCAAGGGCATCAAGCTCGTGCCCGGTGTCTGCCTGGCCATCGAGCCGATGGTCTCCCTCGGCACACCGCAGACCGAGGTGCTCCAGGACGACTGGACCGTGATCACCACGGACGGCACCTGGTCCTCGCACTGGGAGCACTCGATCGCCCTCACCGAGGAGGGCCCGCTGGTCCTGACCGCCCCCGACTGCGGCAAGGCGAAGCTGGCCCAGTACGGAATCGAGACGGCGCCGGACCCTTCCCCGAGGTCTTGAGGACCAGGGGACACCTCATCGGCAGATCGCCCGGTCGGCGCGCGGAGCCCGGCGGACCTCATGGGCTGATTTGACCCCCTTGTGGAGGTCTAAGGATCTCCCGCGGTGGGCAAACTTGACGGATTCGTCTTTTGGGGTCCGCTGACGTAGACTGACGCGTCGGCTCTTGTGCATCCGTGTGTCCACATGTGATACCGAAAGTCGATCAAGGTAGCCGATTCGAAGGGCGAAGCGTGGCCAAGAAGCAAGGTGCCATCGAAATTGAGGGCACCGTGATCGAGTCCCTCCCGAACGCCATGTTCAAGGTGGAGCTCCAGAACGGTCACAAGGTCCTCGCGCACATCAGCGGCAAGATGCGGATGCACTACATCCGAATCCTTCCGGATGACCGGGTCGTCGTGGAGCTCTCTCCGTACGACCTGACGCGTGGCCGGATCGTCTACCGCTACAAGTAGATCTTGCCCGCACCCCGCCTCGGCGCGGTGATGGCACTGACCCGGAGAACCTGACATCCCATGAAGGTCAAGCCGAGCGTCAAGAAGATCTGCGACAAGTGCAAGGTGATCCGCCGTCACGGTCGGGTCATGGTCATCTGCGACAACCTGCGCCACAAGCAGCGCCAGGGCTGACGCACGACCCCCTGCATCTCGCAGTACTTCGCGCGACGCACGTAATACGTACATACGCAGAGCCCGTCCAAGCTTCGGCTGACGACACCTCCGGCGGGGGCCGGGGACCCGGGCGTACCACCTCTCCTCGTGAGAGGTCGGCGATCGGGAGCGGCACTGTGGAAGACCCCCGAAATAACAACTGGAGCCATTGAATGGCACGCGTTTCAGGTGTTGACATCCCGCGCGAAAAGCGCGTGGAGGTTGCCCTCACCTACGTCTTCGGTATCGGGCGCACCCGGTCCAAGGAGATTCTCGCCACCACTGGCGTGAACCCGAACACCCGCGTTCGTGACCTGGCCGAAGAGGACCTGGTCAAGATCCGCGAGTACGTGGACGCCAACCTCCGCACCGAGGGTGACCTCCGTCGCGAGATCCAGGCCGACATCCGCCGCAAGGTCGAGATCGGCTGCTACCAGGGCCTGCGTCACCGCCGCGGCCTGCCGGTCCACGGCCAGCGCACCAGCACGAACGCTCGTACCCGCAAGGGCCCGCGTCGCGCGATCGCCGGCAAGAAGAAGCCGGGCAAGAAGTAGTCCTCAGCGGACGCACTGCGGGTGTCCGGATCACCGGTCAACCGCAGCAACCAGCGGTCTTCGCTGTAGGACCGATCACCTCCCCTCTCCATCTGGAGTCAAGACATGCCCCCCAAGGGACGTCAGGGCGCAGCCAAGAAGGTGCGTCGCAAGGAAAAGAAGAACGTCGCTCACGGCCACGCGCACATCAAGAGCACGTTCAACAACACGATCGTCTCGATCACGGACCCCTCGGGCAACGTGATCTCCTGGGCCTCTGCCGGCCACGTCGGCTTCAAGGGCTCGCGCAAGTCCACCCCCTTCGCCGCGCAGATGGCCGCCGAGTCGGCCGCCCGCCGCGCGCAGGAGCACGGCATGCGCAAGGTTGACGTCTTCGTCAAGGGTCCGGGCTCCGGCCGCGAGACCGCGATCCGTTCGCTCCAGGCCACCGGCCTCGAGGTGGGCTCGATCCAGGACGTCACCCCCACCCCGCACAACGGATGCCGGCCGCCCAAGCGCCGTCGCGTCTGATTCCGTCTGAAGCAACGGAGACAACTGGAAAATGGCGCGATACACCGGGGCCGACTGCAAGCGATGCCGTCGGGAGAAGCAGAAGCTGTTCCTCAAGGGCAGCAAGTGCGAGAGCGCGAAGTGCCCGATCGAGATCCGTCCTTACCCCCCGGGTGAGCACGGACGCGGGCGCACCAAGGACAGCGAGTACCTTCTTCAGCTTCGTGAGAAGCAGAAGTGCTCGCGGATCTACGGTGTTCTTGAGCGGCAGTTCGTGAACTACTACAAGGAAGCGAACCAGAAGACCGGCAAGACCGGTGAGAACCTTCTGCGCATCCTTGAGACCCGCCTCGACAACGTGGTCTACCGGGCAGGCTTCGCCAAGTCCCGCGACCACGCCCGTCAGCTGGTGCGTCACGGACACATCGCGGTGAACGGCACGAAGACCGACATTCCGTCGGCCCGCGTCGCCGTGAACGACGTGATCGAGGTTCGTCAGAAGTCCAAGGCCCTGACCCCCTTCCAGGTGGCCCAGGCCGAGGCCGGCGAGCGCACCGTGCCGGCGTGGCTCGAAGCCGTGCCGTCCACGATGCGGATCCTCGTGCACTCCCTGCCCGAGCGCCAGGTGATCGACACCCAGGTGCAGGAGCAGCTGATCGTCGAGCTCTACTCCAAGTAGTAGCTCGTGGGTCCGGGCGGTACGGCTCTTTCGGGTCGTGCCGCCCGTACCCTTGTCAGTATCTGGGGGCGTCAAATAGTGGGCGCCCACGACTGAAGGAACGCAACATGCTTATCGCTCAGCGTCCGTCGCTGACCGAAGAGGTCGTTGACGAGTTCCGCTCCCGGTTCGTCATCGAGCCGCTGGAGCCGGGCTTCGGCTACACCCTCGGCAACTCTCTCCGCCGTACGCTCCTCTCCTCGATCCCCGGTGCCGCTGTCACCAGCATCCGGATCGACGGTGTCCTGCACGAGTTCACCACCGTGCCGGGCGTCAAGGAGGACGTCACCGACCTCATCCTCAACATCAAGCAGCTGGTCGTCTCCTCGGAGCACGACGAGCCGGTCGTGATGTACCTGCGCAAGCAGGGCCCCGGCCTGGTCACCGCTGCTGACATCGCCCCGCCGGCCGGTGTCGAGGTCCACAACCCGGACCTGGTCCTGGCCACGCTGAACGGCAAGGGCAAGCTGGAGATGGAGCTGACCGTCGAGCGCGGTCGCGGCTATGTCTCCGCCGTCCAGAACAAGCAGGCGGGCCAGGAGATCGGCCGCATCCCGGTCGACTCCATCTACTCGCCGGTGCTCAAGGTCACGTACAAGGTCGAGGCGACCCGTGTCGAGCAGCGCACCGACTTCGACAAGCTGATCGTCGACGTCGAGACCAAGCAGGCCATGCGTCCGCGTGACGCCATGGCTTCGGCCGGTAAGACCCTGGTCGAGCTGTTCGGTCTGGCGCGTGAGCTCAACATCGACGCCGAGGGCATCGACATGGGCCCGTCCCCGACGGACGCCGCGCTCGCCGCCGACCTGGCGCTGCCGATCGAGGAGCTGGAGCTCACGGTCCGTTCGTACAACTGCCTCAAGCGTGAGGGCATCCACTCCGTGGGTGAGCTCGTGGCTCGTTCCGAGGCCGACCTGCTCGACATCCGCAACTTCGGTGCGAAGTCGATCGACGAGGTCAAGGCGAAGCTGGCCGGTATGGGCCTGGCGCTCAAGGACAGCCCGCCCGGATTCGACCCGACGGCCGCGGCCGACGCCTTCGGCGCCGACGACGACGCGGACGCCGGTTTCGTGGAGACCGAGCAGTACTGATCCACCTCCGGCCGGGGTGCCCGGGTTCTGTCGGGTGCCCCGGCCGGAGTGAGGCTCTGTCCTCAATCGCCGGACGGGCTTGGTCCCGGGCTCGGGCGTGAGGCTTTGTCCTCGAAACGCCGGACGGGTTCGAGATCGGTTCCCGCCCGTTCGGATCTGATCTTCCGTGTGGCGTCCGCCGCACGGGAACTGACACCGGTACCTGATACGGCCGGTGCAGCACACAAGGAGAAACACCATGCCGAAGCCCGCCAAGGGTGCCCGTCTGGGCGGCAGCGCCGCGCACGAGAAGCTGCTTCTCAACAACCTCGCGAAGTCGCTGTTCGAGCACGGCCGCATCACCACGACCGAGGCCAAGGCCCGCCGCCTGCGTCCGGTCGCCGAGCGTTTCATCACCAAGGCGAAGAAGGGCGACATCCACAACCGTCGCCTGGTGCTGCAGTCGATCACGGACAAGGGCGTCGTCCACACGCTCTTCACCGAGATCGCCCCGCGGTACGAGAACCGCCCCGGTGGTTACACCCGCATCACCAAGATCGGCAACCGTCGTGGCGACAACGCCCCGATGGCGGTCATCGAGCTGGTCGAGGCGCTGACCGTGGCCCAGCAGGCCACCGGTGAGGCCGAGGCCGCGACCAAGCGCGCGGTCAAGGAAGACGCCCTCAAGAAGGACGAGGCTCCGGCCGAGGTCGTCGAGGACGCCAAGCCGGCCGAGGCCGAGGCGGAGTCCAAGGACGCCTGAGCGTTCTGAGACCACTGGGCGGGCCCGCATCACCCTTCGGGGCGGTGCGGGCCCGTTCCGTATGCACTGGAGACAAGGATCCTTGGGTGAGTGACGAAGTGGAGCCCGGCTTCGTGCGGGTGCGGCTGGACCTGGCGTACGACGGCAAGGACTTCTCCGGCTGGGCCAAGCAGACCTCCAGGCGGACCGTCCAGGGGGAGATCGAGGACGCGCTGCGGACCGTGACGCGTTCCTCGCGGACGTACGACCTGACCGTCGCCGGGCGCACGGATGCCGGGGTGCATGCCCGGGGCCAGGTCGCCCATGTCGATCTGCCGGACGAGGTGTGGGCCGAGCACGCGGACAAGCTGTTGCGGCGGATGGCCGGGCGGATGGCGCCCGACGTACGGATCTGGCGCATCGAACGGGCCCCTGCGGGGTTCAACGCCCGGTTCTCGGCGCTGTGGCGCCGGTACGCCTACCGTGTCGCCGACCGTCCCGGTGGGGTGGATCCGCTGTTGCGCGGTCATGTGCTGTGGCACGACCGGCCGTTGGACGTCGATGCCATGAACGAGGCGGCGGCCCGGATGACCGGGGAGCACGACTTCGCCGCGTACTGCAAGAAGCGGGAGGGCGCGACGACCATCCGTACGCTGCAGAAGCTCAGCTGGGTCCGGGACGAGGCGTCCGGGATCATGACGGCGACCGTGCAGGCCGACGCGTTCTGCCACAACATGGTGCGAGCACTGATCGGAGCGGCGCTGTTCGTGGGCGACGGGCGCCGTCCGGCCGAGTGGCCCGCTCAGGTGCTGGCGGCACGGGTGCGGGATCCCGGGGTGCATGTGGTGCGACCCCACGGGCTGACGCTGGAGGAAGTGGCCTATCCGGCCGACGAGTTGCTGGCCGCCCGCTCCAGGGAGGCGCGTAATGTGCGCACGCTCTCCGGGGACGGCTGCTGCTGAGACCCCGGTGGGTGTGGTCCCCGCTCACTCCGGGGCTGTCGCGGCTCCACCGTGCGTCCGGCGCCGCTGCCGCCAGGCCCCCGTCAGGCGGCCCGCCAGGAACAGGGCCGCGAGCGTGGGCAGCGTCGCGCGGAGCGGGCCGATGTCCGGGGCAGACCAGGCGTGGACCGTGGCCGCGGTGAACAGCAGCAGGCCCAGGACGCGGAGCAGCCACCAACGCGGCGGGCGGGGTTCGTGGCTTCCCGGGGCCGGCGGGTGTTCGCCGTCCTGGGCGGTCATCGTGGAGCGCATGCCGGACAGCAGACCGCGGCGGGCGAGGACCCTGGCGTCGGGGAGGGTGTCGAGGACCTCCTGGCGGTCGCCGAAGCCCGGGGGCAGCGGGGGCAGGGACAGGGCCGCCAGAAGGTCCGACTGGTGGCGGGCCGGGTTGCCGGTGGAGCGGAGGATGTGCGTCAGCGGGCGGTGGTCCTGGAGGGCGAAGGCGCGGGAGAGGGCTTCGGCCGTGGCGGTGACCGCGGTGTGATCGGGGGCCGGGGACGCGGCGTTCCACTCGTGGGTGGCCAGGGGCCTGCCCTTGAGGAACAGGGTGAGCCCGCAGCGTTCGGGTGTGCGGCGCAGGACCAGCGTGGGCCACTTCTCACCGGTGGTGAAGTTGTCCGCCGCCCTGGTCAGCGGGTCCTCCGTGGAGAGGACCGAGCGTTTGGCGGGCCGGGCTTCCGCGACGGCCTCGACGTAGGTGTGCGTGGCGGTCGCCGGGGCGGTGCGGAGCGAGACGCCGCACATCAGGGCCGTCTGCGCCACCTCGGCCGGGCGGGCGGCCGCTATCGCGACCGCGCACGGGGCGCCCGGTGTCCAGGCGGGGGCGGCCGCGGTGGCGGTACGGGACCGCGGGGGACGGCCGAAGAACGGGGTCCTGGTCGCCACATGGATCCGGACGCCCGAGCGGGTGTCCAGGAACTCCTGGCGCGGGTCGTCGCCGAAGTACGCCCAGGGGAATCCGGTGGCGTGGACGCCGATGCTGCGGAAGACCTCCAGTGCCTCGTCCCAGCGCTCCGTACGCAGCAGCATCAGGGCCAGGTGGTTTCGGAAGCCCGCCGCTTCGCGGCTGCCCGGTCCGTACGCGGCGGAGAGGTCCAGGGCGCGGGTGATCGCCGCCGTGACACGGGGCTCGTACGGGTCGGGGCCGGCCGGTGCGGCGGGGGCGGCGATCACGTACTCCAGCGCCGCGCTCAGCGGCAGCGCGTGCAGCTTCGAACCGGGCGGGGCCGTGTCGGCCGCGCTCTCGGCGAAGCCGAACATCTCCTCGTGCGAGCCCGACCACTTCGCGCACCGGTACCGGAGCGCCTCGGCGTGGCATCCGTAGTGGTGCGGGTCGCGTGCCAGGGCCTGGGCCCAGTAGTCGTCGAAGACGTGGCGCGGGGCCTGGCTGCCCCTGGCGTGGGTCAGGGCGATGCGCCACGGCACGGGGTCGGCGGGGTTGAGTCCGGCGGCCCTGCCGATCACCGGCGCCGCGTCCTCCAGCAGCGCGAAGAAGGCCTGGAACCGGTCGCGCGGGACATGCCCGGCGCGCTGTGCCGTACGCATCTCCCAGGCCCGGTCGATACAGAGGTCCGCCTTGATCAGGGCCGCGTCCGGGTCCTCGGGGGATCCGGCCAGCCAGGCGTCCAGCCAGCCGGGGTTGTGCAGGGCAGCTGCGGCGAGCCGGGACACGTAACCGTCCCGCAGCTCCCACTGGGCGTGCGCACGGGTCGCGGCGAGCAGCTCGCGCGCGGGGCCGTGGTCGCCCTCGGCGGCCGAGGTCAGGGCGGTGCGGAGCGCGGCGTCCGGGGCTTCGAGGACCACGGCCTCGTCCGGGGGCAGGTCGGCGCCGATGGCCGCGCCATGGCGCAGCACGCGGGGGAGGGTGAGGAGGAACGGAAGGCGCACGGGATCCCCGGGCCGTGTCAGCCGGCGGGTGCGGTGGCCGCCGCGGAGGCCTGGAGCTCGCCCCGGTACCGGATCTGACGGAACGTGAAGTTCGTCAGGTCGTCGCCGGTGGCGTAGACGTTCTTGTCCGCCGTGGTGACGTTCTTGCCGCTGGTGTACCCGGTGATGGCGAAGTAGGCGTAGCGGCCGTAGGAGTTGGCGGTACGGCGGCACACCGATCCGGGGGGACAGAAGGCCGGGACACCCGCGCCGCTCAGGGGCGCGATGCTGCCGCTGGACTGCTGGGCCGCCCTCTTGGCCTGTGCCTCCGTCCCGAAGACCGCGAGGCCGACGGTGACGGCGACGCCGTCCTTGCTGTACGTGGCCCGGATGACCTGGTCGCAGCCGTTGCCGGTGAGGATCGAGCCGAGCGCGCCCTTGGTGGTCGCGGCGCAGCTCTTCGTCTGCTGCGTCGCGCCCTTGACATAGACACGGTCGCCCATCGTCAGTTTCTTGCCGGGGAAGAACGCGTCGGCGGTGATCGGCGCCTTGTCCTTCCTGGCGTCGGATATGTAGTCCTTCGGGTCGGGCGGGGGCGGCGGTGCCACCGAGGAGAAGGACGGCTCGGGCTCGGCGGTGTCGTTCGGCAGGTCGGACGGTGCCGGGAGCTCGCTCGCGTGCTTGCCGGAGTTGGTGGAGTTGTTCTTGTTGGTCGAGATGACCGCGGTGGCCACGATCGCGCCGACCGCGGCGGTGGCGAGCACGCCTCCGCCGATCAGCAGCCACTTCTTGCGGCGGTTGCGCGCGGCGGACTCGTCGGCCAGCGCTGCCCAGTCCGGAGTCTGTGTGCCTCCGGGCCCCCAGGAGGGCCCCCCTTGCCCAAAGCTCATGCGGCGAATCCTAGACGCAACGTAAACCGGTTGGGCCAGGGCTTCGCGGCCCGTGACAATGCTGTGCATGGGACATCTTGAAGCGGGCCATCTGGAGTACTACCTACCGGACGGGCGGGTGCTGCTCGGCGATGCTTCGTTCCGGGTCGCGGACGGGGCGGTGGTCGCCCTCGTGGGGGCGAACGGTGCCGGGAAGACGACGCTGCTGAAACTGCTCGCCGGGGAGCTCCAGCCGCACGGCGGCTCCGTGTCGGTGAGCGGCGGGCTCGGGGTGATGCAGCAGTTCGTGGGCTCCGTGCGGGACGAGCGCACGGTCCGGGACCTGCTGGTCTCCGTCGCCCAGCCCCGTATCCGGGAGGCCGCCCTGGCCGTCGACAAGGCGGAGGAACTGATCCTCACCGTCGACGACGAGGCCGCGCAGATGAAGTACGCGCAGGCCCTGAGCGACTGGGCGGAGGCCCGCGGGTACGAGGCCGAGACCGTCTGGGACATGTGCACCATGGCCGCGCTCGGTGTCCCGTACGAGAAGGCGCAGTGGCGTGAGGTGCGCACACTGTCCGGCGGTGAGCAGAAGCGGCTGGTGCTGGAGGCGCTGCTGCGCGGGCCGGACGAGGTGCTGCTGCTCGACGAGCCGGACAACTACCTCGACGTTCCCGGGAAGCGGTGGCTGGAGGAGAGGCTGAAGGAGACCCGCAAGACGGTCCTCTTCGTCTCCCACGACCGGGAGCTGCTGTCCAGGGCGGCCGAGAAGATCGTCAGTGTCGAGCCGAGCCCGGCGGGCAGCGACGTGTGGGTGCACGGCGCCGGCTTCGACACCTACCACCAGGCCCGCAAGGACCGGTTCGCCCGGTTCGAGGAGCTGCTGCGGCGCTGGGAGGAGGAGCACGCCCGGCTGAAGGCGCTGGTCCACCGGCTGCGGCAGCAGGCGGCGATCAGCCCCGACATGGCGTCCCGCTATCGCGCGATGCAGACCCGCTTCAAGAAGTTCGAGGACGCCGGGCCCCCGCCGGAGCCGCCGCGCGAGCAGGACATCAGGATGCGGCTGCGCGGCGGGCGGACCGGTGTGCGGGCGGTGACCTGCAAGGGCCTGGAGCTCACCGGGCTGATGAAACCCTTCGACCTGGAGATCTTCTACGGGGAGCGGGTGGCCGTCCTCGGCTCGAACGGTTCGGGGAAGTCGCACTTCCTGCGGCTGCTCGCGGGCGAGCCGGTGGCGCACACGGGGGAGTGGAAGCTCGGGGCGCGCGTCGTACCGGGTCACTTCGCCCAGACGCACGCCCATCCCGAGCTGCTGGGCCACACACTCGTCGAGATCCTGTGGACCGAGCACGCCAAGGACCGGGGCGGTGCGATGTCCGTGCTGCGGCGCTACGAGCTGGAGCGGCAGGGCGACCAGCCGTTCGAGAAGCTGTCCGGCGGGCAGCAGGCGCGGTTCCAGATCCTGCTCCTGGAACTGGCCGGCACGACCGCGCTGCTGCTGGACGAGCCGACGGACAACCTGGACCTGGAGTCGGCGGAGGCCCTGCAGGACGGGCTGGAGGCGTACGAGGGGACGGTGATGGCCGTCACGCACGACCGGTGGTTCGCGAAGTCCTTCGACCGGTACCTCGTGTTCGGCTCGGACGGTGTCGTGCGCGAGACGACGGAGCCGGTGTGGGACGAGCGGAGGGTGGAGCGGGTGCGGTAGGGCGGGGCACCCGAGTCGGCGCTCACCCGTCCGGGTGAGCGCTCCGTGAAGGGCCCGCACGTCCGACGTCGCGTCCCTAGCGTGGCCGCATGGTCAGCTCATCACACGAGGCGATGCACCGGATCTTCCAGGAGGATCCCGGAGTCTTCGCACGGACCTTCCGCACGCTGGGGCTCCCCTTTCCGGAACCTGTCGCGGTGTCCCTCATGCCCACCGATCTCACCGAGATCCAGCCGCTCGAAAGACGGGTGGACACCTTGCTGCGGATCGACGCGGCCGGGGGCGACAGCTACCTGCTGGCCGTGGAGGCGCAGGGCAAGAAGGACCGGGGCAAACCCGGCAGCTGGGCCTACTACGTGGCCCACCTCTACGCGAAGTACCGGCTTCCGCCGCTGCTCCTGGTGACGTGCCAGGACAGGTCGACGGCGGAGTGGGCGGCGGAGACGGTGGTCATCGGTCCCACGGCATGGCCGACGCTGTCGCTGCGCCCGTTGGTGCTCGGGCCGCACAACGTCCCCGTCTTCACCGACGTGGACGCCGCCGCCAGGGACATTCCCCTCGCCACGCTCTCGGCCATCACACATGGTAAGGATCCGAATGCCGGTGCCATACTGAAGGCGCTGGCTGCCGCTCTGCAGACCGTTGACGAAGACACGGCGATGATTTTCGCCGAACTCACCGAACTCGGCCTGGGCTCCGCTCCGGCCTCACAGATCTGGAGGGATCTGATGTCTGTCGACCTCTCTTTCTTCCGCTCGGAGACGTCCCAGCGTCTGCGTTCCGAGGGGCGTGCCGAGGGGCGTGCCGAGGGGCGTGCCGAGGACATTCTGCGGATTCTTTCCAAGCGGGGGATCGCGGTGTCGGAGCAGGTGCGTGAGCGGGTTGTCTCGTGTTCCGATCTGGATGTGCTGGGCGAGTGGCTGGACCGGTCGTTGACGGCCGAGGTCGGCGAGGACCTGTTCGTGGCGACGAAGGCCTGATCCCGGGGCGCCTGAACCCGGGCTCCCGGCTCCCGAAACCCCGGCAGGGCCGGGGTTCGGGGGCTGTTTTGACCCGCGCGGGGGAGCGACGGTATTCTTCTGGTTTGTTATGCGTATTGGCTTGGTCGTTCTCACGCGAGGGGCCCTTACGCCGGTCCACCGGGCCGATGACCAGCGGCAGGTACTCGGGTTGCGTCCCCGCAGCGCCGCCAAGGCTGGTGTGATCGTCCGGGTGGCCTTGTCAGGACTCACTCACTGAAGAAGCGAAGGCTACGACCGTGCGTACGTACAGCCCCAAGCCCGGCGATGTGACGCGCCAGTGGCACATCATCGACGCGCAGGACATCGTCCTGGGCCGTCTGGCCACCACGGCTGCGAACCTCCTCCGCGGCAAGCACAAGGCGATTTACGCCCCCCACATGGACATGGGCGACTTCGTCATCATCATCAACGCCGAGAAGGTTCACCTCTCCGGCAACAAGAAGACCCAGAAGATGGCGTACCGCCACTCCGGGTTCCCGGGTGGTCTCCGCTCCGTCCGCTACGACGAGCTGCTCGACAAGAACCCCGAGAAGGCTGTCGAGAAGGCCATCAAGGGCATGATCCCCAAGAACAGCCTGGGCCGTCAGATGCTCTCGAAGCTCAAGGTCTACGCGGGCGACCAGCACCCGCACGCTGCTCAGCAGCCGGTCCCGTTCGAGATCACCCAGGTCGCGCAGTAGTTCCGGCCTCCCCCTAAGACCAAAAGAAAGATCTGAGGAGAATCGTGGCCGAGACCACTGTTGAGAACCCCGTCGAGGGCGTCGAGGGCGAAGAGGTTTTCGCCGAGGTGACCACCTTCGAGTCCGAGGTTCCCGTCGAGGGCGAGTACACCAGCGAGTCGCTGGCGTCCCGCTTCGGCGACCCGCAGCCCGCCGCCGGCCTTGGCCGTCGGAAGAACGCCATCGCCCGCGTCCGGATCGTTCCGGGCACCGGCAAGTGGAAGATCAACGGTCGCACCCTTGAGGACTACTTCCCCAACAAGGTGCACCAGCAGGAAGTCAACGAGCCCTTCAAGGTGCTCGAGCTCGACAACCGCTACGACGTCATCGCCCGCATCTCGGGCGGCGGCGTCTCGGGTCAGGCCGGTGCCCTGCGCCTCGGCGTGGCCCGTGCGCTGAACGAGGCGGACGTCGACAACAACCGCCCGACGCTGAAGAAGGCCGGCTTCCTCTCCCGCGACGACCGTGCGGTCGAGCGCAAGAAGGCCGGTCTCAAGAAGGCCCGTAAGGCCCCGCAGTACAGCAAGCGCTAAACCGCCTGCTCATCTGCTTTACACGTTCGCCCCGGCGGCACACCTCGTGCTTGCCGGGGCGTTCGTTTATCGGCACGCTCGGGCGTATAACGGCATAAGACGTTCATAGGCCTGCATACACAGCGGCGCGTTGTGTTGCTTTGGTTTGGTTTGCGGTTTCGGAGCATCTTCGGAGGACACCAGTGGGACGACTCTTCGGCACGGACGGTGTGCGCGGTGTCGCCAACGCGGACCTGACGGCTGAGCTCGCGCTCGGCCTGTCGGTCGCTGCGGCGCATGTGCTCGCCGAGGCGGGCACCTTTGAGGGGCATCGGCCGACAGCCGTGGTGGGGCGTGACCCACGTGCGTCCGGAGAGTTCCTGGAGGCCGCCGTCGTGGCAGGCCTGGCCAGTGCGGGCGTGGACGTCCTGCGGGTCGGTGTGCTGCCCACCCCCGCGGTGGCGCACCTCACCGGCGCGCTGGGCGCCGACCTCGGAGTGATGCTCTCCGCCAGCCACAACGCCATGCCGGACAACGGTGTCAAATTCTTCGCCCGCGGCGGCCACAAGCTCGCCGACGAGCTGGAGGACCGGATCGAGACGGTCTACGAGCAGCACCGCACCGGTGAGCCCTGGACGCGTCCGACGGGCGCCGGGGTGGGCCGGGTCACCGACTACGCCGAGGGCTTCGACCGCTACGTCGCCCACCTCGTCGCCGTCCTGCCGAACCGGCTCGACGGTCTGAAGGTCGTCCTCGACGAGGCGCACGGCGCCGCCGCCCGGGTCTCGCCCGAGGCGTTCACGCGAGCGGGTGCCGAGGTCGTCACGATCGGTGCCGAACCGGACGGTCTGAATATCAACGACGGCTGCGGCTCCACGCACCTGGACCTCCTGAAGGCCGCCGTCGTCGAGCACGGCGCCGACCTCGGCATCGCACACGACGGCGACGCCGACCGCTGCCTCGCCGTGGACGCCACGGGCGAGGAGGTCGACGGAGACCAGATCCTGGCCGTGCTCGCCCTCGCCATGCGTGAGGCCGGGCACCTGCGCAAGGACACCGTGGTCGGCACGGTCATGTCCAACCTCGGCTTCAAGATCGCGATGGAGCGGGAGGGCATCCGGCTCGTCCAGACCGCCGTCGGCGACCGTTACGTACTGGAGTCGATGAAGGCCGAGGGCTACGCGCTGGGCGGCGAGCAGTCCGGCCATGTCATCGTCCTGGATCACGCCACGACCGGCGACGGCACGCTGACCGGTCTGCTGCTGGCGGCCCGCGTCGCCGCGACCGGCCGTACGCTCGCGGAGCTGGCCGGGGTCATGCAGCGCCTGCCGCAGCTGCTGATCAACGTCCCCGATGTCGACAAGTCCCGGGTGGACACCTCTCCGGAGCTGGCCGCGGCGGTCGCCGAGGCCGAGCGCGAGCTGGGCTCCACCGGGCGCGTACTGCTGCGCCAGTCGGGTACGGAGCCGCTGGTACGGGTCATGGTCGAGGCGGCCGACATCGAACAGGCACGCGCGGTCGCCGGGCGGCTGGCCGACGTGGTGAAGTCCGCGCTCGGTTAGGGCCTCTCGTTTCGGTCCTGCCGGGCTCCGGGTGAGCCCGGCAGGATCCGAGCGAAAGCCCCTGGGGGCCTCTCCGGTGGAGCACGGCCGAGGCCGGTGCGCCCCGTCCGGCCCTGATCCGGCGGCGGGACTCCCGTCCGTTCGCCGACCGGGCCCGCCGGTGCCGACCGGGTCGTCCGCGCTACTCGCCCGATGCGTTCGTCACATAGCCCGTCCGGCGGCGGTGTGCCGCCCACAGGGCCTTCTGGAGCAGCAGCGTCAGTGTCCCCGCGACCACGATTCCGCCGAGGTTCGCCAGCAGCTGGGCCGCCGAGCCCCACATCTGGCCGTAGTCGGTGTAGCTGAACGCCACCGCCGCGTTGGCCGCCGCCGGCACCGTCGTCACGGAGATCGCGACCCCGATCAGCGCCCCGGACTTCGCCGAGGTGAGCGAGAGCGTTCCGGCGATCCCGGCCAGGAACGCCACCACGAACGACAGCGGGTCCGGCTTCCAGATGAACGAGGTATTGGGACGGTCCGCCTCGACCATCGCGCGGGTGAACAGCCCGAAGGCGTCCATCAGCCAGGCGAACCCGGCGGTCAGTATCATCGCGACGGCGAAGCCGCCGATCAGCGCCACCAACGACCGCCACACCAGCCGCGGGGCGCGCTGCACCAGAGCCGTGGAGATCCCGGCCAGCGGCCCGAACTCCGGGCCGACCGCCATGGCGCCCACGATCAGGATCGCGTTGTCGAGCATCACACCGCAGGCCGCCAGCATCGTCGCGACCGCGAGGAACGACACGTAGGTGACGCTGAAGGTCGACTCCTCATGGGTCGCCTCCGTCAGCTCCTCCCACAGCACCGCGTCCGCGCCCTCGCCCGGCGCCGCCGCCTCCGCCTCGTCGGCGTGCGCGGAGAGTGTCAGGTCCATGTTTTCGACGGTGATCGACCCCGACTTGTCGATACCGAGGCCGCGCAGTGCGGAGATCAGCACGTCGCCCGCCTCACGGGCCACGTCGCACAGCACCACGTCGCCCGCCGGGTTCCGGGCGACCCCGGACATCACCACGAGATGCGTCGTCCCGACGGTGGTCTCCACCAGGTGCACCACCTCGTCCGTACGGTCGGCGGGGACGATCAGGCGCAGGTGCAGCACGCGGACACTCCTGGAGGGGTTCGACGTCTCGGAGCCTGTCGGGCTCTCAGAGCTTGCGCAGGGACAGCCGCTGGACCTTGTGGTCCGGACCCTTGCGCAGTACCAGGGTGGCACGGCCCCGGGTGGGCGCGACATTCTCCACCAGGTTGGGCTTGTTGATGGTCCGCCACATCGTCGCCGCGTACTCCATGGCCTCCTCCTCGGAGACCTGGGTGTACTTGCGGAAGTACGAGAACGGGTTCTGGAACGCCGTCTCGCGCAGCTTCCGGAACCGGTTGAGATACCAGGCCTCGATGTCCTCGGTCCGTGCGTCCACGTACACGCTGAAGTCGAAGTAGTCGGCCAGCCCCACCCTGGTCCGCCCGTCCTTGCCGGGCAGCGCGGGCTGGAGCACGTTCAGCCCCTCGACGATCAGGATGTCGGGGCGGCGCACGGTGAGCCGCTCACCCGGCACGATGTCGTAGATCAGATGCGAGTAGACGGGCGCCGTCACCTCGTCCTTGCCGGCCTTGATGTCGGCGACGAAACGCGTCAGCGCCCGGCGGTCGTACGACTCGGGGAACCCCTTGCGCGACATCAGCCCGCGCGCCTTCAGCTCGTTCATCGGCAGCAGGAAGCCGTCCGTGGTGACGAGTTCCACCCGGGGATGTTCGGGCCAGCGGGCCAGCAGCGCCTGGAGGATACGGGCACTGGTGGACTTGCCGACCGCGACACTGCCCGCGACCCCTATGACGAACGGGGTGCCGCGCTGCGCCCCGTGGCCGTTGCCCGCGTCCCCGAGGAAGGTGTTCAGGGCGCCGCGCAGGCCCGAGGTGGCCTGGACATAGAGGTTGAGGAGCCGGGAGAGCGGCAGGTAGACGTCCCGGACCTCGTCGAGGTCGATCACGTCCCCGAGCCCGCGCAGCTGCTCCACCTCGTCGGCGGTCAGCGGCAACGGCGTCTTGTCGCGCAGGGCGCTCCATTCGGCGCGCGACAGATCGACGTACGGCGTCGCCGCATGCTCGGCACGGCGGTGGGTGCTTCGTGGCGGCGAAGTGATCACATGTTCATTGTTGCGGGAGTTCGAACGGAGCGGGGGGTGGGCTCGGTCACGTGGGGTACGGCGGGCAGGAGGCGGGGCCCGGTGTCCGCACCCCTGTGGCGGACACCGGACCCGGTTCCCGGACGCGCTCCCACGTCCGTGCTCGGCTCCCGGGCTCGGCGCCCGGCTCCCGGGTTCGAGCTCCCGGTCGTGTCAGGGCTTCTCACCCTCGGCGTCGACGACGGCGGCCTCGACCCGGGCTTCGCTCAGCGTGATCTGACCGGCCTTGAATTTCTCCGGCGGCAGTTTGAGCTGGAACGTGTAGTCCTCGGTGACCACGAACCGCAGTCCGGCGTAACCGAAGGTGGTCGGGTCGATGAGGATCTCGCGTTGCTGGTGCGTGCCGTCCTCCTCCCGGGTGATGGCGATGACCTCGCGCCCGGCCGCGTCCTTCACCAGGTGGTCGGTGACGCGCACCCCGGGGACGGTGGCCAGCGCCCGGTAGACGCGGGCCAGGGCGCGGGGCGCGATCGGGTAGGCCTGGATGAACAGCCCCATCGCGCGGAAGCTGTGCACGGCCTCGGGCTCGGGCAGGCTCTCGGGGGGGTGGCCCGTCGGATAGAACGAACGGACCTTCGCCAGGAGACGGGCCGGATCGTCGGGCAGTTCGTTGGCGGCGCGGTAGACCTGGAGGGACGTGCGGTAGTCGTCGTCCTTCCCGTTCCTGGCCGCGGCGGAGTTGTCGTACGGGACCCAGTTGTCGGAGTCGTGCGAGAAGCTGCCCTCGGGCAGGTTGTCCAGCTGGGCCGTCGCCGTCTTCGTGTAGATCCACTGGTCGTCGCGCGGTTCCGGGGCGGCCCGCTGCTTCTCCAGTGCGTCGGCGGCCCGGTTCAGCACCTCGGCGGGGCTGTCCAGCCGCAGGGTGCCGGTCGTCGAGGCGGGTCCGGAGCGGTCGGGGGCGGCGGCGTCGACGAGCTGGGTGCCGAGCACGGCCGCCACGGTGATCGCCGCTGCCGCGCCGAACGCGGCGACCCGCCAGTCTGCCTTCAGCCGGCGGGCACGGCGGCCCGAGGCGATGGTCTCCGTGAGCCGTCGCCGGCCCGGGGCGAGTGCGGAACGGTCCGGAACGGGTGCGTCGGCGCGCAGCTCGCGCAGCGTGGTCATTTCGTCCATGACGGGGTCAGCTCCATGGCGTCGGGCGTGAACGAGGGATCCAGGCTGAGCGCTTCACGTACCTTGCGGCGGGCGCGATTGAGTCGCGACCGTACGGTGCCGAGAGGGATGCCGAGCGCCTCGGCGACCTCCTGGTATCCGAGGTCGGCCCACGCGACGAGCAGCAGCACATGGCGGTCCCCGGGAGACAGCGCGGCGAGTGCCCCGGCCAGCGGCCCCTGCGCGGAGATCCGGTCGTCGCAGCGGTCGCTCCAGGAAGCGGCCACCGGGTCCTGCCCGGTACGGGCCAGAGCCCGCAGCCCCCTCTCCTCACTGCGCCGCTGCTTGCCGATGAGATTCGCGGCGATGCCGTACAGCCAGGGGCGGGCGCCGCGGCGCGCGCGGTCGTAACGGCGCCGGGAGCGGAACGCGATGAGGAAGGTCTCCGCCGTGATGTCGTCCGCCGCGCCCTCCCCGAGGCGGCGGACGGCATAGCGGTGGATGTCGGGCGCGTGGCGGTCGTAGAGCTCGGCGAAGATCTCGGGCTGCTCCAGCGACTGCGCGACGAGCTCGGCGTCGTCGGGGCTGGCCGGCGGTCCGGTCACATCGGCTCCTGTGGACTCGGTGGGTGAGCGTGTCACCTCTTGTTCCCCGCAGGGCACGGAAAGGTTCGCACGTGACGCGGTGCCCGGGTCCGGTGCGACGGGGGGAGGAAGGCGTGCCGCCGCCGCTGCAGCCGACCCCGGCCCAGGGTGTCGCCGTCCACGCCAACTGGCCCGTGGCTATTCCAGGAGCGACAGCCTGCTCTCGCAGTCGCGGCAGTTTCCGGGGGTGGGGGAGCGGAAGGCGCGGTCGCAGTGGTTGCAGTTCTGGAGCGGGGTGGGCTGGTAGGTGGGGGTGGTCGGCGGCGGGAGGAGGTGGGTGAGGCGGTGGCGGAGGAGTTTGGCGGGGTGCTTGAGGGGGTGGGGGAGGTTGGTGGTGAGTGCGTGGCGGAGGGCGGTGGGTGTGGAGCCGCGTTCGAACCAGGTGGCGACGGCGGGGGCGAGGGTGTGGATGTCCCGTTCTGCCAGGGTGAGTTGGGGGGTGCTGCGGTGGAGGTCGGTGAGGAGGGCGAGGGCGGCTTGGTGGCGTTGGGGGAGGGGGGTGTCGGGTTGGGGGAGCGGTGGGGGTGGGGGCTTGGGCGCGGTGGGGGCGGGGACGTGGGGTGGCTGCTCGGGTCGCGGGGGTACGAGGGCTGCGGATACCGGAGCCGGATCCGGAGCCGGGTGGATGGGCTTGGGGCGTCGTCTGGGCACGGGGACGGGGCGGGCCTTGCTGGAGCCCGGCTGGTTGTAGGAGCAGGTGCGGGTGATGACGCGGCCGTCGGGGAGGCGTTCGCGGGTGCGTTTGAGGTAGCCGTGGGCTTCCAGTTCGCGCAATGCGGCGGCGATGCGGGCTTCGCTTTCCGGGAAGCGCTCGGTGAGGGTTTTGATCCCGACCCCCGCCCCGGTGGGCAGCGACTGGATGTGGGTGGCGAGGCCGATCGCGAGGAGGGAGAGCTCGCGGTGCTGGGCGAGGTGGTTGCCGACCACGGTGAAGCGGCTGGTGTGGCGGGAGTTGATGTGCATGACACCGGATGGCGGCGTGGTGTCCCCGGAAACGGGGGACGGGGTGCGCGAGGGCGCGCTAACCTGCTGGGTATCCATCGGGAAGCTTTTCTCTTCCTCGCTGGTCAGGCCCTCGATCGGGATTCCGAGTCCCGGCCGGGGGCCGACGCATGTCTGGGGTTGCGAGGGCGAGCATATGCCTGCCAACCGGGCGGAAAGCCAGTCGAGTTGGTGATCTCACCCGTGTGGGTGACGGGGCCTCGGGTGTGCTCCTGCGTGAAGCCGGGGTAGGAGTTGGGGTTGGGTTGGGAGGGTTCTTTCTCTCCAAAGCCTTGAAAGCCTTTTATGTCGGGGCCCGCCAGGTCGCGGTTCACCGGGACGTGGCCCACCGGGTCGCGACTGTCACGATCCGGTGAGGGCTACCTCCGCCCAGACGGTCTTGCGCGGGAAGGGGCCGACCTGCACGCCCCACCGGATGGCGATCGCCTCGACGAGCAACAGCCCGCGCCCCACCTCGGATTCGCAGTTCCGCTCCGGGAGGCGGGGCAGCATGTCCCCGCGAGCGTCGGCGACCTCGATACGGAGCGTGTCCCCGGTGACGGTCAGCATGATGCAGAAGTCCCGCCCCGGCACGTACCCGTGCAGCGCGGCGTTGGACGCCAACTCGGCGATGACATGCCCGGCGTCGTCCGGCGGCAGTCCCCAGGACCGGAGTTGCTCGGTCGCGAGGAGCCTGGCGAGTCGGGCACCCCGGCGGGTGGCGGAGAGCTGCACGGCGAACTGTCCGCTGCGGGCACGCGGTTGGGTGATTTCGTGGTTCACGTCACTCAGCGTGGCTGCAGATGCCTACTCTGAACAGCAATGACGTGCGTACGGACAGTGACTGTCCAGTGGTTGTACGGGTCTGTCCATCCGGTACGGCGTCCAACGCGAAACGGTGCGGGCACGGGTGGAGGCGGGTGTCGTATGGCGGACGAGGACAACCGGGGCAACGGAGACAACACTGCGGACGGCCCTGACTGGGAGTTCGACGTCGAGGACGACTCGGGCGCGGTGATCGCGGCGGTCGGCCGGCAGATCCGGTTGTGGCGTGAGGCGGCCGGCCTGCGTGCGGCGGACCTGGGCGCTGCGATCGGCTACGGGGAGAACCAGGTCTACAAGGTGGAAGCCGGGAAACGCATTCCCAAGCCGGAGTTCCTGGACAAGGCGGACAAGGCCCTGGGCGCGGGCGGCAAGATCGCCGCGATGAAGCAGGACGTGGCGGAGGCGCGATACCCGAAGAAGGTCCGTGACTTGGCGAAGCTGGAGGCGAATGCGGTCGAGATGGGCGCTTACACCAGCGAGGTCGTGCACGGCCTGCTCCAGACCGAAGAGTACGCGCGCGCCCTGTACAAGGAGCGACGCCCGGCGTACGTCGAGGATCAGGTGGATCGCTTGGTCGCTGCGCGCATGGCCCGCCAATCGGTCTTCGAACGACGCCCTGCTCCGCTGCTGACATTCGTCCAGGAAGAGGCATCGCTGAGACGGCCGATCGGGGGCAAGATGGTGTTGCGGAGGCAGCTCGAACACCTGCTGGAACTGAGCACGTTGAGGCATGTCGCGATCCAGGTCATGCCGACGGATACGGAGGAGCATGCGGGACTCGCCGGCTCGCATCGAGTGCTTAAGCTGAGTGACGGAACGGCTGTGGGGCACAACGAGGTTCAGCTCACCAGTCGACTGATCACCGATCCCAAGGAAGTCCAGATCCTTGAGATGCGGTACGGCCTGGTCCGAGCCCAGGCGCTGACGCCTCGGCTCTCAAGGGCCTTCATCGAGAAACTGCTGGGAGAGACATGAGTGCCAAGCCCTCGGTAGGAAGCATTTCCGGGCTGACGTGGTTCAAGAGCAGTTACAGCAGCAATGACGGCCCAGACTGCGTCGAGGTGGCGGGGACCGCGAGCAGGATCCACGTACGCGACTCCAAGAACCTGCCGGGCGGCCCCCAACTCGGTTTCACGCCCTCGGCGTGGGAAGACTTCGTGACGTACGCGTCGGGAAGCTGACCCACCGGGGAGACGTATGGACACCGAACTGACCTGGTTCAAGAGCAGCTACAGCACCAACGACGGCCCCGCATGTGTCGAGGTCGCGGAGACCGCAAGCACGATCCACGTACGCGACTCCAAGAACGTCCCCGGCCCGCACCTCGGCTTCGCGCCGCGAGCCTGGGCGGAGTTCGTCACGTACGCCTCCGGCAGCTGACTGCCGCGCCGACCAACGCCCACCCCGTTCCCGGTCGTCCTGGGGGCGGGGCGGTCACGGTGCCGGCGACTTGACTGCCGCCGCTGTCACCGCCACGCCGCCAGCACGTCTTCGGGACCCCAGTGCGCGGCCAGCTCCTCCGCTACCGCACCCGTCGGCGGCCTTCGGCTGACTGCGATCAGGGCCGCGCCCTCCGCGCCCGGCACCTGTTGCGCCGCCGATGCCAGTTCCGTCAGATCCCGTGCACCGAAGGGTGTCTCGTTACGCCACTTCACTGATCCGACGAAGAAGACACGACGTGCCACGGGCTGCGCGTCCGCGCCGACGAGGTCGATCTCCGGGTTGTTCCGGCGGTTCCACCAGCCGCCCACCTCGGTCGCCTCGGGGAACAGGCCGCCGGGCACTGCGCGGGCCAGTGCCTCCCTGATCACCGGCTCCACCGCACGGCCTCGCCAGGACGGCCACGACCGCTGGATCCGGGCGGCCGACACGTCCCCTCTGCCTCTCTCCGCCTGCGCGACGGCGTTTTCCAGATGTGCCAGCCAGAAGCGCAGGTAGGTGTCGGCGATCCGGTAGCGCTTGAGCTTCGGGGCGGGCCGGGTGGACAGCGGAAGGTCCGCGGCCACGATCTTCTTCGAATCGGTGAGTTCGGCCAGTATCGGGGCGAGAGTGCCGTGCGCCAGCGGATGTCCGTCGGCGCCTCCGGTGCTTGCGGCGATGCCCGAGAACGTCCGCTCGCCGGAACCGATCGCCCGCAACACTCGGCCGGCCTGCAGACGCGCGGGGAACTCGGCCGCGAGGGAACGTTCCCCCGTCGTCAGCAGCACCGACGAAGGGTTCTCCACCTGGCGTGTCAGATAGTCGGCCACCGACTCACCGGTCCGCCAGTCGGTCACGACCTCGGGGAAGCCTCCGGTGACCAGGTACGCGTCCAGCGCGTCCGCGGCATCGAGCGCGGTGGAGTCCTGTACGTCCGCAGGGTTGAGCGGCCCCACGGTGTACTGGCCCGCACGCCCGTAGAAGGGATGCTCGTACGACGTCAGCCGGTCCATCATCGCGAGATCGGAGCCGAGGATCAGCAAGAGCACGGGCTTCGCGGACAAGTGCATGTCCCAGGCGGTTTTGAGCGCCGCGTCGAATCCGGCGTCGGCCTCGGCCAGCCAGGGGACCTCGTCCAGCACGAGAACGACCGGCTCGTCCGCGGGTAGCGCCGCAGCCACCGCGGTGAGCGTCCGGACCCAGTCCTCAGGAGCGGCTGCCTGTCCCAGGGCTGCCCCGTATTCCCTCATGCCGTGCCCCCCGGCGACCGCGTCGAAGAGCGCCCGCCGAGCCAGTGGTGCGGGCTGGCCGCGGGTCGCCTGGAAGAACACGTACGGCAATGCCGACCTGGCGCAGAACTCCTGCACCAGCCGAGTCTTGCCGATCCGTCGCCGGCCCTTGATCACCAGAGCCTGCCCCGCGCTGCCGCCCGAAGCCGCCCTGACTTTGTCCAGCCAGGATTCGAGGATGCGCAACTCGCGACTGCGTCCGGTGAAGGCCATCAGCATCTCCTTGAAGTAGGAGTCCCATGAAGTAGGAGCGGCTCAAAGTATGCGGGGTTCCTACTTTATAGCTCCTCGCCAGACGCTGCCCCTGTGGAATCGACCCCAGGAGCGCCGGCCTCCCGCCGGTCACCGGCGAGCCCGACGGCTTTGGATCCCGGTTCATGAGTTCGCTGTCGTGGGCGTCTGAAGGTTGTGGCGCGGACGCCCGTTCCCGCCGAGCGGCCGCTGCAGGACCGCGGTTCGGATTGCGGCCCCGGTGTCCGCCCGCACCCTGGAACGGGGGCCCACAGCACACCCGAGAGGACAGCACGCATGCCCACGGTGATCACACGCGACGGTGTCGACATCTTCTACAAGGACTGGGGCCGAGGCCGCCCCGTCGTCTTCATCCACGGCTGGCCCCTGAACGGGGACGCCTGGCAGGACCAGCTCAAGGTGGTCGCGGACAACGGGTTCCGCGGCATCGCCCACGACCGGCGTGGTCACGGCCGCTCCACCCCGGTCTGGGACGGCTACGACTTCGACACCTTCGCCGACGACCTCGACGACCTGGTCACCCAACTGGACCTGCGGGACGTCACCCTGGTCGCGCACTCGATGGGCGGCGGCGAACTCGCCCGCTACATCGGCCGGCACGGAACCGGCCGGATCAGGTCCGCGGTGCTGCTCTCGGCGATCACTCCGCTGATGCTCCAGGGCCCCGACAACCCCGAGGGCGTGCCGCAGTCCGTCTTCGACGACATCAAACGGGGCATCCTCACCGAGCGCTCGCAGTTCTGGAAGGACGCGGCGGTGGGCTTCTTCAGCGCCGACCGCGACGGCAGCAGGGCCACCCAGGGCAACAAGGACGCCTTCTGGCACATGGGCATGGCCGAGACCATCGAGGGAGGCGTCGCGTGCGTCGACGCCTTCGCGGCCACGGACTTCCATGAGGACCTGAAGAAGTTCGACATCCCCACGCTCGTCGTGCACGGCGACGACGACCAGATCGTTCCCATCGACGCCACGGGCCGCAAGTCCGCCCGGCTCATCCAGGGCGCGACCCTCAAGGTCTATGAGGGAGGCTCCCACGGCCTCGCCCTCGTCCCCGGTGACAAGGAGAAGTTCAACGGGGACCTCCTGGAGTTCCTCAAGCGCTGAACCACCGAATGTCCTCAAGCGCTGAACCACCGGATGTCCTCACGCGCTGAATCACCGGATGTCCGGGTGCGCGGCAGGTTCGCCGAATCCATCGGCAATCTTTTCGAGTTCTGTCGATATGCAGTGAAGCGTGGCGGCGGCAAGGGTCACATCACGCCGAATATGCGGCGAGCCGTGCGGAGCGGCCGGATGCTGACGGGTGGGACCCTGCCACGCAGTGATTTCGGGCGCCGAAGTCCGCTCGGGGCGTAGATCGCGTGGCGCGGGCGGCAGGAGAAGCTTCTGTTCACGGGGGCGGATTCCGTCGTTCCGAGCGCACGAGGGCCCGTACTGCCCCGTTCTTGTCGCCTGGACGGGGCCGTTTCGTCGTTCTTCCGGTTGGCTGAAAACGGGCTCCCCGATCAGTGGTGCCGCAGTGAAAAGTGAGCACGAGAGAGCCGAACAGGCACTCAGGTATTCCAATCATTTGTTCGCTTCACTGACCCTTTGGGGGTACACATGCGCACCGAAATGATTCTCGCCAACGACGTCTCCGCCGACCTGGACCTCGACCTCCGCATCTCGGAGGTGTCCGACGAGACCCAGGAGTTCGGCGCCGGTACGTACTCCTCGCCGAGCAGCTACGCGATCGGCACCCGTTGTCCGATCTGCTGCTGACGCGGCACATGCGTCGGCATCGGCCGACGCGGGACCGACTGAAGTGAGGCGAGGCGGAGCGGGCCCGGCCCGCTCCGCCTCGCCGTACCACCACATCGCTTTCCCGTACCGCCGCACCATGGGGGGCTGCCGACGTGCGACCAGACCTGGAAACGGACCTGGACCTGGATCTCTTCGAGGTCCGCGAGCCGGTGCTCGTGCGGATGGCGAGTGCGCCGCGCGACCGCGCCGAGGCCCGTATCGACGCCGACGACCCCGTGCCGGGGCTCCGCCGCCTGGCCGGTGATCCGCTGCTCCGCCAGGCCGTCGAGGTCGCCAGCGGAAGTCTCTCGCTCAGCCTCCAGCGTCTCGCCACCGCCGAGGGTGCCGCCGCCCTCGGCCGGAAACGCACCCTCAGCGCGGCCAGGACCCTCACCCGGTACGCACGCCGCGCCGGTGGCCGGCCCACCCCCTTCGGCCTGTTCGCGGGCGTCGGCCGGGCCGCCTTCGGCCCCGCCGCCAAGGCCGCGCTCACCGGCCCCGGCGCGGTGTCGGTCCGGCTCGACGGCCTCTGGCTGCACCGCCGGGTGCTCGACTGGCTCGCCGTCCCCGAGGTCCGCCGCCGGACCGACGTCGTCCTCAACGATCTGTGCGTCCGACGGGACGGCCGGCTCACCCTGCACACCGGCGAGCGCGAGATCTCGGTCCGGGACAACGCGCTGGTCGCCGTGGTCCGCGAGGCCGCCGCGCGGCCCGTCCCGTACGCGGCACTCGTCGACGACCTGAGCGCCCGCTTCCCGTCCGTCGAGCCGGGCCGCATCGACGGTCTCCTCGCCGGTCTCGTCCAGCACGGCCTCCTGCTCACCTCCCTCACCCCGCACCGCATCGACGCCACCCTCCTCGACCGCGTCGAGGCCGCCGTCGACGGGGCCGTGCCGGGCGCCGCCGAAGGACTGCGGGCCGTCCGCGCCGCCGCCGGCGCCCACGAGGCGGACCCGCCCGGCCGGGGACAGGACTCCTGGCGGGCGCTGCTCGCCGCCGTCCGCGCCCTGGACGGAGACGACGCGGACAGCGGCCGACGGCCGCCCGTCCATGTGGACCTGCGGATGCCCGCCGACATCGTGCTGCCGGAGGCGATCGGCGAGGAGGTGCGCCGCTACGCCGCCGCGATCTGGGCGATGACCCCCGAGTGGACCACGCTCGCGCACATGCGGGACTACCGCGACCGGTTCATCGAGCGGTACGGCACCGCCTCCGCCGTCCCGCTCGCCGACCTGGTGGACCCGCACCGCGGCCTCGGCCTGCCGCCCGAGTACGGCTCCTCCGCGCCGGCCCACCCCCGCACCGGCCCCGGCGAGGACGCCGACCGTCCCCGCCGCGCCGCGATCGCCGAGCTCCTCCAGCAGGCCGTCCTCGACGGCGGCGACATCGAACTCACCGACGCGGACGTGGCACGTCTGGCCAAGGCCGTCGGACACACCCCGGAGGGCCGCGCGCCGCGCACCCTGGAACTCTGCTTCCAGATCCTCGCCGACAGCCAGGAGGCCATCGACCGGGGCGAGTTCCTGCTCCTGGGCAGTCCGCACATCGGCTCGTGGACGGCCGGCGCGACCGCGGGCCGCTTCGCCACCCTCGCCGGACTCACCGACGAACTCGCCGAGCTGGCCGCGGGCCCCGCTCCCGGGCCCGGCGACGAGGACGTGCTCGTCGCCCAGGTCGACATCATGCCGACCGACCCGCGCTCGCTGAACATCGTGCAGGTGCCGCCGCTGCTGCCGTACCGCATACCGGTCGGCGTCGCGGACGACCGCGGCGACCCGCACTGCCTGGACTGGCGGACCCTCCTGGTCGCCGCGGGCGAGGACGGACTGCGACTGCTGCACGGTCCGACCGGCCGTCAGGTCGTCCCCGTCTTCCCGCACATGCTGGCCCTCGACGCGCAGGCCCCGCCCGTCGCCCGCTTCCTCTCCGATCTCGCCGCCGCCCGGCCCCGGGTCTGGTCCGGCTGGGACTGGGCGGGGCTCGACGTCCTCCCGTATCTCCCGCGCGTCCGCTACGGCCGCGTGCTGACCGCGCCGCGCCGCTGGCTCGCCGGGCGCCGCCTGATGGACGCGGCACGCTCGGGGAGCACGGCCGTGTGGGAGGAGGGGCTGCGCGACTGGCGCCGCCGGGGCCGGGTGCCCGACCGGATCCAGATCGCCCGCAACGACCAGATGTTCCCGATCGATCTGCGCGAACCGTGGGACCAGGGGCTGCTGCGCGCCGAACTGACCGCCGAGGAACCCCGGTTCCAGCTGTACGAGGACCTCACCGCGGACGGTGCCGGGCTCGGCTGGAACTCCGGGTACAGCACCGAGATCGTCGTCCCGCTCGTCCGCGCCCCGCGCACCCCGGCGGCCGGCCGGCCGCAGGAGGACGCACCGGCGCTCGCCAAGTCCGCGCTCCGGTACGCGCCCACGGCGTTCCACCTGCCCGGCGAGGACTGGCTGACCGTCAAGCTGTACGCCGAGCAGGCCGCCCACGACACCCTGCTCGCCGAACATCTCCCCGTGCTGCTGGCCGACATCGGCGCGGACATCGACCGCTGGTTCTTCCTCCGCTACCGCGACCCCGACCCGCATCTGCGGCTGCGTCTCCACGGCGATCCGGCCACGCTGAACGGCCGGGTCCTGCCCGTCGTCGCCCGGCATGTGCGGCGGCTGACCGACAGCGGCGCGGTACGCGGGATGACGCTGGACGCGTACCGCCCCGAGACCGACCGCTACCTCGGACCCTCGGCGCAGGAGGCCGTCGAAGGACTCTTCCTGACGGACAGCCAGTCCGCGCTGGTCCAGCTCCGGGCGCGCCGCGCCGGGGCGGCGGCCGTGCCCGACGACGTCCTCGCGGCCGCCGGGCACGCGGTGCTGCTGGACGCGCTCGGCGACTGGGACTGGTGCGCCTGGGCGGTCCACATGTTCACCAAGGGCCCCGACCACGAGGTCTACCAGCGCCATCGCGCCCTGGCCGACCGGCTGATCGGGCCCGGAGACCTCCCCGGCGACACCGCCCGCCGCGCCGCGGCCGAACTCCGTGTCCCCGCGCTCGCGGAGCTGTGGGCCGACGCCCCCGAACCGGCGGCCTACGGAAAGCTGGTGCTGGCCGCCTCGGAGGCCGACCGCGACGAGGCCGTGCTGTCGCTGCTGCACATGCGGCACAACCGGCTGTTCGGCATCGACCAGGCGGCGGAGGCCCGTGCCTACGCGGTCCTGCGCGGAGCCGCCCGCACCCGCATCGCCCGCCGCGAACACGCGGCCCGGTCCACCGCCGCAGCCGTCAGGAGCGCCCGATGACCACCCTCGACCGAACCGAACTGCGCGAGCGCGCCGGGCAGGTCTCGGAGCGGATCCTCGACCGGCTGGCCGACCCCGCCGCCACCATGGCCGCGACCCGGATCCCGGCCGAGGCCAACGACACCGGCGAGACCGAGGCCATCTGGGCCGAGATGACCCTGGGCAGCGGCAGCCCCGGCCTGGCCATCGCCTTCAGCGGCGCCGCCCGTCCCGGTACCGACCGCACCGCCCGCGCGCACGGGTACCTCGCCGCCGCCACCTCGGCCGCCGCCCTCGGCGACACCACCCCGAGCGGCATCTTCAAGGGGCCCGGGGCCCTGGCCTTCGCCGTCCTGCTCGCCCATCGCGCCACGGGCGGCTACGTCTCCGCGCTCCAGCGGCTCGACGGCTACCAGCGGGACCTGGTCCGCACCGCGCTGCCCGCCGTCCCGGAGAACTCCCCGCTGCCCACCATCGGGCACTACGAGGTGGTGCGCGGGATGACGGGGGTGGGCCGCTACCTGCTGGCCCGCGCCGAGACCTGCGGCGAGGAACTGGAGACCACCCTCACCTATCTGACCCGCCTCGCGCGGGGGGAGGTGGAACACCGCGGCCACGAGGTGCCGCGGTGGTGGGCCCTGGACGCGCCCCGGATCGGCGCGGAGGACCAACTGCCCGACGGCCACCTCAACCTCGGGCTCTCGCACGGTGTCGCCGGGCCGCTCGCCCTGCTCTCGCTCGCCTGGCGCCAGGGGGTCCGCGTGCCGGACCAGCGGGAGGCCATCGAGGCGTGCGTCGCGCTGCTCACCCGGTGGGCGGTGCACGACGAGCACGGGCTGTACTGGCCCCCGTACCTGAGTCTCGACGAGTGGCTGGCCGGACCCGACGCCTTCACCACCCCCGCCGGACGGCCCGCCTGGTGCTACGGCGCCCCCGCGGTCTCCCGGGCGCTGCAACTGGCCGGGCTGGCACTGGACCGCGCGGACTGGACCGGCACGGCGAAGGCGTCCGTGGAGCGGCTGCTGACGCTGACCCCGGACCGGTGGGACATCGACGACAACGCGCTGTGCCACGGCTGGGCGGGTGCCCTGCACCAGCTCGGGCGGCTCAACGAGCACTTCGCCGACGCCCGGATCGAGGAGGTCCGGGACCGGATCGCGGCCCCGCTGGTCGACGCCTTCGACCCGGAGCTGCCCTTCGGGTACCGCTTCACCATGACGAAGGTGCCGTTCGGGACGGACGTCTCCGGATACCTCGACGGGGCGGCGGGCCTGGCCCTGGCCCTGGACGCGTACTCCGCCGGGGGCGTGCCCTCGGACTGGGACATGCCGCTGCTGCTGGCCTGAGAGCCTGTCGGGTGGCCTCGGACCGGATGACGGGCGCGGCCCGGTGCGTGCGATTGCGAGGCGGAGGAGGGAGTCGGATGGGGTCTCCCCTGCTCGAACTCGGCTGAGAGCCCGGGGAAGGAGCGTCGGCGACCGACGACGACGCGGGAGGCGTGCGTGGCCAGGGCACGGCCGCCCGGCCGGAGGCCACCCGACAGGCTCCGAGGGCTGTGACCGGGGAGGTTCACCGGCTCGTGACGCCCGGCACGGCGCCTCGCCGCGTCGTCGCATCACCCGAGTGCGTCCGGGGCGCGCTCTGCTTTTTGTCGTTCCGTCTTGATTTCTGCCGCTCCGTTCACCTTCTGCGACGATGCGAAGGAGAGGGGGAGGGCGATCAGGAAGGGAACGGTATGTGCGGAATCGTCGGATACGTCGGTGGGCAGTCGGCGCAGGACGTTGTCGTCGCGGGCCTGAAGCGCCTCGAATACCGGGGCTACGACTCGGCGGGCATCTCCGTCCTCGCGGACGGCGGTCTGGCCGCCGCGAAGAAGGCGGGCAAGCTCGTCAATCTGGAGAAGTCGCTGGCCGAGGCGCCGCTCCCGGCCGGAACCACCGGCATCGGCCACACCCGCTGGGCCACCCACGGCGCCCCCACCGATGCCAACGCCCACCCGCACCTCGACAACGCCGGCCGCGTCGCCGTCGTGCACAACGGGATCATCGAGAACTTCGCCGTGCTGCGCGCCGAACTCGCCGAGCGCGGCCACGATCTGGCCTCCGAGACCGACACCGAGGTCGTCGCCCATCTCCTCGCCGAGGCGTTCTCGTCCTGTGCCGACCTGGCGGAGGCGATGCGCCAGGTGTGCCGGCGCCTGGAGGGCGCCTTCACCCTGGTGGCCGTGCACGCGGACGCGCCCGACGCGGTGGTCGGGGCCCGGCGCAACTCGCCGCTCGTGGTCGGGGTGGGGGAGGGCGAGTCGTTCCTGGCCTCCGACGTGGCCGCGTTCATCGCGCACACCCGCTCCGCGATCGAGCTGGGACAGGACCAGGTGGTGGAGCTGCGGCGGGAAGGCGTCACCGTCACCGACTTCGACGGGCGGCCCGCCGACGTCCGCGAATACCACGTGGACTGGGACGTCTCCGCCGCCGAGAAGGGCGGCCACGACTACTTCATGCTCAAGGAGATCGCCGAACAGCCCAAGGCGGTCGCCGACACCCTCCTCGGACGGATCGACGGCGCGGGCAGGCTCCACCTCGACGAGGTACGGATCACCCCCCGCGAGCTCCGCGAGGTCGACAAGGTCGTGATCGTCGCCTGCGGCACCGCGTTCCACGCCGGGATGATCGCCAAGTACGCCATCGAGCACTGGACCCGTATTCCCTGCGAGACCGAGCTGGCCAGCGAGTTCCGCTACCGCGACCCGATCCTCGACCAGCGCACCCTCGTCGTCGCGATCTCCCAGTCCGGCGAGACCATGGACACCCTGATGGCCCTGCGGCACGCCCGCGAACAGGGCGCGAAGGTCCTGGCCATCTGCAACACGAACGGCTCCACCATCCCGAGGGAGTCCGACGCCGTGCTCTACACGCACGCCGGGCCCGAGGTCGCCGTCGCCTCCACCAAGGCCTTCCTCACCCAACTCGTCGCCTGCTACCTCGTCGCCCTGTACCTCGGCCAGCTCCGCGGCACGAAATGGGGCGACGAGATCCGGACCGTCATCCGCCAGCTCTCCGAGATCTCCGGGGCGGTCGAACGGGTCCTGGAGACCATGGAGCCCGTTCGCGCGCTGGCCCGTTCCCTCGCGGACCACGACACCGTGCTCTTCCTGGGCCGCCATGTCGGCTATCCCGTGGCCCTGGAAGGCGCGTTGAAGCTCAAGGAACTCGCGTACATGCACGCCGAGGGGTTCGCCGCGGGCGAGCTCAAGCACGGGCCGATCGCGCTCATCGAGGACGATCTCCCCGTGGTCGTGATCGTGCCCTCGCCGCGCGGCCGCTCGGTGCTGCACGACAAGATCGTCTCGAACATCCAGGAGATCCGGGCCCGCGGCGCCCGCACCGTCGTCATCGCCGAGGAGGGCGACGAGGCGGTCGTGCCGTACGCCGACCACCTCATCAGGATTCCCGTTACGCCTACGCTGCTTCAGCCGCTGGTGTCGGCCGTGCCGCTGCAGGTCTTCGCCTGCGAGCTGGCGACGGCCCGCGGCAACGACGTGGACCAGCCGCGCAATCTGGCGAAGTCCGTGACCGTGGAGTAGCGAGCAGTGAAGGAACATGCGTGATCATCGGGGTCGGGATCGATGTGGCCGAGATCGAACGGTTCGACGCGGCGATGGAGCGTACGCCGCACCTGGCCGACCGGCTCTTCGTGGAGAGCGAGCTGCTGCTGCCCAGCGGCGAGCGGCGCGGTATCGCCTCGCTCGCCGTGCGGTTCGCCGCCAAGGAGGCTCTCGCGAAGGCACTTGGCGCGCCGGGCGGTCTGCTGTGGACGGACGCCGAGGTGTACGTCGAGGACAGCGGACAGCCCCGGCTGCGGGTCAGCGGCACCGTCGCCGCGCGCGCGGCCGAACTGGGGGTACGGAACTGGCACGTGTCGCTCAGCCATGACGCGGGGGTGGCGTCGGCCGTGGTGATCGCGGAGGGTTGAGCACATGCGTACCGCGTACAGCGTTCAGACCGTACGGGCCGCCGAGCGCGCCCTGATGGACCGGCTCCCCGAGGGCGCCCTGATGCAACGCGCCGCGGCGGGCCTCGCGGCGGCCTGCGGCGATGTGCTGCGCCGGCGCGGACGGGTGTACGGGGCCCGGGTCGTCCTGCTCGTCGGCAGCGGCGACAACGGGGGCGACGCGCTGTACGCGGGCGCCCGGCTGGCCCGCCGCGGCGCGGGCGTGCGCGCCGTGCTCACCTCACCCGGCCGCGCCCACGAGGGCGGGCTCGCGGCGCTGCTGGCGGCGGGCGGGCGCGTGGCGGAGGGCGACGCGGCGACGAGCGCCTGGGGCGGGCACATCGATCTCGTCGTGGACGGGATCACCGGCATCGGCGGGCGGGGCGGACTGCGCCCGGACGCCGCCGCGCTGGTGCGGGCCTTCGAGGCGACCGGCGCGGCCTTCGTCGCCGTCGACCTGCCCAGCGGGGTCGAGGCCGGCTCCGGCGAGGTGCTCGGTGAGGCGGTGCGGGCCGACGCCACCGTCACCTTCGGCACGTACAAGCCGGGGCTGCTCGTCGACCCGGCCGCCGGCCTGGCGGGCGCGCTGCACCTGGTCGACATCGGGCTCGGGCCGGAGCTGCCGGACGTACCCGACCTGGAGGCGCTGCAGTACGCGGACGTCGCCGCGCTCCTGCCGGCGCCCGCGAGCGAGAGCGACAAGTACCGGCGGGGCGTCGTGGGCATCGTCGCCGGGTCGGCGCGGTACCCGGGGGCGGCGGTGCTGGCCGTCTCGGGGGCGCTGCGGGGCGGTGCGGGGGCGGTGCGGTACGTCGGTCCGGGCGCGGACGCGGTGATCGCCCGCCATCCGGAGACGCTGGTCCACGAGGGCCCGCCGTCGAAGGCGGGACGGGTGCAGGCATGGGTCGTCGGGCCGGGGCTCGGTGACGGCGCGGAGGCCGTCGAGGCGGTCCGTGACGTGCTGGAGGCGGATGTCCCGGTGCTCGTCGACGCGGACGGGCTGCGGCTGCTCGACGCCGCCGCCGTACGCGCGCGCACCGCGCCGACCGTCCTCACCCCGCACGCCGGTGAGGCGGCGGCCCTGCTCGGTGTCCCGCGCGGGGAGGTCGAGGCGGGGCGGCTCGCCGCCGTACGGGAACTGGCCGCCCGCCACCGCGCCACGGTCCTGCTCAAGGGGTCGACGACCCTGGTCGCCACCGACACCGCGCACACCCCCGTACGGGTCAACGCGACCGGCACCTCCTGGCTGGCCACGGCCGGCAGCGGCGACGTCCTCTCCGGCCTGACGGGCTCCCTGCTGGCGGCGGGCCTCGCCCCGCGCGACGCCGCGTCGGTCGGCGCGTATCTGCACGGCCTGGCCGCCCGCCACGCCGCGGACGGCGCCCCCGTCGCCGCGCAGGACGTCGCCGAGGCGATCCCGGCGGCATGGCGGGACGTACGGGCCTGAGTGATCCTGGCCGCAGACAGCGCCGGCGGCAGGGGGCGACGGCGGGCGGACGCCGACAGGAGGCCGATCGTGGGCACCAGCAAGGGCAGCGGTACCGACGTGCGCGTACGCCGGGTGTACGACCCGCAGGAGGACGGCGACGGCACCCGTGTCCTCGTCGACCGGCTCTGGCCGCGCGGCGTGGCCAAGGACCGGGCCGGGATCGACAGGTGGCTCAAGGACGTCACCCCGTCGAACGAGCTCCGCGCCTGGTACCACGAGGACCGCACCGGCACCCGCTTCGACGAGTTCACCGACCGCTACCGCGCCGAACTGGCCGACCCCGTCCACACGGCGGCCGTCGACGAGTTGGTGGATCTGGTCCGTGAGGGCGGCCCGGTCACCCTCGTCACGGCGGTCAAGGACGTACCGCACAGCCATGTCCCGGTCCTCGTCGACCATCTGGAGCACGAGCTGCGCCGGCGCTGAGATGGCGCCCCGCGGCACAGCGGACGCCCCTGGTGACGGCCCCTGCCCGACCCGCCGCCCGCAGGGCCCGCCGTACGCCTCTGAGAGACTGGGCGCGATGAACGAGACAGTGTCTTTGAGAGCCCGTGCCGAGATCGACCTCGCCGCATTGCGCGCCAATGTGCGTGAACTGCGCGCGCGTGCGGCCGGTGCGCAACTCATGGCCGTCGTCAAATCCGACGCGTACAGCCACGGCGCGGTGCCCTGCGCCCGCGCCGCGCTGGAGGCCGGGGCGACCTGGCTGGGCACCGCGACCCCGCAGGAGGCGCTCGCGCTGCGGGCCGCCGGGCTCGGCGGCCGGGTGATGTGCTGGCTGTGGACACCGGGCGGTCCCTGGCGCGAGGCGATCGAGGCCGACATCGACGTGTCGGTGAGCGGGATGTGGGCCCTGCGCGAGGTCGTCGCCGCGGCCACGGAGGCCGGCGTCCCGGCCCGTGTCCAGCTCAAGGCCGACACCGGCCTCGGACGCAACGGCTGCCAGCCCGCCGACTGGCCCGAGCTCGTCGCCGCCGCCCGCGCCGCCGAGGACGCGGGCACGGTCAGGATCACCGGCCTCTGGTCCCACTTCGCCTGCGCCGACGAGCCGGGCCACCCCTCCATCGCCGCGCAGCTGAACGTGTTCCGGGACATGGTCGCGTACGCGGAGAAGGAGGGCGTCGACCCCGAGGTGCGCCACATGGCCAATTCCCCGGCGACGCTGACGATCCCCGAGGCGCACTTCGATCTGGTACGGACCGGGATCGCGATGTACGGCATCTCGCCCAGCCCCGAGCTCGGCACCCCGGCCGACTTCGGACTGCGTCCCGTCATGACGCTCGTCGCGTCGATCGCCCTGGTCAAGCAGGTGCCGGCCGGTCACGGGATCAGCTACGGGCACCACTACACCACCTCCGCCGAGACGACCCTGGGCCTGGTGCCGGTCGGCTACGCGGACGGCATCCCGCGCCATGCCTCCGGCCGCGCGCCCGTCCTGGTCGGTGGCGTGTGGCGGCGGATCGCGGGCCGGGTGGCCATGGACCAGTTCGTCGTCGACCTCGGCGGGGACGAGATCGAGGTGGGCAGCGAGGCGGTGCTCTTCGGCCCCGGGGACCGGGGAGAGCCGAGCGCCGAGGACTGGGCGCAGGCCGCCGACACGATCGCGTACGAGATCGTCACCCGGATCGGCACCCGTGTGCCGCGCGTCCATCTGCATGGCACCCCGGCCGAGTCCTGACCGATCAAGCTCCCCTGACCAGGCACGATCTGAGCACGACTGGAACAGACCAGCCCTGACCTGACGGATACGACCGACGAGGAGCGCGGCACGGTGAGCGAGATCAGCGCGGGGGACGCGGTGACGGACGCCGCTACGGCGGTCGGCTGGCGCCGGGCGGGGTTCGCCGGGGCCGCCATAGGTGTGATCGCGGCCGGAGCCGCCGCGGGCGTCGCGGTCGAGCGGCTGACCGTGGGCCGGGGCATGCGCAGGAGGGCCAGGCTGGCGCTCGACGCCTCGGGGCCGTACGGCTCGCTGCGCGGACTGCCCGGCCGGGCCGCGGCCGACGACGGCACCGAGCTGTACTACGAGATCGACGAGGTCGAACCGGACGGCGGTGCGGGGACCGGTCCGGGCGGCGAGAGCGCAACCGCCACCGGGGCCGGTACGCGCCGCCGCCGGCTCTTCGGCCGCAAGGCGCCCGCGCCCGTCACCGTGGTCTTCAGCCACGGCTACTGCCTCAACCAGGACTCCTGGCACTTCCAGCGGGCGGCGCTGCGCGGTCTGGTCCGTACCGTCCACTGGGACCAGCGCAGCCACGGCCGCTCCGAGCGGGGCCGGGCGCAGGCGGACGGGGTGACGGTCGGCATCGACCAGCTCGGCCGGGATCTGAAGGCGGTCATCGACGCGGCCGCCCCGGAAGGGCGGCTGGTGCTGGTCGGGCACTCGATGGGCGGCATGACGATGATGGCGCTCGCCGAGCAGTACCCCCAGCTCATCCGGGACCGGGTCGCCGCCGTGGCCTTCGTCGGCACATCGAGCGGGAAGCTGGGCGAGGTCAGTTTCGGGCTGCCGATCGCGGGTGTGAACGCGGTGCGAAGGGTGCTGCCGGGGGTGCTCAGGGCGCTCGGCTCCCAGGCCGAACTGGTGGAGCGGGGCCGGCGGGCGACCGCCGATCTCTTCGCCGGTCTGATCAAGCGCTACTCGTTCGGCTCGCGGGACGTGGACCCGGCGGTCGAACGGTTCGCCGAGCGGCTCATCGAGTCCACCCCGATCGATGTGGTCGCCGAGTTCTACCCGGCCTTCACCGAACACGACAAGAGCCACGTCCTGCCCGCCTTCCGTGACCTCCCGGTGCTGATCCTGGCGGGCGACAAGGACCTGGTGACGCCCAGCTCGCACAGCGAGGCCATCGCGGACCAGCTCCCGGAGGCGGAGCTGGTCATCGTCCCGGACGCCGGTCATCTGGTGATGCTGGAACACCCGGAGACGGTGACGGACCGGCTGGCGGACCTGCTGGTACGCGTCGGAGCGGTGCCGGCAGCGGCTAACGTTGGCGGGCATGGAAGCACCGCACAACAGCCTGACGGCTGAGCCAGACGAAGGCGCCGCGCCGGGCACCGTCACCGTGCGTCTGGCCGTCGAATCCCCCGAACAGATGCAGGCCCTCGGCCGCCGGATCGCCGCTGTCCTGCGCCCCGGCGACCTCGTGATGCTCACCGGTGAGCTCGGCGCAGGGAAGACGACGCTGACCCGGGGGCTCGGCGAGGGCCTCGGGGTGCGTGGCGCCGTGACCTCGCCCACCTTCGTGATCGCCCGTGTCCATCCGTCGCTGACCGGCGGTCCCGCGCTGGTCCACGTCGACGCGTACCGCCTGGGCGGCGGGCTCGACGAGATGGAGGACCTGGACCTCGACGTGTCGCTGCCGGAGTCGGTGGTGGTCGTGGAGTGGGGCGACGGCAAGGTCGAGGAGCTTTCGGACGACCGGCTGCAGGTGGTGATCCACCGCGCGGTCGGTGACACGGACGACGAACGGCGCGAGGTCACGCTGGTCGGGATCGGGGCCCGCTGGGCGGGGCTGGGCGAGGTCTGAGCGCGGGACGCGCTTTCCGACAGTGTGTCGGCACATTGTTGCGCCGGGCGGGGCGGGCGTGGTCACATGGATGGTGAGAGCGGGTTAGGCCTGCCTAACCATGCCTTCCGCCGGAGCCTCAGGAGGCATCCATGACGACGTCCGCCGACCGTGAAGTGCCGCCGCCATCGATGAGAGACCTGCTGTCGGCCTGCGCCGCGGCCACGGCGGTCTCGACCCCGCCCGCGCCGTCCGCGGACCAGGACACCGCCCTTCCCGCGGACGACGCGGAAACGGACGCGGAAACAGACGCGGAAACGGACGCGGAAACAGACGCGGACGCGGACGCGGAAACGGACCCCGACGCGCAACCGGTCGAATCCGCCCAGGGACGCCGGGCCGGCTGAACCCGCGGGTTACGGGACGACGACCACCGGCGTGCGTACGGTCGCGAATCCCCACATCGCGTCCCCGTCGGCCCGGGACATCCGCACGCCGCCCGTCTTCAGTGACGGATCCGGGCTCTCCATCGAGCCGTCCACCGCCGCACTGAATCCGACGGACACGCCGTCCACCATCGCGAACCGCACCACGTGCTCGATCATCACGCCGTCCGAGCCCTTGGTGGGCGGCCCCTGGCGCGGCGCACCCACCTGGTACGTCCCGGGCCGCGGGTTCAGCGCGCTCGGCATGACCTCGAAGGTCCTGCTCACCGTGCCGGACGCGTCGACGAGCCACACCTGACGGTCCTTGAGGGCGTACACGACGCGCTTGCCGGTACCGGAGACGGCCGGGAGCGCGGCCGGCGGCTTCTTCTTCTCCTTCGGCTTGTCATGGCCGGCGGCAGGGGCGCTGCTGGAGACCTTCGGCTTGGGCACGGCGACGGAATCGGGGGCGTTCGCCGATGCCTGGTAGGCCAGGAAACCGACCACGGCGAGAGCCGCCGCGGTGAGCCCGGCCACGATTCCCGAGCTGCCCCTAGCCACCGTGCGCGCCCCTTTCGCTTCCATATGTAGTACAAGCGTTTACGTCGTACTCGCGTGTACACGGTGACGGTAGCAGCCGGTGCCGGTCGTACCGGGACGCCGGACGGGACGCCGTGCCCCCGCCGGAGGAGCCGTAGGCTGTTTGCGTGCTCTTGCTCGCCGTGGATACCGCCACCCCCGCCGTCACCGTCGCCCTTCACGACGGAAACTCCGTCGTCGCCGAGTCCGGTCAGGTCGACGCCCGAAGGCACGGGGAGCTGCTGCTGCCCGCCGTCGACCGGGTCCTCGCCGAGGCCGGGGTGAAACTCGACGCCGTGACGGACGTGGTCGTGGGCGTCGGCCCCGGCCCGTACACCGGGCTGCGGGTCGGCCTGGTCACGGCCGCGACCTTCGGCTCCGCCCTCTCCGTGCCCGTGCACGGGCTGTGCACCCTCGACGGTCTCGCGTACGCCGCCGGGCGGGACGGCCTGGAAGGCCCCTTCGCCGTAGCGACGGACGCCCGCCGCAAGGAGGTGTACTGGGCGAGATACGAGGACTTCCGTACACCTGCGACGGAGCCCGCCGTCGACCGGCCCGCCGACATCGCCGAGCGGCTCGCCGGACTTCCCGTCGTCGGCGCGGGCGCCGTGCTCTACCCGGAGGCGTTCCCGGACGCCCGGGGCCCGGAGCACGTCAGCGCCGGTGCGCTGGCGGCCCTCGCCGCCGAGCGCCTGGCCGCGGGCGCGGATCTGCTGCCGCCGCAGCCGCTCTACCTCCGCAGGCCCGACGCCCAGGTTCCGAAGAACTACAAGGTGGTCACCCCCAAGTGACGAGCACGACTGCCGTACTGCGCGAGATGCGCTGGTGGGACATCGATCCGGTGCTGGAGCTCGAACACGAGCTGTTCCCGGACGACGCCTGGTCGGCCGGCATGTTCTGGTCCGAGCTGGCGCACTCCCGCGGCGCGCGGGCCACCCGCCGCTACGTCGTCGCCGAGGATCCCGTGACCGGCCGGATCGTCGGCTACGCCGGGCTCGCCGCGGCCGGTGACCTCGCCGACGTACAGACCATCGGTGTCACCCGTGACCACTGGGGCGGCGGCCTCGGCTCCGAACTCCTCGGCGATCTGCTGAAGCACGCCACGGCCTTCGAGTGCGCCGAGGTGCTCCTCGAAGTCCGCGTCGACAACACCCGGGCGCAGAAGCTGTACGAACGCTTCGGCTTCGAACCGATCGGCTTCCGCCGCGGCTACTACCAGCCGGGCAACATCGACGCACTCGTCATGCGCCTGACGGTGCAAGAGCCCGTACAAGAGACAGAGACTGACTGATGGCTGACGAACCGCTCGTACTCGGCATCGAGACCTCCTGCGACGAGACCGGCGTCGGCATCGTCCGCGGTACGACGCTGCTGGCGGACGCCGTGGCGTCCAGCGTCGACACGCACGCCCGCTTCGGCGGTGTCGTCCCGGAGATCGCCTCCCGGGCGCATTTGGAGGCGATGGTCCCCACCATCGAGCGCGCCCTGAAGGAGGCCGGGATCAGCGCCCGCGACCTCGACGGCATCTCCGTCACCGCGGGTCCTGGACTCGCGGGCGCGCTGCTCGTCGGCGTCTCGGCCGCCAAGGCGTACGCGTACGCGCTGAACAAGCCGCTCTACGGGGTGAACCACCTCGCCTCGCACATCTGCGTCGACCAGCTGGAGCACGGCCCGCTGCCCGAGCCGACGATGGCGCTGCTGGTCAGCGGCGGCCACTCCTCGCTGCTCCTCGCGCCCGACATCACCCAGGACGTACGGCCGCTGGGCGCGACCATCGACGACGCGGCGGGCGAGGCCTTCGACAAGATCGCCCGGGTGCTGGATCTCGGCTTCCCCGGCGGTCCGGTCATCGACCGGCTGGCGAGGGAGGGCGATCCGAAGGCGATCGCGTTCCCGCGCGGCCTGAGCGGCTCGCGCGATCCCGCGTACGACTTCTCCTTCTCCGGTCTGAAGACCTCGGTGGCCCGCTGGATCGAGGCCAAGCGGGCGGCGGGCGAGGAGGTGCCGGTGAGGGACGTGGCGGCGTCCTTCCAGGAGGCCGTCGTGGACGTGCTCACCCGCAAGGCCGTCCGGGCCTGCAAGGACGAGGGCGTCGACCACCTGATGATCGGCGGCGGCGTCGCGGCCAACTCGCGGCTGCGGGCGCTGGCCGAGGAGCGGTGCGAGCGGGCCGGCATCCGGCTGCGGGTGCCGCGGCCGGGGCTGTGCACGGACAACGGGGCGATGGTCGCGGCGCTGGGCGCGGAGATGGTGGCCCGGGGCAGGCCGGCCTCGGACCTGGAGCTGTCCGCGGACTCGTCGCTGCCGGTGACCGACACCCACGTCCCCGGTGCCCACGCGCACGACCACGACCACGTGCACGAGATCAGCAAGGACAACCTGTACTCATGAGCGGCACGGGCGGTACGACCGTCGCGCTGATGTGGGAGGCCCGCGCCGTCGACGGCAGAGGCCCCGAACTCCTGGAGTGGGCGCGCGCCCGCGCTGCCGAGCTGGCCCGCGAGCCGCTGCGGCGCGAGCTGTTGCGCGCCCCGCAGGACCGGGTCCTGGTCATCACCTGGTGGGCGGCGGCCTACGGCGACGAGCTGCCCGAACTCCCCGAACCGGCCGCCGAGTTGATCACCCGTCCGGTGCACCGCTGGCGCTTCGAGTCCGTGGGGTCGTAGAGGCTCACGGACGGGGGAGAGCACCCGGGGCGGGGTGATCCCTTCGGTGGCGGGATCTTTCGGCCGGGACGGGAGAGGCCCTCGGTCGCGGGCAGTCTCTCAGAGCCTGTCGGGTGGCCTCCGACCGGGCGGGCGCGGGCTGACACGCACGCTTCCCGCGTTGTCGTCGGTCGCCGACGCGCCGCGTCGACTCCCTCCTCCGCCTTGGAATCGTACGCACCAGCCCGCGCCCGCCATCCGATCCGAGGTCACCCGACAGGCTCTCAGCCGTGGGCGGTCCCTCGGCCGATCAGCCCCTCGATGATCGCGTCGAGCTCCTCGGCCGTCTCGTTGTCGGCGCTGTACTCGCGCCACCGGTCCCTGACCGCCGCGAGACGGGGCAGCGTGGCCGCGTCCTCCTCGGTGATCATCTCGGGGAAGTACCGTCCGCGCGACGGGTTCTCCGCACGGCGTTCGGTCGCCCTGCGGAAGACCAGGTCGCCGTAGACATAGCTCCGGATCACCCGGTACGCGCGCACCGACCGGGCGGGGGAAAGGCCACAGGCGAGCGCGCAGTCGATGATCTCCTCCACCATCCACAGCGCGTCCTTGTCGGTGAGCTCGCCCAGCGCCAGGATGTCCAGCACCCAGGGGATCCGCCCCAGGATGTCGTGCATGTGCACCGCCACGGCGAGCATCCGCTCACGCGGGTCCTCGGGCAGCTCGGGGCGCGGGAAGGCGGCCGCGGTGCCCGACAGGGTGAGCATCAGCAGCTCGTCCTTGTCCTGCACGTAGTGGTAGAGCGCCATCGGCGTGGAGCCGAGCTCCTTCGCCACCCGCCGCATGCTCAGGGCGTCCAGGCCCTCTTCCTGGATGATGCGGCGCGCGGTGGCGACCATCGCGTCCGGGTCGAGCCTGCGAGGCCGCCCGACAGGGCGCTTCGCCGCCGCCCGCTTCCTGGCCCCGCCCGGCGATGCGGCCGCGCCCCGTGATGCAACTGCACTCGACGGCTCGGCCCCGCCCGGCGATGCAGCCGCACTCGACGGCGCGGCCGTACCCGACGGCTCGGCCGCGCCCGGCGTCTGCGCTCCTGCTGGCGTCTTCTCTGTCCCCGACACCCCGGCATTGTCCCTCGTTCCCTTGCGACCGCCATTTTTTATACGCGTATATTAATGTGCCGGACAAGTGGTCGCGAGGGAAGGGGAAGACGTGAACGACCGGTCACGGAACGTGCGTTGGCTGCTGGTGGTGGCTCTCACCGTGCAGTTCATGGTGGCGTTGGACATGTCTGTGGTGAACGTCGCGCTGCCGGACGTGCGCCGCGATCTCGGCTTCACCCCGGAGGGGCTCCTCTGGGTGGTGAACGCCTACGCGCTGGCGTTCGGCGGGCTGTTGATGCTCGGTGGACGTCTCGCCGACCTGATCGGCAGCAGCCGGGTCCTGACGGCGGGCCTGGCGCTGTTCGGGGCGGCGAGTCTGGCCGGAGGGCTGGCGTGGTCGCCCGGCGGGCTGATCGCCGCCCGTGCGGCGCAGGGGATCGGAGCGGCCGCGCTCGCCCCGGTCGCCTTCGCCCTGATCGCCCAGGCCTTCCCGGCCGGGCCCGCCCGCTCCCGCGCCCTGGGGCTGTGGGGCATGGCGGGCGCGGCGGGGGGCGCGGTCGGCGTGCTCGCCGGCGGCGTGCTCACCGATGCGCTGAGCTGGCGAGCGGTGATGCTGGTGAATGTGCCGATCGTGGTGTTCGCGCTGGTGGGAGCCGTGCGCATCGGGCCGGGGCGCCGCCCCGTGAGCGCCCGGACCCGGCTCGACGTGGCCGGAGCGCTGCTGGTCACCGCCGGTACGACACTGCTGGTCCTCGGGCTCGTGCGCACCTCGACCCACCCATGGGGGTCGGCCCCGACGCTCGGCACGCTCGGTGCCGCCGTGCTCCTGCTGGCCGCCTTCGCCGTCGTCGAGCTGCGGGTTGCCGCGCCGCTGCTGCGTCCCGGTCTGCTGAGGGGACGCCCGGTCCTGACCGCGAACCTCTTCTGCCTGCTGCTGAGCTCGGGGCAGTTCGCCGCGTTCTACTTCGTCTCGCTCTACCTGCAGCAGGTGCTCGGCCGGGGACCGACGGCCGCCGGTGCCGCCTTCCTGCCGTTCACGGCGGGCATCGTGGCGGGCTCGGCCGTCGCCACCCGTACGGTCGCGAAGCTCGGCACCCGGCGCCTGCTGGCGGCGGGCGGTGGCCTCGCCGCGCTCGGCCTCGCCGGGTTCGCCGCGACGGCGCGGGCGGACGGCGGCTTCCTGTACTCGATCCTCGGCCCGTCCCTGGTCTGCAGCATCGGCATCGGGATGTGCTTCGTGCCGCTCGGCACCGCCGCCACGACCGATGTCGCGCCCGACGAGGCGGGAATGGCCTCCGGGCTGCTGAACAGCTCCCGCCAGGTGGGCGGCTCGCTGGGGCTCGCGGTCCTGGTCACCGTCGCCGCGCAGGTCACCGGTGACGGGGGCCGGCCGGCCGATCTGGCGGCGGGGTACGCGGCGGCGTTCTGGGTCTGTGCCGGGCTGCTCGCGCTCGCGGTGCTGGTGGCCCTGGTGCTGCTCCCGGCACCGGAACGGACCGCTGCGGCGGCTGCCCCGGTGGCCGCTCCGGAAGATTCTCAGAAGAATTCCGGGGGAGCTGTCGATCCGGGTGTCTCCCGTTCGACGCAAGGGTGAGAGGCGGGGAAGGACCCCGCCCCTTCCGACCGAGGAGTCACCATGCCCCGCTTCATGTCGCTGATCCGCATCGACGAGCAGAACCAGAACCCGGGACCCGAGTTCGAGAAGCGCATGGGCGCGCTGTTCGAGGAGATCACCAAGGCCGGAGTCATGCTGGAGACGGCCGGACTCACCCCGACCTCCCAGGGCACCAGGGTCACCTGGTCCGGCGGCAGGCTCAGCTGCACCGACGGCCCCTTCACCGAGACCAAGGAGGTCATCGGCGGATACGCCATCCTCCAGGTCAAGGACAAGGCCGAAGCCCTGGAATGGACCAAGCGGTTCCTGCAGATCCACCCGGAGAGCTGGACCGTCACCTCCGAGGTCCGGCAGATCGACGAGGCCCCGGGCGCCTGACCGCCCCGGTTTGCCGCGTCCCCGTACCGCTGCTCTGATGAGTGACCGTGACGGCAGCAAGTGCGAGGACGGCGGTCGAGGCGGTCTTCAGGATCGAGTCCGCGCGGATCATCGCAGGTGTCACCCGCATCGTGCGGGACGTGGGCATCGCCGAGGAACTCGCGCAGGACGCCCTGGTGGCCGCGCTGGAACAGTGGCCGCAGTCAGGTGTCCCGGACCGGCCGGGCGCCTGGCTCATGGCCACCGCCAGACACCGCGCGATCGATCTCGTGCGCCGCAAGGAGACGTACGCGCGCAAGCTCGCCGAGGTGGGGCGGACCCTGGAGGACGTGCCACCGCCCGAGCCCGCGGAAGCGGACGACATCGACGACGATCTGCTCCGGCTGATCTTCACCGCCTGCCATCCGGTGCTGTCCACCGGGGCCCGGATCGCCCTCACCCTGCGGCTGCTCGGCGGACTCACCACCGAGGAGATCGCCCGTGCGTTCCTGGCCCCCGAACCGACCGTCGCCCAGCGCATCGTCCGGGCGAAGCGGACCCTGGGCCGGGAGGGCGTCCCCTTCGAGGTGCCGTACGGACCCGAGCGTGCCGCGCGCCTCGCTTCGGTGCTCGACGTCATCTACCTGATCTTCAACGAGGGGTATGCTGCGACCGCGGGCGACGACTGGCTGCGGCCGGCGCTGTGCGAGGACGCGCTGCGGCTGGCCCGGGTGCTGGCCGCCCTGATGGAACGGGAGCCGGAGGTCCACGGCCTGGCGGCGCTGCTGGAACTCCAGGCCTCGCGCACCGCCGCCAGGACCGGGCCGGACGGCGCGCCGGTGCTGCTGGCCGACCAGAACCGGGCCCGCTGGGACCACCTGCTGATCCGGCGCGGCATCGCGGCCCTGGAACGGGCCGTGGCGGCGACGGAGGAGGGCACCGGGCTCGGTCCGTACACCGTGCAGGCGGCGATCGCCGCCTGCCACGCACGGGCGGTGACGTACGAGGACACGGACTGGAGCACCATCGCCGCCCTCTACGGCCGTCTCGCCGCGATCGCGCCGTCCCCGGTCGTCGAGCTCAACCGGGCCGTCGCGGTCTCGATGGCCGAGGGCCCCGAAGCCGGCCTCGCCCTGGTCGACGCCCTGGCCCGCGATCCGGCGCTCGCGCGCTACCACCTGCTGCCCAGCGTCCGCGGGGACCTGCTGGCCAGGACGGGCCGTACGGACGAGGCACGGGCGGAGTTCGTACGGGCGGCCGGACTGACCCGCAACGCACGCGAACGCGAGCTGCTCCTGGACCGCGCCGCCCACCCCGACCGCGCCGGGCGATGAGTTCCGGGCGCCGCGCCGGGCCACGCCGGTCAGGGGGCGGCGACCCCCATCGACGCGGCCGCCATCGGCTTCGGGGCGCCCTTCGCGTAGAACACGTCGAGATCGACGATCGTGAACCCCGCGGCCGTCAGCATCTCGGGGATCGACCGGGTCAGATGGCACCCGCCGAAGAGCCGCCGCTCCAGTGGATCGAGGCGGCGCTGCCAGCGGCGTACGTCCTCGTCCCCCTCCGGCGCCAGCCCGTGCTCCAGGAAGTGCAGGGTCGCACCGGGTTTGAGGACCCGCCGCACCTCGCGCAGCGCCGCGTCGGCGTCGGGGATGGTGCACAGCGCCCACGTCGACAGGGCGCCGTCGAAGGTGTTGTCCTCGAACGGCAGGTACTGACTGTCCAGGCAGGCGCGCCGCACCAGGGCGTGCCCCGCGTCGATGCGGTCCCGGGCCAGCTTCCAGCCGAGATCGGACGGCTCGACCGCGGCCACGTCGGTGACGGCCTCCGGGTAGAACGGGACGTTGTGCCCGGAGCCGAACCCGATCTCGATGATCTCGCCGTACAGGCCTTCGCAGACCCGGCGCCGCAGCGGCTCGAACGCCTTCGAGCGGCCGGTGGCATCGGCGATCCGGGGCACGATCCGTTCGGCATAGAACCCCATCGTGAACCTCCGTGTGTCCCTTCCCAGCATGGCACCCCGGCGGCCCCGACGCACCGTGCCGTCGCCGGATGCCCGCGGTCGATATGGTCTGGCCCATGTTCAGCCGCGCACAACTGCCGCCGCCCCCACCGCCCGTGGAGATACGTTCCTGGCCCGACCGTGAGGCGCTGCTCGCCGACCGGGCCCTGGTGCTGGGGGAGTTGGTGAAGAGGCATGTCTCACCGGCGCGGCTGGCGACGCTGTGGCTGTGGGCGGCGCTCTGCGCGGTCGGCTGGTCGCTGGTGAGCGCGGCGCTCATCACGTTCGAGGAGACCTACGACATCTTCAGCGCCGTGCTCGCCGTGATCCTCGCCGGAATGGGCGCCTGCTGCGCGGTGCCCGCGGTCGTCCTCGTCGTCATCGGGCTGCGCCGCGACTGCGACATCCGCCGACTGCTCTCCGCCTGGGGCGGGTTGGACCGCGATCCGGTGCGCGACGCGGGGTTGAGGATGCCGGGCGTCAGTCTCGTCTGGCTGCTGTCGTCCTTCGCGCTGTGCGTACTCGGGCTGTACACCTGCATCGCGGTCCCGGCGACCGACGAGGCGGTCCGGGGCGGTTTCGGCCTCGCCGCCCTGTTCATGGGACTCGGGATGATCTGCTGGCTCGTCGGGCTGATCGGCGTCACCAAGGCATTCGCCCACCGCCGTTGGGTGCTGCGGGTACTGGTCGGGGCGCCCGCCCCGGAGCCGTTGTTCTCCGCCGGGGGCGGCGCGCACCGCTGACGGCCTCGCCCGCGACGGCGGCGTCGCGGAGTCCGGGGCCTCCGCCTTGGATTCGAAGGCCCCGACGCCATTCCTTCTCCCGCTGCCGAGCGCGGGCGAGGGCGTGGACCTATCCTGGCCGGATACATGAGTCACGCAGGGGGAGGGGTGTCGCATGGAGTGGTACTGGTGGGTGCTCATCATCTTCTGGACGGGCGGCTTCGGATGGGCCGTCGACAACGTCCGTACCGCGCTGCGCAACCGGCACAGCCGCAAGCTGGAGCTGCTGGAGGCGGCCAGGCAGGAGCGGCTGGCCGTCGAAGCGGCCCACAAGCCGCCGGAGCCGGTCTGCGGCTGCACGCACCATCTCGCCAAGCACGACAAGCGGGGCAGGTGCCATGAGCGGGTCGAGGTGCCGACGGCCTGGGACGAGGCCAAGAAGCCGGTCCGTTTCGAGGCGGGCCAGTGCAACTGCCAGCAGTACGTGGGTCCCCAGCCGCTCTCCCAGGTGTACGCCGAGGACCTGACCGACCTGGCGTGACGGCCGCCCCCGCCGGTCAGGCGGGACCGGTCAGCGGGTGGCCGATCAGCATCGTCGGTGCTCCGGCCACCCGGGTCAGGAAGACCGTCGCGGCGTTCGGTCCCTGGAGCTTCATCCTGCGGCGCAGTTCCTCCGGCTCGACGGCCGAGCCGCGCTTCTTCACCGTCAGGACGCCGACCTTCCGCTCCCGCAGCAGCGCCTTCAGCTTCTTCATGTTGAACGGCAGCCGGTCGGTGATCTCGTACCCGGTGGTGTACGGGGAGTCGTACGGCTCGTCGCTCGTGACGTACGCGATGGTCTCGTCGATCAGGCGGCCGTCGCACCGCGCCACGATGTCGGCGACCAGATGGGCACGGATGACGGCGCCGTCCGGCTCGTACAGATAGCGGCCGACCGGGCCGACGGGCGGGGCGGGCAGCGGGGCCGCCGACCACAGCGCGGCACCGGCAGGCAGCACGGTGGCGCGGTACGAACCGGCCGTGAAGCCCTCGCCGAACCAGAGCACCGCCTCCTTCACATCGCCGCCGTCCGAGATCCACTCGGCCTCGGCCCGCGCCGGGATCGCCTCGTGCGGGATGCCGGGGGCGATCTTCAGCGCGGCGCGCGGGGCCCCGAGCGCCGCGCCGGTCGCCCAGGAGAGCGGCGGCGAGTACGCCTCGGGGTCGAAGATCCTGCCCCTGCCGCCGCGCCGCGCCGGGTCGACGAAGACCGCGTCGTACGGCGAGGTGTCGATCCCGGTGACATCGGCGCGGCGCACCTCGATCAGGCCGTCCAGACCGAGCGCGGCGGCGTTGGCGCGGGCCACCTCGGCGGTCAGCGGATCGCGGTCCACGGCCAGGACCGAGATGCCCGCCCGCGCGAGCGCGATCGCGTCGCCGCCGATCCCGCAGCAGAGGTCGGCGACGCTCCGCACCCCCGCCTCCACGAACCGCCGCGCGCGATGGGCGGCCACCGAGGTACGGGTCGCCTGCTCGACGCCGTTCGGCGTGAAGAACATCCGGTACGCGTCCTCGGCGCCGAATTTCGCCACCGCCCGCTGCCGCAGCCGCGCCTGCCCCAGCGCGGCCGACACCAGGGAGGCCGGGTGGGTGCGGCGCAGCCGGGTGGCGGTGGCGAGCTCCTGGGCGGGGTCGTACGAGCGCAGCCCGTCCAGCAGCGCCGCGCCCTCCGGGGTGCGCAGGGCCATGAAGGCGGCGAGCGGGTCGTCGGCGCCGGACGGGCCGGGGGCGTCGGACGGGTCGTTCGGGGCGAGAGCGTTCACCCGTCCCATTGTGGGCCAGCCGGGTTGACCGGCGGACCCGGCCGCGGTGTCGGACCCCGGGGCCGCTCACGGGCTGGCAGGATGCGACGTCATATTACTTATGCGACAAAAGGAAGAATTAGACATGGAAGGGCGAGAATCGGGCACGTTCGACACCGGTGCGCGCCGGGCTTCCGGCGCGCACCGGCCGGCCCGCGTGGTCCTGGTCGCACTCCTGCTGGCCGCGGTCGGCTCGGGCTGCGCATCCGGGACCGGCGGCCGGGGCGACGCGGACACCGAGCACCGGGCCCGACCCTCCGCCGGACACCCGGGCGGTCCCGGGCAGAAGGCGGGCCCGGGGCAGCAGGGCCGCGCGCCTGCCGGATATGAGAACGCGAGGCTCGCCCCGGCCGTGCGGGCGGCCCTCGCGAAGAAATGGGGACTGGACCGGCCACCGCTGGTCGCACCCCCGCCGCCCGCGGTGAAGCCGCGCCTCACCACCCGGGAGGGGTTCGAGGTCAAGGGCGGTGACGACTCGCTGCCGCCGGTGTTCACCACCGTCCCGACCAAGGACCGGGTCGTCTTCCTGACGATGGACGACGGTTCCGAGAAGGACCCCGAACTGCTGCGGATGATGGACGAGCTGGACATCCCGTACAGCGCGTTCCTCAGCGACTACGAGGTGCGCGACAACTACGGGTACTTCGGCGAGGCGCAGCGGCTGGGCGTGTCACTCAACAACCACACGCTCGACCACCCCTATCTGCCCGGCCTCTCCCACAGCGGGCAGAAGCGCGAGATCTGCGGCCAGCAGGACATCATCGAGAAGAGGTTCGGCAAGCGTCCCACCCTCTTCCGTCCGCCGTACGGCAACTACAACGGGGACACGCTCCGCATCGCGAAGTCCTGCGGCATCAAGGCCGTGCCGCTCTGGAACGCGGAAGCGTTCCCGGACCGCATGGAATGGCGCGAGGGGGACCAGGACCTGCACCCCGGCGACATCGTCCTCACGCACTTCCGGGGCCGGAAGGAGTGGGGAGCCGGCATGACCGACCTGGTCCGCGCGGTCATGAAGACGATCACGGACAAGGGGTACGCCGTGGCCCGGCTGGAGGACTACGTATGACCAGGGCGCACCGGCTGCTCGCCGGACTGCTGACGGCAGGTGCGCTGCTGACCGCCACCACCGCGTGCGCACAGTCGGTGGACCCGATCGAACGGCTGGGCCGCAAGGCCGCGCAGAAGATGACCCGGCCGCGGCCGTCGCCGGAGGCCGGCCCGCGGGCGCGTCCGCACGGCGATCACGGGACGCCGGGGTCGCTGGTCGTCGACGCCTGCCCTCAGCCGCCGGAGTCCAGGCACTCGCGGTTGTCGCCGCCGCTGAGGCACTGGTGGCCGGACCGTCCGGGATCGTACGAGGGGGCGGGCGCCGGTGCGGGGTGCGAACGGCGGTAGTCCTCGTGCCCGGTCAACACCGTGACCAGGCACAGCAGCAGTGCGGCCAGGACCTGGATGCCACCCGCCCAGGGCCAGTTCGAGCGGATCAGGACCACGGCGAACAGGGAGACCACCGCGGCGAACCCGCCGAGGACGAGGACCGGGGTCCAGTCCATGGGCGGCGGACCGGGCGCCTCCCGGCCGCCGAGGTCCGGTCGCGAGACCGTCAGGGAGTAGGCGGCGACCGCGCAGATCAGCCCCTCCAGGGCCACCAGCAGCAGACCGAGCAGCACATCGAGGCAGCCGTTGACGGTGCGCGAGTGGTGCGGCGCGGTCGAAGGGCGGGGCGAGGGCGGGGCCGGAGGGCCGTACGGAGGTCCGGGCATGCACCCACGGTCGTACGGAACGGTTCGGTCCGTCCCCGCGTTGTCCTCATGGTGTCCGGAGGTTGTCCGGACTGTTGTGCGGTCGGCCGCGCGGGGGTGGCGAGCGGCCGAAACGGGCAGGGGTCTCGGCACGCCACGACTGGCTGAATTGGCACTCCGCTTGACCGAGTGCTAATCCCGGTCATAGTCTCGGTGCTGGCACTCACCACTGGAGAGTGCCAGCAGTACTGCGCGACTGGCAGGTCCGGCACCCGCGACGACGGATCCACCTGGTCGCCACCCAAAGACTCTTAACCCCGTGAGATCTCCGAAGGGGGAGACCGGATCGTGTCGACCGCCAGCACCAAGGTTGCGATCAAGCCGCTCGAGGACCGCATTGTGGTCCAGCCGCTCGACGCCGAGCAGACCACGGCCTCCGGCCTGGTCATTCCGGACACCGCCAAGGAGAAGCCCCAGGAGGGCGTCGTCCTGGCCGTGGGCCCGGGCCGCTTCGAGAACGGCGAGCGCCTGCCGCTCGACGTCAAGACCGGCGACGTCGTGCTGTACAGCAAGTACGGCGGCACCGAGGTGAAGTACAACGGCGAGGAGTACCTCGTCCTCTCGGCTCGCGACGTTCTCGCGATCATCGAGAAGTAATTCACCCACGTTTGCTTCTGTTCTGCGCCCCTGGCCCCCTGCGAACTAACCAGCCGGGCGGTCGGGGGCGCAGTTCATTTGAGAGGAAAGCTCAGCTCCCATGGCGAAGATTCTGAAGTTCGACGAGGACGCCCGTCGCGCCCTTGAGCGCGGCGTCAACAAGCTTGCCGACACGGTCAAGGTGACGATCGGCCCCAAGGGCCGCAACGTCGTCATCGACAAGAAGTTCGGCGCTCCCACCATCACCAACGACGGTGTCACCATCGCGCGCGAGGTCGAGCTCGACGACCCGTACGAGAACCTCGGCGCCCAGCTGGTGAAGGAAGTGGCGACCAAGACCAACGACGTCGCGGGTGACGGTACGACCACCGCCACCGTGCTGGCCCAGGCGCTCGTCCGCGAGGGTCTGCGCAACGTCGCCGCGGGTGCTTCCCCGGCCGCCCTGAAGAAGGGCATCGACGCCGCGGTCAAGGCCGTGTCCGAGGAGCTCCTCGCGACCGCCCGTCCGATCGACGACAAGACCGACATCGCCGCCGTCGCCGCGCTCTCCGCGCAGGACCCGCAGGTCGGCGAGCTCATCGCGGACGCGATGGACAAGGTCGGCAAGGACGGTGTCATCACCGTCGAGGAGTCCAACACCTTCGGTCTGGACCTCGACTTCACCGAGGGCATGGCCTTCGACAAGGGCTACCTGTCCCCGTACATGGTGACCGACCAGGAGCGTATGGAGGCCGTCCTCGACGACCCGTACATCCTGATCCACCAGGGCAAGATCGGCTCGATCCAGGAGCTGCTCCCGCTGCTGGAGAAGGTCATCCAGGCCGGTGGCTCCAAGCCGCTGCTGATCATCGCCGAGGACGTCGAGGGCGAGGCGCTGTCGACCCTCGTCGTCAACAAGATCCGTGGCACCTTCAACGCCGTCGCGGTGAAGGCCCCGGGCTTCGGTGACCGCCGCAAGGCCATGCTCGGCGACATCGCCACCCTCACCGGTGCGACCGTCATCGCCGAGGAGGTCGGCCTCAAGCTCGACCAGGCCGGTCTGGACGTGCTGGGCACCGCCCGTCGCGTCACCGTCTCCAAGGACGACACGACGATCGTGGACGGCGGCGGCGAGCCCGGCGACGTCAAGGGCCGGGTCAACCAGATCAAGGCCGAGATCGAGGCCACGGACTCCGACTGGGACCGCGAGAAGCTCCAGGAGCGCCTTGCGAAGCTGGCCGGCGGCGTGTGCGTGATCCGTGTCGGTGCCGCCACCGAGGTGGAGCTGAAGGAGAAGAAGCACCGTCTGGAGGACGCCATCTCCGCGACCCGCGCCGCGGTCGAGGAGGGCATCGTCTCCGGTGGTGGCTCCGCCATCGTCCACGCCGTCAAGGTCCTCGACGGCAACCTCGGCAAGACCGGCGACGAGGCCACCGGTGTCGCCGTCGTGCGCCGCGCCGCGGTCGAGCCGCTGCGCTGGATCGCCGAGAACGCGGGCCTCGAGGGTTACGTCATCACCTCCAAGGTCGCCGAGCTCGACAAGGGCCAGGGCTTCAACGCCGCGACCGGCGAGTACGGCGACCTGGTGAAGGCCGGCGTCATCGACCCGGTCAAGGTCACCCGCTCCGCGCTGGAGAACGCCGCGTCCATCGCGTCGCTGCTGCTCACGACCGAGACGCTGGTCGTCGAGAAGCCGGCCGAGGAAGAGGCCGAGGCCGGCCACGGCCACGGTCACGGCCACTCGCACTAGTGCCGTGACCGGCAGTGTTTGCCCCGTGAGGAGTGTCGTCCAGTGCGTGCGACGGCAAGGCGGTCGGAAGTCCTTGTAGCGGAGCTACCAGGACTTTTGGCCAACGCCGCGAGCGTGCGTGCTGGGCGGCGCGACGGGGCAAACACTGCCGGGAGGGGCACCAGCGTGTAGCGCCACCCGGCACCGAGGCCCGGTACCCCGTCGCGGGGTACCGGGCCTCGGTATGTGCGGCGCCCTCGGGCCGGGGACGCCGCAGGGGAGATGCGGGCGGGGGCGGAGCCCGCGTCAGGCCGAGTGCGGCAGCGCCTCCGGCAGCACCGGGTCCGCGAAGGGCAGACCCCGTACGTACCGCTCCGTCTCGTCCAGCGCCTGGTCGGCCATCCGGTGCAGCTCGTCGCCCAGCGAACCCGCGACATGCGGTGTGAGCAGTACATTCGGCAGGTCGTACAACGGCGAGTGCGCGGGCGGGAGTTCGGGTTCCGTCACATCCAGCACCGCGTGCAGCCGACCGGACGTCAGCTCGGGCAGCAGCGCCTCCTCGTCGACCAGCGAACCCCGCGCCGTGTTGATCAGGGTCGTCCCGGTCGCCATGGCCGCCAGCTGGGCCGCGCCGATGAGATGGCGCGTCTGAGGAAGCTGCGGCGCGTGCACCGAAACGACCGAACTGCTCGCGCACAGCTCGTCGAGCGAGGTGAGCCGTACACCGAGCCGCGCCGCCTCCGGACCGTCCACGTACGGGTCGTACAGCAGGACGTCCAGGTCGAAGGGGCGCAGCAGCTCGATCACGCGCCGGCCGATGCGGGAGGCGCCGATGATGCCGACCGTACGGCGGTAGTTGCCCCAGCCGTCGAGTTCCGCGAGCCAGTCGTGGTCGGCGCGCAGGGTGCGGTAGCGGTCCGCGGAGTGCAGGACCCGCTTGCCCGCGAAGAGGATCGCGGCGAGGGTGAACTCGGCGACGGGCAGCGCGTTGGCCCCGGCCGCCGTGGTGACGGCGAGCCCGCGCTCCCAGCAGGCGTCGGTGATGTGGTGCTTCACGGAACCCGCCGCGTGCACCACGGCGCGCAGCCGGGGTGCGGCCGACAGCACCTCGGTGGTGAGCGGAGTCGCACCCCAGCAGGTGAACAGCACCTCGGCCTCGGCGAGCGCGGCGGCCACCTCGGGCGTCGGATCGGCCAGGTCGTGGGCGACGAGGTACGGGTCGGTGCGGGTGAGGGCGGCCAGCCGGGTGCGATGGTGGTCGGCGAGCAGGCGGTCGGCGACGCCGGGGCCCATCGCGAGCAGGGCCGTCGGCCGGTTGTCAGTGGCGTGGGGCATGGTGGAACTCGTACTCCTCAGGGCTCGCGCGGTGGTCACTTGACGCTGCCGGCGGTCAGACCGGCCTTCCAGTGCCGCTGCAGCGAGACGAAGGCGACGATCAGGGGGATGACGGCGAGGAGCGAGCCGGTGACGACGAGCGGATAGAAGCTCGGCTCGCCATGGGTGTTGGTGTTCCAGGAGTACAGACCGAGGCTCAGCGGGAAGAGCTTGCGGTCCGAGAGCATCACGAGGGGGAGGAAGAAGTTGTTCCAGATCGCGGTGAACTGGAAGAGGAAGACGGTCACGAAGCCCGGCATGACCATGCGCAGCCCGATGGACCAGAAGACGCGCAGCTCGCCGGCACCGTCGATACGGGCGGCCTCCAGGGCCTCGTTCGGTATGTAGCCGGTGCTGAACACCCGGGCGAGATACACGCCGAACGGGTTGACCAGCACCGGGATCAGCACGGACCAGTAGGTGTTGACCAGGCCGGTCTTGGAGGCCAGGAGATACATCGGCAGGGCGAGCGCCGTGGTGGGGACGAGCACGCCCATCAGCACGAGGCCGAACAGCTTCTCCTTGCCCCGGAATTCGTACTTGTCGAAGGCGTACCCCGCGGCGACGCAGATCAGCGAGCAGACGATCGCCCCGCCGCCCGCGTAGAGGAGGCTGTTGAGGTACCAGCGGAAGTAGATGCCGTCGCCGTAGGAGGCCAGGTTCGACAGGTTCTCGCCGAGGTTGAAGCCCTCGAAGGAGAACGCGTTGCCCGCGAGCAGACCGCCGGTGTCCTTCGTGGCGGCGGTGACCAGCCAGACGAGGGGGAAGAGCATGTAGACGACGGCGAGCAGAAGGAAGCCGTTGACCGCGGTCTTCGACATCCAGCGGCCGCGGGAGGCGGGGGAGTTCATGCTTTCTTGCCCTTCCGGCCGGTGAAGCGGGTGACGACGAAGGACAGCAGCGCGGCCGTGAGCGCCAGCAGGATGGAGGCGGCCGCGGCGAGACCGTAGTCGTTGCGTTCGAAGGCCGCGGTGTAGGCGTACATGTTCGGCGTCCAGGTGGAGGAGACGGCGGAGCCGGTTCCCTTGTTGAGGATCAGCGGCTCGGTGAACAGCTGGAGCGAGCCGATGACCGTGAACAGCGCGACCATCACGACCGAGGCGCGGATCAGCGGCACCTTGATGCTGAGCGCGACGCGCCAGGCACCGGCCCCGTCGACCGTGGCCGCTTCGAGCACGGAGCGGTCGATGGCCTGCAACGCGGCGTAGAAGATCACCATGTTGTAGCCGAGCCATTCCCACAGGGCGATGTTGACGACGGAGGGGAGGGCGCCCTCGGGAGAGAAGAAGTCGAAGCCGATTCCGCCGGACTCCATGGCGCTGACCACGGGGCTGAGCTGGGGTGTGTAGAGGTAGACCCAGATCAGCGCGGCGATGATGCCGGGCACTGCGTGCGGCAGGAAGAGCGCGAGCTGGAAGAACCTGCGGGCGCGGGCCAGCGCGGAGTCCAGCAGCAGGGCGAGGGCGAGGGCCCCGATGAGCAGCAGCGGAATGTAGAACAGGCAGTACCCGAGGAGTACGCCGAAGCCCTCGCGGAACGCCCGGTCGCCCAGGGCCGCCGTGTAGTTGTCGAGTCCGCTGAAGACGGTCTCGGTGCCGCCGAAGCCCAGGCCGGACTGTTTCTCGGTGAACAGGCTGAGCCAGACCGCGTATCCGATCGGCAGCACCATGGCCACGGTGAACAGTACGAAGAAGGGCCCCAGCAGGATGGCGGCGGCTCTGGTCGTCCGGGCGCGCTTCATCAGCCTGCGTCCTCGACCTTCAGACCGCGCTTCTTCAGCTCGGCGACCGTGGCGTCGTGCCCGGCCTTCACCGCGTCCTTGATCGTGGTGCCGCCACTGGCGACCTTGCCGAACTGGTCCTTCATGGTGGTGTTCGTGGTGCCGGTCGTCGGGCCCCAGTTCCAGTTCGGGCCGATGGACGCGGCGGCGCCCTCGAACACCTGGTAGATGTCCTCGCCGCCGTAGAAGTCCGCGTCGAAGGCCTTCTTCGCCACCGGGCGCAGCGCCGCCGCGGCCGGGAAGGCACTCGAAGTGCCTGACTCGATACGGGCCTTGATGCCTTCCTCGGTGGTCGACATCCAGGTGGCGAACTCGACCGCGGCCTCGGCCTTCTTGCTGGTCTTCGTCACCGCGAAGGTGGAGCCGCCGAGCATGCCGCTGGCGGGCTTGCCGTCCCAGCTGGGCATCGGGGCGACGGCCCACTTGCCGCTCTGCTCGGGCAGCGTTCCCTTGAGGACGCCCGCGCCCCAGGCGGCGCCGAGGTAGCCGACGGTGCCGCCGTTCTTGAGCGAGTTGGTCCACTCGGGGCTGAACGAGGCGTTGGCGCGGATCAGGTCGTCGTCGAGCAGGCCCTGCCAGTAGTCGGCGACCTTGTCGGTGGCCGCGTCGGCCGTGGTCACCTTCCAGGTGTCGCCCTCGGGCTTGTACCACTGGGCGCCCGCCTGCCAGGCCATCGCCTGGAACGTGGTCGGGTCGTCGGGGAAGAAGGTGCCGATGCGGGCGTTCTTGTCGGCCTTCTTCACCTTCTCGGCAGCCTTGCGGAAGTCGGCCCAGGTCTTGGGGACCTCGACGCCGTACTTCTCGAACAGGTCCTTGCGGTAGTAGAAGGACTGCGGGGAGGCGTCGAACGGGACGGCCCAGTTCTTGCCGCCGAGCGTGGTCAGTTCGACCGCCTGCGGCAGCAGCTTCTTCCGGATGTCCTCGGTGAAGTACTGGCCGATGTCCTGGAGCGCGCCCTGGCTGACGTACTCCGGGAGCTGCGGGTACTCGATGGAGACCAGGTCCGGCGCGTTGCCCGCCTTCACCGCGTTGGAGATCTTGGCGTAGCCGCCCGCGTTGCCGGACGGGATCTCCTCGTACACCACCTTGATGTCCTTGTGCGAGGCGTTGAACGCGTCGACGACCTCCTTGGACCCCTTGGCCCAGCCCCAGAAGGTGATGCTGACGGGCTTGCCGTCGCTTCCGGCGGCGGCATCGCCGTCGCCGCTGCCGCCACAGGCCGTGAGAACGGCGAGGGCGGTGGCGGCGCCGACTACGGCGAGGGACGTTCTGCTCGAACTGCGGCTCACAGCGAGGCTCCTGAACAGGCGACGACATTGGCGTTGGCCGTGATCCTTGGACCAGCCGTGACCGAAGTCAAGAGCGAAAGAGCGATTGATCGAAAAAAGATCAGATAAGTTGCGTACGGAAGTGGGTGGAATGCCCTGCGTGAGCGGTTCGCGGGCACCGCGGGAACGTCGGCTCCGGGGCTCGTTCCGGGATCGCCGTCGCCGCCCGCGCCCGTGGGGCGCGGCCTACGGGAGGCGCGCCCCGCACGAGTCCCGGACCCGCAGCTGCGGCAGCAGCGTCAGATGGCGCCGGGGTGCGCCCGTGTCCTGTCCGAGCCGCTCGACCAGCAGTTCCGTGGCATGGCGGCCCACGTCGCGCTTGGGTGGCGCCACCGCCGTGAGCGGGGTGTCCGCGAGCGCGGCCACCTCGTCGTCGTAGGCGATCAGCGCCAGATCGTCCGGCACCCGTACACCCAGTTCGGCCAGGCGCTGCACGACCTGGATCGCGTCCACGTCGTTGTGGATCAGCGCCGCCGTCGCCACGCCCGAGCGGACCGCCTCGCGCAGTGCCTGCACGGCCTGCTCGAAGGCGTCCGGAGCGAGTTCCGCCGGTACGGACTCGATCACGTCCTGCGGTGCGTCCAGTCCGAGCAGGGCCAGGGCCTCCGCGTACCCGGACCGCACCGCGACGGCGGTCGGGGAGTCCGCGCGGGCCATCAGCAGCGGCGCCCCGTGCCCGAGGTCCACCAGGTGGCGTACGGCGAGCAGCACCCCGTGCGCGTGGTCCGAGCAGACCCGGTCCAGGCCGTCCAGCGGGGAGCCCGCGGTGGGCCTGCGCTCCAGCAGGACGGTCGGCACCGGCAGCGAGGCGATCCAGTCGCCGAATGCCGCGGGATCGCCGGGGTGCTGCCAGCCCGGGGCGACCAGCAGGCCCTCCGCCCCGGCGGAGAGCAGGCCCTCGGTGCGGGCCTGGTCCTCCTGCGGCCGGTAGTCGGAGATCCGCAGGATCAGCCGGGCCCCGGCGCGGGCGGCCGCCTCGTGGGCCCCGCGGATGACCTCGGCGAAGTAGTACGTCGACGAGGGCGCGAGCATGCCGAGGACCATGCCGCTGCCGCCGGGCCCCGCGGCGGACGCGGGGGCGGCGTCCTGCGGCCAGGAGACCGAGCCGTGGACCCGGTCGAGCAGACCCCGGCCGGCCAGCTCCTCCACGTCCCGGCGCACGGTGACGGGCGAGACGCCCAGCTGCGAGGCCAGGTCCGAGACCCGGGCGGAGCCCCGTTCCCGTACCAGTCCCAGCAGACGGTCATGTCGTTCAGCAGCACTTTCGCGCACGGCAGCAGTCCCCTCGCAGTGTGTGGCCCGGTCCCCGGTCCGGCCGTTGCCGGGGCCCTTCTCCGACCCTAGAGCAACGTGATCGAACGATGGGAGTTTCGATCATTCAAACGCAATCCATTGACGTTCGATCAATCCGAGTCCAGGATTCCGGCGATGCCGACTCGTCCCGCCCCTGACTGTTCGTACGGAGGAATTGTGAGACATCGCGTCACCGCCGCGGCGCTCGCGGCCCTGACGGCCGCCGCCGGGCTGACCGTCGCCGGTCAGAGCGCCGCACAGGCCGCGCCCGCCGGCCGCACCTTCCATGTCGACTGCGCCGCCGCGCCGGCCGGCGCCACCGGCAGCAAGCAGCACCCCTGGACCACGCTCGCCGAGGCCAACGCGCACACCTACGGCCCCGGCGACCGGCTGCTCTTCAAGCGCGGCGCCACCTGTACCGGCACCCTCGCCCCCGAGGGCACCGGCTCCGCCCGTGCCCCGTTCACCATCGCCGACTACGGGAACGGCCCGGCCCGCGCCAGGCTCGACGGAGCGGGCGCCCACGATGTCGTCCTGCTCTCCAACACGCAGTACGTGCACCTCAAGGATCTGGAGATCACCAACGCCGCCGACCCCGGCAGCGAGCGCAACGGCGTCCGCCTCCGCCTCACCGACTACGGCGTCGCCCGCGGCTTCGACATCTCCGGCCTCTACATCCACGATGTGCGCGGCGGCGACTACAAGACGGTGTCCGGCTCCAGCGCGATCCACATCGCGGTCCAGGGCACGGCGAAGGCCAGCTGGTACGACGGCCTGGACATCGGGCACAACCGCATCGAGGACGTCGACCGCGAGGGCATCTACTTCAAGTCGACCTTCTCCAAGCGCGATCTGGTCGGCCAGCAGCAGGACCCGAACGTCTACCCGGGGGAGTGGACGCCGAGCACCGATGTCCGTATCCACCACAACACACTGAAGTCCCTGGCCGGCGACGGCATGAAGCTCGACACCACCAGCGGCGCCCGCGTCGACCACAACCGGGTCGACGGCTTCCAGCTCCGCTCGCCCTCCGCCAACGCGGGCATCTGGACCTTCAACACCGACGACACGACCGTCGAGTACAACGAGGTCTCGGGCGGCGGGAACACCCACGACGGGATGTCCTTCGACGCCGACGGCGCCTCGCAGAACACGGTCTTCCAGTACAACTACAGCCACGACAACAAGGGCGGTTTCCTGCTGATCTGCCCGTACAGCGGCGCGAAGACCATCGGCACGGTCGCCCGTTACAACGTCAGCCGCGACGACGGCGCCCGCCTGATCCAGAACTGCTGGGGCCCGATCCTCGGCACGGAGATCTACAACAACACCTTCCACAACAAGGAGCAGATCCCCGGCTACCTCGTCCAGGACGACGCCGGCAGTCCGGCCACCACCCAGCACGAACTGTCCGTCCGGAACAACGTGTTCGTGAGCGAGGGCACCGGCGGCTACGCCTTCAAGAACCCGACGGCCGGGCTCTCCTTCGACCACAACGCCTTCTACGGCATCGACATGACGCGCCCCGACCCCGGCGGCATCACGGCCGACCCGAAGCTCCGCACGGACTTCCGGCTCGGCGCGGGCTCGCCCGCCCTCGCCGCCGGAGCCGTCATCGAGAACAACGGCGGCAAGGACTACTTCGGCAACGAGCTGAAGCCCGGCGCCCCCAACATCGGCGCCTACGCGGGCCGGGGAGTGCGCTAACGGCCTGGTGCACGATGGCGAGCGGGCTCCCGGCGTCATGCGACTTGGCCTCCGGCGTCGTCGTCGGGCGACGACGCTCCGCGTCGCCTCCCTTCTCCGCCTCGGATCCGAAACCGCATGACGCCGCTCGCCGATCCACTCCCTGTCGTGCACCAGGCCGTAACCGACCGCTCATCGAGGACCGTACTTGCGGCCTGTCTTGGAGGTGACCCCTCCGAGCAGGCCGCGCGGCGTCAGCTTCACGAGCCCCATCAGCGCCTTGTACCGCGGGTCCGGCACCGAGACCGACCTGCCGCGCGCCAGGTCCACCAGGGCCGCCGCCACGAGCTTGTCCGCGTCGAGCCACATCCAGCCGGGGATGTTGCCGGTCCCCATCCCGGCCCGCTGGTGGAACTCCGTCCGTACGAAACCGGGGCACAGCGCCATCAGCCGCACCCCCGAATCCGCCAAATCCTTCGCCGCGCCCTGGGTGAACTGCACGACCCACGCCTTGGACGCGCCGTACGTGCCGCGCGGCACGAACGCCGCCACCGAGGCCACGTTGACGACCCCGCCCCGCCCGCGCTCCCGCATCTGGGCCGCCGCCGCCGAGGTCAGTCGCAGCACCGCCTCGCAGTGCACCTTCAGCATCTTCAGCTCATCGGCCATGGGCACGTCCAGATAGCGCCCCTTGTTGCCGAACCCGGCGTTGTTGACCAGCAGGTCGACGGGGTGGTGACGGTCCGTCAAGCGGTCCTCGACCGCCGCGATGCCCTTGTCCTCGGACAGGTCGGCCCGGAGCACCTCGGCCTCGATGCCGTGCCGGTCGTGCAGCTCCGTCGCCTGCTCGCGCAGCCGTTCGGTGTCGCGTGCCACCAGCACCAGGTTGTGCCCGTCGGCCGCCAGCCGCCGCGCGAAGGCGGCTCCGATCCCCGCGGTCGCGCCCGTAATCAGTGCAGTCGTCATGAGCGGCACGTTAGTGCCTGTCCGACGGATCACGGCCGGACAGGCACCGACCCCCCGCGCACCCTCCGCGATCAGGCGCCCGCCGCCTCCTTCTCCATCTTCTCCACATACTTGAGCGCGGCACTCAGCGTCTCGGGATGCAGCGCGTCGCGCGCCGCGAGCAGCTCCGGGAGCAGCTCGCGCCGCGTCGTCGTGGCCTGGAACTCCAGGTCCACGGTGACGTCGTGGCCGGGCCGGTGCACGATCTCGACCGGGTCCCCGGCCCGGATCGAGCCCGGCTCGACGACCCGCAGGTACGCGCCGGGGGCGGCCGCCCGTGTGAACCGCTTGACCCAGCCCCGCTCGTCGAGATGAGCGGCGAACGTACGGCACGGGATCCGGCTCGACGCGACCTCCAGCACCAGTTCAGGGCCGATCCGCCAACGCTCGCCGATCTTCGCGCCGCTCACGTCCAGCCCGCTGGTCGTCAGGTTCTCGCCGAACGCGCCATTGGGCAGCGGCCGGCCGAGCTCCCGCTCCCAGGCGTCGAGTTCCTCACGGGCGAAGGCGTACACGGCCTGGTCGGAGCCGCCGTGATGACGCAGATCGCACACCGCGTCCCCGGCCAGTCCGCTGCCGCCGGTGCCCTTGGGGCCGGGGTCGGTGACACGTACGGGGCCGTCGACCGGCCGCTTGTCGATCCCGGTCGCGCCGCCGGGGGCGTCGGTGTAGTCGACGGACTTCGGCCGTCCCACGTTCACGGTGAGCAACTTCATCGGCTTCATACGGGAAACGCTAACGGCCTGGTGCACGATGGCGAGCGGGCTCCCGGCGTCATGCGACTTGGCCTCCGGCGTCGTCGTCGGTCGACGACGCTCCGCGTCGCCTCCCTCCTCCGCCTCGGATCCGAAGCCGCATGACGCCGCTCGCCGATCCACTCCCTGTCGTGCACCCGGCCGTGACCATGTCAGCCCCAAAGATGCACGGCAATAATTCGCATCCGACCCAAGAGCGGCTTATGGTTGAAGGGTGATCGAAGCCCGTCATCTCCGTGTCCTGCGCGCCGTGGCCGCCACCGGCTCGTTCTCCGCCGCAGCCCGTGAACTGGGCTGCACCCAGCCCGCGGTCAGCCAGCAGATGAAGGCGCTGGAGGCCTCCGCGGGGACCACTCTGCTGATCCGCACGGGACGCGAGATGCGGCTCACCCAGGCGGGCGAGGCCCTGGTCCGGCACGCCTCCGGCATCCTCGCCGGGCTCACCGCCGCCGAGGAGGAGGTCGCCGCGATCGCCGGACTGCGGGCCGGCCGGGTCCGGCTGGTGTCCTTTCCCAGCGGCAGCTCCACCCTGGTCCCCGGCGCCCTCGCGGCGCTGCGCGCGGCCCACCCCGGCACCCGGGTCTCCCTGGTCGAGGCCGAGCCGCCGCGCTCGGTCGAGATGCTGCGCGAGGGCGACTGCGACATCGCGCTGGCGTTCCGCTACGGCGTCCCCGGCGCCGAGTGGGACGACCTGGTCGTGCGCCCGCTGCTCACCGACCGGCTGATCGGCCTGGTCCCCGAGGGGCACCGGCTGTCCGGTTCGGCCGCGGTCGGCATCGCCGAACTGGCCGAGGAGTCGTGGATCGCGGGCTGCCCGCGCTGCCGCCGTCAGCTGGTGGAGGTCTGCGAGGAGTCCGGCTTCACGCCCCGGATCGATTTCGCCACCGACGACTACCCGGCGGTCGTCGGTCTCGTCGGCGCCGGACTGGGAGTGGCCGTGCTGCCGGAGCTGGCGATCGAGTCGGTGCGTCCCAAGGGGGCCCGCACGGTGACGGTGGAACCGGCCATCGAGCGCGAGATCGTCGCCCTGACCCTGCCCGACCTGGCCCAGGTGCCGGCGGTGGCGGCCACCCTGGACCGGCTGTCCCTGGCGGCCGCCCGCTGAGGGGGCCTGCCTGTGACCCGGCCCCCCTCGGTGGCCGGGTGAGATGCGGAAACGTTTTTCTAGTTACCGGGCGGGGTGGGCGGGATCAACCGTGCCCCGTCGGGGACGGAACGCCCGACGGCGCCGCCGCGATCAGACGATTGCGGGCCCGTCCCATGAGCTCCTCGCGTTCGTCCTCGGTCAGTCCGCCCCACACTCCGTAGGGCTCTCGTACCGCGAGTGCGTGGGCCGCGCACTCGGCACGTACCGGGCATCGCATACAGACCTCTTTTGCCGAGTTCTCGCGGGCGCTCCGTGCCGCCCCGCGTTCACCCTCCGGGTGGAAGAACAGCGAGCTGTCGACCCCGCGGCAGGCCGCCAACAGTTGCCAGTCCCACAGATCGGCGTTGGGTCCGGGAAGGCGGGAGAAATCTGCCATTGCTTGTCCCCTCGAAACCATGCTGCGTCGGAATCGTCGTTGTCGTCCATTGGTGACCGTGTCCATGACATTTACATCTACGGTGTAAGTAGATGTAAATATGACTGATTGCGAATCTAGCCACAGACACCAGCAAAAGGGAAGAAAACCCGCTAAATGGGGCATATCTTGATGTGGAGTTTCGGTTGACTGTTGGATGATCCGCGCCGCTCTCCTGTGTGCACGCGTCCTCACGTAGAGTGCCGAACCCGGCCGTCCGACCCGTAACTCTTTCGAGTGACCATCGTTGAGAGGGCGGAGGCGGTTGACAGAAAAAGCGATCGGGCAGATGTCCGAGAGCGTCAACCGCTCAGGTGACGACTTGTAACAGCCTGGAGGCTCAAGGTGACGCGCATCAGCTGCGGAGGACGGTCATGACATCCGTCCTCGTCTGCGACGACTCCCCGCTTGCCCGAGAAGCGCTTCGTCGCGCGGTCGCGACCGTGCCCGGCGTCGAGCGTGTGACGACGGCGGCCAACGGCGAGGAAGTTCTCCGCCGCTGGGGCGCCGACCGTTCGGATCTGATTCTGATGGACGTACGCATGCCCGGTCTGGGGGGTGTGGAGACGGTCCGGCGGCTGCTCTCCGCCGATCCCGGCGCCAGGATCATCATGCTGACCGTCGCCGAGGACCTGGACGGTGTCGCGCTCGCCGTCGCCGCCGGGGCCCGCGGATATCTGCACAAGGACGCCTCCCGCGCGGAGCTGAGGGCCACCGTCACCCAGGCGCTGGCCGATCCGACGTGGCGGCTCGCCCCACGTCGGCTGCGGTCGGCCGAGATGGGTGCGGCGCCGACGCTCACGGCGCGTGAGATCCAGGTGCTCGAAGGGATGAGCCATGGCCGCTCGAACGCCGAGATCGGCCGTGAACTCTTCCTCTCCGAGGACACGGTGAAGACGCACGCCAGGCGTCTGTTCAAGAAACTCGGTGCCTCGGACCGGGCGCACGCCGTCGCGCTCGGCTTCCGCTGGGGCCTGGTCCGCTGAGGCTCTGTCATGGCCGGCAGTCGTGCGGTTCCCCGTCCGCCCACCGGCGGACGGGGCGGGGTGGCCGACGTGCGCGGGGCAGGCTCCGCTCCGCCGGTGGTGCGCTCCGCGCCGACGGTATGTGACGCTTCCGGGCCGATGCCGCATCCTTGAGGCGTGGAGTTCCTCGGGAACGATTCGGTCGAGCGGAAGGGGAGGGCGCAGGACATGACTTCCGGCGCACCCGCTCATAACGCTTCGGTGCACAACTACGGAGGCGGCGGAGCGGAAGACGAGGCTCCGAGGCACCATGGTCCGATGCGCGACGACGAGACGACGGTGATCGGTGCACTGGTGCACCGTGCTGTCGAGGGGGACGCGCAGGCCACGCACGACCTGCTGGCCCATGTCCACCCCCTCGCGCTGCGCTACTGCAGGTCCCGGCTGAACCGGCTGCCCGGTGATGCTCGCCACTTCGTGGAGGACCTGGCGCAGGAGGTCTGTGTCGCGGTGCTGATGGCGCTGCCGCGCTACAAGGACACCGGCAGGCCCTTCGAAGCCTTCGTCTTCGCCATCGCGGGCCACAAGGTCGCCGATCTCCAGCGGGCCGCCATGCGCCACCCGGGATCGACGGCCGTGCCCTCCGACGAGATGCCCGAGCGCCCCGACGATTCGCTCGGGCCCGAGGAGCGCGCCCTGCTCAGCAGCGATGCCGCCTGGGCCAAGAAGCTTCTCGCCAACCTCCCGGACAACCAGCGTGAGCTGCTCGTTCTGCGGGTCGCGGTCGGCCTGACCGCCGAGGAGACCGGACAGATGCTCGGGATGTCGCCGGGCGCGGTCCGGGTCGCCCAGCACCGGGCGCTGAGCAGGCTGCGGGCCCTCGCGGAGCAGTGAGCCGGCTCACCGCCGCCGTCCGTACGAAGCTACAGAACCTCTAGGTGATCTTGCTCGTGGAATGAGACACCCCCGAAGGCCGTTAGCATGGACATCCGCACCGATCAAGGCCATTTGGGGAAGGTGTCATGACTGCAAACGTCGACGGAGTGCCCGAGAAATTCGCGACGCTCGGGCTGACATACGACGACGTGCTGCTGCTGCCCGGCGCGTCCGACATGGCGCCCGACCAGATCGACACCTCCTCGTACATCTCCAAGAACGTGCGGGTGAACATCCCGCTCCTCTCCGCCGCGATGGACAAGGTCACCGAGGCCCGCATGGCGATCGCCATGGCCCGGCAGGGTGGCGCCGGTGTGCTGCACCGCAATCTCTCCATCGCCGACCAGGCCAACCAGGTCGACCTGGTCAAGCGCTCCGAGTCCGGCATGGTGACCGACCCGATCACGGTGCACCCGGACGCGACGCTGCGCGACGCCGACGAGCTGTGCGCCAAGTTCCGCATCAGCGGCGTCCCGGTCACCGACGCCGCGGGCAAGCTGCTCGGCATCGTCACCAACCGTGACATGGCCTTCGAGTCGGACCGTACGCGCCAGGTGCGCGAGGTCATGACGCCGATGCCGCTGGTCACCGGCAAGGTCGGCATCTCCGGCGTGGACGCCATGGAACTGCTGCGCCGCCACAAGATCGAGAAGCTTCCGCTGGTCGACGAGGCGGGGGTCCTCAAGGGCCTCATCACCGTCAAGGACTTCGTCAAGGCCGAGAAGTACCCGAACGCCGCGAAGGACAAGGAAGGCCGGCTGCTGGTCGGCGCGGCCGTCGGTGTCGCGGGCGACGCCTTCGAGCGGGCCCAGGCACTGATCGAGGCGGGCGTCGACTTCATCGTCGTCGACACCGCCCACGGTCACTCCCGGCTGGTCGGCGACATGGTCGCCAAGATCAAGTCGAACGCCTCCGGCGTCGACGTCATCGGCGGCAACATCGCCACCCGTGACGGCGCCCAGTCGCTGATCGACGCCGGTGCCGACGGCATCAAGGTCGGCGTCGGTCCCGGCTCCATCTGCACCACCCGTGTCGTCGCCGGCATCGGTGTCCCGCAGGTCACCGCCATCTACGAGGCCTCGCTCGCCGCCAAGGCGGCCGGTGTCCCGGTCATCGGCGACGGCGGTCTGCAGTACTCCGGCGACATCGCCAAGGCCCTGGTGGCCGGCGCGGACACCGTGATGCTCGGCTCGCTGCTGGCGGGCTGCGAGGAGTCCCCGGGCGAGCTGCTCTTCATCAACGGCAAGCAGTTCAAGTCGTACCGCGGCATGGGTTCGCTCGCCGCGATGCAGACCCGTGGCGACCGCAAGTCGTTCTCGAAGGACCGTTACTTCCAGGAGGGCGTCGCCTCCGACGAGAAGCTGGTCCCCGAGGGCATCGAGGGCCAGGTCCCCTACCGCGGCCCGCTCTCGGCGGTCGTGCACCAGCTCACCGGCGGCCTGCGCCAGTCGATGTTCTACGTCGGCGGGCGCACCGTCCCGGAGCTCCAGGCCAACGGCCGGTTCGTCCGGATCACCTCGGCGGGGCTCAAGGAGAGCCACCCGCACGACATCCAGATGACGGTCGAGGCGCCGAACTACAGCAGGAAGTAACACGTCAGCGCAGCTGAGGGGCGGCCCGGGGTTCCCGGGACCGCCCCTCAGCCGTGTGTCGGGGATACTGGACAGCGCAGACATAGAGGGAAAGGCCACACCATCGTGACTGAGATCGAGATCGGGCGCGGCAAGCGCGGCCGCCGGGCGTACGCATTCGACGACATCGCCGTCGTTCCGAGCCGCCGTACCCGCGACCCGAAGGAGGTCTCGATCGCCTGGCAGATCGACGCCTACCGTTTCGAGCTGCCGTTCCTGGCGGCTCCCATGGACTCCGTGGTCTCCCCGCAGACCGCGATCCGCATCGGTGAGCTGGGCGGCCTCGGTGTCCTCAACCTCGAGGGCCTGTGGACCCGGCACGCCGACCCGCAGCCGCTGCTCGACGAGATCGCCGAGATGCCCGTCGAGTCGGCGACCCGCCGTCTCCAGGAGATCTACTCCGCCCCCATCCAGGAGGAGCTGATCGGCCAGCGCATCAAGGAGGTGCGCGATTCCGGCGTCGTCACCGCCGCCGCGCTCTCCCCGCAGCGCACCGCGCAGTTCTCCAAGGCCGTCGTCGACGCGGGCGTGGACATCTTCGTCATCCGCGGTACGACGGTCTCCGCCGAGCACGTCTCCGGTGCGGCCGAGCCGCTCAACCTCAAGCAGTTCATCTACGAGCTGGACGTCCCGGTGATCGTCGGCGGCTGCGCCACGTACACCGCCGCCCTGCACCTGATGCGGACCGGTGCGGCCGGTGTCCTCGTCGGCTTCGGCGGCGGCGCCGCGCACACCACGCGCAACGTCTTCGGGATCCAGGTCCCGATGGCGACCGCGGTCGCCGATGTGGCCGGAGCCCGCCGCGACTACATGGACGAGTCCGGCGGCCGGTACGTGCACGTGATCGCGGACGGCGGCGTCGGCTGGTCCGGCGACCTGCCCAAGGCCATCGCCTGCGGCGCGGACGCCGTGATGATGGGCTCCCCGCTGGCCCGCGCGACGGACGCGCCGGGCCGCGGCCGGCACTGGGGCATGGAGGCCGTCCACGAGGACGTGCCGCGCGGCAAGCTGGTGGACCTGGGCTCCGTCGGCACGACCGAGGAGGTCCTCACCGGTCCCTCGCACACCCCCGACGGCTCGATGAACATCTTCGGTGCGCTGCGCCGGGCGATGGCGACGACGGGGTACAGCGACCTCAAGGAGTTCCAGCGGGTCGAGGTGACCGTGGCGGACTCGCAGCACCGCCGCTGAGTACGCCCGGCAGTACGCAGGAGGCCCGGACCGCAGACGCGGTCCGGGCCTCCTGCCGTGTCCGGGCAGGCGTTACGCGGCCTTCTTGGCGCCACCGAACGCGGCTACGGCACCGAGCAGCAGGAAGAGGTAGGACTTGAAGTCCGCCGCCTCGCTCCACGCCTTCGTCAGGACGTCGAAGTGGTCGAAGAAGAGGCTGGAGGCGGACTGGTGGGCCAGGTCGGAGAAGATGATCGAGATGCCCACGAGCTGGCCGAGGTAGACGGCGCCCACCGACAGAACGGCGCTGACCACGGGCAGCACCGGGTTCTGTCCGCCGACCTTGCTCGCCGCGAAGCCGACGAGGAACCCGACGCCGATGGCGATGTAGCCGACCTCGCGCTCGATCGCGCCCGCGATGACGCCGTACAGGAAGGCCGCCACGAGCGCCGTGACCACCGCCGTCAGCAGGCCGAGCCCCAGGTTGTCGCGGGCCGGGGCCGACGGGGGGAACGGCGCTGCGCCGAACGCGGCGCCGGGCTGACCGGGCTGGCCGTACGGGCCGGGCTGCTGACCCGCGAACGGGTTGCCGGTGGGGGCGCCGGGCTGCTGGCCGGCGTACGGGTTGCCGGTGGGGGCACCGGGCTGCTGGCCCGCGAACGGGTTGCCGCCGCCGGGCTGGGCGTTGTACGGCTGCTGCGGCTGGTTCGGCGGCGGCACGGGCTGGCTCATGGTGGTATCCCCCTGGGACGGACGCGCACGACTGTGCGAGAAGTGACGCCGCAGGCTAGCAGCCGCCTGTGACATCGCCCACCGAAATCCCCGGGAACGCCGTCCCTACAGCCGGTGTGCGGCCCCTGCCGGGGTCGCTCCCCGGGTGTCCAGGAGGAGCTGGGCCTTCACCGCGAGGCCCTGGAGATCGTACGTACGGTGGTGCTGGAGCAGCACCGTGAGATCGGCGCTCGATGCCGCCTCGTACAGCGAGTCGGCGCGCGGAACCGGAAGTTCACGTACCCGCCAGTCCAGGACGTGCGGGTCGTGGTAACCGATCTGGGCGCCCATGTCCATCAGCCGGGTCGCGACCTCCCGGGCGGGGGAGGCCTCCTGGTCCGCGAGGTCGGGCTTGTAGGTGACACCGAGGAGCAGCACCCGGGCACCGCGTACGGACTTGCCGTGTTCGTTCAGGAGGGTCGCGCAGCGCTGGATCACGTACTGCGGCATCCGGTCGTTGATCTCCTGGGCGAGCGAGACCATCCGCAGGGGGTGTCCGGGGGTGCGGCTGTGGTACGGGAGGTAGCCCGGGTCGACGGGGACGCCGTGACCGCCGACGCCGGGGCCCGGACGGAACGGCTGGAAGCCGAAGGGCTTGGTCTCGGCGCACCTGATGACGTCCCACAGGTCGACGCCGAGGTCGTGGCAGAGCACCGCCATCTCGTTGACCAGAGCGATGTTGACGTGCCGGAAGTTGGTTTCCAGGACCTTCGTCATCTCGGCCTCGCGCGGGCCGCGGGCCCGGACGACCTTGTCGGTGAGGCGGCCGTAGAAGGCGGCGGCGGACTCGGTGCAGGCAGGGGTGAGGCCGCCGATGACCTTGGGGGTGTTGGCGTAGACGTGGGTCCTGTTGCCGGGGTCGAGGCGGCTGGGGGAGTAGGCGAGGTGGAAGTCGCGGCCGGCACGCAGCCCCGAGCCCTCTTCGAGCAGGGGCAGCACGTAGCTCTCGGTGGTGCCGGGCTGGACGGCCGATTCCAGCAGGACGGTGGTGTGCGGGCGCAGCCGGGCGGCGAGCGCGCGGGTCGCCTCGCCGACGGCGGTGAGGTCGAGGGTGCGGTCGGCGCCGAGCGGGGTGGGCGCGCAGATCACCGCGGTACGGACCCGGCCCAGTTCGGCCGGGTCGGTGGTGGGCCGGAAGCCCCCCGAGAGCATCCGGCGGACGTCCGAGGCGGTGAGCGATCCCTCGACGGGGGTGTGGCCCGCGGAGAGCTCCGCGTAGGCGCGCGGATCGGTGTCGTAGCCGACGGTCTGGACACCGGCGGCGACAGCGGCTTGGGCGAGGGGCAGGCCGAGGTGGCCGAGTCCGATGACAGCGAGGTCTGCGGGCATGTGGATGGGCCGTCCTTCCCTTGGACCGAGAGAGCGGAAAGCGCAACCGCTGGGGACAGCGCAATGTCAGACTAGGCGTAAATATGACCTATATGTCGCATTGTCGGGCTCCTGTCGTCCTGGTGTTGTCCACAGGCAGTGGCCGAAGTCGTGGACGCCGGACAGAATCGAGGGGTGGGCGCGGGGCGTCCGACCGCTCGGTCGGGTCGCGTCCCGTGCCGGACCACCCCGATCTACCCCGGGAGGCAGCGGTGAGGACAGCGACACTGGGACCCGCGGAGCGCGCCGAGGCGCTCGCCGCGATGGCCGAGCGCGAACTGGACGTGCTGGTCGTGGGGGCGGGCGTGGTCGGCGCCGGTACGGCGCTGGACGCGGCGACGAGAGGGCTCTCGACCGGTCTGGTCGAGGCGCGCGACTGGGCCTCGGGCACATCGAGCAGATCGAGCAAGCTGATCCACGGCGGGCTGCGGTATCTGGAGATGCTCGACTTCGCGCTCGTCCGGGAGGCCCTGAAGGAGCGCGGGCTGCTGCTGGAGCGGCTGGCCCCGCACCTGGTGAAGCCCGTGCCGTTCCTCTATCCGCTGCAGCACAAGGGCTGGGAGCGGCTCTACGCCGGCTCCGGTGTGGCGCTCTACGACGCGATGTCGGTGTCGTCGGGGCACGGCCGCGGCCTGCCCGTCCACCGGCATCTCTCCCGCCGCCGCGCCCTGCGGGTCGCCCCGGCGCTTCGGAAGGACGCCCTGGTCGGGGCCTTGCAGTACTACGACGCGCAGATGGACGACGCCCGCTACGTGGCGACCCTGGTGCGCACCGCCGCCGGATACGGCGCGCATGTGGCGAACCGGGCGCGGGTCATCGGCTTCCTCCGGGAGGGCGAGCGGGTCGTCGGTGCCCGGGTGGAGGACGTCGAGGCGGGCGGGGAGTACGAGGTCAGGGCCAAACAGGTGGTCAACGCGACCGGGGTCTGGACGGATGACACCCAGGCGCTGATCGGGGAGCGCGGACTGTTCCACGTCCGGGCGTCCAAGGGCATCCACCTCGTCGTCCCGAAGGATCGCATCCACTCGTCGACCGGCCTGATCCTGCGCACCGAGAAGTCCGTCCTCTTCGTCATCCCGTGGGGACGGCACTGGATCGTCGGGACGACGGACACCGACTGGGACCTGGACAAGGCGCATCCGGCGGCGTCCAGTGCCGATATCGACTATCTGCTCGAACACGTCAACTCGGTCCTGGCCACGCCGTTGACCAGGGACGACGTCCAGGGCGTCTACGCCGGCCTGCGGCCGCTGCTGGCCGGCGAGTCGGACGCGACCAGCAAGCTCTCGCGCGAGCACACGGTGGCGCATCCGCTGCCGGGCCTCGTGGTCGTGGCGGGCGGGAAGTACACGACCTACCGGGTGATGGCGAAGGACGCCGTGGACGAGGCGGTGCACGGTCTCGACCAGCGCGTGGCGGAGTGCGTCACCGAGGACATTCCGCTGCTGGGGGCGGAAGGGTACCGGGCGCTGTGGAACGCCCGCGCGAGGATCGCGGCCCGGACGGGGCTCCATGTCGCCCGGGTGGAGCATCTGCTCAACCGCTACGGCTCCATGACCGAGGAGCTCCTCGATCTGATCGTCGGCGATCCGACGCTGGGCGAGCCGCTGCCGTCGGCGGACGACTATCTGAAGGCCGAGATCGTCTACGCCGCCTCGCACGAGGGGGCCCGCCACCTCGACGACGTGCTGACCCGCCGGACCCGGATCTCCATCGAGACCTTCGACCGGGGCACGCTCAGTGCCCGGCTCTGCGCGAAGCTGATGGCGCCGGTGCTGGGCTGGGACGACGGACAGATGGACCGGGAGGTCGAGCACTACGAGAAGCGGGTGCAGGCGGAGCGGGAGTCGCAGCGCCAGCCGGACGACCTCACGGCGGACGCGGCGCGGCTCGGGGCTCCGGACATCGTGCCGCTGTAGGACCCGCGCGTCCGGGCCCTGCCGGACTCGTGGGGGCCGGGGCTCGGGCGCGGGGAGTACGACCGCAGAACTCCGCTTCGAGCAGTGCCGGTTCAAGTGTCCTCGCGTCGTTCAGGGTGTCCGTGTCGACGCGGAACGTGAGGGTGTGGCGGCCGTCGCGCGTGGCGGCGGCACGGACGTAACTGCCCGCTATGCGGCCGTTGTGACCCCAGACGGTGGTGCCGCAGGAGAGCTTCTGCGGATAGATGCCCAGACCGTAGACGCCGTGCGTGGCACCGGTGTTCAGCAGCGTCGCCAGCTGGGCGGGTGCGAGGAGGCGTCCGCCCAGCAGGGCCGCGTAGAAGCGGTTCAGGTCGGTGAGCGTGGAGACCAGCTCCCCGGCCGCGCCCGCCGTGCGCGGGTCGAGGGCGGTGACGTCGTGGAGGCTGCCGTCGGCCGGGTCCCGGGTGAAGCCGCGGCCGTGCGGGGCGGGCAGCGCGGTGCGGGCGCCGGGGAGGGAAGTGCCGGTGAGGCGGAGGGGGGTGATGATGCGGCGGCGGATCTCGGTGGCGTAGTCGTGTCCGGTGACGCGCCGTACGACGAGTCCGAGCACGACGTAATTGGTGTTGGAGTAGGCGTAGCGGCCCGGCGCGTTCGTCGGGCGGTGGGTGAGGGCGAGACGGACCGTCGCGGCGGCGGAGACGGGGTGGGCGGAGGCGTCGGCGGTGTAGTCGTAGAGGCCGCTGGTGTGGCCGAGCAGGGCGCGCAGGCTGATCCGGCGGCCGTCGTTGCCGTTGCCGTGGATCAACCCCGGCAGCAGACGTTCGACGGGATCCGACAGCCGAAGTCGTCCCTCCCGGACGAGTTGGAGCACGACGGTGGCGACGAAGGTCTTGGTGATGCTGCCGGCCCGGAACCGGTCCGCCCTGTGGATACCGGGGCCCGTCGAGCGGTAGGTGCCGTACGGTGCGGTGGAGGCGCGGTCGGCCAGCAGCGCCGCCGTGGGGGCGCCGCCCACGGCGACGAGCCGGGGAAGGTAGGAGGCCGCGGGCGTGAGATGTGGTTCGCTGGGCAGGGTCGCTGTTCCGAGGCCGAACAGCGCCAGCAGCAACGGGGCGGCAAGCAGCGCCCTGAGTGTCGGCATGGCAGGGAATCCCTTTCTCCGGCCACATCATGACGGGCCCGCGGACCCGGCACCATGACCGGTCCCGGGGTGAGGGACAATGAACGCTCTGCCAGGGCGGGTTGATCGCAGAGGGGACGCATGTCGGAGGCGGAGCAGGCACGGGAGCCCCAACGGGACAAGGACGGACGTCTCCTTGCGGGGCGTTACCGGCTCGGGGAGGTGCTCGGCCGGGGCGGTATGGGCACGGTCTGGCGTGCCGTCGACGAGACGCTGGGCCGCACGGTCGCGGTCAAGGAGCTGCGGTTCCCCTCGGCCATCGACGAGGACGAGAAGCGCCGTCTCATCACGCGCACGCTGCGCGAGGCGAAGGCGATCGCCCGGATCCGCAACAACGGCGCCGTGACGGTCTTCGACGTGGTCGACGAGGACGACCGGCCGTGGATCGTGATGGAACTCATCGAGGGCAAGTCCCTCGCCGAGGCCATCCGCGAGGACGGGGTGCTGACACCCAGGCGCGCCGCCGAGGTCGGCCTCGCCATCCTCGACGTGCTGCGCTCGGCGCACCGCGAGGGCATCCTGCACCGCGACGTGAAACCGTCCAACGTACTGATCGCCGAGGACGGCCGGGTCGTGCTGACCGACTTCGGCATCGCCCAGGTCGAGGGCGACCCGTCGGTCACCTCGACGGGCATGCTCGTCGGCGCGCCGTCGTACATCTCGCCGGAGCGCGCCCGGGGGCACAAGCCGGGACCGCCCGCCGACCTGTGGTCGCTCGGCGGACTGCTCTACGCCAGCGTCGAAGGCTCCCCGCCCTATGACAAGGGGTCGGCCATCGCCACCCTGACCGCCGTGATGACCGAACCGCTCGATCCGCCGAAGAACGCCGGTCCGCTGGAGGAGGTCATCTACGGCCTGCTCGCCAAGGACCCCGATCAGCGGCTCGACGAGGCGGGCGCGCGTGCCCTGCTCGACGGTGTGATCCACGCTCCCGCGAAGCCGGACCCGGTGGTGCCCGCGCCCGCCGACGCCACCCAGATCATGACGCTGCCCGGACAGGCCTCCGGGTCCGCCGCCAAGACGGCCCCGAACTCCGGCGAGCAGGGCGAGGGCGCACGGGACCGGCTGCGCGGCGCGCTGCGCTCCGTGCGCAGCGCGAAGGCGGCGCCGGCCGGCGCCGCGGCCCCGGCCGCCGCGCCGACCCCGCCCTCGACGCCTCCGTCGGCCGCTCCCTCGACGGGCTCTTCGAAGCCTGCCCGGCCCTCGACCCCGGCGAGGCCGGCCGCGGCCTCCGCCGCCGTACCGCCGCCGCGCCGCACCGCGTCGCCCGCCACCCCGCCCCGCGCGTCCCTCACGGACGTCGTGCCGCGCCGCACCCTGGCGATCATCGCGGCCGTGATCGTGCTCGCCGTGATCGGCACGGTCCTCGCGCTCACGCTCGGCGGAGGCGACAAGGACAACCAGGGCGGCGCCGGTGGCAAGGACGACAAGTCCACCTCGGCCGGGGCCTCGCCGAAGGGCAGCGCCACGGAAACGGACAGCGGCAGCGGCAAGGCCCAGGACCAGGGCGGCGATCAGAGCCAGGGCAAGGACCAGGACCAGGGCAAGGGCAAGGGCAAGGGCGACGATTCGGGCAAGGGGTCGGACGGCTCCAAGGACGACCCGGGCGCCAAGGGCGACGCGCTGCCCGCCGGATACGGAACCGTCACGAACAAGCAGTTCCACTTCACCATCGCGATGCCCGAGGACTTCCGGCTCGACCACACGTCGGGGCAGAACTCCGGCGGTATCTTCAACGCCGACGGGGGCTTCCCTCGCGTCCAGGTCGACTACACCGATTCGCCCGGCGACGACGCCGCCGCGGCCTGGAACGCCGCGAAGGGCGGTGTCGCGGCCAGCAGCAACGGCTACCGCCACCTCGGCGTGAAGAAGGTCCAGTACAACGGCTACCCGACCGTCGCCGACTGGCAGTTCGAGCGCACCCAGCAGGGTCAGCGGGTCCGGGTGCTGAACAGGGGCTTCAAGGTCGACGGCTCCCACGGCTACGCGATCATGATCAGCTGCAGGTCGAGCGAGTGGGACGGCAAGGAGTGCCGGACGCTGCGCAGGACCGCGTTCGACACGTTCGAGCCCACCGACTGATCGGTGGTGAAAAGGCCGGGATGCACCGACCCCGGCGCGCGTCCGGCACTTGCCACGTATCGTGAGACCTGAAGACCGTACGCAGCCGGAACGGCGGGTCAATTGCACGGTGAGTGAGCGCAATTGACGGATTCGTGCGGGTTCCGTGACCGGGGGACAGCGCGCTCTGGGGAGGCGTCGTGGACGACTACGCGGGTCGGGTGCTTGCCGACCGCTACCGCCTTCCGCTGCCTCCGTCCGATGAGTACGAACTGGTCGAGACCCGGGCGTTCGACACCTACAGCGGACAGGAAGTCCTGATCCGGCAGGTGCCGTTGCCCGAAGTGGTGGACGCCGAGGTGCTCGACGCCGACGGCCCGGTGCCGGCGGCCCGGCGGGTCACGGGGCACGCGGTGCGACGGTCCACGGACCCGGCGGTCCGGCGCGCCATCGAGGCGGCGCAGGCGGCGGCCCAGGTCCCCGACCATCCCCGGCTCGACCAGGTCTTCGACGTGTTCGCCGAGGCCGGCTCGCTCTGGATCGTGAGCGAATTCGTCATGGCCCGGCCGCTCGCCGCCCTGCTCGCGGAGCGTCCCCTCGACCCCTTCCGGGCCGCCGAGATCGGCTCCGACGTGCTGACGGCGCTGCGGGTGCTGCACGCCCATGGCTGGACCCACCGGAACATCACCGTCCGCACGGTGCTGGTCTGCGACGACGGCCGCGTCGTGCTGACCGGGCTGGCGGCCGGTGCGGCGGAGGAGGCGCTCTGCGGGTACGTGCCGACGCCGCAGCCCGACGACGGGGACGAGATCGCCTTCGGCCGCCCGGCGGTCGGGACGGGCCCGGCCGGGCCGTACGCACCGCCCCCACTGCCCCCGCTGCCCCCGTCGCCCCCGCCCGTCCCCCCGGCCGAGGTGCCGGCCTCGCGCGGCCCGGCGGCGATCGGGACGGGCCGCACCCCCGGCGACCCGTACGGCGACGACGAGGCGCACGCCGATGACGCGTACCCCGGCGACCGGTCCGGCGACGACCTTCACGGCGGTGCGCAGGGCAGTGGGCCCGGCGAACTGGAGGCCGTGCGGCGGCCGGTGAATCCCGCCCTGCCCGCGCCCGCGCCCGCGTCCGCGTTCGCGCCCGCGCCCGCCCCCGGAACGGAGGGTGCCGCGCGGTCGCGGGCCGAGCGCGCCGGAGCCATCGCCGCCTACCGCGCGGGCGCCCGCGCCGCGGCCCGGGTCGGCGAGGACCAGCGCCGGACCGGGGCGGGCGAGGCGGAGGACACCGGCAGCCTCCCGGTGCAGCGCACCGCGCGGCCGGACACGGGACCGTCCGCCCCGGACAGCCGCCCGCAGCCGACCGGCTCCTGGAACCGGGCTGATGACGACCCGGCCGCCGAGGACCCGTACCGCAAGGCTCCGCACGGGGACGGCCCGTACGCCGAGGACCCGTACCGCAAGGCTCCGCACGGGGACGACCCGTACGAGGAAGACCCGTACGACGACGAGGACGACGACGGCCACGGGGACGACGGCCCGGCGCCCGGCCGACGGCTGCATCTCACCGGCACCTGGAGCGACGGCCCCGGCTCCGGGCGCCCCGTCCCCGCCGGAGGCTCGGGCGAGGACGCCCTGCGTGCCGACGCCCGGCGCCACGGTGACTCTCCGGCGCTGCCGGCGCACCCGTCGCCACAGCGGCAGCAGCCGGGCCACTGGGACGACGTCGTCGCGGGCGGGAGCCAGGGCCCCGCCTATCGCGGCCCCGCCACCACCCTTGCCGCCGAGCGGGCCCGGCAGACCCGGATCGCCGTCGTCGGCGCGGTCACCGAGCGCTGGGCGCCCGAGCAGGCGGGCCCCGTTCACGAGAACTGGCAGCTGGCGCCGCCGATCGGCCCCGCCACCGACCTCTGGGCACTGGGCGCGCTCCTCTACCGTGCCGTCCAGGGCCACGCCCCGTACCCCGAGGAGAACGCGGCGGAACTGGTCCAGATGGTGTGCGGGGAGCCGCCCGCCTTCGCCGAGGAGTGCGGTCCGCTGCGCCCCGTCGTCGAGTCGCTGCTGCGCCAGGACCCCACCGAGCGGCCGGACTTCGAGGAGCTGAGCGGCTGGCTGCGTTCCCTCGTGCGGTCGGCGCCCGAGCCCGAGGCCGGTCTGGACGTCGTACCGCTGCCGTCCGTCGACAGCGCCCGGCTTCCCATCGTGCGCCGCCGGGGCGAGCTGGTCCGCAGGCGCCGCGGTCGCTTCGGCCAGGGCTCGGCCCACGGCCGCCACCGCCACACCAAGGAGAAGACCGACCGGCGCGACAGGCCCGGACCGGAGAGAGCACCCAGAGCGCCGCGCGAGCCCAAGGGTCCCAAGGCGCTGCGCACCCCGCCGCCCGGCCCCCGGCAGGGCGAGGGACGGGCGCCGCGACGGCTGGGGCGGCTGCTGCTCGTGCTGATCCTGCTGGCCCTGGTCGCGGCCATCGCGTACGCCATGCTGTTCATGCCCAAGACGGACGGCGACTCCGGCGCCCGCTCCACGGGCCCCGCGTCGTCGGCGTCCGGCTCACCGGAGCCGGGCGACGGCGGGACCGGCGGGCAGTCGTCCACGCAGCCCCCCGGTGCCCAGCAGCCGCAGACCAGCCGCTCCGCCGTCGCGCTCGCTCCGGGCTACACCCTGCGCAAGGACCCGGAGGGGTTCGAGGTCGCGGCGCCCAAGAGCTGGCGGCGCACCCCCGCCAACGCGGACCGTCAGATCCGTTACGGCAGCGATGGCTTCAGCCTGCTGATCGTCCCCGGACGCGACACCGTCAAGGCCGACGGTGACGACCCCCTCGTCTACCAGGCCGACAAGGAACTGGAGTTGCAGCCCTTCCGTGACTCCAGCTGGTCGGGGTCGAGCGGGCTGCGCCGGATCGACGTCGGCCGACAGGCCATGGCCGAGGGCCAGTTCACCTGGCAGGACGCCTCCGGGCGCGAGGTGTACGCCCGTAACCTCGCGATGATCGTCGGCGGCCGCTACCACATTCTCCAGGTCATCGGCCCGGAGAACCGGCGCGACAAGGTTTCGGACATCTACGAACAAGCCATCGCCTCCTACCGTGTGACGCACTGAAACACCCCGGCGCCACGGCCGGACGACGCCGGAGCGACAAGCATCACAGTGCGGTCTCTTGGGGGAGGCGAGGTTCCGTGGCCCCGGTCCCCCTCCGTAATCTGGCCTCCGAGGGAACGGGGCGGGGATACGTGGATCGATCACAGGGCACAGAGGCGGGACTGTTGCTGGCCGGAAGGTACCGGCTCGGTGAAGTTCTCGGGCGCGGCGGCATGGGCAAGGTCTGGCGGGCCCATGACGAGGTGCTGCACCGCACGGTCGCGGTCAAGGAGCTGACCGCCGGGCTGTACGTCGCCGAGGCCGACCGGATCGTGCTGCACGCACGCACGCAGAAGGAGGCCCGCGCGGCGGCCCGGATCACGCACCCGGGTGTGGTCACGGTCCACGACGTGATCGAGTACGACAACCGGCCCTGGATCGTCATGCAGTACGTCGACGGTCCGTCGCTCGCCGACGAGGCCAAGGAGTCCGGCGAGATCGAGCCGCGCGAGGCCGCCAGGATCGGCCTCCATGTGCTGGGCGCGCTGCGCGCGGCACACGGCGCGGGGGTCCTGCACCGGGACGTGAAGCCCGGCAACGTCCTTCTGGCCAGGGACGGCCAGGTGCTGCTCACCGACTTCGGGATCGCGGCGATAGAGGGCGACTCGACCATCACCAGGACCGGTGAACTGGTCGGCTCCATCGACTATCTGGCGCCCGAACGGGTGCGCGGCGGCGATCCCGGCCCCGCGTCCGACCTGTGGTCCCTCGGCGCCACGCTCTACACCGCGGTCGAGGGACGCTCGCCGTTTCGCCGCACGTCCCCGATCTCCACCATGCAGGCCGTCGTCACCGAGGAACCGCCGCCGGCCCGGAAGGCGGGCCCGCTCACCCCCGTGATCACCGCGCTGCTCCGCAAGGAACCCGACGACCGGCCGTCGGCGGCGGAGGCGGAACGGATGCTGCTGGAGGCGATGGAGGGCCGCGAACCGCGGGCCGCGCAGGCGTACGTACCGACGCAGCGCGTCCCCGACGAGGTGCTGCGCACGCTGGACACGGACGCCGCGTCCGGGGCGGGTGCGGCGGGCACGGCCCAGCTGCCCCGTCCGGCGACCGGTTCCACCGCCGACCCGGCGCCGTCCCCGGCGACCCGGCGCGGCCGCGGCCGGTGGCGCACGGCGGTCCTGGTCATCGCCGCCGCCGCGCTGGTGGGCGGCGGCGCGGGGCTCGCCGCGATGAAGTACGGGGACCGTGCGGAGAGCCCGGCCGGAAAAGGCGTCACGGGTACCCATGCGGCCGTCACCCCCTCCGAGCCCGGCACTTCGCGTGCGCCGAAGCCCCGTACCTCGAAGAACGGCGTGCCCGACGGCTGGAAGCGGGTGAACGACCCCGAAGGGTTCAGCCTGATCGTGCCCGACGGCTGGGTGCGCCGGGCGGACGGCAACCAGGTCGACTACACGCCGGACAACGGCGTGCACTACATCCGGATCAGCATCGACCCGGCGCCCGACTTCGAGAACGCGTACATGCACACGCTGAACCTGGAGAAGCAGCTGTCCGAGCGGCTGCCCGGGTACGAGCGCAAGACGCTGCACTCCAACACGTACCGCGACCGGCCGGGCTCGCTCTGGGAGTTCACCTGGACCGAGACCAAGAACCATCCGGGCCCGCGTCACGCGATCGACCAGATGTACTTCGGGGAGGACGGCGGCCCGGAGTATGCGATGTACATGACGGGGCCGGCGGCGGACTGGGACACCACGCGGGAACAGTTCGACACGATACTGCGTGGATGGCAGGCGCCCGACGGCGCCGAATGAGCCCCGCCGGATCGTGCCGACGGCCACAGGGGTCCTGATCAGGGGCTTTGTTGCCAGTGATCACTGGCTTGTTTGTGGGGAGTGTGAAAACCCGTTACTCACGGGTACCCAAAGTGTGCGGCTGGCCGTACTCTCGCCCTCATGACGGACTCGCAGGCCTCCACGTCCACCTCCTCCGCCCCGGTCGGCACCAACCCCGTGGCCGCCGCCCCCGCGGGCGTGCGCACCGCCGCCGACGTGGTGACGCCCGAGGTGATCGCCCAGCTGACCCGTGGCGTCGTCGGCTCCGGCCGCACGGCCAACCACACCCCCTTCACCGGGGAGAAGCTGGCCGATCTGCCCGAGTCCACCCCCGAGGACGTGGCGACGGCCTTCGAGCGGGCCCGTGCCGCCCAGGCAGCCTGGGCCGCGACCCCCGTCCGTGCCAGGGCGGCCGTCCTGCTCCGTTTCCACGACCTCGTGCTCGGTCGCCAGGCCGAGGTGCTCGACCTCATCCAGCTGGAGACCGGCAAGGCCCGGCTGCACGCCCACGAGGAGGTGCAGGCCGTCGCCGTCGTGGCCCGCCACTACGGGCGGGCGGCCGCCTCGTACCTGAAGCCCAAGCGGCACACCGGAGTCGTGCCGACGCTCACGAAGGTCACCGAGCTGCGTCAGCCGCGCGGCGTGGTCGGCCAGATCGCGCCGTGGAACTACCCCTTGGAGCTCTCCGTCGGTGACGCGCTGCCCGCGTTCGTCTCCGGCAACGCCGTCGTGATGAAGCCCGACACCGAGACGGCGCTGACCGCGCTGTGGGCCCGGGACCTGCTGATCGAGGCCGGACTGCCCGCCGAGGTGTTCCAGGTGGTCCTCGGTGACGGGCCGGTCATCGGCCCCGAGGTCGTCAAGCACGCCGACTACGTCTCGTTCACGGGTTCCACCCGCACCGGTCGCGAGGTCGCGCAGGGTGCGGCGACCCGGCTCGTCGGAGTGTCGCTGGAGCTCGGCGGCAAGAACGCCATGCTGGTCCTGGAGGACGCCGACGTGGAGAAGGCCGTCGCGGGCGCCGTCCGCGCCTGCTTCTCCTCCGCGGGCCAGCTCTGCATCTCCATCGAGCGGCTGTACGTCCACGAGTCGGTCGCCGACGACTTCGTGGCCCGCTTCGCCGCCCGTACGAAGGCCATGCGGCTCGGCAACTCCCTCGCCTACGGGGCCGACATGGGCTCCCTGGTCGGCGAGCGTCAGCTGGAGACGGTCACCCGGCATGTCGCGGAGGCCGTCGAGAAGGGCGCCACGCTCGTCGCGGGCGGCGTCGCCCGCCCCGACATCGGCCCGCTCTTCTACGAGCCGACCATCCTCGACGGCGTCGAGGCGCCGATGGCCGTCTGCAACGAGGAGACCTTCGGCCCGGTCGTCTCGATCTACCGCTTCACCGACGACGACGAGGTCGTCGCCCTCGCCAACGCCACCCCGTACGGGCTGAATTCGAGCGTCTGGACCAGGAACTCCAAGCGGGGCCACCAGGTCGCCGCCCGGCTGCGGACCGGCACGGTCAACATCAACGAGGGGTACGCCCCGGCGTACGGCAGCGTGCAGTCCCCGATGGGCGGCATGAAGGACTCCGGTCTCGGCCGACGGCACGGCTCCGAGGGCATCCTCAAGTACACCGAGGCGCAGACCGTCGCCCAGCAGCGGCTGATTCCGCTCGCCCCGGTCTTCGGCATGGACGACGAGAAGTACGCGGCGTTCATGACCCGCAGCCTGAAGGCGATGAAGGCGTTCCGCCTGCGCTGACACCGCAGCACCTTCTGTCCTTTTCATACCGAGGAGAGCCATGCCCCAGGACAGCCCTGCCCGGAATCGGTCGGTCTCCCCCGAACCGGCCGACGACGACGCCGCGTACGACTACGACGTGCTGGTCGTCGGCTCGGGCTTCGGCGGTGCGGTTTCGGCCCTGCGGCTGACCGAGAAGGGCTACCGGGTCGGGGTGCTGGAGGCGGGCCGCCGCTTCACCCCCGGGACCCTCCCCAAGAACTCCTGGGACCTCAAGAACTACCTGTGGGCCCCGGCCCTCGGTCTCTACGGCATCCAGCGCGTGCATCTGCTCGGCAAGGTGATGGTGCTGGCCGGTGCTGGGGTCGGCGGTGGTTCGCTCAACTACGCCAACACGCTCTACGTACCCCCCGCGCCGTTCTTCGAGGACCGGCAGTGGGCGTCCATCACCGACTGGCAGGACGAGCTGAAGCCGTATTACGACCAGGCCACGCGGATGCTCGGGGTCCGGCTCAACCCGACGACGACCCCCTCCGACGTCCACCTGAAGGCGGCCGCGCAGGCCATGGGCGTCGGCGACACCTTCCATCCCGCCCCGGTCGGCGTCTTCTTCGGCGACGGCGAGGACGCCGACGGCACGGCGAGGGCGAAGCCCGGCGGCACGGTCGCCGACCCGTACTTCGGCGGCGCGGGCCCCGCCCGCAAGGCCTGCACCGAGTGCGGCGAATGCATGACGGGCTGCCGCCACGGCGCGAAGAACACCCTCAACGAGAACTACCTCCACCTCGCCGAGAAGGCCGGAGCCGTCATCCACCCGATGACCTCCGTCGTCGCGATCACGGATCATCCGGAGGGCGGCTACCGCGTCACCGCCGTCCCCACCGACCGTCGCAGGAAGGCGAAGCCCACCCGGCTGCGCGCCCGCCAGGTGGTGGTCGCGGCGGGCACGTACGGAACGCAGACCCTGCTGCACACCATGAAGGACCGTGGTCTGCTGCCCCGGCTCTCGGCCCGGCTCGGCGAGCTGACCCGTACCAACTCCGAGGCGCTCGTCGGCTCGCAGACCAGCGACCGGCGCTACCGCAAGAAGCACGGCACCGCGAAGGCCGACTTCACCCGGGGCGTCGCGATCACCTCCTCGATCCACCCCGACGCCAACACCCACATCGAGCCGGTCCGCTACGGCAAGGGCTCCAACGCCATGGGCGCGCTGTCCGTCCTCCAGGTGCCGTACGGCGGGCGCCGGGTGCTGGGCTGGCTCGGAAACATGGCCAGGCACCCGACGCTCGCCGTGCGCTCGCTCTCCAACCGTCGCTGGTCGGAGCGGACCATCATCGGGCTCGTCATGCAGTCGCTGGACAACTCCCTGACGACGTACCGCAGATCCGGCGGCATCGGAAAGGGCCTCCTCACCGCCCGGCAGGGGCACGGCGCGCCCAACCCCACACAGATCGAGGAGGCGACGCGCAGCGCCACGCTGCTCGCCGAGGAGATCAACGGCTTCGCCGGTTCGAACATCGGTGAGCTGATGGGCACTCCGCTCACCGCGCACTTCCTCGGCGGCTGCCCCATCGGCGCGAGCGCCGAGGAAGGGGTCATCGACCCGTACCACCGGCTCTACGGACATCCCGGCATCTCGGTGGTGGACGGTTCGGCGGTCTCCGCGAACCTCGGCGTCAACCCGTCGCTCACCATCACCGCTCAGGCCGAGCGCGCCATGTCCTTCTGGCCCAACAAGGGCGAGGCGGACCCGCGCCCGGCACAGGGCGAGGCCTACGAACGACTGGCCGCCGTCGAGCCGAAGGCGCCGGCGGTGCCGAAGGAGGCCTTCGGCGCACTGAGGCTGCCGTTCCTCGGGCTGCCGGCCGTCCCGCCGAAGGAGAAGCCGTAGCGCCGACGGCGGACCGGGACAGCGGAAAGGGGCTGCACCCCCCTCCGAGTGCAGCCCCACACCGACGGTGACGAAGCCTCTTACACGGCCGCGTCACCGTTCCTGCGGCGCCGCACGATGAACATCGCGCCCGCGCCGAGCACTACGGCCGCACCGCCCGCGGCGGCGAACACCGGCACCGCGGAGGACGAACCGGTCTCCGCCAGGCTGCCGGAGACCTGGCCCGTCGGGTTGTCGGCCGGCTTGGTGGACGGCACCGGAGCGCTGCCACCGGTCTGCGGCTTCGAACCGCTTTCGCCGGAGTTCACGATTCTGAACCTGTACGCGACGTCGCTGACGCCCGCGCAGTCCTTGTCGCCCACGTAGAGGCCGGCACCGAGGGTGAAGCCGGCACCGACGGGGGCGCTCGCCTTCACATTGATGCGCAGCGGGATGTCGACCTCGTAGCCCGCGCGGATCTCGTCGGACTGGCCGACGTAGCCGACGGCGCGGCCGTCCTCGCTGAGCTCCTCCCACGTGCCGGTGTCCGTGTCGAGGGCCTGGAGACTGACGTGCCTGGACTTGAAGAGGTCGTCGCCGTTCTTGTCGGAGGAGGCGCCCGCGAAGTAGTCGATCTCCTTCACGGTGGACTTCGACGCGTTGTAGACGTTCATCTTGAACGTGTGCCAGCCGCTGCCCCGGGCGATCCTGCCGGGCAGACCGTTGATGGAGATGTCCAGGTCGGACTTGGCGCACTCCGTCGGCTCGGGATCCTCGGACTCGGACGGGGACTGCGACGGGGACGTGGACGCGGACGCGCTCGGGGACGCGTCGGCGACCAGGTCCGGGGCCGGAGAGGTGCTTTCGGTGGTCTCGGCCGCCTCGCTCGGGCCGCTCCCGCGGGACTCCTCGGCGGGCGCGGTGGCGGACTCGGAGGCCGACGGGTCCGCGTCGGTCTCCGGGGACTCGGAGCCGCTCGGCGTGGGTGTGGCGCTCTCGGCGGCGGTGGTCACGTCCGTCGTGCCGGCGAACGCGGCCGGGGCGGCCAGGACCGCGGCCGGTGCGATGACGGCCGTGGCGGCGGCGAGTGCCAGTGTGCGGCGAAGCTTCATGATGACCTCAGGAGTCCGGCGTACCGCGGTGAGCGGTACGGATGTCGGGACGGGCCAGCCGTGAGGTTCACAGGCGGGGCCGGTGGTTCCGCATGGTTGACCCGCGGTCCGGCGCAATGGTTGTCCGGATACTCACAGAACATTTATGTGACACCGCTCACGCCTCTCTCCGCGGGCCGGCCGGCCGCGGTGCGCCACGCACGACTCGTGCACGGCGCGAGAGGCGGCCGGACGGAAGCGGCCCGTGGTGCCAGAGGTGCGCGGGGGGTACGGGAGACGGCATGAGCAAGGGCCCCGGTGGACCGGGAATCGGTCCACCGGGGCCCTGCGCGCATCGGTACCGGGGTGCGGCGTCGGCGTCGGGCCGGACGGCTGTCCCCACGCAGGCCGTTCCACCCGGATACGGTCGGCCCCGGGCGTCCCCGGAGCCGACCGTTCTTGGGGTGACCGGGCTGCTGTCCCCTGCCGACCGGTCACGCACGCTGGGGCGCGGTCCCACGGCGTACCCTGCAGTACGCCACACGCTCCAGCGGAGCCACGCGTGGTTCCTTCCAAAGCCGCCCCTGGCTGGCACGGACACCGGGACCAACGAAGCCGCGCCTGACCCGGTCACGCGCCGTACGGGTGAGAGTCGGCCCGAACTGGGATACGCCCGCACACCCGGGCCGTGGGGCGTTCAGGCCCGTCCGCGGCAGAGCTCCAGCAGCGTCATGGCGAGCGAGGTGCCGGGCTTCCCGAGCGCGTCCCGGTACTGGCCGAGGATCTCCATCTCGCGGGAGAGATTGATCCGTCGGCCGCCGGAGGTGATCCGCGCCTCCTGGATGACCGCCGAGACGGCCATCCGCTCCTGGACGAGCCCGATGATCCGGTCGTCGAGCGCGTCGATGCGGGACCTCGCGCCGTCGATCAGCGCGGCGGCCTCCTCGGTGTGCGCGCCGGTCTTCTCGGCGGCGGTCTTGGCGGGGGCGGCGGCGGACTTCGCGGGGGCGGTGCTGGTCATGACGGTGGACTCCTCGTGGGATGCGGCCCCCGAAACCGACCGGTCCGGAACGACAGAACGCCCCGGGCCTTTCGGCCCGGGGCGCCTGGAACGTTGCTTGTCAGTGGATCAAGCAGCACGACCATGGCAGCCGGCGGGCCGGATGCCATAGGTAAAGACGAAGGTCGTGTGCTGACGCATGTCTTCAGTATGGCCCCGCCGCGCACGCGGACCAACACGGGGCCCGGATGCTGAGACACCCGCGGGCCCCGGGCCCGCTGCCCGCGCTTCCCGCACTCCCGTCCGGACGTGACGACGCCCGCCTTCGCAACCCCGGTAGAATCGACAAAACCGACCCCCCTTCACCGCCGGAAGGCCGCCCCGTGCCAGCAGCACCCCCCGCCGCCCCCGACATCGCCACCGACGTGGTCCTCGTTGTCGATTTCGGGGCGCAGTACGCCCAGCTCATCGCCCGACGCGTCCGTGAGGCCCGGGTCTACAGCGAGATCGTCCCGTCCACGATGCCGGTGGCCGAGATGCTGGCCAAGAACCCCCGGGCGATCATCCTGTCCGGCGGCCCCTCCTCGGTGTACGCGGAGGGCGCGCCCTCCCTGGACCGGGCGATCTTCGAGGCCGGTGTCCCGGTCTTCGGCATGTGCTACGGCTTCCAGCTGATGGCCACCACGCTCGGCGGCACCGTCGACGACAACGGTGCCCGTGAGTACGGCCGTACCCCGCTCACCGTCTCCAAGTCCGGCTCCACGCTCTTCGAGGGCACCCCCACCGAGCAGTCGGTCTGGATGTCGCACGGCGACGCCTGCTCCGCCGCCCCCGAGGGCTTCACGGTCACCGCGTCCACGGACGTCGTGCCGGTCGCCGCCTTCGAGAACGACGAGAAGAAGCTCTACGGCGTCCAGTACCACCCCGAGGTCCTGCACTCCACGCACGGACAGCAGGTCCTGGAGCACTTCCTCTACCGCGGCGCCGGCATCGAGCCGACCTGGACCACGACCAATGTGGTCGAGGAGCAGATCGCGCTGATCCGTGAGCAGGTCGGCACCAAACGCGCGATCTGCGGACTGTCCGGCGGTGTGGACTCCGCGGTCGCCGCCGCCCTCGTGCAGAAAGCCATCGGCTCCCAGCTGACCTGCGTCTACGTCGACCACGGTCTGATGCGCAAGGGCGAGAGCGAGCAGGTCGAGAAGGACTTCGTGGCCTCCACCGGCGTCCAGCTGAAGGTCGTCGACGCCGAGGAGCGGTTCCTGAACGCGCTGGCCGGGGTCTCCGAGCCCGAGCAGAAGCGGAAGATCATCGGCCGGGAGTTCATCCGCGTCTTCGAGCAGGCCCAGGCCGAGCTCGTGGCCGAGGGCGCCGCCGACGGCGAGGAGGTCGCCTTCCTCGTCCAGGGCACGCTCTACCCCGACGTCGTCGAGTCCGGCGGCGGCACCGGCACCGCCAACATCAAGTCCCACCACAACGTCGGCGGTCTCCCCGACGACATCGAGTTCCAGCTCGTCGAGCCGCTGCGCCAGCTGTTCAAGGACGAGGTCCGGATGGTCGGCCAGGAGCTCGGTCTGCCCGACGAGATCGTCCAGCGCCAGCCGTTCCCCGGCCCCGGCCTCGGCATCCGTATCGTCGGCGAGGTCACCAAGGAGCGGCTCGACCTGCTCCGCGAGGCCGACGCCATCGCCCGCGAGGAGCTGACCGCTGCCGGTCTGGACCGCGACATCTGGCAGTGCCCGGTGGTCCTGCTCGCCGATGTCCGCTCGGTCGGCGTCCAGGGCGACGGCCGCACCTACGGCCACCCGATCGTGCTGCGTCCGGTCTCCTCCGAGGACGCCATGACGGCCGACTGGTCGCGACTGCCGTACGAGACCCTCGCCAGGATCTCCACCCGCATCACCAACGAGGTCGCCGACGTCAACCGCGTCGTGCTCGACGTGACGAGCAAGCCGCCGGGCACCATCGAGTGGGAGTGACCCTTTTGCAGGGTCAACGCTGATGCCGTCGCTCATTCGTTTGGGCGGCGGCATCGTCGTATCAGCTGGGTACGCTGGCTGAGGAGACGAGACTCTGCCCCATGGGAGCAATCATGAGTGCCGCACCCGAGCCCAGGCTTGAGAAGCAGCGGTACCGGTGGCCCGTCCCGCCCGAGGGCGGATGGACAGCGGACGACCTCGACCGGATTCCGGGCCTCCCGCCCCACACGGAGCTGATCGACGGGAGTCTCGTCTTCATGAGCCCGCAGCGGAAATTCCACACCCGCACGATGTGGTTGCTGGAGCAGGCTTTGCTCGCGCATCTGCCGCAGGATCTCGATGTCGACCGTGACATGACCATCAGGATCGACAAGCGGAATCGCCTGGAGCCCGACATGGTGGTCTACCGGGCGGAGGCGGACACCGGAGCCGACCAGACCTGGTACGAGCCCGAGGACGTCGTCCTGGCCGTGGAAGTGGTGTCACCCGACTCGCAGGACCGTGACCGCGACGTCAAACCGCGCAAGTATGCCGCCGCCGGAGTCGTTCACTTCTGGCGGGTGGAAGCGGACGCCGACGGTCTGCCGATCGTGTACGTGTACGAACTCGACCCGGCTCGGCAGGCGTACACCCCGACGGGCATCTACCACAACAAGCTCAAGCTGGACGTCCCGTTCCTGATCGAAGCGGATCTCACCCAGATCTACAGCCGCGGCAGGTAGGCGGCGCGTTCCCCGGGGGGCGGTTCCGCGCAGGCATCCGCCCTCGCACCCCTGGCCACTTGCGGCAACCGGCGGTAACTTCCGATCCCGTACGCCCTGGGAGCCCCGAGGAGTCGCCATGCCCGAGCCCACGCCCATACCCCTGGACCAGCTCCACTTCGCGATGCCGCCCGTCCACGAGTCCGTGGAGGAGGAGCGCGCGTACCGCAAGGAACGGCTGGTCGGGGCGCTCAGGCTGTTCGGGGAGTACGGGTACGAGGACGGGGTCTCCGGGCACATCACCGCGCGGGACCCGGAGTTCACCAGCTGCTTCTGGGTCAACCCCTTCGGGATGCCCTTCGACGGGCTCGTGCCGGACGAACTGATCCTGGTCAACGGGGAGGGGCAGGTCGTCGAGGGGCGGCGCCATGTCAACCAGGCGGCGTTCGCCGTCCACGCGCAGGTGCACCGGGCGCGCCCGGACGTCGTCGCGGTCGCGCACACCCACTCCCTGCACGGCCGGGCCCTGTCCGCGCTCGGCGAGCTCGTCGAGCCCATCACCCAGGAATCCTGCGCCTTCTACGAGGACCACGTGCTGTACGACGCGTACACCGGGGTCGTCGTCGACGAGGAGGAGGGGCGCCGGATCGCCGCCGCGCTCGGCGGGCACAAGGCGATCGTGCTGCGCAATCACGGACTGCTGACCGTCGGCGACTCGGTGGACGCGGCCGCCTGGTGGTTCATCGCGCTGGAGCGTTCCTGCCAGGTGCAGCTGGCGGCGCGGGCGGCCGGAAAGCCGGTGCTGATCGAGCACCGGGACGCGGTCGCCACCCGTGAGCAGCTCGGCAGCGATCTGGTGGCCTGGATCAACTACCAGCCTCTGTGGCGCCGGATCAGTCGCACATTCTGACGATCCGCGCCGTCGGGCCGCCCCGATGCGGCCCGGAGCCCTCCCGTACGGCACAATTCGCAGCATTAACAGCTGAGTTGGCTGTACCGGGAAAGGAAAGGGCGGCGTTCTCCGTGGCGTTGGACGAGGCGAGGGCGAGCAGCACGCACGGCGGCGGCTGCACGTGCGGCGACTGCCCGCACGGGGCGCGCGAGGGCCACCGGCGCGCGGTGGCCGCCTTCCTGACCAAGCGTGACGAATTCGCCGCCGGGCAGGGGCTGCCGGCCGGGGTCGCCCAGTCCGCCTCCGCGACCCGCCAGTGGGTCTCCGACGAGCTGACCCAGTCGGCCAGGACCGTCGCCGAACGGGGGCGGGAAGCGGGTGACGCCTGGCTGTACCGGGTATGGCGGCGCACCCTGATCGCGGTGTGGGGGAGCCTCGTCGTCCTGGTCGTCGCCGAATCCGCCACCGCCATCGGTGCGGGCTGGACCAACGCCCGTACGGCGGGACTGGTCGCCGGAATCGTCACCGCGGGCCTGCTGACCGGTGCCGCCCATGTCCACCGGGCCCGCGGCGGCCTCCTCGCCCCGGTGATCGGCGAGGACAACCGGCTCTCCACCTCCCGGGCGGTCGCCGCGTCCTGGGTGCTGCTCGCGGTCTTCTCCGTACTCGTGCTGGCCCTCCAGCTGGCGGGCGCCTCCGGCCACGCCGAGCGTGACGAACTGATCGAGGGGCTGGATCTGGCCCGGGGCGCCGGGGTGGTGACCGTGCTGGCACTGGTGTGCGCCGTCGCCGTGGTCGTACGCCGGGTGGTGACCGTACGCGCTCTGTCGGGGCGGCTGCAGAAGCTGCGCGCCGACCGGCCGCGCGCCGCCGATCTGCTCACCGACGACTCCGGGCGGGGCAGCTTCACGGATGTGCAGTACGTGCTGGTGAGCACCGTCGCCGTACTGTTCGCCGCGGTCCGCCTGACCCGCAGGCCCGAGCAGCTGCCCGACCTGCCCTGGGGGCTCGCGCTGCTGGTCACCGTCTCGGCGGTCGCGTACTTCGCCGGGAAGTACGCGGAGGGCGGGCGCCCGGTGGTGCTCTCGGTGGTCCGGGCCCGGGAGGCCGGGGATCTGGACGCTCCGATCCGTACCGGCGACGACATCGAGATCCGGGGCGCGGGCTTCGTGCCGCCCGGTGCCGGGACGCCGGACCGGCTGGCCCGCATGGTCGTCCGGATCGGCCGGGTCCATGTGCATGTGCCGCTGATCCCGGTCACCGGCGGCTTCGCCAACCCGACGGACGGAGTGCTCACCGTGCCGGTACCGGTGGAGGTGGAACCGGGGCTGGTGGAGGTGCAGGTCGTGACCGCTGCCGGAGTGGAGACGAACCGCGTCGAGATCGAAGTGACGGACTGACGGCCGGGGGAAGGCCCCGCCGGGTGACGGAGACCGGCCGACCGGCCGCCCCACCGGGTGGGCGGCACCCGCACCGCGTACGTATGGTCTGGTGACGGGTCTACGGAAGGCGGGACAGCCACATGCAGGGATACGGCGCCAACGTACGCGGTCTGGGCGAGCAGAGGGGGCTCAGGGAACTGGCGCGGGAGCACGCCCTGCTGCCGCTGCGGATCTTCCTCGGTGTCACCTTCGTCTACGCCGGGCTCGACAAACTGACGGACAGTTCCTTCTTCCGCGCGAGCGGCGCCGGATCCATCGGCGAGACCATGCACGCGGTACGCGACTCGTCCGCGATCCCGGCCCTCGTCGACCTCGCTCTGAAGAGCCCCGGCGGCTTCGGGTACGCCATCGCCATCGGTGAACTCCTCGTCGGCATCGCCACCCTCCTCGGTCTGTGGGCGCGGCTCGCGGCACTCGGCGGGGCGCTGATCTCGTTGAGCCTCTGGCTGACGGTGAGCTGGCAGGTCAAGCCGTACTACTACGGCAACGACCTGGCCTACCTCATGGCCTGGCTGCCGCTGCTGCTCGGCGGGGCCGCGGCGTTCTCCGTGGATGCCCTGCGCGCGTCACGACGGCGACGGATCCGGTAGTTCACCCAGGTCGTGGTGGCGGCCAGCCAGAGGCCGCCGAAGAACAACGGGAAGAAGAAGCGCCACGGGGCGTCCCAGGCCCCCGCCGCGTCCGCCGCGTATCCCGCTGCCAGGGCGAGCATGGCGAGGCCCGCCACCGCCCGTCCGGGACGGATCTCATGACGCAGCACGGGTGACCTCCACCTGTCCGATGCCGACTTCGAGAGTGAGCGCGACCGTGCCGGCCGGTTCGCTGCCCGGGGGCGGCGGAAGCGTCCTGTGTTCCTGCTGCGACGGATCGACGTTCACATCGACCCGCGGGCCCGTCGGCGCGCCGCTCGGCCGGCTGACCGGCAGCGTGATGTCGCCCAGGCCCGCCCGCGCGTCCACCTTCACCGTCACCGCCCTCGGTACGACGACGACCGCGCGGCCCGCCGCGACCCGCACCCGCGTCACGACGGTGTCGCCCCGGGGGACGTCGATCTCGGTGAGGTCCAGCCGCGCCACCCCCGAGCCCAGTTCGTAGTGCGGTCGGACCGCGGCCACCGAGGCGGGGCGCCAGCCCTCGCGCACCCACTGGGTGGTGATGTCCTTCGGCAGCGCGGACGCGCCCGCCAGCAGGGCCGCCGTGATCATCGACAGCATCACCGTGCCGAAACCGGTCCGGCCGAGGAACGCGCTGACCAGCATCCCCAGCCCGAACACCGCCAGCGCGCCGGCCAGACCGAACTGCAGACTCGTGCCCAGCGGGTGGGAGTCCCAGCTCAGGCCCGTGCCCAGGCCGCCCGCGATCAGCGCGAACAGGAAGACCAGGCCGCCGATCGAGGTCGGCCCCGTGGTGCCGGGCTCCGGCCGCGGTGCGCGGAACGGATCGTCCGCACTCGCTCCCCGCGGGCGGGTCGCCCGTCTGTCGAGCGTCACGTCGGCCGGACCCCACAGATAGCCGGGGCCGACCGGCCCCGACGTGCCGTCCTTGACGATCGGGTCCCGCCACCACGACGGGCTGCCCGGCGACGGCGGGGCCTTCACCTCGGGCGGCGCGTCCGCCACCGCCTGCGCGGTCGCCGGATGCAGCGGACCCTCGGGCGCCGCCGCCCTGCGGTTCTGCGTCCAGACGGCGAATCCGACGACCGCGAGCGACAGCATCGCGGAGAACGCCAGCGTGCCGCCGTTGCCCAGCATGGAGAGGAACAGTCCGCAGCCGATCAGCGCGAGCAGCACCGCGATGAGCGACGCGCCCTCGACACGGCCGGACAGCAGTCTGCGCGCCTCGTTCTCGTCCTCGCCCTCCAGCGGGATCAGCAGCCAGGCGAAGCCGTAGAAGATCAGCCCGATGCCGCCGGTCACGGACAGCACACCGAGCACGATCCGGAAGATCACCGGATCGACGTCGCAGTACCGGCCGAGCCCACCGCACACCCCGGCCACGACCTTGTGCCGCGGGCTGCGCCGCAGCTGCGGCCTCGGTTCGGGGGGCGGCGCGACGCCGGGCGAGGCGTCCTGGGGAACGGTCATGGCTCCATGGTGACGGGCCGGGCGCCCGTCCGGGACCCGCGCCGACCCTGGCCGATCCCTGATATTGCCCCCACGGACCCCTGGGGGCAGGCGCCCACGCGCCTTTGGGCCGGGCTCTCAGGGTCGAGTCGGGGGCGGACCCTGATGCCGTCACCCGTTCGGACATGTGACGATCGGTGCATGCCAGCCGCCACGTCCCGAGCCACGAGCTCCCTCAACGCCGACCCGGAGGAGCCGCCGCTGCGCAAGCTGTACCGCAGCGCCGACGGACGGCTGCTCGGCGGTGTCGCGCGCGGCCTCGCCGGGCACCTCGGGCTGCCCGTCGCCTGGGTGCGGTTCGTCTTCCTCGGCCTGTTCTTCGCGGACGGCCTCGGCGCGCTGCTCTACGCCGTGTTCTGGATCGTCGTCCCGCTCGGCGTCGGAGGCGTGGAGCCACCGCGCTCCGTCTTCGAGACCGCCCCGGACGGCAGACGCCGCCTCCGCAAACCCGACAAGGGCCAGGTCTTCGCCCTCATCGCGCTGTTCTTCGGCGCGATGATCTTCGTCGGCAATGTCGACATGGGCAGCAAGGCCGACCGCTACATCTGGCCCACGCTGCTGATCGGCGCCGGTTCGGTACTGGTGTGGCGGCAGGCCGACAACGCCCGGCGCGCCCGCTGGATGGAGGTCGGCAGCCGCCGCCGGGTCCTGCATCTGGCCCGGGGCCTCGCCGGGGTCGCCCTGGTCGGTCTGGGCCTGGCCGTCTTCATGGTGGTACGCGGCTCCGCGGCCCAGCTCGGCAACGTCCTGACCGCCGCGATCGCCGTCCTCACCGGCATCGCGCTGCTGGCCGGTCCCTACCTCGTGCGCATGACCCAGGACCTCTCCGAGGAACGCACGATGCGCATCCGGGCCCAGGAGCGCGCCGAGGTCGCCGCCCATGTCCATGACTCGGTGCTGCACACCCTCACCCTGATCCAGCGCAACGCCGAGGACGCGGGCGAGGTCCGCAGACTGGCCCGCGCCCAGGAACGCGAACTGCGCAACTGGCTCTACAACCCCGAGGGCACCGGCAAGGACGAGGACGACGAGCCCGAGACCCTCGCCGAGGCGGTCAAGCGCGCCGCCGCCGAGGTCGAGGACAAGCACGGCGTCCCGCTGGAGGTCGTCGTCGTCGGCGACTGCCCGCTGGACGAGAAGCTGGCCGCGCAGATGCAGGCCGCACGCGAGGCGATGGTCAATGCCGCCAAGTACGGCGGCGAGGGCGGCGCCGTGCAGGTCTACGCGGAGGTCGAGGGCCGCACGGTCTTCGTCTCGGTGCGCGACCGGGGCCCGGGATTCGACCTGGATTCCGTCCCGGGGGACAGAATGGGCGTACGAGAATCAATCATCGGCCGGATGCAGCGCAACGGCGGTACCGCGCGACTGCGTTCGGTGCCCGGCGGGGGCACGGAGGTCGAGCTGGAGATGGAGAGGGCGAGCGATGACCAAGACCACTGAGGCGACCGGGGGCCCGGAGCGCCGGGTACGGGTCGTGCTCGTCGACGACCACCGGATGTTCCGCACCGGCGTCCAGGCCGAGATCGGCCGCACCGAGGAGACGGGCGTCGAGGTGGTCGGCGAGGCCGCCGACGTCGACCAGGCGGTCGGCGTCATCACGGCGACCCGCCCCGAGGTCGTCCTCCTCGACGTCCATCTGCCGGGCGGCGGCGGCGTCGAGGTGCTGCGCCGCTGCGCGCCGCTCATGGGCGCCGTGGAGAACCCGGTCCGTTTCCTGGCGCTGTCCGTCTCGGACGCCGCCGAGGACGTCATCGGCGTCATCCGCGGCGGCGCCCGCGGCTATGTCACCAAGACGATCACCGGCACCGACCTGGTCGACTCGGTCTTCCGGGTCCAGGAGGGCGACGCGGTGTTCTCGCCCCGGCTGGCCGGCTTCGTCCTCGACGCCTTCGCCTCCACGGACGCGCCGCCGGTCGACGAGGACCTGGACCGGCTGACGCAGCGCGAGCGCGAGGTGCTGCGGCTGATCGCCCGCGGCTACGCGTACAAGGAGATCGCCAAGCAGCTGTTCATCTCGGTGAAGACGGTCGAGTCGCACGTCTCGGCGGTGCTGCGCAAGCTCCAGCTGTCGAACCGGCACGAGCTGACCCGGTGGGCGACGGCGAGGCGGCTGGTCTGAGAGCCTGCCGGGTGACCTCGGACCGGAGGTCGCCCGACAGGCTCCGAGCCGGCCGGCCGCGGTCCGGACCGGCTCAGGACGGCTCTCGTGGGCCACCATCCGTCCCGCCGTCGAGCCGCGTCCCCCTGCTCGCCCACCGAGAACGCCCGTTCGTGTCGGATCCCTCCGGCACCGGGACATGGGCCACCACCAGCCGTGGCCTGACCGTGCGGCAGGACGGACCCGGCGAAGGGCCGGACCGTCAGGTACATGTTCCGGGCGCGCCGGCAGCCGTGAAGCCGGTGTCGATGTCGCCCAGGCCCTTGATGGCGGCATTGAGGTTCTGGCCGGGGGCGGGAGGCCGGCCGAGGGTGCCGCCCGGCGTGCCGGTGGTGATGAGATCGCCGGGGCGCAGGGTGGTCACGGTGCTGGCGTGGGCGGTGAGGGTGGCGACGTCGAAGTACAGCTCGGAGGTGTTGGCCTTCTGGACCGGTCGGCCGTCGAGTGCGGCCGTCAGGGTCAGCCCTCGCCCGCCGGGCGGAAGCTGGTCAGGAGTGACCAGGACCGGCCCGATGAGGAGGACGGAGCGGGCGGGACGGGCCGGTGGGGCGGACCGGGAGTCCGACGGTTCCTCGGAGTCGTCCAGGACGCGCAGGTGGTTGATGACGACGTATCCGGCGATGTGACGGAGGGCTGCGGCCGTGGGGATGCGGTGGGCGTGGCGCGAGACGACGACGCCGAGTTCGACGCCCCACTCCATGCGCCGGCAGGGGGCGTGCGGGGTGGGGAGCGGGACGGTCGCCCTCGCGCCCGCCGTGGTGTGCGGGCGGGTGATGCTCACGGACGGGACCGGGGGACGCTGCTGATTCAACTCCCTCGTGCGGGTGGGGTAGTTGGGCCCTGCGCGGATGACTCTGGCCGGGGTGAGCAGAGGTTCTGCCGTCGTAGCCGCGTGGAGCGGGAGCTGTTCGCCGCCGTGGGCTGCCGCGCGTTCCGCCCAGTCGGGGCCCGATGCGATCAGGGCGCCCACGTCGCGATGCGGCAGGAGCGTGAGGTGCTTCTTGTCCACGCGGGCGGCGGCGGTGCGGTCACGTGTGACTCGGATCGTGGTGAGCCTCATCGGTGTCGTCCTTCGGCGCGGTGGTCGGTTCGGGCAGGAGCAGGCGGAAGGTGCAGCCTTCGCCGGGGCGGTTGTGCAGTTCGAGGCGTCCGCCGTGCGCCGCCGCTATGGCGGCGGCGATGGCGAGTCCGAGCCCGGATCCGGGTTCGGGTCCGGATCCGGGCTCGGTGGGGTGGCTGAGCGGTGCCGCGCGGTAGAAGCGGTCGAAGACGTGGGGGGCGTCGTCCGGCTTGATGCCGGGGCCGTTGTCGGCGACCTCGATGACGCAGACGGGTGTGCCGGGCGGCAGCGGCGGGCCGCTGCCGAGGCTGCCGTCGGTACGCGCACCGGTGCGGGTGGCGCCCACTTTGACGGTGACGCTGCTGTCGGCGGGGGTGTGGGTGCAGGCGTTGGAGAGCAGATTGCCGAGCACTTGGGCGAGTTGGTGGGGGTCGCCGGGTGTCTCGATGATGTCGAGGCCGCGTTCGGGGCCGGCGGGGTGGGCCGCGAGTGGCTCCAGGGTGATGGCGCGGTGGGGGTGGCGTATCGCGGTGGTGGCGATGGCGTCGGCCGCCAGGGAGAGGAGGTCGACGGGTTCGCGGTGTGCGGCGGGTGTGTCGCCGAGCTTGGCGAGGAGGAACAGGTCGTCGACGAGGCGGCTCATGCGGTCGGCGTTCCGGGCGATCAGGGTGTGTGCCTCGTGGCGTTGCCGGCCGGGCATGCCGGGTTCGTCGAGGAGGAGTTCGGCGAAGCCCTGGACGGCGGTGAGCGGGGTGCGCAGTTCGTGGCCGGCGTCCGCGAGGAAGTGGCGCAGCTGCTGTTCGGAGGTCTCGGTGCGGTGCAGGGCGGTGCGCAGGCGGTCGAGCATGGTGTTGAGGGCCAGGCCGAGTCGGCCGACCTCGGTGTCCGGGTCCGCCACGGGGACGTTGAGTTCCAGGGCGCCCTCGGTGATGTGCTGGGCGGTGTGCTCGACGCGGGTGAGCGGGCGCAGTCCCAGGCGGACGGCGCCGTTGCCCAGGACGACGACCCCGACGGCGACGGCGACGCCCAGGCCGAGGCTGAGCCAGAGGAGTTTGGTGGTGGCGCCGTCCACGGTGTCCAGCGGCAGGGCGACGACGGCACGCATGTGGTCGGGCCCGAAGTAGGCGATCACCCGCCAGCCGGACCCCGTGGCACCGCCCTCGTTCGCAACGGTGCTCGGCCGCCCGGTGGGCAGGTCCAGGTCGGCTGCCCGCCGGGGAAGCCGCGGCCCCGGACCGTCGCCGCTTCCCAGGGAGGCACGCAGCAGGCGTCCGTCCTCGTCGTAGAAGAAGACGCGATAGTCCGAGGGCAGCGCGTTCTCCGAGGTCGGCGGCCGTAGCGTTCCGTCCACGGCGATGTCTTCGTAGACGCGGTCCGGGGGCCGGAAGTGGGAGAGCCGGTCGTCGACCTGGTCGGTGAGCCAGCCGCGCAGGACGGTCAGGCCGGCGAGCTGGCACAGGAGGACGGCGCTGGTGGCCAGCAGGCCGGCGATGAGGACGAGGCGGCTGCGCAGGGAGCGCGGGCGCAGTCGGCGTGGCCACCTCATCGCGCGGCGGTGTGTGTCTCGTCGCGCGGCAGCCGCAGGCAGTAGCCGACCCCGCGCACGGTGTGGATCAGCGCCGGCGGATCGAGGTCGATCTTGCGACGCAGGTTCTTGACGTAGGTGTCGACGATGCGGGTGTCGCCGGAGAAGTCGTACTGCCAGACCTGCTGAAGGATCTCGGCCTTGTCCAGAACACGCTCGGGGTGGGTCAGCAGGCAGGCCAGGAGCCGGAATTCGGTCGGCGACAGCTTCAGCGGGCGGCCCGCGCGCCGTACTTCGTGGGTGGCCTCGTCCAGGGTGAGGTCGGCGTAGCGCAGGGGTGGGCGGGTGCCGGTGGTGGAAGCGGGTGCGCTGCTGCGGCGCAGGATGGCGCGGATGCGCAGCAGCACCTCCTGGACGTGGAAGGGCTTGGTCACGTAATCGTCGCCGCCGGAACTCAGGCCGATGATGCGGTCCTCGACACCGCTGCGGGCGGTGAGGAACAGCACCGGTGTGTAGACACCCTGCGCGCGCAGGTCGCGGGTGAGTTGGAAGCCGTCGGTGTCGGGCAGCATGACGTCCAGGACGATCAGGTCGGGTCGGCGCTTGCCGGCCTCGAACATGGCTTCCTGTCCGCCGGCCGCGCTCGCCACGGCATAGCCGGCCGCGCTGAGCGCGGAGGTGAGCAGGGTACGGATGCTGGCGTCGTCCTCCACGACCAGGACGGTGTGCCTGGCGGCGGGTGTGCGCGTGAGGGTGTGCTGGTCGATCACGTTCTGGCACCTCGGGGTACGGACAGGTGGAGCTGTGGCAGGGCGAGTCCTGGTCGTGTGGCGCGACAGTAAAGAGGAATCCTGTGCGTGAAGGGTGTGGATCTTCCGTGAACGCCCATGTCCTGGCATCCCGGGCCGCCTCCGGGAACAGAGGCGGCCCGGGACGCCGGAGTTCTCAGCCGGTCGCCTCCTTGTCCTCGGCCAGGGCTGCGGCGCGGTCGCTGACGGTCTTTTCGAGCTTGGCCACGGCGCTGTCCAGTTCCTTGGAGCCGGCGCCCGTGGAGCGTGCCTGCTCCGCGACGGCCTTCAGTTCCTCTGCCGCCGTGCCCGAGCCGTAGAACTTCTCGTACAGCTCCCGGTACGCCTTCTTGTAGACGCCGTCGAAGGCGTCGGACTCGAGGAACTTGGTCTTCAGGACGTGCTGCATGAAGCCCCCCTTGCCCCCCTTCGCGTCCGGACCGCCCGCTTGACCGGGCATTGCCTGGCCGGGGCCGCCCGCCGCCCCGCCAGGCATACCTTCCGGCATTCCCTCGGGCATCCCTTCCGGCATTCCTTCCGGCATTCCTTCGGGCATGCCGCTGGGCATCGCGTCGGGCCGGCCCTGCGGCGCGCCGGACGGGGCGCCGGAGGGCGCTGCACCGCCTGCGGGTGGCTGCTGCGCGTCGCTCTCCTTGCCGTCGGCGGTGCTGTCGTCGGCCTTGCCCCCGGCGCCCGCGTCGCCGCCCGGCATGCCGCCCATGCCGATCGAGTCGTCCGGCCCGGCCGCCGTGTCCCCGCTGAAGGTCAGGTTGTAGTCCCAGCCCAGAACGGAGAACTTCCTGGTGTCCAGGTCGTACCACAACAGGTAGTTCTTGCCGGGGCCGGCCATGTCGTCGAAGTTCAGCAGCAGGTTCTGCGTGGCGAGGTAGGTGGCCAGCGAGTCGACATCGACGTACTTGCCGAGATCCCGGGCGAACTCCTTGTCCGAGGCGTTGTTGGCCCACTTGATGAGCTTCATCACCGGTTCGAGGTCCTGGCTGCCCTTCTTGTTGAGCTGCTTGAAGGAACTCTCGTACTCGGTGGGGTCGTCACCGTGGTAATCGAAGTTGCCGCTCGCCTTGGACTTGTACAGCACGCCGTTGCCGTCGGCGATGTCGTCGGCGTAGTCGGTGTCGGGTGCCTCGACCATGAGGCGGGTGGCGGCGGGCCGGTTGTTCACCTTCAGCTCGGTGAAGCTGTACCGCTCGGCCTTCTGCCCGCTCTCCTCGGTCAGGGACAGCGTCAGTGCCTCGTTGAGGGGCACCTGGCTGTTGCTGCCGGGGCGCAGCGAGATCTCCCGCTCGCCCTGGTAGGCACGGCCTCCGACGTACTCGTCGACCTTGACGAGCCAGGGCAGTTCCTCGGGTTTCTTCGCGGAGAGGTCGTACTGCACCATCCCGGCCATCCCTGCCATGCCGCCGGCTCCGCCGGGACCGCCGCCCGCCTTCCGGCCCTGGCCGCGGTCCCGGCCTCCGGCCTCGCCGGGGGCGCCGGCCGGAGCGCCCTGCGCGGCATCGGGCAGGGCCCGGCCGCCACCGGGCATGCCCTTGTTGCCGCGCAGGGACGACAATGTGGAGTTTCCTTTGAGGCGGATCCCGACGTCATTGAGGTGGACGCCGTCGATGATCAGGTCGGCCTCGATGTAGTCCTTGGTGCCGTCCTTCTTGAACTCCTTCATCATCTTGTTGAAGTCGGTCTGCTCGTAGGTGAGCTGGATCGAGTGCGACACCGAGGTGTCGTACAGGTCCACCGTTCCCTCGACGTCGTCGGTGATGGCGTCCGCCTCGGCCCGCGAGGACGACGTCACGTACGGGGATATCCGCGCGTCGCCGAGGAAGGCGACCATCGCGGCGAGCCCGACGCCCAGCGCCGCGGTCGGCTTCCAGTGGTGACGCAGCCGGACGGGCAGCCGGTCCCGCAGCCGTCGCCCGCGCTGCGCGGTGGTCTCGCCGCTCATCACAGATCCGTCGTGTCGTAACCGGTCAGAACCGTGACCCGCTGGCCGGACGTACGTTCCTGCAGCGCAGCGACCAGGTCGCCGGGCTCGGCTCCCTTCTTCAGGCGCACCGTGTAGAAGACCTCGCTCAGTGCCCCGCCGCGTATCGTCTCCGTGCTCACCAGCTCGAACTCGCTGGTGTACTTGATCAGCACGTCACGGATCTGCGGCGTGTAGTCGTCGCCGGCCGGGACCTGGACCTTGACGACCTGTCGCTGCACGTTCAGCGCGAACCAGTCGAACTTGAACATCACCAGGACGACGGCGCAGATCACGACGGCGCCGACCGCGGCCAGCGTGTAGAAGCGGGCACCGCAGGCCATGCCGATCGCCATGGCGAGGAAGATGAAGCCGACGTCCCTGGTCTCCTTGACCGCGTTCCTGAAGCGGACCACGGACAAGGCGCCGACGAGCGAGAACGCGCGGGCGAGGTTCGAGCCGACGACCAGCATGATCAAGGCGACGATCATGCCGACGACGACCAGGGTCTGCACGTAGGACTGGCTGTAGGACACATTGCGGTGCGTGTACCGGTACACGTAGCCGATCAGCGTGGACAGGATGAACGACAGCGCCATCGCCGCCACGACATCGGCCACGCTGAACGTGCCGCTGAGTTCCTGCAGATCGAGATCGAAGTTCACTTTGCTCCTGCCTTCAACGGCGCGTCCTGCGCCGGCCGCTGTGGAAGCGGCTGTTCTTCAGTGGGGGTGGGCGGCGGGTAGTCCGCCTCGTTGATGTGGAAGACCGAGCGGGGGGCCAGGTCGAACGCCTCGATGGACTGCACGTACTTGGAGACCCGGATGAGGCTGAGGTTGCGCCGCGCGGCCAGGTCGGTGATCCAGTGCGGGGTGCGCTCGTTGACCTTGATCTCCATGACCGACAGGTGCGGCGGGATCGTGAACCGGTTCTCCGGCGTGGCGGTGCCGAAGTGGAAGTCCCGGTCCCGGCCGCGGATACGGCGGTCGAAGGTGACCCGCAGGCCGGTGTCCGCGGCCCGCCCGACCAGGGCTTCGCGCTGGTAGCCGGTGATGGCGGTGGGCTGCAGGTCGAGCCGCACGACCAGTTCGAGGACCTCCTGGACGAAGGCGCTCTCCTTCGGCGAGTGGTCCACCATCTGCCGCGCGTCGCACAACTGTCGTGCCACGCCGTAGGGAAGGGTGATGCGTCGCTTCTGTGTGACCCGGTTGACGCGCTGCTTGATCTCGACACAGACCGGCGACTCGTCGGTGACCCCGTCGAGGTTTCCGTAGTGACGGATGCGCAGCTTGCGGCGGAACTTCAGACCCTCGATCTTCTCCCAGTAGAAACGGAGTCGAGGAGTGTCGTAGTACAGGCTCCACACGCCGTAGCCACCGACCGGGCTGTGCAGGTCCTGGTCCATCCGCTCGGCCAGCTCGTCACGGATCTCCGCGGCCTGTTCCACCGGGACCAGGTACTTCAGCTCGAACCGGTTGAACGCGTGCAGCCGACTGGCCACATGCAACGGCTCCTCGCTCGCCCCGCCCCCGCTGTCGTCCGTCCGGGCCCCATCTGCCCGGCCCTCGCGCGCCCCGGCTGCCTTGGACAGGAACACCATGCGCCTCCTTGCTCATACGTTGCGGACCGACCGGCCTCGCACACGCAACCAACGGCGCATGAAGAGCCCATGAGAATCACGGGTTGATTTCAGGAGTCTTCGAAGAGACGGGAAAATGAACGCCGGGCGACCACGGGCCGCTGGCCCGATACGGCGGCGGGAAGTTTCCGGCGCCGGAGCACGCCTGCCGAGCGGAGGAGCACCGGACAGGTGGGAGCGGGCGAGCAGCCGGAGGCCGCTCGCCCGCCGCCGGGAGAGGTACTACGCCACCCGGGTCGCTCCGGCGAAGGGCATCTGGTCGACCGGTGCGATCCGGACCGGCGCTCCCGGGCGCGGGGCGTGGATCATCTGGCCGTTGCCGATGTAGAGCCCGACGTGGCTGACGCCGGAGTAGAAGAACACCAGGTCGCCCGGGGCCAGCTCGGAGCGCGAGATGTGCTGTCCGGCGTTGATCTGGGTGTACGTGGTCCGGGGGAGCGAGACGCCGGCGGACCGCCAGGCGGCCTGGGTGAGCCCGGAGCAGTCGAACGAGGACGGGCCGGTCGCGCCCCAGACGTACGGTTTGCCGAGTGCTCCGAACGCGAACGCCACGGCTGCGGCGGCACGGGCGTTGGGGGCGAGGACGGGGCCGCGCGCGGTGCCCCGGTCGGCACGGCCTGCGGAACGCGCGCCGTCCGAGGCCTCGTAGGCGCTGCGCTCGGCCGGGGACAGGGTGGCGAGGAGCCGCTGCGCGTCGGCCAGCTTGGCCCTGACCGTCGCCTTGTGCTTCTTCAGCTCGGCCTGGCGCGACGCCAGCGCGGCCAGCTCTCCCTTGGCCTGGGAGCGCAGCTGGGCGATCCTGGCGACCTGCCGCTCCACCGTGTCGACCTCGGCGGCCTGTCGGTCGCTGATCCGGTCCACGTACGACGCGCGCTCCAGATACTGGTCGGGATCGGAGGAGAGCGCCAGTTGCAGCGCGGGGTCGAGGCCGCCCGTGCGGTACTGCGCGGCGGCGAGCGAACCCAGCGCGTCGCGCGAGGCGTTGAGGCGCTCGGTCCGGCGGGCGGCCTCGTCACGCAGGGTGTCGACGGCCTCGGCGGCGGCGGTGGCCTTCTCCTTCGCGCCGTTGTACTGCTCGGTGGCGACTTCCGCGTCGTGGTACAGCCGGTCCACCTCGGACCTGACCTGGGCGGGGGTGCGCTGGGGGTCGGCGTGCGCGGAGCCTGGCAGAGCGGCAGCGGTGGCGGCCCCGGCGAAGGCGAGGGTGGCTGCGGTGCGGGCAGCAGAGCCGGTGTACGGGCGCTGCTTGGGTTTCCGATGCGCTGCCACGGGGGCGTGCGTCCTTCCTGGCGACTGCCCGACGGGGACTACCGGCGGGCCCGCCCGGGATCCGGTGGCGGGTCACCCACAGCCGGGCGGCCCACCGCCGGATCCCGGCGGGGTGACCGGCGTGCCGTCCGGGGGCGGAGCGGCTGTGAAGACGGTCACCTGCTCAGGGACGCTAAACCCGGGGCACAGGTAAGAGTCGTAATGACGCTTATTGCCCGAATTTGGCGCGGCGTTGTCTGTATCTGACCGGAAAAATGACAACAGAGTCAGGCAATTGGTGCAGACACGAGTGAAGCGCCAGGAAGCCGCACCTGCCTGCGGAGTGGTGATATGGGCGGGGCTAGGCTGCGGCCTCATGGACGTACTCATTCATGTCTTCGTCGCCCTGCACATCATCGGCATCGCCTCGCTGCTGGGCGGTTTCCTGACCCAGATGAAGGCGATGGGCGCGGGCACGGCCCGGTTCGTCCCGGCGATGCTGCACGGCGCGCTGACGATGCTGGTCACCGGGGTCGCGCTGGTCGGGCTCAACGAGGCCGACGGCCACCACGTGAACAACATCAAGATCGGGGTCAAGCTGCTGCTCCTGGTCGTCATCCTCGCACTCGTTTACGTCAAGCGGGACGAGGAGAAGGTCGACAAGGGCGCCTTCGCGGCGGTGGGCGGGCTGACGCTCGCCAACATCTTCATCGCCACGCTCTGGACCTGAGGGCCCGAGGACCTGCGGACCGCGGCCCGGCGGCCGGGGGCCGCGGTCCGGGTCCCGAGTCCTGAGCTTCGAGTGTCGCGCCCCGAGGTCTGCGGATCGCGACCGGCACGGCGCCGGGGCGGTGCCCGGCCCGGCCGGCGCGTGGACCGTCCCACGCGCCGACCGCGGGGGAGCGATGTAGGTTCTCAGCATTCTTGTCCGGTCGGGTTCCCGTGGGCCGGGCGTTCGTCATCACTTCTCATCGATTTGTCCGCGCGGCTTTCTCATTGCCGTGTCCGGTCCCTGGCGGTGGCCAGGCCGTTGGGCTGGCCCAAGAGGCGATAGGACAGCCGGCACGAGCACCCTGGACGACGTCACACCAGGACCCTGACCTGCCTTCAAGACGGCGGCAGCTCAGCGTTGAGCCTGTCGGCAGGTACTCGCTCGATGCGGGTCCAGCCACTCCAGCCACGCTCCTTCAGAATCGCCAGCACCAGTTCGGCGCCCGGTGCGGACTCAAGCATGGTTGAGTCCATCAGGGCGACGAACTGATCGTCGAAGCCGTCGGCACCCGCCTCGCCGGCCTCCACGGCGCGAATCATCAGGCGCTCCAGGACGTTGGCGACCTCGACGATCCGTGGATCGTCGGCCAGCCAGTCGGGCTCCCCGGTGAAGAAGCCGTAGAGCCTCACCATGTCGGGGTCGTCCAGCTCCTCGTGTTTCTTGGTCATCACGGAGTCGATCAGGTCCGGCACCTGCGCGGCGATCATGATCCACGCATCCCGCTCCAGCTCGATGTACCGCTCCCCGACGCCGAGACCGCGCAGTCGGTCGAGGTAGCCCACGACGCTCTGCGGAAGCGCCAGGTGCTCTCCGGCGGCGAGCCGGGCGAGCCGGCTGCGGGTGTTCTGCAGCCGCCGGATCTCGGCGCGCAGATCCTTGTCGATCTCCTGGACACCGCCGGTGAAATCCTCCGGGTCGGCATCGAGGAGTTCCTGCACCCTGGCCAGCGGCACGCCCGCATCAGCCAGGGTGCGGATCCGGATCAGTCGCACGACCGCGGCGGCATCGTAGATCCGGTACCCGGACCGGTCGCGCTCGGGCTCGGGCAGCAGCCCGACCTTGTGGTAATGGCGTACCGCCCGCACCGTCACCCCGGCGTACGCCGCAAGCTGGCTGATGGTGAGCATGGGTCTCAGACTGCCTCAGGCGATCTTCCGGCGATAGGCGGCCATCGCGAAGACGTACGCCACGACGAGGATGCCGACGCACCAGGCGAGGGCGGTCCAGATGTCGTCGCCGACCGCCCGCTGGGCGAACAGGCCGCGGATCGTGTTGACGATCGACGTCACCGGCTGGTTCTCGGCGAACCAGCGCACCGGGCCGGGCATCGTCTTTGTGGGCACGAACGCCGAGCTGACGAACGGCAGGAAGATGAGCGGGTAGGCGAACGCGCCCGCTCCCTCGACCGACGATGCGGAGAGCCCGGGGATCACGGCGAGCCAGGTCAGCGCCAGGGTGAACAAGAGCAGGATGCCTGCGACCGCAAGCCATGCCGACACTCCTGCCCCCGAGCGGAAGCCCATGAGCACAGCGACGCCCACGACGAGCACGAGCGCGATCAGGTTGGCGACCAGAGAGGTGACGACATGCGCCCACAGCACACCTGACCGCGCGATCGGCATGGACTGGAATCGCTCGAAGATCCCGCTCTTCACATCGGTGAACAGCCGGTATGCCGTGTAGGAGATGCCCGACGCGATGGTCATGAGCAGGATGCCGGGCAGCATGTAGTTCACGTACGAAACCGACCCGGTATCAATGGCGCCGCCGAACACGTAGACGAACATCAGCATCATGGCGACCGGCGTGATGGCGGTCGTGATGATGGTGTCCATGCTGCGTGTGACATGGCGCAGGGTCCGCCCCGTGAGCGCGGCAGTGTCACTGAAGAAGTACGCGGTCATCCTTGTCCCCCAGTTGTCGTGCCGGTGGTGTCGCTCTTGTCGCCGTTGCCGATGACCGCGAGGAAGATCTCCTCCAGGGTCGGCTGCTTCTCGACGTACTCGACCTTGGCAGGCGGGAAGAGTTGCTTGAGCTCGGCGAGGGTGCCGTTCACGATGATCCGACCCTGGTGGAGGATTGCTATCCGGTCGGCCAGTTGCTCGGCCTCGTCCAGATACTGCGTGGTGAGCAGCACCGTCGTTCCATGGCCGGCGAGCTCCTTGACCGCATCCCACACCTCAATGCGCGCCTCGGGATCGAGCCCGGCCGTCGGCTCGTCCAGGAAGATCACCGACGGATTCCCGATGAGGCTCATCGCGATGTCCAGCCGACGGCGCATCCCGCCGGAATACGTGGACACCTGCCGCGTGCCGGATTCGGTCAGCGAGAAGCGCCTCAGCAGGTCATCCGCGACAGTGCCCGGGTCGTTGAGGTGGCGCAGTCGGGCGACGAGTACGAGGTTCTCCCGACCGCTGAGGATCTCGTCGACGGCCGCGAACTGCCCGGTGAGGCTGATGGACTCCCGCACCTTCGCCGGTTGCGTGGCGACGTCGAAGTCTTGGACGCCGGCTGTCCCCGCGTCGGCCTTCAGGAGCGTGGCGAGGATCCTCACGGTCGTGGTCTTGCCCGCCCCGTTGGAGCCGAGCAGGGCGAAGATGTCGCCCTGTGTCACGTCGAAGTCCACGCCGCGCAGCACTTCGAGCTTCCCGTACGACTTCTCCAGACCCCGCACGCGAATCGCCGGACCGGCGATCGATTGGGTCACCATGGTCATCTGCCTCCTTCGCGGAGCTTTCCAGTCGGCTGTGAGGAAGCTCCTGCCGGAAGGATGGAGGGTTGACCCAGCGTCAAGGTCAAGCCGGCCCCGACCACGGCATCCCGATCGCTGGCGCCGGTGCGCGCTCGCACCTGGTCCAGCTTTCGGAGTCGGGGTCCGTCACGGGCCGGATCGTAGGAGCAGCACCGGCTACAACGAGTGGAGAACCCCGAAACCGCCCTGCCGGACGATCTGCACGGCAGCCTGCCGCCCGGACCAGCACCGAGTACAACAGAGGGCTGTTGCCGGGGAGTCGGTTCGCTGGGGCGATGCGGAGATCCGTGCCGCAGGGCGGGTTGTCACCGCGGCGGGTGATACGGATTCCTGCCGGATGGGGGCGGGTGCGGCCCGAGAGCAGGCGGCGTGGCCGGCAGCCGCAACCGGGACACGTGTCGTGCACTCTACGGAGCGATTCTCAGCGTTCTGTCGCAGACGACAAGTCGACGACAGAACGCTGAGAATCCGACAGGTCTGAAGCAGCCTTACAAGCGAAGAGCGGGCCTAAGGGCTGACCCGTAATCCCCGGCGGGCGCACGACGACAGCTATGGCACCTCGCCGCGTTGTCGGAACGTCCACATACATCCAGTACGCGCAAGCCCCTCCGCCTTGCGATGCACCGCATCCGACGCCGCGCGCTGATCCACCGCGGATCACGGCCCAGCCCTTAGGCCGGCCGCACGCTGCCGTAGATCGGCATGTAGTAGATCGACTCCTCGCGTACGTTCGCGCCCGGCTTCGGCGCGTGGATCATCATTCCGTCGCCCTTGTAGATGCCGACGTGGCTGATGTCGTCGTAGAAGAAGACGAGATCGCCCGGACGCAGATCCGCCGTGGCGACCTTGGTGCCGATCTTCACCTGGTCCCAGGTGGTGCGCGGGATGTCGACTCCCGCGGCCTTCCACGCGGCCTGGGTGAGTCCGGAGCAGTCGTACGAGGACGGGCCCGTCGCGCCCCAGACGTACGGCTTGCCCAGCTGGGCCCTGGCGAAGGCGAGGACCTTCTCCGCCTTGGTGGTGGCGCTGCTGTCCGAGCCGGTCCCGGCTCCCGCCCCCGTACCGCTGCCGGATCCCGCCGCCTTCGCGGCCTCCTCGGCCTTGCGGTCCGCCTCCGCCTTGGCGGCGGCCTGCTGCCGCGCCAGTTCCTCCGCCTTGCGCTCGGCCTCCGCCTCCTTCTTCCGCTCCAGCGCCGCGAGCCGCGCCTTCTCCTCGGCGGTCAGCTTCGACAGCATCGTCCGCGCCTCGCCCAGCTTCTGCTGGACGTTCTGCTTGCTGGTGCGCAGCGTGGCCTGCGTCGTGGTCAGCGTCTCCAGGCTGCGCACCGCTTCGGCGCGCTTCTTCGAGGCCTTCGCCTGCTGGGCGCGGAAGTCCGTGACCGCCTTCTGCTGCTGAGCGGTCATCCGGTTCATCAGCTGGCTCTGGTCGAAGTACGACTGGGGGTCGTCGGCCAGGAAGAATGTGGCGCTCGGCGTGAGGGACCCGGTGCGGTACTGCGCGGCCGCGTAGGCGCCGAGCGTTCTGCGGGCCTCATTGAGTTCGTCGGCGCGCTTCGCCACGTCGTCCAGGAGAGCGTCCACCTCGGCGCGCTGGGCGGCGGAGGCCTCCTTCGCCTGGTTGTACCGCTGGGTCGCGGTGCCCGCCTCCCGGTAGAGGTCGTCGACCTTCTTCTGGACGTCCTCGATGCCGGGCTTCGGAGCGGGGGCCGCCGTGGCGCTCTGCGTGGAGAGCAGGGTCACGGACGCCAGCGCGGCCGTCGTGAGACCGACGGCCGGTGTGGTGGTGCGCACCCGGGTACGCGGTTTGCGATGCGATGCCAAGACGGCATCTCCTTCCGTGGACCGCCTGCCGGGTCAGCTGTCGGGTTCGGGCGGAACGGGAGGCTGCCCTACGGTCCGAGTGGGGGATAAGGACCGATTCACCCCGGTGACGCGTATGGGTCCCCGGCTCCGGACGTCCGTGAGGGCAGCCCGGATTCGGCGCGGGAGCCCGCTCGGCGTGGTTCGCCTCAGGGGGTACGGGCCACCCGGTCGAGCACCGTAGCCAACCCGTGGTGCCGCTGTGAAGGTCGATGTTCGATATGCCCGATACGTTTTCGTGACCTCTGTGGGGCGGGGGTGGCGAGCGTGGCCGCGGCCCGGAATCCCTTACGGGGCGTGGATGTCCGCTCTCTTTGCGTGCCCGGCGGGCGGATGCGGTGCGCCGAGCGGCAGTCACATGTCGGTGCGGCGACCCGAGGGCTGTCCCGCGGTCCCTGGTGGATCAGCACGCGGCGCCGGATGCGGTGCGTCGCAAGGCGGAGGGACGTCCGCATACTGGATGCATGCGGACGTTGCGGCGACGCGGCGAGGCGTCGTAGCTGTCGTCGTTCGCCCGCCGGGGATCACGGGACAGCCCTTAGACTCGACAAGCGATGAGCAGCCTCTTTGACGACAGCTTCCTGGCCGGCCTCCAGCACTCGGAGGAAGAGCCCCCGCCGCCCCCCGAGGACTCCGCACCTGAAGCGGTGCCGGAGGGCCTCTTCGAGGGCGTCTTCGACGGGCCCCCGCCGCCCAGGGACGCGTACTACCGTGACGGCGCGCACCGCCCCGTCGTCGACTCCGCGGCGCTCCTCGACGGGCTGAACACCGAACAGCGCGCCGCGGTGGTCCATGCCGGCTCCCCCCTGCTCATCGTCGCCGGGGCGGGCTCCGGCAAGACCCGGGTGCTGACCCACCGGATCGCCCACCTCCTCGCCGAGCGCGGGGTGCACCCCGGCCAGATCCTGGCGATCACCTTCACCAACAAGGCCGCGGGCGAGATGAAGGAGCGCGTCGAACAGCTCGTCGGACCGCGCGCCAACGCCATGTGGGTCATGACCTTCCACAGCGCGTGCGTACGCATCCTGCGCCGCGAGTCGAAGAAGCTCGGCTTCACCTCGTCGTTCTCGATCTACGACGCCGCCGACTCCAAGCGGCTGATGGCCCTGGTCTGCCGCGATCTCGACCTCGACCCGAAGCGCTTCCCGCCGAAGTCGTTCACGGCCAAGGTCTCCAACCTGAAGAACGAACTGATCGACGAGGAGACCTTCGCCGGCCAGGCCGCGGACGGTTTCGAGAAGACCCTCGCCCAGGCCTACGCGATGTACCAGTCCCGGCTGCGCGAGGCCAACGCGCTGGACTTCGACGACATCATCATGACGACGGTCCACCTGCTGCAGGCGTTCCCCGACGTCGCCGAGCACTACCGCCGCCGCTTCCGGCACGTCCTGGTCGACGAGTACCAGGACACCAACCACGCCCAGTACACCCTCGTACGCGAACTGGTCGGCCCGGCCGGCGAGCGCGACGCCCCCGCCGAGCTGTGCGTCGTCGGTGACGCGGACCAGTCGATCTACGCGTTCCGCGGCGCGACCATCCGCAACATCCTCCAGTTCGAGGAGGACTACCCGAACGCGACGACGATCCTGCTGGAGCAGAACTACCGCTCCACGCAGACGATCCTGTCCGCCGCCAACGCGGTCATCGAGCGCAACGAGAGCCGCCGCCCCAAGAACCTCTGGACGAACGCCGGCACGGGCGCCCGGATCACCGGCTACGTCGCCGACACCGAGCACGACGAGGCCCAGTTCGTTGCCGACGAGATCGACCGGCTGACCGACGCGGGCGACGCCAAGGCCGGCGACGTCGCGATCTTCTACCGTACGAACGCGCAGTCCCGGGTCTTCGAAGAGATCTTCATCCGCGTCGGCCTGCCCTACAAGGTCGTCGGCGGCGTGCGCTTCTACGAGCGCAAGGAGGTCCGGGACGTCCTGGCCTACCTCCGGGTTCTCGCCAACCCCGAGGACACCGTCCCGCTGCGCCGCATCCTCAATGTGCCCAAGCGCGGCATCGGTGACCGCGCCGAGGCGATGATCGACGCGCTGTCCCTGCGCGAGAAGATCACCTTCCCGCAGGCGCTGCGCCGGGTCGACGAGGCGTACGGCATGGCAGCGCGGTCGGCCAACGCCGTCAAGCGGTTCAACACCCTGATGGAGGAGCTGCGCACGATCGTCGAGTCCGGCGCGGGCCCGGCCGTGGTCCTGGAGGCCGTCCTGGAGCGGACCGGTTACCTCGCCGAGCTCCAGGCGTCCACCGACCCGCAGGACGAGACCCGGATCGAGAACCTCCAGGAACTCGCCGCCGTCGCCCTCGAATTCGAGCAGGAGCGCGGCGAGGCCGGTGAGGAAGGCGCGGGCACGCTCGCCGAGTTCCTGGAGCGGGTCGCGCTCGTCGCGGACTCCGACCAGATCCCGGACGAGGACGAGGACGGCTCCGGCGTCATCACGCTGATGACGCTGCACACCGCCAAGGGCCTCGAATTCCCGGTGGTGTTCCTGACGGGCATGGAGGACGGCGTCTTCCCGCACATGCGCGCGCTCGGCCAGGTCAAGGAGCTGGAGGAGGAGCGGCGGCTCGCGTACGTCGGCATCACCCGTGCCCGCGAGCGGCTCTACCTGACCCGGGCGGCGATGCGCAGTGCCTGGGGTCAGCCCTCGTACAACCCGCCGTCCCGGTTCCTGGAGGAGATCCCGGACCAGCACCTGGAGTGGAAGCGGACCGGTCCGATGGCGGCCCCGGCCGGGCCGACGTCGGGGATCACCTCGTCGTTGTCCTCGTCGCGTGCGCGGTCCGGCCCCTCGGGCTTCGCGACCCGGCGGACCTCGGACAAGCCGACGATCACGCTGGTGGTCGGGGACCGCGTGACGCACGACCAGTTCGGGCTGGGCACGGTGACGGCGGTCGAGGGGATCGGCGACCAGGCGAAGGCGACGGTCGACTTCGGGGACGAGCGGCCGAAGAAGCTACTGCTGCGGTACGCACCCGTCGAGAAGCTGTAGGCGGGCCGGCGGCCGGAGCCGTCGCGCGGCCGCCGACCGCCGGCCGCGCGACGGCGGGGCGGGCGGCGGCCGGCTCAGTTCGGGTTGACGCCGTGGCTGCGGAGCCAGGGGAGCGGGTCTATGGCCGCGCCCCCGCCGGGCCGCACCTCGAAGTGCAGGTGCGGGCCGGTCGAGTTCCCCGTGTTGCCCGAGTACGCGATGACGTCACCGGCCTTGACCGCACCCGAACGGATCCTGGTGCTGCTCAGGTGGCAGTACCAGGTCTCGGTCCCGTCGGCCGTGGTGACGATGGCCATGTTCCCGTAGGCGCTGTTCCACTGGGTGCGTACGGTGCCGTCGGTCGCGGCCATGACGGGGGTGCCGTACGAGACGGGGAAGTCGATGCCCGTGTGCACGGACATCCAGTTGACGCCCGCCTGGCCGAAGTACGCGCTGAGGCCGTGCTGCGCGACCGGCATGACGTACTTGGGGCGCAGCGCCTCCTTGCGGGCGGCCTCTTCCTCGCGCTTCTTCTTCTCGGCGGCCTGCCGTTCCCTCAGGTCGATGCGCTCCTGGGTGCGGCTGACACGGTCGCCGAAGTTCTCGGCGTCGGCGCGGAGGTTGGCGAGCTGGGTGTCCAGCTTGTTGTTGGCCGCGACCGGTTTGATGGAACCGGGGTCGGCCGCCGCCATCGTCGTGGTGCTGTCGTCCTTCTTGTCCTCGCCGCCCAGACCGCTGACGGAGGCCGCGGCGATGCCGGCCACGCTCATCACGCAGGCGGAGGGAACGGCGACGGTGAGGAGTGCGGAACGCTTCGCGGGGGAACGCCGCCGACTGCGGCTGCCGCCGCCGTTGCGCGTCGCGGTGCGGCCGAGGGGGCTGTGGGCGGCGGGTACGGTGTCGACGGCAGTGATTTCCGTGCCGTCGTCGATGTCGTCCGCCGCGGCTTCGTGACCGTCGGCGCCATGGCTGTCGGTGCCGTGTCCGTCGGTTTCGAAGTCCGCTTCCGGGAGGCTGAACTCGGCGGTGGTGTGGGGTTCGTGCGCGGCGAAGTCGAAGGAGTCCTGATCGGCGTAGGGCTCGTACGGCTGGTGCGTTCCGCGCGCCCCGTGCGCCGTGTGTGCCTCTTGCGCTTCGTATGCCTCGTGTGACGACGGCGCCTCGTGCAACACCTGTGCGGTTTGGGTGGTTTGCGCGGTTTGCTGTTCGTGCTCGGGCGTGGCGCCGGTGTTCCAGGCGGTGGCGTCGTACGCGCCGGTGTCGTAGGCGGCCGTGCCGGCCGTCGCCCACTGGCCGGTCCCGTACCAGCCGTTGGTGTCCCACTGGCCCGTGGACTCCGGGGTGCCGCCCTGTGCCGGGACGTCGGTGAAGGCGGTGACGGTGGCCGTGGTCCCTGCCGTGCCGTAGTCGGCGTCGGACGTCCAGGCGGTCGTGGTGTCGTACGCCGGACCCGCGGCGTACTGCGACGGGGGCTGCGTCGCGTACGGGGCGTAGGCGTCGTACGAGGCGGTCGGGTGTGCGCCCGTGTCCCACTGCGTGGAGTCGTAGTGACTGCCGTATCCGGCCCGGGTGGCCTGTACGGCCTGCGCGATCTGCCCGGTGTCGTAACCGCTGCCGTACGTGCCGTCGTGGCTGCCGGGGAGGGAGCCGAAGAGCGGATCGTTGTCGAAAACGCCGGTGGCCCGGCCGTCGTATCCGGCGAACCCGGCGTGGGGGGGCTGGTCGTCCACCAACTTCTCTCTCGCCTCGGCAGCAGGACCTTTGTCTGGGTTCCGGTGAGGGATCCCAGGGGGAGCAGTGGCCGCGACTGTACCCGGCGGTATGCGACGCCGACAATCTTCGGCGGGTTCGGGCGGCTCAGGAAACGGGCAATCGACCGTCTTTCGGCGGACTGTCCACACAGCCTTGGCTCTATGTTCGAAACGCGTTCCATTTGTGAGGCCCGTGGTGCGGGTGGTGCGGGGGCGGTTCCGCCAGGTTTGTCTTCTGTCGGTGAAGCCTCTGCCGAGAAACCGTTGCCGGGCGACCGTCGCGCCGATGGAACAGGGCGCGTGCCGTCGGATCGAGTGCCACGGGAACCGGGTGTGCCGGAGGCGACTTCGCTGTCTCTCCCCCGGAGAGAGCGATCGCGCATCCGGAGAACACACGCAATTCCCCGTCGCCGGCCGAGCGATGGTGGAGCGTCGGGCGGCCCGCCGCTGCCGGAGACCGCGCCGGGGCGGGCATCGCACCACCGATGGCGTGTGCGACGTGGGGCAGAATCCTGCGCTGTGATGATGACTGCTCGTGAGCTCAACCGGGCGACCCTGAGTCGCCAACTGCTGCTGGAGCGTGAGCCGCTGAGCGTCTCCGACGGGGTGCGGCGCGTGGTCGCGCTCCAGGCGCAGCACCCGGCCTCGCCGTATCTCGCGTTGTGGAACCGGCTCACCGATTTCGCTCCGGCCGAACTCGACGCCGGCTTCACCGGGCGTTCGGTGGTCAAGGCGACCCTGATGCGAATCACCCTGCATGCCGTGCACGCCGAGGACTACCCGGTCTTCCGCGCGGCGATGCAGCCGACGCTGTACGCCTCCCGGCTCGGCTTCCGTTTCGCCGCCACGGGACTGACCCCCGCGGACGCCGACGAGCTGGTGCCGGAGCTACTGGCCTTCTCCCAAAGCCCGCGCACCTCGGCGCAGATGCAGGCGTGGGTCGAGGAGCGGACGGGCGCCGAGAAGAAGGACGGGGCGTGGTGGGGGCTGAAGGCGTACGCGCCGCTGCACCACGCCCCGACGGACGCGCCGTGGTCATTCGGCCCCCGGCCGTCCTTCGTCGCGGCCGGGACGGGGCCCGCCCCCATGGGGCGGGCGGTGGAGCCGCAGGCGCTGCGGACCCTGATCCTGCGCTGTCTGGCGGGGTTCGGGCCCGCGTCGGTGGCGGACGTGGCGCAGTTCGCCATGGTGCGGCGGGCCCCCGTCCGTGAGGCCCTCGGGGCGCTGGACGGCGCTGTCGAGCAGCTCCGGGGCCCGGACGGCGTCACCTTGTTCGACCTCCCCGGCGCCTCCCGGCCGCCCGCGGACACCCCCGCGCCGCCCCGGCTCATGGCGATGTGGGACAGCATTCTGCTGGCCTACGCCGACCGCAGCCGGGTGATACCCCCGGCCTACCGCCCTCTGGTGATCCGGAGGAACGGCGACGTGCTGCCCACCCTGCTGGTGGACGGCCATGTCGCCGGGGTGTGGCGCCCGGTGGACGGCCGGATCGAGGCCACGGCCTTCCACCCCCTGTCGGCCGCCACCTGGGACGGACTCGCCGCCGAGGCCCGGTCCCTGACCGCGCTTCTCGGCGACCGCGAGGCCGCGGTCTACAGCCGCTACCACCACTGGTGGGCGAAGCTCCCCGACGCGGAGGTGCGGCTGCTGTGACCACCGGTCCGTCGCCCGGACCCCGGCGGTACGTGCTCGACGTTCACCGGCGCGGGACGGGGGATCACGCCACCGAAACGGTCCCGGTGTCCCCGGCCGCTCCGGTGGCTCCTGTCGCCCCGGTGGCTTCGGCCAGTGCCTCGCGGGACTCCAGGACCTGCCGGACCGCTCCGGCGACGGTCGGGTGGACGGGGAGCGCGAGATGGCCGATCCCGCTGACGCGTACGTTCAGCACGTCGAGATCCGGATGGTCGATGCAGGCCGCCTCGGCCGGGACGATCACCCGGTCCAGCTCGCTCCAGAAACTCACGAACCGGGTACGGCAGCCGGGTGCCGGTCTGCGCAGTTCCTCGATCGGTGCGGAGCCCGTGCGCATCTGGCGCACGATCGGGTGAGCGCTGGCCAGCGGGGCGACGGCCGTGCCCCCGTGCGGTGTGCCGAGGGTGACCAGGGTGCGGACCCGTTGGTCACCGCCCAGCCGCTGCACGTAGTAGCGGGCGATCAGGCCACCGAGGCTGTGCCCGACGATGTCGACCTCGTGGTGACCGGTGCGGGCACAGATCTCCTCGACATGCCGCCCGAGCAGCTCGGCCGCCGTACGGATGTCGCAGGTCAGCGGCGAGTAGTTGAGCGACTCCAGGTGGCGTCGGCCGTGCCGGGCGAGGGAGCGGCGGAGCACGACGAAGACCGAACGGTTGTCGATGAAGCCGTGCAGGAGCACGACGGGCGGCTGCTCGCCGCCCTCGGACGGGAGGGCCGTCGTCCCGGCGGGTGCGGTGGCGGCGGGCGGTCCTGCCGGGCGCGGCGGAGGGCGCCGTTCCCCTGCGATGCCGGTGGGGTAGAGCAGTACGTGCCCGGCGAGGACCACCAGCTCGAGCGCGGTGGCTTTGAGCAACGCGGACGACAGCCGGGCGCAGCACGGGGACGGCCGGCGCAGCGGCAGGGGAAGGAAGGGCAGGACCCTCATGGCCGACCTCCTGCTCCGGCAGGCGGGGAGGCGGCTCCCGTCCCCGTATGCCCTCATGGGGTGCCGTCGCGGAGGTGCGGGCGGCACACGCGGCCATCCGGCCGGGGCCGGTTCGCGGGCCGACGCTCACCGGTGGTGACCGGCGCATGCTCGGCCGACGGTTCCGACAGTGATGGTCCCGGTACCCGTTTCCGACGCCGACGGTCCCGACACCGACGGTCCCGGCGCCGAGGGGGCGACAGGCCGTACCGCCGTGCCGCGCGGCTGGCGGCGCGGCGGTACGGTGACCTCGTAGCGGCTCCCCTGACGGCCGGTCCCGCACGGCAGGTGTGCCGCCTGAAACGGGAACGGCGCCCGGCGAACATGTCCCACGTGTGATTTCCCCCTCCCCGCCCACCGCGAAACGGCGGGTTGCGGGATGCTGTCGATAACGTTCGTTCACATCCCCGGCCCTTCAGGCACGGGAGACGCATGTGGAGGCAGTGATGGGTGTGACCGGTCCTATCCGTGTGGTGGTGGCCAAGCCGGGGCTCGACGGCCATGATCGCGGGGCCAAGGTGATCGCGCGGGCGCTGCGCGACGCCGGTATGGAGGTCATCTACACCGGGCTCCACCAGACGCCGGAGCAGATCGTGGACACCGCGATCCAGGAGGACGCCGACGCGATCGGCCTGTCGATCCTCTCCGGCGCGCACAACACGCTTTTCGCCAAGGTGATCGAGCTGCTGAAGGAGCGCGAGGCGGAGGACATCAAGGTCTTCGGCGGCGGCATCATCCCGGAGGCGGACATCGCGCCGCTGAAGGACCAGGGCGTCGCGGAGATCTTCACCCCGGGTGCGACGACGGCATCGATCGTCGACTGGGTCAACGCGAACGTCCGGCACCCCGCGGAGGCCTGATCCTTCCCACTACGAGGCGGCGGGCCGCTCGGCCCGCCTGCCCGGGGCGGAGTCACTGGCTGCCCCGGCCTCCGGCCGCGTGATGCCCGGACCCGGGAGACGGTCGGGCCCGGGTGACGCTCGGACCCGGGGGCAGGCCGACGGCCCCGTCCTCCCCAGCCGTGCACAGGTCCCGGGCCCCTGCCGCGGCCCATGCGCAGGCCGCCCGGCGTCCCGGCCGCCGAACTGGAGTCCGCCGAGCGAAACCCGGAGCCGGTTGAGCGAAACCCGGAGCCGGTCGAGCGGAACCCGTAGTCCTTCGACCCCCTCAGCCCGGGATCAGCTCCACGTCCATCGTCGCGCGCAGCCGCAATGTGGAGACCAGGCGTTGGAACGCCTCCGACCAGTAGCCGTTCGCGCCCGGTGAGGCGTTCTCCGGTTCGTCCGGGGTGGTGGTGAGGATTTCGAGACGGTCCGCCTCGGCCGGGTTCAGGCAGCGCTCGGCGAGGCCCATCACACCGCTGAAGCTCCAGGGGTAGCTGCCCGCGTCCCGGGCGATGTCCAGGGCATCGACGACCGAGCGGCCGAGCGGCTCGGCCCATGGCGTGGGACAGACCCCGAGCAACTGGAACGCCTCGGACAGCCCGTGCGCCGCGATGAAGCCGGCCACCCATTCGCCCCGTTCGGACGGGGGAAGTACCGCGAGGAGCTTCGACCGCTCGGCGAGCGACGCCGTACCGGGGCCGTGCGACGGGGGGACGGAGGGGGAGCCGAGCAGTGCGCGGGCCCACTCCGGATCCCGCTGTCGCACTGCCGCCCGGCACCATGCCGCATGGAGCTCCTCCGCCCAGCCGTCGGCCACCGGCAGGGAGACCACTTCCTGCGCGGTACAGCCGCCGAATCGCGCGGGCCAGGTGGCCAGCGGTGCGGCCTCCACCAACTGGCCCAGCCACCATGACCGTTCGCCCCGGCCGGACGGCGGCACCGCCACCACGCCGTCGCGCTCCATCGCCGCGTCGCACTCGTGCGGGGCCTCCACGGCGACGGAGGCGGCGTCATTCGTGAGGTCCGGACTCACACAGGACATCGCGCGGGCCGCCATCCGTCCGGCGAACGCCGACTCCGGCAGCGCGGAAAGCAGTTCGGCGGCCGTCGAGCGGACATTGCGGCTGCGGTCGGAGAGGGCCTGTTCCAGGAAGGGCTCGTCCACCGCGGACAGTCCCGTGCGCAGAGAATCGAGGAACATCAGCCGGTCCTCGGCGCGCTCGGTCGTCCATGTGGTGCCGAGCAGCGCGAGCGCCTCAGCCGGATCGTGCGAGCGTACGGCCCCGAGCAACGCGACCCGTTCGGCGAAGAGGCCCTCCTGCCAGAGCCGGGAGACCGCTTCCGGATCCGTGGCGTCGGGCAGCGACGAGCCGCCGGGCGAGCCGCGCAGCGCGAACTTCCACTCGGGGTTCAGCGCGGCCAGCCACAACCCGCGCGGCCCGGCGAAGGCCAGTGCCTGAGGCCGTAGATCGGTGCGGGACCTGGCCGCGTCCAGCAGGGGCGGGAGCAGCGCGGGCGGTGCCCCGTAGCCGTGCCGGTTGGCGGTGGCCAGCCACTGAGGGATCAGCTCCATGAGATCGGGCGCCGTGCCGCGCCGGCCGCCCGAGCCGCCCGATGCCGAACGGTCCGTGAGGAGTTGGGCCAGTCTGCGCCGGGCGGCCGGGGGCAGCGGCGGGCGGGGATCGGCGGGCGCCGGGCGGGGACGGGCGGCCGCGGCGGCGGGCAGCAGCCCCGCCCGGCGCCGAACGGTGTGGAGCGCCGCCGCGTCCAGCAGTCCGACCGGCCCGCCGCCTCCCTCCGGGGGGCGGCGGTCGGTACCGAGGAGCGCCGAGGTGACGAGCTCCTCCCACGGCATGTCCGTGACGGTCGGCGGTACGGCTGTGGCGGTGCGGGGCGGCGCTGTGGTGGTGCGAGGCATGGGTCCCCCTTCGAATCCGATGTCAGATGAGCGGCACGGTTTCGGACGTCGTTGCGGCGGTGCCGATCTCGGCGCCGCCGCTCCCGGCACCGTCGGCATCCGCGCCCGTGGACCAGGCCGCGAACGGGTCGAAGCCCCGGTGGCCGCATGCGCCGAAGACCGTGACCGGGGAGCCGCCGGAGAGCGCGACGAGCTTCCACAGGCCGGGCCTGGACAGCGCCGCCGGGGTGAGGGGCAGGGCTGCGTCCCCCGTCGCGTCCACCAGTTGCCATCCGTCCCCGGACGGCACGGGTATGACATCGCGCAGCGTCACCGGCCAGGAGTCCAGCCAGGGATCGTTGCGCAGCGCGTCCCCGTACGCGCCGATCGCGTTCGCCACCGTGCCGCCTGACGGTGGCGGACCGGCCGATGACGGGAGACCGAACTGCCGGCCCAGTTCCACCCTCAGCCGGCCGGCGCCCGGATAGGGCGTGACCTCGGCATCGATCGTGACACCCACCGGCAGTGCCAGGGCGGGGGAGCGCCCGGCCGCCCCGAAGGAGAGCAGGAACACCATGCGGCCGGAGTCCCTCCCGTACAACCAGATCCGGCGCGTGACGAGCTTGCCGTCCGGGGAGTCGTACTGGGCGAGGACCAGCCAGTGGTCGCGGACCGATGGGCCCTCGGCGGGGGCGGTCAGCCCCACGCGTGTGCGGACCGTGGCCGCCAGTGGCTCCGGCAGCCGGTCGATGCGCAGCCATGCGCTGTCCAGCAGATGGAGCAGCGCGCACTCCTCCAGCAGTCGCACCGGCCAGCCCGGTCCGGAGGCCGGGACGGCACCCAACTCCCTCACCCGTGAGGCCAGACCGGGAGCCTGGGCGTCGACCATGCGGGCGGCCGTCTCCTCCCACAGCCCGTACCCCGACTGATCGGCCGCCGCCAGACCGCCGCGCAGCAGATCCTCCAGCCGCTGCTCCAGCTCCTGCGCACCGCCGGTGATCCGTGCGGCCCGGCGCTCGGCGCGCCGCCGGACGGCCTCCGGATCGGCCGGTCCGGTGGCCGGGGTGCCGCCCGCCGCAGAGCCGGCCTTCTCCCCGTTCTTCATCTCCTCACCGCGACTGCGACGGCCCGTCAGCCACTCACCGGCCCAGTCCGGGACCCCGCCCGCGGGCAGGGCCGATTCGCCGGACGCCCAGACCAGCAGCAGGCCCAACGCGTGCTTGCACGGGAACTTCCGGCTGGGACAACTGCACGTGTACGCAGGGCCGGTGGTGTCGACCACGGTCCGATACGGCTTGCTCCCGCTTCCTCTGCACAGCCCCCACACCGCGCCCGAACCGTCACACCCGGCGCCCGTCCACGGTCCGGCCGAACCGAGCTTGCTCCCCGCCCTGCGTGATGCCTCGTCAGGAGCCAGGGCCAGGACCTGCTCCACCGTCCAGCGCGCTGCCGGGCCGGCCGCGCGCAAAGGTTCTCCCCCGTGAGATAGCAGCATGGGAACGACGGTAGAGCGCGCCACTGACAATCCTTCTGACCTGCTGATTCGTCGTCATGCACACCACTTGACTTTGCTGTCCCTTTGCGATTCGCTGCGAGCTCCGACACTCGGATCCGGGGGGATCAACCGATGAGCCACGTCGTCCGCAACATGCGTCACACCGGCACCGTGCGTACTGCCGTCTGCGCAACCGTCGTCCTCGGGCTCGCCATGGGCCTCGGCGCCTGCTCCGAGGCCGTCGACCAGGTGGACAAGGCCGTGGACGAGACCTACGAGGTCACGTACGAGGTCACCGGCACGAACGTCGACGAGATCCAGTTCCACGGGGGCGGGGGCAAGGCCATGGAGCCGAAGATCGAGACGGTCGAGTCCCCCACCCTGCCGTGGCGGAAGACCGTCACCTTGCGCGGAATCATGCCGCCCGCCGTCATGCCGGTCGCCCTGGACGAGGACGGGGCCGAGGTGACCTGCTCGATCACGTACAAGGGCAAGGTCATCAAGAAGGCCGAGGGCAAGGACCTTCTCACCGCGGGCGGTTGCGTCGCGGTCTCGCCGGTGGCGGGCTGAACTCCGCCCCGAAGCGGCCGGATCGGTCCTGACCTGCGGTCGGGACCGATTGTCAGTGCCGTGGTGCACGGTGGGAACCACATCAGGTCGACCGATCTGGAGGGGGATCCATGACCGTGTCCGAAACCACCGCAGCCGTGGCCGCGCAGGCGTTGCGACCGCATGCCGAGGACGCCTTCGCCCATGAACTGAAGGCCCTCGCCGCGGCCGACGACCGCCCGCGGCCGACCCGTTGGCAGCTTTCGCCGTGGGCCGTCGCCACCTACCTGCTCGGCGGCATCCTGCCCGACGGCACGGTGATCACACCCAAGTACGTCGGTCCGCGCCGCCTCGTCGAGGTCGCCGTGACCACGCTCGCCACCGACCGGGCCCTGCTGCTCCTCGGCGTTCCCGGCACCGCCAAGACCTGGGTGTCCGAGCATCTCGCGGCCGCCGTCAGCGGTGATTCGACGCTGCTCGTCCAGGGCACGGCCGGTACCCCGGAGGAGGCCGTCCGCTACGGCTGGAACTACGCGCAACTGCTCGCGCACGGCCCCAGCCGGGACGCCCTGGTGCCCAGTCCGCTCATGCGCGCCATGTCCGGAGGCATGACCGCGCGGATCGAGGAGCTCACCCGGATCCCCGCCGATGTGCAGGACTCGCTCATCACGATCCTGTCGGAGAAGACCCTTCCCGTCCCGGAACTGGGGCAGGAGGTCCAGGCGGTCCGCGGATTCAACGTCATCGCCACCGCCAACGACCGCGACCGCGGGGTCAACGAGCTGTCCAGCGCGTTGCGCCGCCGGTTCAACACCGTGGTGCTTCCGTTGCCGGCCACCCCCGACGCGGAGGTCGACATCGTGTCCCGGCGCGTCGATCAGATCGGGCGCTCGCTCGACCTCCCGGCCGCACCCGACGGCATGGCCGAGATCCGGCGCGTCGTCACGGTCTTCCGCGAACTGCGCGACGGCGTCACCACCGACGGGCGTACCAAACTCAAATCCCCCTCGGGGACGCTGTCGACGGCCGAGGCGATCTCCGTCGTCACCAACGGCCTCGCGCTGGCCGCGCACTTCGGCGACGGGGTGCTGCGCCCCGGTGACGTGGCGGCGGGCATCCTCGGCGCGGTCGTCCGCGACCCCGCGGCCGACCGGGTGATCTGGCAGGAGTACCTGGAGACCGTGGTCCGTGAGCGGGACGGGTGGCAGGACTTCTACCGCGCCTGCCGCGAGGTGTCCGTATGACCCGGGCCGCGCGGCCCGCCGGACCGCTGCTGCTGGGGGTGCGGCACCACGGGCCCGGTTCGGCCCGCGCCGTCCGCGCGGCCCTGGAAGCCGCCCGCCCGGAGGCCGTGCTCGTCGAGGGGCCTGCGGAGGGTGACGCGCTGCTGCCGCTGGCCGCCGACGAGCGGATGCGGCCGCCGGTCGCGCTCCTCGCCCACGCCGTGGACGACCCCGGGCGGGCGGCGTTCTGGCCACTGGCGGCGTTCTCGCCCGAGTGGGTCGCGATCCGCTGGGCGCTGGCGCACGACGTGCCGGTCCGTTTCATCGACCTGCCCGCCGCCAACTCCCTGGCCATGACACAGGCGGAGGAGCGCCGAGCGGGCCACGACGGCGAGGGGGGCGAGGACGGAGAAGGGAACGAGGGCGGGACGGCGGCGGACACGGGCGCGGACCCGGCGGCGGGCACGGGCGGCCCGCCCGCACCCGCCACGGTCGACCCCATCGGCGTGCTGGCCGGGACGGCCGGTTACGACGACCCGGAGCGCTGGTGGGAGGACGTCGTCGAACACCGCGCCCGGGACGGCGCGGCCACCGATCCGCAGGCACCGTTCGCCGTGCTCGCCGAGGCGATGACTGCCCTGCGCGAGGTGTACGGGGACGGCGGCCATCCCCGTGACACCGTCCGGGAGGCGTACATGCGCCTCCAACTGCGCAAGGCGGTGAAGGAGTTCGGCGAGGACGTCGCGGTCGTCTGCGGCGCCTGGCACGTGCCCGCGCTCGGTGCGAAGACCACGCTCGCCGCCGACAGGGCCCTGCTCAAGGGGCTGCCCAAGGTCAAGACCGAGCTGACCTGGGTCTCCTGGTCGCACCGTCGGCTCGCCCGGCACAGCGGATACGGGGCGGGCATCGACTCACCCGGCTGGTACGGGCACCTCTTCGACGCCGCCGACCGTCCGGTCGAACGGTGGATGACCAAGGTCGCCGGGCTCCTTCGCGACGAGGACCGGTTCGTCTCGTCCGCCCATGTCATCGAGGCCGTCCGGCTGGCCGAGGCCCTCGCCGTCATGCGGGGCCGCCCGCTCGCCGGTCTGGGCGAGACGACCGACGCGATCCGGGCCGTGATGTGCGAAGGCTCCGATGTCCCGCTCGCGCTCGTGCAGGACCGGCTGATCGTCGGCGAGACACTCGGTGAAGTGCCGGACACCGCCCCAGCCGTGCCCCTGCAACGCGACCTCACCCGACAGCAGCGCACGCTCCGGCTCAAACCGGAGGCGCTGGAGCGGGAGTTGGAGCTCGACCTGCGCAAGGACACCGACGCGGCCCGCAGCCGGCTGCTGCACCGGCTGCGGATCCTCGCCGTCGGCTGGGGCGAGCCCGCCGCAGGCCGGGCGAGCACCGGCACGTTCCGGGAGAGCTGGCGGCTGCGCTGGGAACCCGAGCTGTACGTGCGCGTCGCGGAGGCCGGAACCTGGGGCACCACCGTGCTCTCCGCCGCGACCGCCAGGGCCGAGTCCCAGGCCGCCTCGGCGACCACGCTCGCCGAGGTCACCGCACTGGCCGAGCACTGCCTCCTCGCGGAACTGCCCGACGCACTCCCCGTGGTGATGAGGGTCCTGGCCGACCGCGCCGCGCTCGACGCCGACGTCGGTCATCTAGCCGACGCACTACCCGCGCTGGCCCGCACCCTGCGCTACGGCGATGTGCGGTCCACGGACACGGCGGCGCTCGGCGGTGTCGCGACCGGGCTCGCCGAACGGATCTGCGTCGGACTGCCGCCCGCGTGCACCGGACTCGATGCCGACGGTGCCGCCGAACTGCGCCGCCGGGTGGACGGCGTCCACTCCGCGATCGGACTGCTCACGGGTGTTGTCGGGGCGGACGCCGACGGGGCCGGGCTGCGTGCGCGCTGGACCGCCGTACTGCACAGGCTCGCTGCCCGGGACACGGTCGCGGGCGTCATCCGGGGCCGTGCGGCCCGGCTGCTGCTCGACGAAGGACGCCTCGCGGAGGACGACGCGGCACGGCTGATGGGCCTGGCCCTCTCGCCCGGCACACCCCCGGCCGAGGCCGCCGCCTGGATCGAGGGGTTCGTCGGCGGGGCCGCCGGGGGCGGCATGCTCCTCGTCCACGACGAGCGGCTGCTCGGCCTGGTCGACGCCTGGCTCACCGGGGTTCCCGCCGACACCTTCGCCGATGTACTGCCCCTGCTGCGCCGCACCTTCTCGGCGTACGAGGCGGGCGTACGGCGCACGCTGGGCGAACTGGTACGGCGCGGGCCGGCCACCGGGGGACCGACAGCCACCGGTACCGGCACGACGGCGCCCGGCTTCGGCCCCGGACTCGACACGGACCGGGCCGATGCGGTGATACCGGTGCTGCGCCTGATGCTCGGTCCGGGCTCCGGCACCGGTCCGGACCCGGGCGGCGTCGACCCGGGCGAGCGGGACGAGAGGCACGAGAGGCACGAGAGAGTCGAGAACGCCGAGGAACCGCTGGGGGCGACAGGATGACCACGGACACGGCCGGCACCGCACCGCACCGGGCCCCCGGCCCGCCGTCCGGCGGCCCGGCGCACGACGAACGGCTGCGCCGGTGGCGGCTGGTCCTGGGCGGCGACAGCGCCGAGAGCACCGGCTGCACCCTCACCGGACGCGACGCCGCGATGGACGGTGCACTCAACGCGCTGTACGGCGGCGGGACGGGCCCCGGTGGCCGGGGCGGGAACAGCCGCTCGGCGGGGCTCGGGGCCTCCGCCCCCTCGGTCGCCCGCTGGCTCGGAGACATCCGCACCTACTTCCCCGGCTCCGTGGTCCAGGTCATGCAGCGTGACGCGATCGACCGACTCGGGCTCGCCGCCCTGCTTCTCGAACCGGAGATGCTGGAGGCCGTCGAGGCGGACGTCCACCTCGTCGGGACGCTCCTCTCGCTCGACAAGGCCATGCCCGAGACGACGAAGGAGACCGCAAGAGCGGTCGTGCGCAAGGTCGTCGACGACCTGGAGAAGCGGCTGGCCACCCGCACCCGGGCCGCACTCACCGGCGCGCTGGACCGTTCGGCCAGGATCAACCGCCCGCGCCACCACGACATCGACTGGGACCGCACCGTCCGGGCCAACCTCAAGAACTACCTCCCCGAGTACGGCACCGTCGTCCCCGAGCGGCTCATCGGCTACGGACGGGCCGCACAGTCCGTGAAGAAGGACGTCATCCTCTGCATCGACCAGTCCGGGTCGATGGCGGCCTCGGTCGTCCACGCCTCCGTCTTCGGCGCGGTGCTCGCCTCCATGCGCGCCCTGCGCACCAGGCTCGTCGTCTTCGACACGGCCGTGGTCGACCTCACCGACCAGCTCGACGATCCCGTCGACGTACTCTTCGGCACCCAACTCGGCGGTGGGACCGACATCAACCGGGCGCTCGCCTACTGCCAGTCGAAGATCACCCGCCCCGCCGACACCGTCGTCGTGCTCATCAGTGACCTCTACGAGGGCGGCATACGCAACGAGATGCTGAAGCGGGTCGCCGCGATGAAGGCCTCCGGCGTGCAGTTCGTGACGCTGCTCGCACTGTCCGACGAGGGGGCGCCCGCCTACGACCGGGACCACGCGGCGGCCCTCGGGTCCTTGGGCGCGCCCGCGTTCGCATGCACCCCTGATCTCTTCCCGGAGGTGATGGCGGCGGCCATCGAGAAGAGGCCGCTGCCCGTACCGGACAAGGAGACCCTTCGGTGACGGGAGGCGGCACCGACGAGGACGGGGGCCGGCAGGGCCGCCGGGCCGGCCGACCGGGCCGAGGCGGACCGGCACGAGGCCGACCGGTACGAGGCGGCAAACACGGACATGGACACGGTCACCGGCACGCTCCATGACGCCGTCGGCCGGCCCGGCGCACGGGAGCCACGGGACCGTTCCCGTTCGACCGGGCGGCCGGGACCGGCTGCCCGGGGACCACCCGGCCGGCTGCTCCGGGACCACCCGACCGGCCGGTCCCGAGGCTCCTGCCCGCAGACACCGCGGCCGTGCCGTCGTGTCCACTGCGACCCGGCCGTGGGCCGGATCTGTGACCGTAATCACCGCTCAGGCGCGTTCTGCGATTTAGGGTCCTGCGGAGCGCGGGGATAACCTGCGAGATGGACATGCCGCGTACCCCGGGTCACCGTGTGCGCCTTCCTAGTGACAGAGCAGTCACGTTGCCCCTCGCGGCACGCCCACGCAGAAAACGAACCGCGAGACCATTTGATTAAGGGACGGACGCGCGTGGACCTGTTCGAGTACCAGGCGAGGGACCTCTTCGCCAAGCACGGTGTACCGGTGCTGGCCGGTGAAGTCATCGACACGCCTGAGGCAGCCCGCGAGGCGACCGAGCGGCTGGGCGGCAAGTCGGTCGTCAAGGCGCAGGTGAAGGTCGGCGGCCGCGGCAAGGCCGGCGGCGTCAAGCTGGCCGCCACCCCCGACGAGGCGGTCGCCCGCGCGACCGACATCCTCGGCATGGACATCAAGGGCCACACGGTCCACAAGGTGATGATCGCCGAGACCGCGCCGGAGATTCTTGAGGAGTACTACGTCTCGTACCTCCTCGACCGCACCAACCGCACCTTCCTGGCCATGGCCTCGGTGCAGGGCGGCATGGACATCGAGGAGGTCGCGGCGAAGACCCCCGAGGCCCTTGCGAAGGTCCCGGTCGACTCCAACACCGGTGTCACGATCGAGAAGGCCCGCGAGATCGTCGCCCAGGCGAAGTTCCCGGCCGAGGTGGCCGAGAAGGTCGCCGAGGTCATGGTGACGCTGTGGGACACCTTCGTCGCCGAGGACGCGCTCCTCGTCGAGGTCAACCCGCTCGCCAAGGTCGCCTCCGGCGACGTCCTGGCGCTGGACGGCAAGGTGTCTCTCGACGAGAACGCCGACTTCCGTCAGCCCGAGCACGAGGCTCTCGAGGACAAGGCCGCAGCCAACCCGCTCGAGGCTGCCGCCAAGGCCAAGAACCTCAACTACGTCAAGCTCGACGGCGAGGTCGGCATCATCGGCAACGGCGCCGGTCTGGTCATGTCGACCCTGGACGTCGTCGCGTACGCCGGTGAGAACCACGGCAACGTGAAGCCCGCCAACTTCCTCGACATCGGTGGCGGCGCCTCCGCCGAGGTCATGGCGAACGGCCTGGAGATCATTCTCGGCGACCCGGACGTCAAGTCCGTCTTCGTCAACGTCTTCGGCGGCATCACCGCGTGCGACGAGGTCGCCAACGGCATCGTCCAGGCTCTTGCGCTGCTCAAGAGCAAGGGCGAAGAGGTCACCAAGCCGCTGGTCGTGCGCCTCGACGGCAACAACGCGGAGCTGGGTCGCAAGATCCTTTCCGACGCCAACCACCCGCTGGTGCAGCGTGTGGACACCATGGACGGCGCGGCCGACAAGGCCGCCGAGCTCGCCGCGGCTGCGAAGTAAGGGACGAGGGACTCCAACACCATGGCTATCTTCCTCACCAAGGACAGCAAGGTCATCGTCCAGGGGATGACCGGTGCCACCGGCATGAAGCACACCAAGCTCATGCTCGGTGACGGCACCAACGTCGTCGGCGGCGTGAACCCGCGCAAGGCCGGCACGACCGTCGACTTCGACGGCACCGAGGTACCCGTGTTCGGGACCGTCGCCGAGGCGATGGAGAAGACCGGCGCGGACGTGTCGGTTCTCTTCGTGCCGCCGGCCTTCGCCAAGGCCGCCGTCGTCGAGGCGATCGACGCCGAGATCCCGCTCGCCGTCGTGATCACCGAGGGCATCGCCGTCCACGACTCCGCCGCCTTCTGGGCGTACGCGGGCTCGAAGGGCAACAAGACCCGGATCATCGGCCCGAACTGCCCCGGCCTGATCACCCCCGGTCAGTCCAACGCCGGCATCATCCCGGGCGACATCACCAAGCCCGGCCGCATCGGTCTCGTGTCCAAGTCCGGCACGCTGACCTACCAGATGATGTACGAGCTCCGTGACATCGGCTTCTCCTCCGCCGTCGGCATCGGTGGCGACCCGGTCATCGGCACGACGCACATCGACGCCCTCGCGGCGTTCGAGGCCGACCCCGAGACGGACCTGATCGTCATGATCGGTGAGATCGGCGGCGACGCCGAGGAGCGTGCGGCCGACTTCATCAAGGCCAACGTCACCAAGCCGGTGGTCGGTTACGTCGCGGGCTTCACCGCCCCCGAGGGCAAGACCATGGGCCACGCCGGCGCCATCGTCTCCGGTTCCTCCGGCACCGCGCAGGCGAAGAAGGAGGCCCTCGAGGCCGCCGGCGTCAAGGTCGGCAAGACGCCGACCGAGACCGCCAAGCTGGCGCGCGAGATCCTCGGCGCCTGATCGCCTCACCGCGTCGGAGCACCACCGCACCAACGCGTCACCGCACAGACGTCGCGGGCCCGTACCCCTTGCACAGGGATACGGGCCCGCGACGTTTCCTGCCCTCTGCAGCCCCTCGCGCGGCCCGCCGGGTGCCCGCGTTCAGCCGGCTCGGGGGACCAGCCGGCCCGGCCCCTGGACGAGTTCGCCGAGCAGCTGCTTCTGCAGCTGCAGGTCCTGCGGCGTGAGCTTCTGCGGGCCGCCGCGGGGCGGCACCCCGTCGACCCGCTGAGCGGGTGACTGCGGGGTCTCGTACCGCGTCGGGGCCGTCGCCAGAGTGAACAGCGTCAGACCGATGATCAGCGCAGTGAAGGAAACGGCTGCCCTGGTCCACAGCTGGGCCCTGCGCTCGCTCCTCGTACGGATCACGCCGGGCGAGGGGAGCGGGGCGGGGGCCCGGGTCAGGGCGAGCGCACCGAGCCGCTGGTGCAGGAGTGCCGACTGCTCGCCGGGCGACGAGTCCTCCGCCAGCTCGGGCAGCCGCTCGGCGACCGCGGCACGCGCGTTCATGAGCCTGCTCGCCGCCGCCGGGGTGCTGGCCTCCGTCTCCGCTGCGGTCTCCGGCAGGTCCAGGCCGACACCGTCGTACAGCAGCAGGGTCCGACGGTACGACGGCGGCAGCGAGAGCAGCGCGTCGAGCAGCGCGCGCGCACCGGGTTCGGCGGGCGGCGGGTCGAAGCGGCGGTGCGTGCGGCGCAGCCGGTGCCAGGGCGATGTCGCGTACTCGTAGGCGGCGGCGCGCACCCAGCCGACCGGATCGCGGTCCACCGCGACCTCGGGCCAGCGTTCCCAGGCCAGCGCGAAGGCTCGTGCGACGGACTCCTGGGAGAGACCGCTGCGCCCGGTCAGCAGAAACGTCTGGTGCAGGAGGGCGGTGGCGCAATGCGCGTACAGGGCGTCGAAAGCCTCGGCAGCCGCCCCGGGCGCTTCAACCGCCTCAACCGCCTCAACCGCCTCGGGCGATTCGTCGGCGCTGCGTGTTTCAGGTGCGGCATGGGCGGCGGGTGCGGCCGGCACGGCAGATCCGTTGCCCGTGCCGGACGTGCCGGACGTGCCGGACGTGCCGGACGTGCCGGACGTGCCGGGTGTACTGGACGTGCTGGGTGTGCCGGACGTGCTGGGTGTGCCGGACGTGCTGGGTGTGCGGAGTGTGCCCGATGTTCCGGACGGGCCGGACAGATCGGGGGTGGTGCCGGGCTCGGTCGGGGCCATGGCGGTGCTCCCGGTGGCTGCGACGGGGGTCGGCGGGCGGGACGACGGAGGGGACGGCGCAGGAGACGCCGTCGGCTCGGACAGTCCTTTGACCGTCGTCGGTGTCACCGGCCGGGCCGCCCGTTCGGTGGCGGCCTTCGGCCGGGTGCTCGTGGTGGCGGGCTTGTTCCGGGTACTCGCGGGCGTGGCCCGGGAGCCTCTCCGGCTGCTGCCGATCAGCCTGGCGTACACCTCACGCCTGCGTCCCCGGGGCGTGGCGCGGCCCCGTTCCCAGTCGCGGACCGTGGCCCGGGTGACGCCCACCGCCGTCGCGACCTGCTCTTCGCTCAACGACTTCGCCTCACGCAGCCTGCGGCGCTCCTTGGGGGCGGGAAGCGGATGTGCGGTGGTCGCATCGGTCGAGCTCTGCGTCATGAATGACCCCCCGAGGGCCTACGTCGGGTGGAAAAGTACATAAACGCATATTGAGCGACACAGCGGGTGTTCGCCTGTTACGCGAAATAAGCGCGTGTCGTTGGCAGCATTGCGGTGTGACCCAAGTGACCGAAGGCAGCCCCTCGTTGCCGGCCGAGCAGAGCAGGTCCGCCGTTCTGACCTTCGCCTTCCTGCGCGGAGCACTGGCCGCCGGGCTGGGGCTGGGCGGGATCACCGTGCTCGTCGTGGTGCTGTGGATCAGCTCCCCGGCCCCCGACAACGGCCCCGGTGAGGCTCTTCACGCGTCGGCGGGACTCTGGCTGCTCGCCCATGGTGCGGAGCTGATCAGAGCAGACACGCTCAGTGGGGTCCCCGCCCCGGTCGGCCTCGTTCCGCTGCTGCTCGCCGTGGTGCCGGTGTGGCTGGTGCACCGTGCGGCCCGGGACACCCTGGAGGTCGACGAGGGGCGTCGGGCACCCTCGGCGGCGGGCGCGTTCGCCATGGTCACCAGCGGGTATCTGCTGATCGGGGCCGCCGTCACGCTCTATGCGCGGGGCGGTTCGCTGTCCGTGCACGCGGCGTCGCTGTTCTTCCCTTCGGCCGTTGTGGTGGCGGGCGCGGCGGCGGCCGGGATCTGGACGGCTTCCGGGCGTCCCCTCGGCCCGCCGCCGTCGTGGGCGCCGGTGCGGGTGCACGAGGAGCTGGCGCGTTCCCGGTTCAGGGAGCGCGTCGACACGGTCGCCCGGTCGGCCGCGGCCGGGGTGGCGATGCTGCTCGGCGGCGGGGCGCTGCTCGTCGCGGTGTCGCTGGTCTGGCACGCGCAGCCGGCGCGGCAGTCGTTCATCCAGCTCTCCGGCGACCTGGCCGGCCGGGTCTCGGTGCTGCTGCTCGCGCTGGTCCTGGTGCCGAACGCCGCGGTCTGGGGCGCCGCCTACGGGCTCGGGCCGGGCTTCGCCCTCGGCACGGCGTCCACGGTCGGCCCGCTCGCCTTCACCGGGCGTCCGGCGCGGCCCGTCTTCCCGCTGCTCGCCGCGGTGCCGGACCAGGGCCCGGCGACATTCCTGAACTGGGCGGCCGTGGCGGTGCCGGTCGCGGCCGGGGTGACGGTCGCCTGGTTCACCGTACGACGGGCCGCACCCGCCGATGCCGGGCGGGAGGAGGCGTGGGGTCCGGGGGAGACCGCGCTGTCGGCCGGGCTGGCGGCGCTGGGGTGCGGGGTCGGCACGGCGGTGCTGGCCGGGGCCGCGGGAGGGCCGCTCGGCACCGGTGCGCTGGCTCAGTTCGGCCCGGTGTGGTGGCTGACGGGTGCGGCGGCCCTGGCATGGACGGCGGTGCTCGGCGTCCCCGGGGCACTGCTGCTGCGGGCCTGGCGGCTGCGGGGGAGCGCCGGGGGGTGGCGGTCGCGACGGCGCGCCGAGCGGGCGGTGGCGAAGGCGCAGGCCGTCGTTGGACAGGCATCTGCGGAGGTGCCGGAGCAGCTGCCCGGACCGGGAGCGGCGCCGGTGGCCGTGCGCACCCCCGGGAGGGCGTCCACCGCGACGGCGTCCCCCGTGGCGGTGTTCCCCGTGGCCGGGACGGACGAGGATTCGGAGCCGTACGACTTCCTGCCGAGCGATCCCTGGCACGAACGGACGGCCCGGCCCGGGGAGGCGGGGCCGTCCGGACATCCCTGAGATGTCCCGCGGGGCCGGCGGACGTCAGCTCTTGACGCCGAAGAAGGGCTCCAGTGGCTTCGGCAGCAGGTCGTTGCAGGCCAGCTGGCCGGACTTGGTCAGGGCGTCGTTCACACAGGTGTAGTAGTCGCGGTAGACCAGCTGCACCGTGAACGTCGCCGCCACGATCGAGAGCGCGAGCAGTGCCGTCACCAGGCCGCTGACCGCTGCCGTGGTCTGCTGCCTGCCGTAGCCCGGAGCGGGGGTGCCGGGCGCGGATCCGGGCGCGGGGGACGGCGGAACATGTCCGGAACCGGAGCCCTGAAGGGGACCGGCGGCCGGTGTGCCGGACGGGACGCCCGGCCCGGCCGCTCCGGCGGAGCCGCCCGGTGCGGACGCGTCCTTCGGCTTGGCCCGGAGCGCGCTGATCGACCAGTACAGGGCGAGCGCGCCGAGCAGCAGGGCGATCTCCGGGAAGTCGAAGAGCGCGAAGAAGAAGGCCCACATGCCGCAGAGCAGGGAGTAGCGCGCGCGGCGCTGGGCGGGGTCGGTCGGGTCCCAGCGCGGCCCGCCCGGCTTGCCCTCGGGGCCACCCGGACCGTTCGGCCCGCCCTGGCCTCCGGGGCGACCGCCGAAGTCGCCGCTCTGGCGACCGGGCTGCCGGCTGCTCCACTGGCTGCCCCAGACCGGCCGCTCGTCGGGAGAGCCGCCCTCGGGTGCCCCGTCGCCGTTGCCCTTGCCGCCGTTCCCGTCCCCGTTGCCGTTCCCGGCGTTCGAGGGGTGGCGCGGCTGCCAGGGCTGGTCGGGCCGGTTCGCCGGCGGTGCGGCGAACGGGTTGTCGTCCGCGGGGCCCGTGGACCCCGACGAGCCGGAGGAGTCAGAAGCAGAGGCAGGGCCCGTGGGCGACCGGCGCTCCCGCAGCAGTGGCGAGGTCCGGTCGGACAGCGGGTGGCGGAAGGCGGTGCGGCGGCGTCGGTCCGGCATATGGTGAACGTCTTCCCCATCTCGTCATTTCCGCCCTGCGGACGGTTCCCTGTCCCCTGACGCTACCTCCCGGCCAGGAGGGGCCGAAAGCTGGGAGCCGCTGCGCCGGACGGTGGTACGTGCCACGCGGGCCCTTTGGAGCTTCTTCGCCCCTTCCCACCGCTCCCCACGGCCTTCCCGTGATCGGCCCGCGGCCCCTCACCCCCGTCCCGCAGAGGGCCCCGGAGGTGCCGGTATCGTTGCTGACGGTCGGCTCGTTCGTAGAGTTCCCCGTATCGAGGGGTTCGGTTCATTCGTACGACCATACAAATCAGCGTCACTCTGCTTCACCACGCGAGAAAGGGCCCAGCCGTGGCCTCCCCGCCCCCCTCCGCCGCCCCGGCCCGCCTGGTCGTGCTCGTGTCCGGCTCAGGAACGAACCTCCAAGCCCTGCTCGACGCCATCGGTGACGATCCCGAGGGCTTCGGCGCGCAGGTCGTCGCAGTCGGCGCCGACCGCTCCGGAATCGTCGGTCTGGAACGGGCGGAGCGCGCCGGTCTGCCGACCTTCGTGTGCAGGGTCAAGGACCACGCCACCCGCGAGGAGTGGGACGCGGCGCTGGCGGCAGCCACGGCCGAGCACCACCCGGACCTCGTGGTGTCCGCGGGGTTCATGAAGATCGTGGGCAAGGAGTTCCTCGCCCGGTTCGGCGGCCGGTTCATCAACACCCACCCCGCCCTGCTCCCCAGCTTTCCCGGTGCCCATGGGGTGCGTGACGCACTCACGTACGGCGTGAAGGTCACCGGGTGCACCGTCCACTTCGTCGACGACGGTGTCGACACCGGTCCGATCATCGCGCAGGGCGTGGTCGAGGTGACCGAAGCGGACACGGCGGAGGGCGAGGCCGCCCTCCATGAACGCATCAAGGAAGTCGAGCGCAAGCTGCTCGTCGAGGCCGTGGGGCGGCTCGCCCGTGACGGCTATCGCATTGAGGGACGAAAGGTTCATCTCGGTCATGTCGGTGAATAAGCCCATCCGCCGCGCCCTGGTCAGTGTCTACGACAAGACGGGGCTCGAAGACCTCGCCCGCGGTCTGCACGAGGCGGGTGTCGAGCTCGTCTCCACCGGCTCCACCGCCGGGAGGATCGCCGCCGCCGGGGTGCCGGTCACCAAGGTCGAGGAGCTCACCGGCTTCCCCGAGTGCCTCGACGGCCGCGTCAAGACGCTGCACCCGCGCGTCCACGCCGGCATCCTCGCCGACCTGCGCCTGGACGCCCACCGCGAGCAGCTCGCCGAACTGGGTGTCGAGCCCTTCGACCTCGTCGTCGTCAACCTGTACCCGTTCAAGGAGACCGTCGCCTCCGGTGCCTCCGACGACGAGTGCGTGGAGCAGATCGACATCGGCGGCCCGTCCATGGTCCGCGCCGCCGCGAAGAACCATCCGTCCGTGGCCGTCGTCACCAGCCCCGCGCGGTACGGCGACGTCCTCGCCGCCGTCAGGGCGGGCGGCTTCGACCTGACGGCCCGCAAGCGCCTGGCCGCCGAGGCGTTCCAGCACACCGCCGCGTACGACGTGGCCGTGGCCTCCTGGTTCGCGGACGGCTACGCCGCCGCCGACGACTCGGGCTTCCCCGACTTCTTCGGTGCGACGTACGAGCGCAAGAACGTCCTGCGGTACGGCGAGAACCCGCACCAGCCTGCCGCGCTCTACACCTCGGGCACCGGCGGCCTGGCCGAGGCGGAGCAGCTGCACGGCAAGGAGATGTCGTACAACAACTACACGGACACCGACGCCGCGCGCCGGGCCGCGTACGACCACGCCGAGCCGTGCGTCGCGATCATCAAGCACGCCAACCCGTGCGGCATCGCGATCGCCGACGACGTCGCCGAGGCGCACCGCAACGCGCACGCCTGCGACCCGCTGTCGGCCTTCGGCGGTGTCATCGCCGTCAACCGTCCGGTGACCGTCGCCATGGCCGAGCAGGTCGCGGAGATCTTCACGGAGGTCATCGTCGCCCCGGCGTACGAGGACGGCGCGGTCGAGGTCCTGGCCCGGAAGAAGAACATCCGGGTGCTGCGCTGCCCCGACGCACCGACCGCCCCGGTCGAGGTGAAGCCGATCGACGGCGGTGCGCTGCTCCAGGTGACCGACCGGCTCCAGGCCGACGGGGACGACCCGGCCAACTGGACCCTCGCCACCGGCGAAGCCCTCTCCGCGGAGGAGCTGAAGGAGCTCGCCTTCGCGTGGAAGGCCTGCCGCGCGGTCAAGTCCAACGCGATCCTGCTCGCCAAGGGCGGCGCCTCCGTCGGCGTCGGCATGGGGCAGGTCAACCGGGTCGACTCCGCGAAGCTGGCCGTCGAGCGGGCGGGCGAGGAGCGCGCCCGCGGCGCGTACGCCGCCTCCGACGCGTTCTTCCCGTTCCCGGACGGGCTGGAGATCCTCACCGCCGCGGGCATCAAGGCCGTGGCCCAGCCGGGCGGTTCGGTCCGTGACGAGCTGGTCGTCGAGGCCGCGAAGAAGGCGGGCGTGACGATGTACTTCACGGGCACGCGGCACTTCTTCCACTGACGGTTCCTCAGCACGAAGGGCCGGAACTCCGCGAGGAGTTCCGGCCCTTCGTGTCGTGCGCGGTGCGTGTTACTTCTTGATCACCAGGGTGCCGGCGGCACGGTCGTGCCAGCCCTGCAGCTTCCCGGAGTTGTCGAAGAACGGCGAGAGGTAGACCAGCAGCGCACCGATGTAGCAGATGAACACGCCGACGATCGGGATGATCCAGCGGATGAAGCCGGCGCCGAGGCCCGGGTTCAGGCCGGTGTTCTCCTTGACGACCTTCACGCCGAGGGCCATCTTGCCGAGGGTCGAGCCGAGCAGCGAGATCATCAGCCACTCGTAGAGCAGCGTGATCAGACCGAAGATCAGGATCATGCCGAGCATGGTGGCGATGATGCCGCTGCTCGCGTCGTTCACGCAGGACTGGTAGCCCGGGTCCAGGGAGGAGCCGCAGTCGTCGACGCTCTTGGCTATGCCCATCGCACCGGCCAGGCCGATCGCGCTGAGGATGCCGTAGAGGACACCGATGACCGCCGCGTCGATACAGCGCGCGCCGAGGCGGCGGCCCATCGAGGCGACCTGGACGGTGCCCAGGACCGGGACGTTGATGTACCCGTTGTTGGCCTGGAGGGTGCCCGGCGCCTGCTGCGGGTAGCCGTAGCCCGGCTGACCCTGCGGCGGCACGCCCTGCGGGGCCTGCTGCGGGTAGCCGTAACCGGGCTGGCCCTGCGGCGGCTGGCCCTGCGGCGGCTGGCCCGGCTGCTGGCCGTAGGGGTTGTTCGGGTTCGGGTTCGGGTCGCCGAAACTCATCTGGGCGTTCCTCCAACGTGCATGCGGGGACGATGCGGCCGCACGGAGGAAAGAAAGGTCAGTGGTCCGCCCCCCGGTACTACTGCGGCACTGCGGTAATAATCGTTATAAACGAAATGTAAGTTTGTCCAGTCGCGGCCCTCGCTTGTTGCGCAAGCGCAACATCGCGCCACCGCCCGCGGCCTGAATTGGTACGCGGGCGGGGTCATCCGCGAGTATGGGGACATGACTGCCCAGATTCTCGATGGCAAGGCCACCGCAGCCGCGATCAAGTCCGATCTCACCGTCCGCGTGGCGGCCCTCAAGGCCCGGGGCATCACCCCCGGCCTGGGAACCCTGCTCGTCGGGGACGACCCGGGCAGCCGGTGGTACGTGAACGGCAAGCACCGCGACTGCGCCCAGGTCGGCATCGGCTCGATCCAGCGCGAACTCCCCGACACCGCCACCCAGGAGGAGATCGAGGACGTCGTACGGGAGCTCAACGCCAACCCCGCGTGCACGGGCTACATCGTGCAGCTTCCCCTCCCCAAGGGGATCGACACCAACCGCGTCCTGGAACTGATGGATCCGGCCAAGGACGCCGACGGTCTCCACCCGATGAACCTCGGCCGTCTGGTGCTGAACGAGACGGGTCCGCTGCCCTGCACCCCGCAGGGTGTCGTCCAGTTGCTCCGCCACCACGACGTGGAGATCAACGGGGCGCATGTCGTGGTCGTCGGCCGCGGTGTCACCATCGGCCGCTCGATCCCGCTGCTGCTGACCCGCAAGTCCGAGAACGCCACCGTCACCCAGTGCCACACCGGCACGCGTGACCTCTCCGCCCAGCTCAGGCAGGCCGACATCATCGTCGCCGCCGCCGGCGTTCCGCACATCATCAAGCCCGAGGACGTGAAGCCGGGCGCGGCCGTGCTCGACGTCGGCGTCAGCCGGGACGAGAACGGCAAGATCGTCGGTGACGTCCACCCGGGCGTGGCCGAGGTCGCCGCCTGGATCTCCCCGAACCCGGGCGGCGTCGGCCCGATGACCCGCGCCCAGCTGCTCGTCAACGTGGTCGAGGCGGCCGAGCGCGACGCGGCCGCCGCGGTCTGAGCCGACCGACCCGATCCGGAAGGAAGCCCATGGGTGCTGGTACGAGTCCGGCCGACCCGGCCGCCGAGGCGGACCGGAAGTCCCCGGTGCCGTCGGGCGCGGAGGCGCCCGCCGCGGATGCGACGGATGCGACCGTGCCGGATCGGGCTGCGATCCGTGAGAGCGCCGCTTCGGAGGACGCCGCTTCGGAGGACGCTGCCCTTGAGGGGGCGGCTGCCCGGGGTCCCGCGGACGCCGATGCGGACTCTGGCGCCGACGCCGGCGTGAACGCATCCGCCGGCTCGGCGGCCGGTGCGGATTCGAAGTCGGGACCGGAGCCGGAGTCGGGCGCCGGCTCCGGTACGGGCTCGGACCGGAGCGAGGGTGTTCGCCCGCAGGCCGCCCCGAGCAAGAGGGCGCGTCCCTCGCGCAGGTTCCCCTCGTTCACCCGCGACACCGCGCGCCCCGAGGGCGGTGGCCGCGCCGCGTCCGGGGACGCCCCCGCACCGGCCCGGCAGTGGCCGCTGCTCGCCGTGCTCTGCACGGCCGGGATCGGGCTGCTGATCGTGGCCGTCGACCCGTTCGCCGAGGCCTTCAGGATCGGCACGATCCTGATCGGGGTGGCCCTCATCGGGGGCGCCGTGCTGCGGCTCGTGGTCCCGTCGGTGGGCATGCTGGCGGTCCGTTCCCGCTTCACCGACCTGGTGACGTACGGGCTGCTCGGCTTCCTCATCGTGATGCTCGCACTGGTGGCACAGCCCAAGCCGTGGCTGGACATGCCGTTCCTGGAGGACGCGGTCCACTTCACGATCCGCTGAGTCCGTCCGCCTGCCCGCCTGTCCGGCCGCGCCGCCCGCGGACGGTGTCCGTCCCCTCCCCCGAGAAGGGACGGACACCCGAGGGCGGGGGCCGCCAAAGCGAAGTCGCCCCGGAATGCGGCGACTTGAGCGGCCTTGCCCCCGTCCTGACTTCAGCCTGGTCGACGGCGAAGGGCGGTTCAAGGGAACCCTGTGGCCTGTGGCACGGAAGTGACCATTCCGCCACGGTGTGATCGTCCCGCAACGGTGTGATCGTCCCGAGAAGGCCCACCGTCGAGCGACCGCCTCCCGGGTGAGCGGGTACGGCCGGGTGAGCGCTGTGTGACGGGTTGTGTGCGGTGCCACAGGGGGCCGGGCCGTCGGGAGGTTCCGGGTCCGATAGCCTGAACGCTGGATATCTCTTCACATCAAGATTCAGGGATGTCCAGCACCAGGGGCAGGGACCCCCACCGCCAGCTGTCTAACGGAGATCGCCATGACCCGCACTCCCGTGAATGTCACCGTGACCGGCGCAGCCGGCCAGATCGGCTACGCGCTGCTCTTCCGCATCGCCTCCGGCCACCTGCTCGGCCCGGACGTGCCGGTCAACCTGCGACTCCTGGAGATCCCGCAGGGTCTGAAGGCCGCCGAGGGCACCGCGATGGAGCTCGACGACTGTGCCTTCCCGCTGCTGCGCGGCATCGAGATCACCGACGACGCCAACAAGGCGTTCGACGGTGCCAACGTCGCCCTGCTGGTCGGTGCCCGCCCGCGTACGAAGGGCATGGAGCGCGGCGACCTGCTCTCCGCCAACGGCGGCATCTTCAAGCCGCAGGGCAAGGCCATCAACGACAACGCCGCGGACGACATCAAGGTCCTCGTCGTCGGCAACCCGGCCAACACCAACGCGCTCATCGCGCAGGCCGCCGCCCCGGACGTACCGGCCGAGCGCTTCACCGCGATGACCCGCCTCGACCACAACCGCGCGATCTCGCAGCTGGCCGCCAAGACCGGCGCCGCCGTCTCCGACATCAAGAAGCTGACGATCTGGGGCAACCACTCGGCGACCCAGTACCCCGACGTCTTCCACGCGGAGATCGCCGGCAAGAACGCCGCCGAGCTCGTCAACGACGAGGCGTGGCTGGCCGACACCTTCATCCCGACCGTCGCCAAGCGCGGCGCCGCGATCATCGAGGCCCGTGGCGCGTCCTCGGCCGCCTCCGCCGCCAACGCCGCCATCGACCACGTCCACACCTGGGTCAACGGCACGGCCGCGGGCGACTGGACCTCCATGGGTATTCCGTCGGACGGCTCCTACGGCGTGCCCGAGGGCATCATCTCGTCCTTCCCGGTCACCACGAAGGACGGCAAGTACGAGATCGTCCAGGGCCTGGACATCAACGAGTTCTCCCGTACGCGCATCGACGCGTCGGTGCAGGAGCTCATCGAGGAGCGCGACGCGGTTCGCGAGCTCGGCCTGATCTGATCCGTACGCCACCGAGGCGTACACCACCACCCCCGGCAGCGATCGTTGCCGGGGGTGGCTGCGTCAGGTACGTGGCCGTGATCGGGGAGCTGCCAATTTTGTCGTTCTTCTGGTCGCAATGGGGCGGATCGAGTCACGATGCAGAAGATGACCGCCGATTCTGATCGTGCTGCTGGCCGCAGCCGGACCTGCTGGAACGGACCCTGGCGGTCTTCGGCGGCAGACAGGCGTGGTCGTGCGCGGCCCCGGGGCGGCTACCGCTTCCGCAGGTCGTCCGCGATCTCCCGTACGGCCGCCATGGCCCGGCGCTGCAGACCCGGACCGAAGGTGATCCGGGTGGCGCCCAGGGTGCCGAGCTCGCGCGGGGACGGCCCGTCCGGCCGGGCCAGGGCGTTGAGCGGGGCCCGGACGGCGGCGGCCAGCCGGGGCAGGGCCTCGGGCGGGGCCGCGATCGGGTAGACGCAGTCCGCGCCCGCCGCCACGTACAACAGGGCGCGGCGGACCGTCTCCGCCTCCTGGTCCGTGCCCTCGGGGACGCCGTGCACGTACGTGTCGACGCGGGCGTTGACGAAGAGGCGGTCGCCCGCGACCGCCCGTACCTCGGCCAGCCGGTCCGCCTGCCGCCGCGCGTCGACGAGGGTGCCGTCGACGGAATCCTCCAGATTGCAGCCGACGGCTCCCGTGTCCAGGACTCGCTCCACGAGTTCCTTCGGCGCCAGCCCGTAGCCCCCCTCGATGTCCGCCGAGACGGGCACGTCGGCCGGGACGGCGCGCACGATCCTGGCCACGGCCGCGAACATCTCCGCGGCGGGCGTCGCCCCGTCCTCGTAACCGAGCGAGGCCGCGATCCCGGCGCTGGGTGTGGCGAGCGCCGGGAAGCCCGCCCCGGCGAAGACGCGGGCGCTCGCCGCGTCCCACGGGCCGGGGAGGACCAACGGATCGCCGGAGGCGCGGTCGTGGTGCAGGGCACGGAGAACGGATGCGGTCATCGCGGGGCTCCCGGAGGTGTTCCGACGCAGGGGGCGGGCGGGGTGCGGGACGCGGCGGGCGTCGCCGGGTCAGTGCTTGATGTCGCCCGGCTTGTAGTGGCCGGGCACCATGCGGGTGGTCACGGCGAACCGGTTCCACGCGTTGATCGTGGTGATCGCGGCGACGAGGTGGGCGAGCTCGGTCTCGTCGAAGTGCTTGGCGGCGTTCTCCCACACCTCGTCCGGCACGAAACCGTCGGTCAGCACGGTCACCGCCTCGGTCAGCTCGATGGCCGCGATCTCCTTGGGCGTGTAGAAGTGCTTGGACTCCTCCCACGCGCTGAGCTGGACGATCCGCTCGACGGACTCGCCCGCCGCGAGTGCGTCCTTGGTGTGCATGTCGAGGCAGAAGGCGCAGTGGTTGAGCTGCGAGGCGCGGATCTTCACCAGCTCCCCGACGACCGGGTCGAGGCCCTTACGGGAGGCGGCGTCCAGCCGGACCATGGCCTTGTAGACATCGGGGGCCAGCTCGGCCCACTGCTGCATGCGAGGGGTGTGCTCGGGGTTGAGCTCGGAGGTCGGGTGGCTGTGCTCGTTCGTCGTCATGGGTATGACGTTACGGCGTGGGTGGCACAGCGGTATGGTCCATTTCCATGACGGATTCATGGGCCACTTTCGGCGCCGACCTGCATCTGGAGACGACCGGTTCGGCGGGGCTGCGAACGGGGCTCATGGACGCCCTGCGCGAGGCCGTACGGACGGGGCGGCTGGCGCCCGGGACCCGGCTGCCCTCCTCCCGCAGTCTCGCCGTGGACCTCGGCGTCGCCCGGAACACCGTCGCCGACGCCTACGCCGAGCTGGTCGCCGAGGGCTGGCTCAGCGCCCGGCAGGGTTCGGGCACCAGGGTGGCGCGGCGGGCCGAGCCGCGCCCGGCGGCCCGGCGGACGGCACGGTCACGGCCGGTGGCCGCCCGGCCCGCCCACAACCTGCAGGCCGGGTCTCCCGACCTCTCGACGTTCCCGCGCGCCGACTGGCTCAAGGCGGCCCGCCGCGCCCTGACCGACGCCCCCAACGACGCCTTCGGGTACGGGGATCCGCGCGGGCGCATCGAACTGCGCACCGTGCTCGCCGAGTATCTGGCCCGCGCCCGCGGTGTGTACGCCGATCCGGAACGGATCGTGATCTGCGCCGGTTTCGTCCAGGCGCTGAAGCTGATGGGGGAGGTGCTGCGCAAGCGGCGGGTCAGGGAGGTGGCCGCCGAGTCGTACGGACTGGACGTGCACTGGAAGCTGCTCACGGACGCCGGGCTGCGCATGCCCTGCCTGCCGGTCGACGGACTCGGGGCCAGGACCGATGAACTGTCCGGGCTGCGCGGTGCGGGCGCGGTCCTGCTGACGCCCGCGCACCAGTTCCCGACGGGCGTGCCGCTCCATCCCGACCGGCGGGCCGCGGCGGTCGACTGGGCGCGTGGTACGGGCGGACTGATCCTGGAGGACGACTACGACGGCGAGTTCCGTTACGACCGGCAGCCGGTCGGCGCGCTCCAGGGGCTCGACCCGGAACGCGTCGTCCATCTGGGAACGACGAGCAAATCCCTGGCGCCGGGGCTGCGGCTGGGGTGGATGGTGCTCCCGGAGAGCCTGGTGGAGGAGGTGACCGAGGCGAAGGGGCTGAGCGACTGGTCGTCGAGTGCGCTGGAGCAGTTGACGCTCGCGGAGTTCATCGCGTCGGGCGCGTACGACCGCCATGTGCGGGCGATGCGGCTGCGCTACCGCCGCCGTCGTGATCAACTCGTCGCGGTACTGGCGGAACGCGCCCCCGGTGTCCGGGTCAGCGGGATCGCCGCCGGTCTGCACGCCGTGCTCGAAATCCCGGAGGGCGGCGAGGAGGCCGCGCTGCGGTCGGCGGCGTGGCAGGGGCTCGCGCTGGAAGGGCTCTCGCGCTTCCGGCACCCGCAGGCACCGCCGGGGCGCGACGCGCTGGTCATCGGTTACGGAACACCGACCGACAGCGCCTGGGCGGGGGCGCTGGAGGCCCTGTTGCGCGTGCTTTCATGAGGCTCGGCCGTGTGCACCGGCGCGGAACGAGCACGGCCTCACGTATGGGGCTCCGGGGCGCTGGACGTGGTCGTCAGCGCGACGAGAGCGTTTGTGCGCGGGAACGCCGGTGAGGACGAGTGCATCGCGGCGCTCCTGCGGGCCGGGGCTCGCAGGAGGTGGCGTCACGGCTGGTTCGACGCCCGACCGGACATGGATCTCGTCGACGACGCCCGCCTCGACCCCGCTGCGGCAGCCGTGTCCGAACACTGGAAGCCGTGAGCCGCACGGGCAATCGCCCGTGCGGCCGGTGCCGCTGCAGGGAGCAGCTTGTCGTGGCCCGGAGCCGGCACGAACGCCCCGGGCGGTTACTTTTCCTGTTTGTCGCCGGAGGTGTCGCACAGCGCACGGTCGACGAGGTCGCTGGCGGCCTTGTGCTGCCGGAGCGTTTCATCGAGGTCGTTGAAGCTGGTGGACAGGGAGACGGTGACGGTGCGGCCGCCGTCGTCGGTGGCGCCGTTCAGGGTGATGTAGCCGGCTTCGCCCCCTTCGTGGCTCCAGTAGCTGCCGCCGCAGGTCAGGGGAAGCTTGACCAAGCCGAGGCCGTAGCGTCCGCGGGGCCAGAATGCCTCGATCCGCTTGTCGACCGGGACGGTGTCCTGCATTTCGGCCGTGCGTGCCTCGGACAGCAGCTTGCCGCCCAGCAGTCCCTGGAAGAAACGGTTGACGTCCGCGGTGGTGGAGACGTAGCCGCCGAGGTCGGGGACGATCTGTTCGGTGACGTTTGTCCGTTCGCCGGAGGCGAAGACCTGATATCCGTCGGCGTGCGGGCGACGAAGGGTGGACGTGGCGCCCGACAGATAGGTGTGGTTCATGCCGAGCGGTTTCAGGATCCGGCTCCCGACCTCCTCCTGCCATGGGCGGCCTGCGGCCTTCTCGGCGATCATGCCGAGGACGACGTAGCCGGTGTTGGAGTAGCTCCAGCCGGCGCCGGGCCGGAAGTCCGGGTGGTGCTTCATCGCCCGGGCGACGATCTGTTCGGGGGTGTAGGTGTCGTAGCGGTGCTGGTAGTACTGCTGCGGGGTGTCGAAGCCGGGAAGGTCGTCGTGGAGGCCGCTGGTGTTCTGCAGGAGCTGGCGCACGGTGATCTCCCGTCCGTCGTTGTCGTTGCCGTCGATCACACCGGGCAGCCAGCGGTCCACCGTGTCCTTCAGTGACAGCTTGCCCTCGTCGACCAACTGCAGGATCACCGTGGCCATGAGTGCCTTGCCGGTGCTGGCGATCCGGAAGTAGCCGTCGCGGGGCACCGGGCGGTTCGTGCCCGTCACGGCGACGCCGGCGGTGGCGACCAGATCCCGGCCGGAGGCGGTGGTCACCCGCGCCTGGACGCCGGTGATGCCCAACGCCTGGAGGGCATCGGTGTCCAGGCGCAGGTCGTCTTGCCGGTAGCCGGGCGCGGACGTCGCGGACGCGCCGCCAGAGGGCTGGACGGCCATGGCCGTGCCCGCCGTGCCGAGTACGACCGCCGCGACGGCCAGCCACCCCCGGCCGATCCGACGGCGACGCTGCTGGGACGGGTGCTGCTGCGGCGCTGAGGCCGGGGTTGTGGATCTCATGAATCCCACGCTAGGTAAGCGTCGAGTTGCGTGTCGCTACCACAGGCCGCCGATGGAAACCTACAGCCGGCTGTAGTGCCGCAGGGGGCGTCCGGCACGTACCGTGGCGCGTCCGAGGGCCGCTCCAGGTCTCGTACGACGGACGAAGGCGAGCCAGTGCACGATGTGATCGGCGAGGTTCGCGCACGGTTGGTCCAGGCCGGACTCAGCGGACGCTACCTGCTCGGCACCCTGCTGACCGCGACGGTGACGCTCGTGGCGGCGCCACTGCTGTGCACACCGTCGCTGGCAGCTCCCTGGGCGGAGCGCCATCGCCGGCGCGCCGGGGCGTTGCTGGGCCGACCGGTGGGGCCGCGCCCGCGCGCCCTCGGCCGCGACCTCGTGTGGCTCGTGACTCAGGTGGCCACCGGCCTGCCCGCGGGCACAATCGCCCTGCTGTGCCTGGGCAATCTGCTCCTCACCCTTGTCGTCGCCGTGGGGTGGTGGGCCTTTCCCCCATCGGATCCGCCACGGCTGCTGCTCGGAGTCCGCATCGACGGCTGGGCCCCCGCCCTGACGGTCAACCTGGCGCAATTCCTGCTCCTTGCGGCGCTGGCGATCCTCGCCCTGCCACCGCTCGCCCGGCTGCACGCGCGGTGCTGCCTGGCAGTCCTGGCACCGTCTCCCGCGGAACAACTGGCCGCGCGCGTCACCGAACTGACGCGGACGCGCGCAGATGTCCTGCGGGCGCACGGCGCGGAACTCCGCCGGATCGAACGCGACCTGCACGACGGCACCCAGGCCCGGCTGGTGGCCATCGCCATGCGGCTCGCCGTGGCCGGGGAGAGCCTTCCCCAGGACCCGGACGCGGGCGCTGCGCTCGTACGGCAGGCCCGAGCCGAGACCGAGGAGGCCATGACCGAGCTGCGTTCGGTCATCCGCACCATCTACCCTCCGGTCCTGGCCGACCAGGGCCTCGTCGGCGCGCTCGGCACCCTGGCCAACAGGGCTGGCGTGCCGACCCGCATCGACATCGGCGAGCTCGGTGAGGTCCCCGCCGCAGTCGAAGCGGTCGCCTACTTCTCCGTCACCGAGGCGCTGGCGAACATCGCCCGGCACAGCCGAGCCACCAAGGCCGCCGTCCACGTCACCCGCAGCGGCGCGATGCTGTCCGCAGAGATCACCGACGACGGGACCGGCGGGGCGGACGCATCCCGAGGCAGCGGCCTGGACGGAATCGGCCGCCGCGCCGCCGCCCTGGACGGCACCATGAAGATCAGCAGCCCGCCGGGCGGGCCGACCAACATCACCGTGGAGCTGCCGTGCGTGTAGTCATCGTCGAGGACAACGTCCTGCTGTCCTCCGGACTCGAACTCCTGCTGGGCTCCCAGGGCTTCGAGGTCGCGGCGATCACGGACGACGCCCCCGGCTTCCTCGCCGCCGTCGAGACCCACCGCCCGGACGTCACCATCGTCGACGTGCGACTGCCCCCGACCTTCCGCGACGAGGGAATCCGCGCCGCACTCCGGGCCCGCCGTGATCGCCCCGGACTACCCGTCCTGGTCCTGTCCCAGTACGTCGAGCAGGAATACGCCGGCCGCCTCCTCTCCGACACCCGCGGCGGCATCGGCTATCTGCTCAAGGACCGGGTGAGCCGTATCGCGGAGTTCACCGACGCACTGCGCCGCGTGGCCGCCGGCGGCACCGCCATGGACCCCGAGGTCGTCGCCCAGCTCCTCGCCGTCCGCGGCGATCCCGTCGACGCCCTCACCCCCCGCGAACGCGAGGTGCTGGCTCTGATGGCCGAAGGTCACGACAACGCCACCATCGCCCAGCGGCTTTTCATCACCGACAACGCCGTCCACAAACACATCGGCAGCGTCTTCCTCAAACTCGGCCTGTCGGTCGGCGACAGCGGGCACCGCCGGGTCCGCGCCGTCCTGGCCTACCTGCGCCGCCACGGAGGCGGCACCGACCCCGACCCCTGTTGAGCGGTCGACCCGACCCGGCGGCGTGGGCGGCGTCGAGCGGGCCGGCGTAGCCGGGGTCCTCCGTGACGATGACGATGACGCCGCCGCTGCGGCAGCCCCTCAGGGGCCGCCCGCCCGGAGCGGTGCGCCGGTCGTGGACGGTGCGCGGGCTCAGAGCCTGTCGGGTGACCTCGGATCGGATGGCGGGCGCGGTCCGGTGCGTGCGGTTCCGAGGTGGAGGAGGGCGTCGGATGGGGTCTCCCCTGCTCGAACGCAGCTGAGAGCTCGGGGAAGGAGCGTCGGCGACCGACGACGTCGCGGGAGGCGTGTGTTCCAGGGCGTGGATGCCCGGTCGGAGGTCACCCGACAGGCTCTCAGACCGCCTCGGGGGTGTCCTGCGGCGCCTCGCCGAACCGGGCCAGGGCCAGTGCGCCCGCCACCGCCACCACGAACCCGGCGACCGCCAGCCAGACGAGGCCCTCGCGGGTGCGGTCCCCGAGCCAGAAGACGCCGACCAGCGCCGGGCCGATCGTCTCGCCCAGCACCATGCCGGCCGTCGCCGTCGTCACCGAACCGCGCGTCAGCGCCGAGGTGAGCAGCAGGAAAGCCGAACCGCCGCCCAGCAGCAGCGCGTACGCGGCCGGGTTGGTGAGCAGCGCCGACGGGGACACGTCGTCGATCAGCCGGACGGTGACCTCGACCACCCCGAAACCGCAGCCCGCGCCCAGCCCCAGGACCAGCGCCCGTGGCCGTTCCGGGAGCCGCCCGGCCGACGCGCCGATCAGCAGGATGCCCAGGGAGATCCCCAGCATCCACCAGGGCAGCGCCGCCGGGCCAATGCCGTGCCCCTCACCGCCGGAGGAGAGGGCCAGCATGGCCAGGCCCGCACAGACGACACCGACCGCGGTCCATTCGACCGCGCTCAGCCGCACCTTGAGCAGCCGCGCGGCGACCACCGCCGTCACGGCGAGGCTCGCGGCGAGGGCGGCGCCCACCGCGTAGATCGGCAGGGACCGCAGGGCGATGATCTGGAGGACGAAACCGCAGCCGTCGAGGGCGAGTCCGGCGAGGTAGCGCCACTGACGCAGGGCGCGCAGCAGCAGCGCCGGATCGACCCCCGCGTCCGACCCCGGCGCGGCGGCGGCGCGCGAGGCGACGGCCTGGAGGACGGAGGCCGTACCGAAGCAGACGGCGGCGCCGAGCGCGCAGATCATCCCGAAGAGCACGAAGGGACTCTACTGGGGGCGCTCGACGCACCCGCGTCCGCTCTCGGCGACAGCCCTTCGAGCCGATGAACAGCCGGACCGGCCGGAATGACGACCACGCCCCCTGCAGGGGCCCTCCGGTCCGCCGGACATGGTCATGAACGCGGCGAGCCCGTGTGGTCCGGGAACTCCGGTGAGGGCAGCGTGTTGCGGCACGTCCATTGACCGGGACTTCTACGTACCGGGACTCGCGGGAGGTGGTGTCAGGGCTGGTTCGATGGTCGACCGGACATAGATCCGAGTGCTGCCGGACTTGAACTCGTGCGCGAAGAGGTCGATACAACGCCGAAGGTGCTCGCCTTCGGGGGAGTCGAGGCCGTCGGGGCACAGGCTGACGTGTCGCAGCCCCTGCACGAGCGTCTCCGGCTCTGCCAGTCCGAGACGGGAGAAGGCGGCGGCGGGCCGGTAATCCTTCTCCTTCGGATGGAAATTCTTGATCATCCTGGTGCCCTCCGGGACAAGACGGCCCGTGTATGCCTCCGCCTCCTTGCTGGGCAGGACGAAGGACAGCAGTCCCGTGTCGAAGCGCTGCCCCGCCTTGTAACCCGCACGCCGGTCCGATGCCGCCTCCGGGACACGCACACCCATCTGCTCGCTCATCCAGGCGGGGGTGGCTCCCTCTTCCCAGCAGCAGTTCATCTCCTGGTCCGACAGGTCCGACTCCACGTCGTCGACGGCCCGGGCGAACACGCCGATCACGACGGCGGCGCAGGCGGCGAACACCAGCGCGATGACGACTGGCAGCCGTCGACGACGCCGGGACCGCCCCTCGATAGGACTCTTGTTGGAATGGTTCACCGGTTGAATCCCTATCGCGCTTGCTGCTGTTCGCGGCCCGGTTCTGTGCGGCCGCCCTCACGTCCGGGCTTGTCCGGCTCCGGCAACGGGTCGTGGTTCGAGGACGATCCGCCCAGGTCGTAGTGCTTGCTGGAACTGCTGCCCGCCATGTCGAATTCGCGGGCGACACCCGTGGTGTGGAGACGGGCCATCTGACCGTCGGGGATCGACATGTCGCCCACCAACGGAGCGTTGATGGTCACCCCCTTGCTCTCGTCCCAGTTGTAGCGGTCCCACGCGTTCGCCTGATAGTCGAGGCCCACCCTGGGCTCGCCGTTCCCGTCCGGCACGACCGTGACCACTCCGGTCACATTCGACCTGGTCGAACCGACCGCGTAGAACCAGTTGTTGTTCACGTCCTTCTGGAAGGAGAAGTCCCTGTTGGCGGTCTCTACGGGTATGGAGACTGGCCGGCCGCCATTTCTCCTGAACTCCTCGAGCGCTTGCTCACGCCAATCGTCCTGGTGTTCCCTGATGGAATCCTCGATGTGTTCGCGGAAGTCGGGGACGTCGGACATCATCTTGTCCACGGGCAGTTCCATGTCCGTTCCGCTGTTCCCCAGGTAATGCGCCATGTGCCGAGCGGCATCGCTGTCGCCCTTCCAGTCGGCCGCCTCGGCGATCAGGTTCATCTTCTCGCGAGTCCGCCGCTCCTCCGCTCCTGGCTTCTCGACGCCGTAGGGGCCGGATCCACGGTCGGGGGCGATTTGCTTGACCGTCGGAGAGAGCAGTCCGGCGGCCAGAAGGTCATCCTTGTGGTTGCTCCACAACTCGGCACGGGCCTGCGGGCTCAACGATGTCCAAAGACGACGTAGTTCAGCGCGTTGCGCGTCGTTGGCGTCATCACCGAGCGAGGCCAGCCTTGTGGCACGTGGCAATTGGTCCTCGTCCAGCGAGGTGTAGGTCGTGTGCCCCGCGTTGTACGGGTCACCGCCGTGGCTCTTCTTCAGGGCGCGGGTCACGGCCGCGTCGACCTCCGACGCATGGGCCACGAGCCCCGTGAGGGTATCTGCGTACCATTGGACCAGGTCCTTCGTCCGCTGCGAAGTCCCTTCGGCGTCACAGATCGGCTCCATGACCTTCACTGTGCCGTTGGGGCCGTCCATCACCAAGAGACCAGGATCAGGCTCCCCCTGACGGTCCGGATTTCCTTTACGAGCCTCCGCAGTCAGCTGCCTGGCCTGTTTCTGGATGTGCGTGAGTTCGGTCTGCGCATCTGCGAGGACAGTGGCGATGCTCGCGGCCTCCCTGTGCAGGTCCGAGATCTCCTTGACCGTCTTGCGAACGAACTCCTTGGTGACCGCAGCGTTCACGCCCGCCCAGTGCGCCTTGTCCGACATCTGCAGAAGGGTGTCGGTGGCGTCGGTCTTCAATGTCCCCAGACGGTCCGCGGTCAGCTTCCAGTCGTCGGCGGCCGTACTCAGCTTCTTCAGGTCCGCTTCCATCAGATCCGTATAGGTGAGTGCGCTCATCGTTTCTCCGCTCCCGCGCTCACTTCGCGTACTTCATCAGTTCCGACACCGGAACCGCCGACCCGTCTCTCTGTCGTAGGCTGGCTGCGATTTCCTCCTCGTCCTTGGCATGCGCCTTTTTCGAGAAGTCCAAGTGGTTGGAGATGTGTGCGCACATCTGCAGGACGGTGTTGACCTGCGAAGTCCAGACTTCGATTGTCGTGTACAACTCCGAACCGGCACTGAAGTTCTGTGCCTGCAGCTCCGCCGCGGCCTGGGCGGTCGTCCCGGCTCCGCTCTTGTTCACTCCCGCACCGGCGATGTCGGAGCGCTTCCGTAACTCGCCGTGGATCCGGAACGCCTCGTTGCCCACCGCGCCCAGGTCGTCCTGATGCACCACCAGATCGGCTTCGCCTCTGCCGCCGGTGGACGTGGCCCCGGCGGTGTTGAGTCGCATCTGTGCCGAATGGCGCTCCTGCACCTCCGACTTGAGCTGTTCCCAAACGTTGTCGAACGTCACCAGTCCCCCTCCGGTCCGTTCCGACGGTCACACTACTGAACTGGCCGGAACGTGCCGACCTGCCTGCCTCCCGCCTGCACGGCTCGTGCGGTACGGGCGCGGCACACGGACGGTCCGTCACTTGTGACACCCGCTTCTCGCCGCGACCGGGCGCGTCTAGTCTGAGACGAACGGCCCTATTGGCTTGATTCACACGCCGGGGGAGGCGGAGACATGGCCGATGGAAAGAAGGTCACACGCAAGCTGAGGTCGAGCACGGTGGTGCTCGGCGGGATGGGGATGCTCGCGGCGGTGATCACCTCATGCGGCTCGGAGCCGGACAAGCGGTGCGTCGACCCGCTGAGCCACAAGCAACTGCCCACTTACAAATGCAAGAGCGGTAGTGGCAGCGGAAGCGGCGGCGGCTCGTACTACTACGGCGGCGAGAGCAAGAACGGCAAGGTGGAGGGCGGCAGCTTCGACAAGGCGGCCGTCCAGCGCGGCGGCTTCGGCTGCTCGGGCACCGGCGGCGGCTGAACAGCCATGGAGCGACGTACCACGCAGCCGCGCCCCGACTGGCAGCAGATGGTGGAGAGCCAGGGAGTCGTCTACCCGCTCACCCGTCACCCGGACGGCTCGCTGCGCCCGTACTGGGACGAGAGCGCCTACTACGCCTTCTCGCTGCCCGAGGTGGAGGCGCTGGAGGAGGTCGTCGAGGAATTGCACGCGATGTGCCTGGCCGCCGCCGCGCACATGGTGGAGCGAGACCGCTTCGCCGAACTCGGCATCACCGACAAGCGGTTGGCTTCACTGGTCGCCGATTCCTGGCATCGCCGCGACGAACTTCCCTCCCTGTACGGCAGGTTCGACCTGTGCTACGACGGAACCGGCCCGGCGAAGATGCTGGAGTACAACGCGGACACCCCCACCTCGCTGGTGGAGGCCGCGAGTGCTCAGTGGTTCTGGATGGAGGACCGCTTCCCGGGCGCCGACCAGTGGAACTCCCTGCATGAACGCCTCGTCGCGGCGTGGAGTCGGCAGGCCGCGCTGCTGCCCGCCGGACCGCTGCACTTCGCGCACTCCGAGGGCGACGAGATCGGCGAGGACCTGATGACGGTCGCCTATCTGCGGGAGACCGCCGAACAGGCCGGGATCGACACGGAGGCGCTCTCCGTCGAACGGATCGGCTGGGACCGGCTGGCCGGAAGGTTCGTGGACGAGCGGCTCCGCTTCATCCGCAGCTGTTTCAAGCTGTATCCGTGGGAATGGCTGGCGACCGACCGGTTCGGGCCGCACGTGCTGGACACCCTCGACAACGGCGGTGGCACCGGCACCACCTGCTGGATCGAGCCCGCCTGGAAGATGCTCCTCTCCAACAAGGCGCTGCTGGCGATCCTCTGGGAGCTCTACCCCGGCCACCCGAATCTGCTCCCCTCGTACCTGGACGGTCCCCGCGAACTCGCGGCGGCGGGTCCGGGTACGGGCCGCGGCGGCCCCGGCTATGTCGCCAAGCCGCTGCTCGGCCGGGAGGGGGCCGGGGTCACCATCCACGAGCCGGGAAGCCCCGCGGTGCTGCGGGACGAGCCGTGCTGCTACCAGGAGCTGGCGCCGCTGCCGGATTTCGACGGCAACCGCGTGGTGCTGGGGGCGTGGGTCGTCGAGGACGAGGCGGCCGGGCTCGGCATCCGCGAATCGGCGGGGCCGGTCACGGACGAGTACGCCCGCTTCCTGCCCCACGTCATCCTCTGACACCGGCCCGGCAGCCGTCGGCGGCGGGACGTCAGGCGCGCAGCACGCCGCGGAGCTGCTCCAGCCCCCAGTCCAGGTCCTCCTTGCTGATCACCAGCGGCGGGGCGATCCGGATCGTCGAACCATGGGTGTCCTTGACCAGCACCCGGCGGTCCATCAGCTTCTCGGAGATCTCCCGGCCGGTCCCGCGGCTCGGGGCGATGTCGACGCCGGCCCACAGCCCCCGGCCGCGTACCTCCTCCACCGCGCCCCCGCCCACCAGCAGCCCCAGCTCCTGATGGAGGTGCTCGCCCAACTCGGTCGCCCGCTGCTGGAATTCGCCGGTCCGGAGCATCGCGATGACCTCCAGCGCGACCGCGCAGGCAAGCGGATTCCCGCCGAACGTCGAGCCGTGCTCACCGGGCCGGTACACCCCGAGCACGTCCTGCGAGGAGACCACCGCCGACACCGGCACCACGCCACCGCCCAGCGCCTTGCCGAGCACGTACATGTCCGGTACGACACCCTCGTGCTCGCAGGCGAAGGTCTTCCCGGTCCGCCCCAGGCCCGACTGGATCTCGTCCGCGATGAACAGCACGTTCCGCTCGCGGGTGAGTTCACGCACCCCGGGAAGGTAGCCGGGCGGCGGCACCAGCACCCCGGCCTCGCCCTGGATCGGCTCCAGCAGCACCGCCACGGTGTTCTCGGTCATCGCCTCCCCGAGCGCGCTCAGATCCCCGTACGGCACGATCTCGAACCCCGGCGTGTACGGACCGAAGTCCTCCCGCGCCTCATGGTCCGTCGAGAAGCTGATGATCGTCGTCGTCCGGCCGTGGAAGTTGTTCGCGGCGACGATGATCTTCGCCATGCCGTCCGGGACGCCCTTCACCCGGTAGCCCCACTTGCGGGCGGTCTTCACCGCGGTCTCCACGGCCTCGGCCCCGGTGTTCATCGGCAGCACCGACTCCATGCCGCACAGATCGGCGAGCCGGGTACAGAAGTCGGCGAACCGGTCGTGGTAGAAGGCCCGCGAGGTGAGCGTCACCCGCTCCAGCTGAGCCCTGGCCGCGTCGAGCAGCCGCCGGTTGCCGTGACCGAAGTTGAGCGCCGAGTATCCGGCGAGCATGTCGAGGTAGCGGCGGCCCTCGACATCGGTCATCCAGGCTCCGTCCGCCGAGGCGACGACGACGGGCAGCGGATGGTAGTTGTGCGCGCTGTGCGCCTCGGCGGAGGCGATGGCATTTTCCGTGGTCGACACGGGATCTCCGTTCGTCGTGCGGCGTGGGCGGGGGTGGTGCCCACTTTGTATCGTCGGTCGGAACCCCGGTGAGGAAACCTTCGATTCACGGCGCGCCCGTCCCTCGACGGACCGGAGTGTGCTCCTCGTCTCATTCGCGACGGCGTGCGCCCCGGGGCCGCACCGGTGCCGCGCACCTTCCGTACCGGCTGCCGGAGATCGGTTCCGTACCTGAGACAATGGCCCCATGGCCTCTGAACGCCCCCGCGTGCTCTCCGGAATCCAGCCCACCGCAGGCTCGTTCCACCTCGGCAACTACCTCGGTGCGGTCCGCCAGTGGGTGGCGCTGCAGGAATCCCACGACGCCTTCTACATGGTCGTGGACCTGCATGCGATCACCGTTCCGCAGGACCCCGCGGAGCTGCGCGCGAACACCCGGCTCGCCGTCGCCCAGCTTCTCGCCGCCGGTCTCGACCCGGAGCGCTGCACGCTCTTCGTCCAGAGCCACGTCCCGGAGCACGCCCAGCTCGGCTGGATCATGAACTGCCTCACCGGCTTCGGCGAGGCGTCCCGCATGACGCAGTTCAAGGACAAGTCCGCCAAGCAGGGTGCCGACCGCACCACGGTGGGTCTCTTCACGTACCCGATGCTGATGGTCGCCGACATCCTGCTGTACCAGGCCGACCAGGTCCCGGTCGGCGAGGACCAGCGCCAGCACCTGGAGCTCACCCGTAACCTCGCCGAGCGGTTCAACAGCACCTACGGCGACACGTTCACCATGCCGGACCCGTACATCCTCAAGGAGACGGCGAAGATCTACGACCTTCAGGACCCGTCGTCGAAGATGAGCAAGTCGGCGGCCACGCCGAAGGGCCTGATCAACCTCCTCGACGAGCCGAAGGCCACCGCCAAGAAGGTCAAGAGCGCGGTCACCGACACGGACACGGTCATCCGCTTCGACCGGGCCGAGAAGCCCGGTGTCAGCAACCTCCTGACCATCTACTCCACGCTGACCGACACCGCGATCGCGGATCTGGAGCAGAAGTACGAGGGCAAGGGCTACGGTGCGCTCAAGACCGACCTCGCCGAGGTCATGGTCGAGTTCGTCACACCGTTCCGCACCCGCACCCAGGAATACCTGGACGACCCGGAGACGCTGGACTCGATCCTCGCCAAGGGCGCGGAGAAGGCCCGTGCCGTGGCGGCCGAGACCCTGGCCCGGACGTACGACCGGATGGGCTTTCTGCCCGCGAAGCACTGAGTCCAAGGACCCTGGCGGTTTCGCGACCGCAGGCGTCACACTGGCGATGGGATGTTGACCCGGTGGATGGCCGAAAATCGGCCATCCACCGTCGAGGATTGAGGAGACCGATGTGGGGACCGTAACGCTCGGCGTTTCGATCGCGGTCCCGGAGCCCTACGGCAGCCTGCTCCAGGAGCGGCGCGCGAGCTTCGGGGATCCTGCCGCGTACGGCATTCCCACCCACGTCACCCTCCTTCCGCCGACCGAGGCCGAGGCGGCTTGTCTGCCCGCGATCGAGGCGCATCTCGCCCAGGTCGCCACCGGCGGCCACTCCTTCCCGATGCGGCTGTCCGGCACGGGGACCTTCCGTCCCCTCTCGCCGGTCGTCTTCGTCCAGGTCGTCGAGGGGGCCTCGGCCTGCTCATGGCTGCAGAAGCGGATCAGGGACGCCTCCGGGCCCCTGGTGCGCGAGCTCCAGTTCCCGTACCACCCGCATGTGACCGTGGCGCACGCCATCGCCGAGTCGGCCATGGACCGGGCGTACGAGGAGCTCGGAGACTACGAGGCCGCCTGGACCTGCGACTCCTTCGCGCTCTACGAGCAGGGCCAGGACAGCGTCTGGCGCAAGATCAACGAGTTCCCGTTCGGCGCCGGGGGCGGCGCGCCCGCCGTGCCCGCCCAGGGCGGCTCCTCCGTGGACGAGCCCTCGCTGCACCCCTGAGAACCTGTCGGGTGACAGGCTCCGAGGCCTCACCCCCGAGGCCCCGGTGGCCGCCCGCCCCCGCTCAGACCGGAAGGCGCCGGAACAGCGGGCGCGGCACGTGCCGCAGTGCCGACATCACCATCCGTAGCGACCCCGGCACCCACACCGTCTCCGAGCGCCGCCGCAGCCCCGTCACGATCGCCGTCGCGACCGCGTCCGGGGTCGTCGTGAGAGGCGAGGCCTCCAGCGGCGCCTCGGCGAACCGTGTCGCGGTGAGCCGCGGCGCCGCGGTCCCTGCCGCTGCCTTCGGACGTACGACGCCGGGGCGTACGACCATCACATGCACCCCCGTGCCGTGCAGCGCGTCCCCGAGCCCCTGCGCGAACGCGTCCAGGCCCGCCTTGCTGGACCCGTAGATGAAATCGGCGCGGCGGACGCGCTCGCCCGCCACCGAGGACAGCACCACCAGCGAACCGTGCCCCTGCGCCTGCAGCGCGCCGGCGCACACCAGCCCGGCGGAGACCGCCCCGGTGTAGTTGGTCCGGGTGACCCGGACCGCGGAGAGCGGCTCCTCCTCGTCGCGCTCCTGGTCCCCCGCGATGCCGAAGGCGAGAAGCACCACGTCGATGTCGCCCTCGGCGAAGACCTTTCCGAGGACGGTCTCGTGGGACTCGGGGTCGAGGGCGTCGAAGTCGACCGTACGCACGTCCGCGCCGTGTGCGCGCAGCTCGGCGGCGGCCCGGTCGAGGGCGGGGGAGGGACGGCCGGCCAGCCGGACCGTGCGGGTACGGCCGGCGATCAGCCGCCGCGCGGTGGCGAGAGCGATCTTCGACGTGCCGCCGAGGACGAGCAGGGACTGCGGGGCACCGAAGGCGTCCTTCACGGAAACACTCCTTGCGGACGAGCGGACGAGCGAGCGGGCGGACGGGCGGGCGGACGGGCGGGCGAGCGGGCGGACGGGCGGACGGGCGGGCGAGCGGGCGGAAGTCGGCGTGGTGCCGCGTGGTGCGGCGTGGCGGCGGTGGCCGGCGGTCAGAGCGACAGGCGGCGCGAGAGGTCCGAGCGGAACGCTCCGTTCGGATCCAACTCGGCTCGCAGGGAACGGAATTCGGCCAGTCGTGGATACATCGCGGCCAGCATCTCCGGACGCAGCCGGGAGTCCTTCGCCAGACAGACCCGGCCGCCGGCCCCCGCCACCTCCTCGTCCAGCGAGTCCAGGAACCCGGCCAGGCCGGGCAGGGCGGCGGGCAGGTCGAGGGCGAGCGTCCAGCCGGGCATCGGGAACGACAGCCAGCCCGGGTCGCCCCCGCCGAACCGCTTGAGCACGGCGAGGAGCGAAGGGCAGCGCCGCTGGGAGATCCGGCGCACGATCCGGCTCAGCGCCTCCTCCTGTCCGTGTCCGACGACGAACTGGTACCGCACGAACCCGCCGCGGCCATGGACACGGTTCCAGTGCGGCAGGCCGTCCAGGGGGTGGAAGAAGGCGGAGAGTCTCTGTGGTTCCCCGATGCGATACGTGGGGGCGGTGCGGTACCGGAGCTCGTTGAAGAGGGCGATGGAGGTACGGCCGAGCAGGCCCTGGGGTACGAGCGCGGGTGCGGCGGGCCGTTGTCCCGGGCGGAACGCGAGCGGTGTGCGCCGGGCGCGCGCGGGGAGCGCGTACTGAGGCAGGTGCTCCCCGCGGGTGAGTACGGAGCGCCCCGTCGCCCGGCCGCGGGCGAGGAGATCGATCCAGGCGGCCGAGTAGCGGTAGCGGTGGTCCCCGGCGGAGAGCCTGGCCAGCAGGTCGTCGAGGTCGACGGTCCGTTCGGTGTCGACCGACATCCAGGAACTGGTGACGCGGTGCAGCCGGAGCGTGGCCGAGAGGATCACCCCCGTCAGCCCCAGCCCGCCCGTGGTCGCGTCGAAGAGACCGGTGCCGGGCCGGACGGTGCGGATCCCGCCGTCGGCGGTCAGCAGCTCCAGCTCCTGGACATGCCGGGAGAAGGAGCCGGAGAAGTGGTGGTTGTGGCCGTGGATGTCGGCGCCGATCGCGCCGCCCACGGTGACATAGCGCGTGGCCGGTGTGACGGGGACGAACCAGCCGAGCGGCAGCAGCACCTCCATCAGCCGGTGCAGGCTGACCCCGGCGTCGCAGACCACCAGGCCGGACCCGGCGTCGATGGTGCGGATCCGGTTCAGCGCGGTCATGTCGAGGACGGAACCGCCGGCGTTCTGCGCGGCGTCGCCGTGGGCTCGGCCGAGGCCCCGGGCGATGGACCCGCGGGGTCCGCAGCCGCGCACGGTGGCCGCCGCCTCCTCGTACGAACGGGGGCGGAAGCGCAGCGCGGTCGTCGGGGCGGTGCGGCCCCAGCCGGTCAGGGACACGGTGTCGACAGACATGGTGGTGACCGTATCGCCCGAGAAAACCCTTTCGAGGTATTTGTTACAACAGTCACTGGTATGGGTGATTGAGGGAGTGTCGGCTCGTACGGCAGCCAAGGGGGAGCCGGTTTTCCGTTCCCGGGAGGGTAGTCGTACGTCATGGACTGGCTGAAAAACCTCCCTGTCATCGGGCCGATCGTCTCGCGGCTGATGATGACGCACACCTGGCGCTCGTACGAGACGCTGGAACGGGTCCACTGGAGCAGGCTCGCTGCCGCGATCACCTTCATCAGCTTCCTGGCGCTCTTCCCGCTGATCGCGGTCGGCGCGGCGGTCGGTGCCTCGCTGCTCTCGGCCGAGCAGCTGCACAGGATCGAGAAGCAGATCGCCGAGCAGGTGCCGGGCATCTCAGACCAGCTCGGCATCGGCGATCTGGTGGCGCACGCGGGCACGGTCGGGCTCGTCGCCGGTGCGTTTCTGCTCTTCACCGGCATCGGCTGGATCGGCGCGATGCGGGGCTGCCTGCGCGCCGTGTGGGGCATGGACGACGTGGACCTGGGCAATCCGGTCATCCGTAAGCTCAAGGACGTCGTGCTGCTCCTCGGCCTCGGCGGGGCGGCGCTCGCGACTCTCGCCGTCTCCTCGGCCGGCTCCGTCGCCGTCGGCTGGACCGCCGGTCTGCTGGACATCTCGGACCGCGGCGCGGGCGGTGTGGTGCTGCAGGTGGCCGCTCTGGTCGTGGCGGCCCTCGCCGACTTCCTGCTGCTGCTCTATCTGCTGACGCTGCTGCCCGGGGTCGAGCCGCCGCGGCGCAGGCTGCTGGTCGCCGCGGTGATCGGCGCGGTCGGCTTCGAACTGCTCAAGCTGCTGCTCGGCAGCTACATGAGGAGCGTCGCCTCGAAGAGCATGTACGGCGCCTTCGGGGTGCCGGTCGCGCTGCTGCTGTGGATCAACTTCACCGCGAAACTGCTGCTGTTCTGCGCCGCCTGGACGGCGACGCGGAGCGGCAGGGGCACCGAGAAGGACGCCGCGCCCGTCAGCGGCGAGGGAGGCGGCGCACCAGGTCCGGCAGCGGCCAGCGCCGGTTGATCAGGAACGCGCCGCCGGCCAGCAGCACCACGACACCTCCCGCGATCCCCAGCGCGATCCCCATGCCCCCGCCGCCCCCGCCCGCGGCTGCGGTCCTGGCGGCGTGCGAGGAGCCGTTCCTGCCCTCGCCCTCCCCGGTGTCCGACGTGGGGCCCTTGCCGCTTCCGGTCCCGCTCTCGTCCTTGGTGTCGGCGGACTTCGGCGGGACCAGCTCGCCGACCGGAGTCACCTTGCCGCTCGCGTCGAATCCCCAGTCGAGGAGGCTGGCCGCCTCCTTGTAGACGGCGTGGGGCTCCTCGGACGACGGGTTCATGACGGTGACCAGCAACACCCGTCCGTCGCGTTCGGCGACACCGGTGAAGGTGTTGCCCGCGTGCGTGGTGTAGCCGTTCTTGACGCCGGCGATGCCCTTGTACGGGGCGACGCCGTCCGCACCGGTGAGCAGCCGGTTGGTGTTCTGGATCCCGAAGCTCTCGCGCTTCCCGTTCTTCTTCTTCGCGCCGGGGAACTCGGCCTCGGCCGTCGAGCAGTACTCCCGGAAGTCCGCCTTCTGCAGGCCGCTGCGGGCGAAAAGCGTCAGGTCGTACGCGCTGGAGACCTGATCGGGCGCGTCGTATCCGTCGGGCGACACCACGTGCGTGTCGAGTGCCTGCAACTCCTCGGCGTGGGCCTGCATGGCGGCGACGGTCTTGGGGACGCCGCCGTACATCGAGGACAGCACGTGCACCGCGTCGTTGCCCGAGCGCAGGAACACCCCGAGCCACAGATCGTGGACCGTGTAGCTGAGGTGCTCCTTGACGCCGACGAGACTGCTGCCCTCGCCGACACCGGCGAGGTCCTCGTCCTGCACCGTGTACGTCCGGGTCTTCGGCTGGAGCGAGGGCATCACGGTGTCCGCGAAGAGCATCTTCAGGGTGGAGGCGGGGGGCAGCCGCCAGTGTGCGTTGTGCGAGGCGAGCACCTGGCCGCTCTCCGCGTCCGCGACGATCCAGGATCTGCCCGTGAGCTTCTTGGGCAGTACCGGGGCGCCTGCCCCCAGCTTGACCTGCGTGCCCGTCCGGCCCAGCAGCTCGCCGCCGACCCGGGACATGCCGGCGGGTGGCTTCGGCCGGTTGTCGGAGGTGTCCTTGCCGGCCGCCGATGCCGGACCGGCGACAAAAGCGGACAACAAGGCGGCAGAGGTGACCGTCAATGCGATCTTCTTCAGAGCAGGCACGATCGGAAACGTACAGGGTGAAGATATGAACAGGGGCGCGGACGGCCTGACCCGCCGTGCGTACCGCCGGGTCGGCCCACCCCGGGCGACTTCGCCGGAGCGCGGCGGAGATACTGAGACCATGAAGCTCAGCCGCCCCGTCTCCTGGTTCCTGCTCGCCTTCGGGGTGTGGAGCTGGTTCATCTGGATCACTTTCGTCAAGAACCTGTGGAAGGACGGCAGCGGACTCGCCTTCGACGACGCGGGTGACCCGACCACGTACTTCTGGGTGCATCTGCTGCTCGCCATCACTTCCTTTCTTCTGGGGACGGCAGTTGGTGTGATCGGGTTCCGTGGAGTCAGGGCTCTGCGCCGAGAGCATGCGTGACAGGCCGTACGGCGGACGGGGGGAGCGCGAGTGGCAGTGGTCCAGATCGCACTGACGGCGGTCGTGGTGCTCGCCCTGCTCGTCGGCGTGCACCGCTACCTGTGGCGCCGTTTCGTCGGTGACACGACGACCGAGGGCAGCGCCCTGCGCACCGTCGGCACGGTGGCCGCGTACCTCCTGCCGCTGCTGAGCGTCGGCGCCCTGGTCTCCGGCCGCGCGGGTGCGCCCTTCTGGCTCCAGCGGACGCTGGCCTGGCCGGGATACCTGTGGCTCGCCGCGCTGCTCTATCTGACGCTCGCGCTGCTGGTGGGCGAGGCGGTACGGCCGGTACTGCGACGCGTGCTCGCACACCGTGCGAGCGGGCCGGACGGGGCCACGGCGACACAGCCGCCCGCACCCGGGACCACCGGTATCACCGAGGCCGCCGGGACCACCGGCACCACCGGTACCACCGAGTCCGCCACGACCACCGGCGCCGCCACCGCGGAGAACGCCGGGGCCACCATCACCGCGGACACCCTCGTCGCCCCCGCCTCTCCCGCCACCTCCGCCCCGTCCCGCCCCGCCGACCCCACGCGGCGGCTGTTCGTCGCGCGGGCCGTCGGGGGCGCCGCCGCCGTCGCGGGGCTCGGCACGGTCGGCCACGGCATGTACGGCGTGCTGCGCGGGCCGCGGGTCGAGCGGATCACCGTGCCGCTCGCCAAGCTGCCCCGTTCCGCGCACGGCTTCCGGATCGCCGTCGTCAGCGACATCCACCTCGGCCCGATCCTCGGCCGCGCCCACACCCGACGGATCGTCGACACGATCAACCGGACCCAGCCGGATCTGGTCGCCGTCGTGGGCGATCTCGTCGACGGAACCGTCGCGGACCTCGGTCCGGCCGCGGAGCCGCTCGCGCGGCTGAGCGCCCGCCGGGGAAGCTACTTCGTCACCGGGAATCACGAGTACTACTCCGGTGCCGCCCAATGGATCGATCAGGTCAGAGAATTGGGGCTTCACCCCCTGGAGAACGCCCGGGTCGAGATCGATGGATTCGATCTCGCGGGTGTCAACGACATCGCCGGGGAGAGCGAGGGGCAGGGGCCCGACTTCGGGGCCGCGCTCGGCGACCGGGACCGGACCAGGGCCGCGGTCCTCCTCGCCCACCAGCCCGTCGTCATCCATGAGGCCGTCGCCCACGGTGTGGACCTCCAGCTCTCCGGCCACACCCACGGCGGTCAGCTCTGGCCGGGCAACCTCGTCGCGGAACTGGCCAATCCCACGGTCGCCGGACTCGACCGCTACGGCGACACCCAGTTGTACGTCTCGCGGGGCGCGGGCGCCTGGGGGCCGCCGGTCCGGGTCGGTGCGCCCTCCGACATCACCGTCGTGGAGCTCGCCTCCCTGCAGGTCTGACCCTCCGTCGATGGCTGGTTACAGACCCTCTGGAAACACGAAGGTTTCAAGTGCCGAACAAAAGGCTATGAGTCACAGTTTTGGTCTTCCAGATGTGAAAGTCGTGTGATTGGCTGATCGCGAGCATGCGGTGATGTGCGGATCTGAGCACAACACCGAGGTGGGGCTGGTAAAGGGAGAGCACGTCAATGCGGTCGGTCCGGGTACGGATTCTCGCGGTTCTCGCGGTTTTGGTCATCGCAGGCGTCGGAGCCTGGCAGCTGCTCCCCTCGAACGAGGTGAACAAGGACCCGATCGCGGTCGGTACCACGGACGAGGTCACCTCGCTCGACCCGGCGGGGGCGTACGACGCCGGTTCCTGGGCGATGTACAGCAACATCTACCAGTCCCTCATGACGTTCAAGTCCGGGGCGACCGTCCCCGAGCCCGACGCCGCCGAGAGCTGCGGGTTCATCGGCCAGAAGCTCCAGACGTACCAGTGCAAGCTGCGTGACGACCTGTCCTTCTCCAACGGACGCAAGATCACCGCCCAGGATGTCAAGTACTCCATCGAGCGGATGATCAAGATCAAGACGGATGTCGGTCCGTGGGTCCTGTTCCCGAGCCTCAAGAACGTGGTGGCCGACGGCCGCACCATCACCTTCAACCTCTCCTCGCGCGACGCGACCTTCCCGCAGAAGCTCGCCACGGGCGCCGGGTCGATCGTCGACCGCGAGTCGTACCCGCCGAACAAGCTCCGGACCGGGAACACGGTCGACGGCTCGGGGCCGTACCTCCTGAAGTCGTACCGGGCGGACGCCAGCGCCGAGCTGGTTCCCAACCCCCGGTACAAGGGTGCGCTGAAGAAGACCGGTGTCCCGGTCACGGTGCGCTACTTCAAGGAGTCGGACGCGCTGCTGGCCGCCTGGAAGTCCGGACAGATCGATGTGACGCACCGCCAGCTGCCGCCGGCCACGCTCGCCGAGCTCAACCCCGGCGACCCCGACCTGCGCGTCACGGAGGCGGACAGCGCCGAGATCCGCAACCTCGTCTTCAACGTCCGTGACGGCTCCCCGCTCGCGAACAAGAAGGTCCGGCAGGCCATCGCGTCGATCGTCGACCGCGCGCCGCTGGTGACCGACATCTACAAGGGCACGGTCGAACCGCTCTACTCGCTGATCCCGCAGGGCTACATCGGGCACAGCACGCCGTTCTTCGACGCCTACCCCGCACCCGACCGGGCGCGTGCCAAGAAGCTGATGCAGGAGGCCGGTGTGCAGACGCCGCTGGCGATCACCTTCGGCTACCGCGGCGGCGACGAGGCCTACGAGAAGGAGACCGAGGAGCTGCGCCGCCAGTTGGAGGCGGACGGGCTGTTCAAGGTGTCGGTCAAGGCCGTCGACTGGCAGCAGTTCCAGAAGGAGTACGCGGCCGGCAAGTACGACGCGTACACCGTCGGCTGGCTCCCCGACTACCCGGACCCCGACACCTTCAGCCAGCCACTGGTCGGCAGCGACAACAGCCTCCACAACGGCTACTCCAGCAAGAAGATGGACTCCCTGATCAGCGCCACGCTGCAGTACAGCGACCGCGGCCGTACCTCGACGGACTTCAAGGAGCTCCAGGCGCTGGTCGGCGAGGACGTGCCGCTCGTGCCGCTGTGGCAGAAGAAGGACTACGTCGTCAGCAAGACCGATGTCTCCGGCTCGCAGTACCTCTCGGACGGCACCGGCATCTGGCGGCTGTGGGAGCTGGGACGGATCTGACGGCCCGCCGTGCCGGGCCCTGGCCCGTACGACAGGACTTGGGGGCGGTCGGTCCCGGCGCCGCCGGGCGGCCGCCCCCGTTCGTTCAGGCCCGGCGCTTCGCGGCGCCGGGCAGGAACTCCTCCAGCACCTCGTGAATCTGTCGCACCAGCGGGCGCAGCACCCGGAACCGGGAGAGCGCGATGGCGCGGGCGGCGATCGGGGCGGAGCGCTCGACCAGACGGCGGCTGCGTTCGGTGTGCTCCGTCCGGTCGTACACCCAGTACAGCACCAGGCCCATCTGTATCAGCCACATCAACTGCGGCAACAGTTCGGCGAGTTCGGGGTCGGCCTTGGTGTCGGAGCCGGCCAGGCAGCGCCGCTGGATGGAGATCGCCGCCTCGCGGGCGGCGACCGAATCCGCCGAGAACGGGCTGAGCGGACTCTCCGGGTCGGCGGCGTTCTTGAAGAACTGGGCGGCGAAGCGGTGGTACGGCTCCGCCACGTCCAGCCATGTGAGCAGGACCCCGCGCATCCGCACCGCGAGGTCCTTGTCACCGTCCAGGACCGGCTGCACCGCTGCTTCGTGCTCGGCGGCGAGCCGGTCGTAGAAGCCCTGGACGAGGTGTTCCTTGTTCGTGAAGTAGTAGTAGGCGTTGCCGACGGAGACGCCGGCCTCCTGGGCGATGGCCCGCATCGTCGTCTTGTCGTAGCCGCGTTCCTGGAAGAGACGGAGCGCGGTCTCGAGGATGAGTGTGCGGGTCTGCTCGCTCTTGGGAGCCTTTACTTCCTTCACGTCCTTCGCTTCCTTCACCACAGCCCTGAGGGTATCGGCGCCCCCGTCAGTCCTCGGGCCCGGGGACCGTACCCGCGGTGCAGACGCCGTCCCCGTCGCCGCACGGCGGCGCGGTCAGCGAACGGTACTTCGCGGCGGCGAGAACGGTGGCCCGTGCGAAGGGGCGGCCCGCCGGGGTGGTCAGCCAGTGGGACCTGGGCCGGTGTTCGGCCAGTGCCCAGAGGCAGACGATCCAGGCGGAGGTCCCGCGGTAGATCTGCCCCCGGTCGCCGATCACCGTGATCTCGTCGAGCGTTCCGGCGTGGTCGAGCCCGGGGAAGCGGCGGCGCGCCTCCTCGGAGGCCGCCGGGACGAGGTCGAGCGGGACGAGCTGAGGCTGCTTCATCAGCCACTGGCGCAGATGGAGGCAGAGCGGGCACCGCGCGTCGTACAGCACCGTGAGGCCGTGGACGGGGAGCCGCCGCCCGCCCGCTTCGGCGGTCACGGCGCGCTCAGGCCTTGGCGGCGGGCGCGGCCCACGGACCGTCGCCCGGTCCCGTCCAGCCCTGCGGCGCGACGGGCGGGGTCTGCTCACGCTCCATCAGACCTCGACGGCGGATCTTGTTGAGCACATAGACATTGCCGAGGTGCAGCACGCCGAGGACGAGCAGGACGACGCCGAGCTTCACCGAGAGTGCCTCGAAGAGTCCGCGGGCGTCGGCGACCTTGTCGTCGTTCCTCAGATAGAGCGTGACGAAGCCCAGGTTCACCAGGTAGAAGCCGACCACCAGCAGGTGGTTGACGGCATCGGCGAGCTTCTCGTTCCCGTGCAGTACGTCGGCGAGGAACACTTTGCCGTTGTGGCTGAGCGTGCGCGCGACCCAGACGGTGAGCGCCACGCTGATCAGCAGGTAGATGACGTACGCGACAACAGTGAGGTCCATGCCCCACCCTCCCTTGAACGCGTTCAAAAGCTGTTGTCATGGACAGTAGACCCATATTTGAACATGTTCAAGTCGCCATTTCGACGGTGTGCTCCGCCGTTCTGCCGGGCGCCCCGAGGCGTCGCACGCCCGGTACCGCCGCCGTCGCCAGACAGGCCGCGCCGACCGCCGCCGCGGCGACGGCCAGCGGTACTTCGGCGCCCCAGGCCGAGGCGGCGAGCGGGGCGAGCGTGTAGCCGAGCGGCATCGCGCCGAGCGAGAGCAGCCAGTCGTAGGAGGTCACGCGGGCCAGGGTCTGTGCGGGCACGGCGGACTGGACCGCGGTCTCCCAGACCGGGTTGAGGAAGCCGAGGCCCGCCTGGGCGACGCCGTACGCGGCGATGGTCACGGCGGCGGGCGCGTGGACGGCGAGGAGGCCGAGCGGGAGGGCGTACGTGGCGAGGCCCAGGTTGGCGATCAGGACCGGGCGACGGGGGCGGGCCCGGCCGGCCAGCAGGGAGCCGAGGAGCAGGCCGGCCGCGCCGGTCTGGAGCAGGGCGACCCAGACGCCCTTGCCGCCCAGCTCGTGGACGAAGAGGGCCGGGCCCACGGTCATCAGGACCGCCGCCGCGCCGTTCCAGACGGCGTGGGCGATCAGGCTCGTCCAGTACCAGTCGCGGCCCCGCACCTCGCTCCAGCCCTCCTTGAGATCGCTGATCAGGGAGCGTCGGGGGATGGGTATGTGCCGTACCTTCATGGCGGACAGCAGTGCCGCGCTCACCGCGAAGCTCGCGCCGTCCAGGACGAAGGCCCAGCCGGGCCCCGCGGTCAGGATCAGGGCTCCGGCGAGGGCCGGACCGCCGAGCCGGGTCGCGCTGTTGACCACGGCCATCAGTGAATTGGCTCGCAGCAGCCCCGATTCCGGCACGGTGCCGCGGATCAGCGGGGACACGGTCGGCATCGCGAACGCGCCGGCGGCGCCGCCGATCGCCTCGGCGACCGCGATCTGCCAGAGCGCGGGGGAGCCGCCGAGCAGCTCCGCGCCGACGAACAGCTGGGTCGCGCACCGTACGAGATCGGTGGTGAGCGCCACGGTCCGGGCGTTGAAGCGGTCACCGACGACGCCCCCCAGGGGCAGCAGGAGCAGCTTGGGGACCATCGCGCAGCCCAGCACCAGCGCGAGCGCCCCGGTCGAGCCGGTGGCCAGGTAGACGGCCAGGGAGAGGGCGGTGGGGATGGCGGCGTCGCCGAGGAGGGAGAGGGTGCGTCCGATGAAGAGCAGGCGGAAGGCGCGCGTGCGCAGAGGATGCGGCATGCGCGAGAATGTATTTCGATGTCGAATTATTCGTCAACGAAATATCTTGTTCCGAAGGGAAGTTGGAGCTCGGGCGTAGGCTTTCCCTATGGAGCGACGCGACTGGACCGACGGACATGTGGAGCGCTGGAAGCCCGTCCTTCCCGACCTCGATCCCGATGTCGAGGGCGCGGTGACCCGGATGAAGAAGCTCTCCGTCCATCTGCGCCGGGTACGCGAACAGTCCCTGGTCGACTTCGATCTGGACCGTCAGGAGTTCGACACGCTCCACAAGCTGGCCGGACGCGGCGGGACGGCGGCGCCCTCCGAACTCGCCGCCGACCTCGACCTCGCGCCCGCCTCCGTCACCGGTCGGCTGGACGCGCTCGAACGGCGCGGCTTCGTCCGCCGTACGCCCTCCACCACCGACCGCCGAAGGGTCGACGTCGAACTCACCGACGAGGGCCGATCGACCTGGCTCGGTGCGATGGACGTCCTCGGGCACGAGGAGTACCGGCTGCTCGGCGTCCTCGACAAGGACGAGCGCACGCTGCTGAACGACATGCTGCGGCGCATCATGGTGGTCGCCGAGGACCGGGGCGACGCCGCCTGGGACTGAGGGTCTGTCGGGTGGCCTCCGGCCGGGCGGCCACGCCCTGGCACGCGCGCCTCCCGCGTTGTCGTCGGTCGCCGACGCTCCTTCCCCGAGCTCTCAGCCGCGTTCGAGCGGGGGAGACCCCGTCCGACTCCCTCCTCCGCCTCAAAACCGCATGCACCGGACCGCGTCCGCCGTCCGGTCCGAGGTCACCCGACAGGCTCTGAGCCGTCCGGCGCTCAGCCCCCTTCCGGCCGCCGCCGCCCCCGTACGACCGTGGCCTCCGGCTTCCCGGTGTCGGGAACGGAGGCCCCGTACCCGTCAGATGCTCATCGAGCGGGCGGTGTTGATCTGTGCCATGACCATCTGGAAGGTCTCCGGGCCCAGCGCCGGGATCATCGTCGAGTGGTGCCTGCCACCGCTGGTCACCGAGACCTGGATGAAGCCGGTCGTCTTCTTCTCCTTCATCAGGAGGAAGAGCAGACCGACCAGGCAGAGCAGCGCGAAGACGATCGCCAGGACGATCGCCACCGTCGGGATCCTCTCCTCGGTGCGCGACAGGTCCGTGGCCGTCCAGACCGCGCCCTTGAGCGGCATCGTTCCGGCCGGCGTCACGATCTGGTCGTTCATCACGGTGATGTCACCGAACGTCAGCATCGGCGCACCGCCGGCGCCGGGCGGCATCCCCGGCTGCTGCGGATAGCCGTAACCGGGCATGGCCGGTCCCTGCTCCGGGGGATAGCCGTAGCCGGGGCCGGGCCGGGCCGCGGAGTCGGGCAGCTGCTGCGGGTAGCCGTAGGCCGGCGCGGACTGCCCCTGGCCCTGGCCGTCCGCGACGGTGGGCGGATTGCCCGGCTGCTGGGGAGGCCCCCACTTGTATGAGTCGTCCGCGTACGGATTCGGATCGCTCAACGTTCCCCGCTTTCGATCAAGCCTGTGCGCCCCGTGCCTTGCTGCTCCGGAGGCGGCGAGCCGGTGTCCGGTCCCGCACGACCGTACCGTCCGGACCCGGACGGCGCAGCAAGAGGCCCCGCTTCCCGCAATGTTCATGCGGAAAACGGGGCCCGGAATGCGACCGGTGTGCCGGTGGCGGTCAGAAGCGACGCGTGATCAGCGCCCGCTTGACCTCCTGGATCGCCTTGGTGACCTCGATGCCACGCGGGCAGGCGTCCGTGCAGTTGAAGGTGGTGCGGCAACGCCACACACCGTCACGGTCGTTGAGGATCTCCAGGCGCTGCTCGCCGCCCTCGTCGCGCGAGTCGAAGATGAAGCGGTGCGCGTTGACGATGGCCGCCGGGCCGAAGTACTGGCCGTCGTTCCAGAACACCGGGCACGAGGACGTGCACGCGGCGCACAGGATGCACTTGGTGGTGTCGTCGAAGCGCTCGCGGTCCTCGGCGGACTGCAGACGCTCGCGGGTCGGCTCGTTCCCCTTGGTGATGAGGAAGGGCATGACGTCGCGGTACGCCTGGAAGAACGGGTCCATGTCGACCACGAGGTCCTTGAGGACCGTGAGGCCCTTGATGGCCTCGATCGTGATCGGCTTTTCCGGGTTGATGTCCTTGATCAGCGTCTTGCAGGCGAGCCTGTTCTTGCCGTTGATCCGCATCGCGTCGGACCCGCAGATGCCGTGCGCGCAGGAGCGGCGGAACGTCAGCGTGCCGTCGATGTCCCACTTGATCTTGTGAAGGGCGTCGAGCACACGCTCCTTCGGGTCGATCTCGATCTGGAAGTCCTGCCACTGGGCCTCGTCGGAGACCTCGGGGTTGAAGCGGCGGATCCGGAAGGTGGCCGTGATGTACGGCGAGGCGGCGGACTGCGTCTCGACCTTGTCCAGAGTCGGGGTTGCCATCAGTACTTACGCTCCATCGGCTGGTAGCGGGTCTGGACGACCGGCTTGTAGTCGAGCCGGATCGACTCGGTGCCGTCGGCCGAGACCTCGCGGTACGCCATGGTGTGGCGCATGAAGTTGACGTCGTCGCGGTTCGGGAAGTCCTCGCGGTAGTGACCGCCGCGGGACTCCTTGCGGGCCAGCGCGGAGGTCGCCATGACCTCGGCCAGGTCGAGCAGGTTGCCCAGCTCGATGGCCTCCAGAAGGTCCGTGTTGAACCGCTTGCCCTTGTCCTGGATGGACACGTTGAGGTAGCGCCTGCGCAGCTCGGCGATCTTGTCGACGGCCGTCTTGATGGTCTGCTCGGTGCGGAACACCATCACATTGGCGTCCATGCACTCCTGCAGCTCCAGGCGGATCGCGGCGACCCGCTCGTCGCCCGTCGAGTTGCGCAGCCGCTCGATCTGCTCCTCGACCAGCTGCGCCGGGTTCTCGGGAAGCTCGACGAAGTCGTGCTTCGCGGAGTACTCGGCGGCACCGATGCCGGCGCGACGTCCGAAGACGTTGATGTCGAGCAGCGAGTTGGTGCCCAGGCGGTTGGCGCCGTGCACGGAGACGCACGCGACCTCGCCGGCGGCGTACAGGCCCGGGACGACGGTGGTGTTGTCGGCCAGCACCTCGCCCTCGACGTTGGTCGGGATGCCGCCCATGGCGTAGTGCGCGGTCGGCTGGATCGGGATCGGGTCCGTGTAGGGCTCGATGCCGAGGTACGTGCGCGCGAACTCGGTGATGTCCGGGAGCTTGGCGTCGAGCTGCTCCGGCGGCAGGTGCGTGAGGTCGAGGTAGACGTGGTCGCCCTCGGGACCGCAGCCGCGGCCCTCACGGATCTCCGTGTAGATGGAGCGGGACACGACGTCGCGGGACGCGAGGTCCTTCATGACGGGCGCGTACTTCTCCATGAAGCGCTCGCCGTCCTTGTTGCGGAGGATGCCGCCCTCACCGCGGGCGCCCTCCGTCAGCAGGATGCCCATGCGCCAGATGCCCGTCGGGTGGAACTGGAAGAACTCCATGTCCTCCAGCGGCAGGCCGCGGCGCCAGGCGGCGGCCTGGCCGTCACCGGTCAGGGTGTGCGCGTTCGACGTCACCTTGAAGAACTTGCCGGTGCCGCCGGAGGCGAAGATGATCGACTTCGCCTGGAAGACGTGGATCTCGCCGGTCGCCAGCTCGTACGCGACGACGCCCGCCGACTTCTTGACTCCGTCGACCTCCTGGAGCAGGAGGTCCAGGACGTAGAACTCGTTGAAGAACTCCACGCCCTCCTTGACGCAGTTCTGGTACAGCGTCTGGAGGATCATGTGGCCGGTGCGGTCCGAGGCGTAGCAGGACCGGCGGACCGGGGCCTCGCCGTGGTTACGGCTGTGGCCGCCGAAGCGACGCTGGTCGATACGGCCCTCGGGCGTGCGGTTGAACGGCAGGCCCATCTTCTCCAGGTCGAGAACGGAGTCGATGGCCTCCTTCGCCAGGATCTCGGCGGCGTCCTGGTCGACCAGGTAGTCGCCGCCCTTGATCGTGTCGAAGGTGTGCCACTCCCAGTTGTCCTCCTCCACGTTGGCGAGCGCGGCGGCCATGCCGCCCTGCGCGGCGCCCGTGTGGGAGCGGGTCGGGTACAGCTTCGTGAGCACGGCGGTACGGCTGCGCTTGGTGGACTCGATCGCCGCGCGCATACCGGCGCCGCCGGCGCCGACGATGACGGTGTCGTACTTGTGGATCTGCATGATTTCCTCTGGTCCCTCTGGCCCGGCGCCCTAGCGGATGTTCGGGTCGAAGGTGAAGATCACCAGCGTGCCCAGCAGGACGGTGAACACCGTGGCGGTGTACAGCAGCATCTTCAGCCAGAAGCGGGTGTTCTCCCGCTCGGCGTAGTCGTTGATGACCGTACGGAGGCCGTTGGCGCCGTGCAGCATGGCCAGCCACAGCATCGCCAGGTCCCAGAGCTGCCAGAACGGCGAGGCCCAGCGGCCCGCCACGAAGGCGAAGCCGATCTTGGAGACGCCGCCGTCCAGCACCAGCTGGATCAGCAGGTGGCCGATGACCAGGACGACCAGGACGATGCCCGACAGGCGCATGAAGAGCCAGGCGTACATCTCGAAGTTGGTGCGCGAAGCCTTGGGGGTCTTGCCGGTCCGCTTGCGCGGCGGCTCGATGACCGGGGCCGGGTGGTCGACGTCGTAGAGGCTGACGCCCTCGACGGACCCGATCGCGGCGGAGGACTCGGTGGACATTGGCCTCAGCTCCCGAAGACTTCGCGTACGGCGTGGCCGAGGACGGGGTACAGGGCCCCGACCATGAGCACGACCCAGATCCCCACGACGGACCAGAGCATCTGCTTCTGGTAGCGCGGACCCTTGGCCCAGAAGTCCACGGCGACGATGCGGAGACCGTTCAGCGCGTGGAAGAGAATGGCGGCCACCAGGCCGTATTCGAGGAGCGCGACGATCGGCGTCTTGTACGTGGCCACGACGTCGTCGTAGGCCTCGGGGGAGACGCGGACGAGAGCGGTGTCCAGGACGTGTACGAACAGGAAGAAGAAAATGAGGACACCGGTGACTCGATGAGCCACCCAGGACCACATGCCTTCCCGGCCGCGGTACAGCGTTCCAGCCGGCACGGAAGAACCCTCCGGGAGCGGGGATTGGGGCCGGCCGGCTTGACTGTCGGTCTGACCCGGCCGGGTACGGTCCACCGGCCCCGGCCATCGTAGCGACGCTTTGTCGGTTCGTTCGCGCGGGGGCCTCTGGTGTGATCAAAGTGGCAATCAAACAGGCACGGACGGGCTAGGGCCTCTCGCTTGGATCTCGCCGGGCTCGCGTGCTCCGGCACCGCGCCTCGCCGCGTTGTCGTCGGTCGCCATGACTCCCTCCTCCGCCTTGCGATCCACGGCCCCGGGCCCCGCTCGCTGATCCGGCCTGATCCGAACGAAAGGCCCTGGAAGCGAGCCGGAACGGGCCGCTCGGCGCTGCCGAGCGGCCCATTCCGTTATGAACCCGATATCAGACCGATGATGCGGCCCCGGGCGAGTCGCCGCATCTCCTCCGCGGTCACCACCCGCTCCTGGTCGGGGTCGTGACCCAGCCTGGCCCGGATTCCGGCGAGCACCTGGTCCGGCTGTTCGGCGGGCTCGAACGCGTCCAGGCAGATCACGAAGACATGGCCGAAGCGGCACTCGTACGCGGCGTGCGCGGCCCGCAGCGCGAGATGGGCGGAGTGCGGCGCGGTGTCGTGCAGCCCGGGGGAGACCTCGGTGGAGAGCGCCTCGGCGAGGTCCTCGGGGGGCAGGTCGTAACCCGCCTCGTCGGCGGCGGCGAGCAGCGCGTCGATGTCGGGGTACGGGCGGTGGGCGGCCAGCCGCTGCGCCCAGCGGCGGCTTCCGAAGCACTCCAGCAGCGCGGCCTCGGCCTCGGCGGGCGGCGCGGTGTTGAAGCGGTCGAGGCCGGGGTCAGGGGCCCCGGCCCGGACCTGACCGGAGTTGCGCGGCACCGGCTCCTGGACGGGTACGGCCGTCCGGGCGGCCGGTCGGCGCAGTCGCTTCGGGAGGCCGGCGTGGGACTCGCTGGACCTGGACAGCGTGGGCTCCTCGAATCAACGACATCTGTGAACCTGGGTGCGGCGGGACGGGTGAGACCAGGCGGATACAGGGTGAAGGGAGAGACGGATGTGCCTCAAAGCTAGCGAGGCCGGGCAACGGTCGTCCGACGGATGCGCGAATTTCACCCGGACGGGAGAGTTCCGGAACGCTTGAGGGATCGTCTCCCGAGGAAAATGCCCGGCTGTTTTGCAGCTTCTGCCCTGTTTCCCACCAATATCGGAGGTTTCTTACCGATGTCGCCTTCACGCGGCACTCTCGTGGCCGGCGCGGCCCTCACCGCGGCGGCCGCCGCGACGATCGCCGTCGTCGTCTGGCCGGAAAGCTCCGGCGGCGGCCTCGCGGGGCAGACGGGGGCCCGTACCCCCTCCGGCTCCCCGGCCGCCCCCTCGCCGACCCGGAGCTACCCGCTCTCGACACCGCCCCGCACCATCCCCGCCGTCCGCGAGCACATCGCCGCCCGCGGCCCCGGCTGGCGGCCCGGCCCCGCCGCCGGGGTCGTCATCGCCGCCGGCAGCGGAACGCTGGCGGACGAGGGGCAGCTGCTCGCCCAGGAGCTGAAGATCCACTACCGGGGCAGCGTGCCCGCCCGCGCCGGTGACGTGGAGCTGGCCCTCACCCCGGGCCGGGGCACCCCCGAGTCGTACACCCTGAGGACCCATGACGGACGGGTCACGATCAGCGGACCCGACCAGGCCGGTGTCTTCTACGGAACCCGCACCCTGAAACAGTCGGTGCGCGCCGACGGCAGCATGCCCGAGGGCGAGGTGCGCGACCGTCCCGACCGGCCGCAGCGCGGCCTCAACCTCGACATCGCGCGCAAGTACTACAGCGTCGCCTGGATCGAGGACCGGCTCCGCGAGATGGCCGACCTCAAGCTCAACCAGCTCGGCCTGCACTTCTCCGACGACCAGGCGTTCCGCATCCAGTCCGACACCCACCCCGAAGTGGTGTCGCCGGAGCACCTGACCAAGGCCGAGGTGCGGCAGATCCTCGGGCTCGCGGGCCGGCTGCACATCCAGGTCGTCCCCGAGATCGACTCCCCGGGCCACCTGGGCGCGGTGCTGCGGGCCCACCCCGACCTCCAGCTGCGCAATGTCTCGGGTGTGCGCTCGCCCGGATCGCTCGACATCTCGAACCCGGGGGCGGCGAAGCTCATCGACGAGCTCCTCGGCGAGTTCACCGGGCTGTTCGGCGGCCGGTACTGGCACCTCGGCGCCGACGAGTACCTCGCTCTCATGGCGCGCGACCCGGCCGCCTCCTACCCGCAGCTGCAACGCGCCGCCCAGCAGAAGTACGGACCGCGGGCCGGTATCAAGGACCTCGCCACCGGGTGGCTCAACGACCGCGCGGCAGTGGTGCGCCCGCACGGCAAGCAGCCCAAGGCGTGGAACGACGGCTTCTTCCGTGACGGCGTCGTCCACGCCGACAAGGACATCGAGGTCGAGTACTGGACGGGCAAGGAGTACGGAGCCCGGCCGCCGGAGGAGTATCTGAGCGAGGGGCGGAAGGTGGTCAACCTCAACGACGAGTTCCTCTATTACGTACTGGGCCAGCCCAACAACTTCGTCTATCCCACGGGCAAGCGGATCTACGAGCAGTGGACCCCGCTCGTCCTGCGCGGCACCCAGCCGGTCCCGGCGCGTTACTCCGGTCAGATCCTCGGCGGCCGGTTCGCGGTCTGGGGCGACCTCCCGCAGGCGCAGACCGCGGCGCAGGTGGCGCAGGGCATCCGGCTGCCGCTGCGGGCGACGGCCCAGAAGCTGTGGACCCCGGGCAAGCCGACGCTGAGCTGGGATCAGTTCCGGGCGCTGGCCGCACGGATCGACGCGACGGGCTGAACGGGGCGCGCCGAGCGGGGCGCGCCGCATTACCTGTGGACAGCGTGGTGGGCCGGGGATACGTTCGCAGGCCGCGCGCCCCGGGGGAGGGGGCGCGCGTCTTGCTGCGCCCGAACCGAGAATCCTGGGGGGTTCCATCATCATGCTGTGCTCCACCTGCCGTCTCAGACCGCCGGTCACCGATGACGGGCGCTGTCTGCTCTGCGCCGGTCCGGCCGGGCAGCCCCCGGTGCCGCCGGCCCCGGCCTTCGTCGCCCCGCAGCAGTACCTGCGCTCGCCGGACGGGCTCGCGAAGGCCGTCGTCGTCCTGCTGGCCGCCGTCGCCGTGGCGGATCTGTTCGCCGTGGCGGCGGGGCTGAACGTCCGCCGTGTGCTCGGGGACGGGCTGGACAACGGCTTCGCCACGTACGACGAGGCGGAGGTGACTCTCGCGGACGACCTGTACGCCGGCGCGGGCGCGCTGCAGGTCCTCATGACCCTGGCCACCGCGGTCGTCTTCATCATCTGGTTCCGGCGGGTGCGGCTCAACGCCGAGGTGTTCGACCCGGGCGCGCAGCCGATGGGGGCCGGCTGGGCCGTCGGCGCCTGGTTCGTCCCGTTCGCCAACCTGGTGCTCCCGCGCCGGATCGCCGGCGGCATCTGGGCCGCGAGCGCCCGGACCGACCCCGACGGCAGCCGGAGCACGGTCCCGGCCACCGTGATGAACCTGTGGTGGGGTGCGTGGGTCTGCTCGCTGATCGCCTCCCGGTACACGTCCCAGCAGTACTGGAAGGCCGAGGAGCCGCAGGAGGTCATCGACGCGGCGGGCCTGTTGATGGCGACCGACGCCCTCGACCTCGTGGCCGCGGTGTTCGCCGTTCTCTTCGTGCGCAAGCTGACCCGGATGCAGGGGGAGCGGGCGGCCCTCGGCGTGTATCCGCTCACCGTGCGGCCCGTGTCGGGACGAGCCCACTGAAGTCGGCCGGGGCGTGCCCGTAGAGCGATGCTATTCGGCCTCGGCGGTGACGATTTTGAGCCAGTTGGCGCTGAACGCGGTAACAGGAAGCGCCGCGTCCCCGTGCGTGCACGCACGGGGAGTGCCGACGGGAGACGCCGATGAGCCTGCTGGAACTGATCGCCGCCGCCGATGAGCGGGGGCTCGCCACGAGCGCGGTCGCCTGCCTCGACCGCTGTCTGCCGCCGCCCGCCGAAGGGGCCGATCCGGATCCGCTGCGTCCGCTCTGGGCGGGCTGCGCGGACGGCTCGCTCTGGCCCGTACGTCTGGCGGAGGCCCGTGCGGCGCTGGACGCCGCGGCCGATGCGGAAGGGGCGGCGCCGCAGATCCGGAAGCTGCTGGGCGACGCGCCTGCGGACCGGGCGGAGCCGGGGCTGCGGGAGTGGGCGGACGCCTGTTCGCTGCTGGCCCTGGAGGTCCACCTCGAACAGGACGCGACGCCGTCCGCCGGGGCGGGGGCGGTGCGGGGCTGCCGCGTGGGCGATACGGAGGGGGTCGGTCCGCTGCTGGCCGGGGAGGTGTGGCGGCAGACCCGGATCCTGGAACTGCTGGCGGAGAACGCCGGTGCGACGGGGGCGGGCGCCGGACTGCGTCAGGTGCTCGACACGTCGGCGGAGGGGCAGCGGGTGCTGCGGGCGGCGGTTTCGCGCCGGGCACGCGGGCGGGGTCACGGCCTCGCCCACGATGAGCAGTGGGAGTAGGAGCGGCGTCCGGGGCCTTCGGATCCGAGGCGGAGGTCCCAGGTGCCGCGACGCCGCTGCCGATCGTGGGTGAGGCCGTTAGTGCCTTTCGTTCGGATCGCCCCGGGCGGAGAGAACTGAGGGGGAACGAGGACGACCGGGGCCGCCACCCCTGGCCGAACTATGCCACAAAGGGCCTCTGACCAGGCATTTTGTCGGCGCGACGGTGGTTACCGCTTGCCGTCCGGTTCGGCCTGCCCTGGGTGTTTCTGATTGTTCCTGGCTGCTGTTGGTCACGCCCGTTGGAGGCCGGTGCCGCGCGGAGTCTGCGTTCCGAGTCGGCTCGCATCGATGAAGAGGATGGAGCCGGATTCTCCGGCGGGGAGGGGGTGCGACGCGTCACGGGCGAGCAGCCAGATGTGCACGGGGACGGTCGTGTGGGAGAACAGATCGGCCGACAGTGCGACAACGGCGAGAAGTGTGCCTGCTGCCAAGCCGGATGAACGCTTGGGGGCGTTGGCAACGGGTTGGTCGTGACAGGCCCCCGTGCCTCGGGGTGATGCCTGGTCGGAGGCGCAGAGGAAAGGACGACGACCGGGGCCGCCACCCCCCACAGGAGAGGCCCCGGTCGTCTTCCGCGGGGTCGTAGGACGACCCCGTACTCTTCTCTGCGCCGTCGCTGCGTTTTCTGTCACACCGCAGCGCGTCGGAGGGATGTTGCGGGTTGTACAAGCCATGGACGTGGCCCCCGCGAAGGACGTAGCGTGCTGAGTCGCGCAGGGTGGCGCGGCAGTGATGACCAGCTGCGATTCGGGACAGCAGGGCGGGTTGAGGGAGTGCTGGGGGACGACGCGGAGCTCACTGCCGCGGTGCTCGCGGCACAGGACGGGGACGAAGACGCCTTCCGTACTGTGTACCGCGCGGTGCAGCCACGGCTGCTGGGCTACATACGGACACTGGTGGGGGATCCGGACGCCGAGGACGTGGCGTCCGAGTCGTGGCTGCAGATAGCGCGCGACCTCGACCGGTTCAGCGGCGACGCCGACCGCTTCCGCGGCTGGGCGGCGCGAATAGCCCGTAACCGTGCCCTGGACCACCTGCGGATGCGCGGCAGGCGTCCCGCGACCGGTGGAGACGAGTCCGAACTGGCCGAGAGGCCGGCCGATTCCGACACCGCCGACGAGGCGATGGAGGCCCTGGCCACCGGCCGCACGATGTCGCTCATAGCCCAGCTGCCGCAGGACCAGGCCGAGGCCGTGGTGCTGCGGGTCGTCGTCGGCCTGGACGCGAAGAGCGCGGCCCGGACACTGGGCAAGCGGCCGGGAGCGGTACGCACCGCGGCGCACCGGGGTCTCAAGCGGCTGGCCGAGCTGCTGCGCACGGACGGCGCACACGACGCCGACGGCCGCCCCGGCGGGGTCGGCGAGGGTGCCGACAGCGGTGCGGGCGCCGCCGGGGACCGTGCGCCCGCGGGCGATCCGGCGGATCGATCCGCCTCCGACGGGGGCGCGACGGTTCGGGCGGCGGAACTCGGCGCCGTGCCCGCCCCGCGCCCCGCACCCAGCGGTCCGGCGGCGCCGGCCGGTGTGACGCATTCGCGTCCATGGACGCAGAAGGACATGTGATGGCCGACGAGAGGTACGAATGGCTTGACAAGGGCGCGGCGGAGAAATTGCTCCGCGGTGAACCGGTCGATCCGGTCGTCGGTCACGGGTGTACGGAGGCGGAGCGGCTTGCGGCAGCGCTGGGCGCCGCCGCACGGGCCGCTCGCCCCGCCACCGGTGAACTGCGGGGCGAGGCCGCGGCGCTGGCCGCCTTCCGCGCCGCGGTACGTCCCGCGCACGCGCGGACAGGCGCGGCTGACCCGCAGGTGAAGGGGTGCGTCGAGCGGACGGGTGAGCCCGGCCGCGCCGACGTGCTCGAAACGGTGCGCATCCGGCCCGCCTCCGGTGGCACCGCATCGGGCACCTCCTCGGCCACGCACCCCGCCCGTGACCGCGCCCTGCGCTGGAGCCGCCCCGTCCGCTTCGGTCTGGCCGCCTCCTTCGCGGGCTTCGCGCTCGGCGGCGTGGCCGTGGCCGCGGGCACCGGGATGCTCCCCGGCCCGTTCGGCGGGCACGCCCCCGTACCGGCGACCTCCGTCTCGTCCGCGGCGACGCCGAAGGAGCTCGGCTCGGGGCCCACCACCGACGAGACCGGGCCCGCCCGGCCGCCCGCCTCACCGGAGGCGGAGCACTCCGCGCGTCCGGGGAATCCCTCCGCCCCCGCCGGGGACCGGGACAGCAGCAGGACGGGCAAGGGGGACCGCGGGGGCGACGACGGCGGGAGGTCCGGGGGCGCCGGCGGCGGATCCTCGAACAGCGCCGAGAAGGGCAAGCAGTCCGAGGGATGGGGCAACGGCTCCTCGGGTGCCTGGTACGCCACGGCGCTCAAGGCCTGCCGCGACTACCGCAACGGCGATCTGGACGAGGACCGCAAGCGGTATCTCGAAGCGCTGGCGAAGGGGGCCCGCAACCTGGACCGGTTCTGCGACCGCGTGATCGCCAGGGATACGAAGGGCCAGAGCAACTCCGGCAACGGCAACGGCAACGGCAGCAACAACGGCAACGGTAACGGCGACAGTGACGAGCAGGGCGAGGACGGCGACGCGAACGGGGACGGGGAGGGCGAGGGTGCCGCCACGCTCCCGGCGATCGGGTTCACGACCGCCCCGTCGCCGTCGCCCTCCGCCTCGGACCCGGTCGCCCCGCCGACGGCCGCCGACAGCACCGGTTCACCCGGCTGAGGACACCGCGCGCGGTTTCCTCGCCCCGCCGTCCACCACGGGGTGTGACGTTTTTCGAGGCCGTGACGCAGTACAGATTGAGCCGACTGGTCATCGGCAGCGCACAGAGCCGGGGTTCCCCCCGTACCTACGGCTCAGCGCATCGGCGCGGGCGGGACACGTTCCCCCGGTCCCGTCCGCGCCTCCCCATCCGCCGGTCCGCCGGTCCGCGTGACGGCGCCGCCCGGCCGGACTATCCGTAGACGACGACCTTGTCGCCCGTTTTCACCTGGGCGAAGAGCGAGGCGATCCTGCCCTCGTCCCGGACGTTGACGCAGCCGTGCGAGGCGCCGCTGTAGCCGCGGGCCGCGAAGTCCGCCGAGTAGTGGACCGCCTGGCCGCCGCTGAAGAACATCGCGTACGGCATGGCCGTGTGATACAGCGTCGAGACGTGGTGCCGTGACTTCCAGTAGACGGAGAAGGTGCCCTCGCGGGTCGGCGTGTACTGGGAGCCGAAGCGGACGTCCATCGACGAGACGACGCGTCCGTCGATCATCCACGACAGCGTCCGGCTGTTCTTGCTGATGCAGAGCACCCGGCCCGTCATGCACCGCTTGTCCGGCCGGGCGACGGGCACGGTGGTCGGCGGATTCAGTTCGGCGGCCGTCGGCTCGCGCGTCATGCCGAGCAGCTTCTGCCAGGTGACGGTGTCCGTCCGGCCCGTGCGGGACAGGCCGCGTTTCCCCTGGAAGGACCGGACGGCGGCGGCCGTGAGCGTGCCGTAGTAACCGGTGGGGGAGCGGTCGAAGTGGCCGATCTGCCGCAGCCGGGCCTGGAGTTCCCGCACCTGCTCGCCCCGGGAGCCGCTCGCCATCAGCGTCGTGCCCTGTGGCTCCGGCGTGGGCGCCGGTGTCGCCTCGGCCCGCGGGGACGGTGACGACGCGTCCGGGGAGGGCGACTGCCGCGCGGCGGGTTTGGCGTCGTCGGTCGCCGTCGCCCGGGGCGGGGACGACGGGGCCGTCGACGCGCCGCCGGCGGGCCGCGCCTCGCAGCCGGCGGTGGCGGCGGTCGCGGCGGTCATGGCGAGAACGGCGAGCCCCACCATGGCCGCGGTCCCCGCCCGGGGCCGGTTCCTGGCTCGAACCCTGTCCGGTGTCCCGTTCCGTGACGCGCGTGCGGTGGTGCTGCGTAACATCTCGGCCCCCTGATTCTCCGGGTCTCTCCGGTGTCCCATTGGACGGATTCCCGCTCTGCCCGGTTGCCAAAGCCCGCGCATGATGGGGAGAGCGGCGGCGCGGGCCGTGGGGGAGGGCTGTGAGCAAGGTCCCAGCCCATGACCCTCCACCGGTCTGGCGCCCGCCGCTACAGTCCGTCACGGGAATCCTCGGTTACCAGTAAGTAGCTTTATTGAACAGCTTCAGCGGGAGGCACAGCAGATGACGCGCGAGTCCGAGTCGGGACTGCCCATCGAGCCGGTGTACGGGCCGGACACACTCGGCGGGTGGAACCCCGACGACAAGCTGGGAGAGCCGGGTGCCTACCCCTTTACGCGCGGCGTCTACCCGACGATGTACACCGGCCGGCCGTGGACGATGCGTCAGTACGCGGGGTTCGGCACGGCCACGGAATCCAACGCCCGCTACAAGCAGCTGATCGCCAACGGCACGATGGGCCTCTCCGTCGCCTTCGACCTGCCCACCCAGATGGGCTACGACTCCGACGCGCCGATCGCGTCCGGCGAGGTCGGCAAGGTCGGGGTCGCGATCGACTCGATCGACGACATGCGGGTCCTGTTCGGCGGCATTCCGCTGGACAAGGTCTCCACGTCCATGACGATCAACGCCCCGGCCGCGCTGCTCCTCCTGCTCTACCAGCTGGTCGCCGAGGAGCAGGGCGTCCCGGCCGGGAAGCTCACCGGCACCATCCAGAACGATGTGCTCAAGGAGTACATCGCGCGCGGCACCTACATCTTTCCGCCGGGGCCCTCGCTCCGGCTGATCGCCGACATCTTCAAGTACTGCCGGGCCGAGATCCCCAAGTGGAACACCATCTCGATCTCCGGCTACCACATGGCGGAGGCCGGCGCCTCGCCCGCGCAGGAGATCGCGTTCACCCTCGCCGACGGCATCGAGTACGTCCGTACCGCCGTCGCCGCCGGCATGGACGTCGACGACTTCGCTCCCCGTCTCTCGTTCTTCTTCGTCGCCCGCACGACGATCCTCGAAGAGGTCGCCAAGTTCCGTGCCGCACGCCGGATCTGGGCGAGGGTGATGAAGGAGGAGTTCGGCGCGAAGAACCCCAAGTCCCTGATGCTGCGCTTCCACACCCAGACCGCGGGCGTCCAGCTCACCGCCCAGCAGCCCGAGGTCAACCTGGTGCGCGTCGCCGTGCAGGGACTGGCCGCGGTCCTCGGCGGCACGCAGTCGCTGCACACCAACTCCTTCGACGAGGCGATCGCCCTCCCCACCGACAAGTCCGCCCGGCTGGCCCTGCGCACCCAGCAGGTCCTGGCGTACGAGACGGACGTCACCGCGACCGTCGACCCGTTCGCGGGTTCGTACGTGGTCGAGAAGATGACCGACGACGTCGAAGCCGCGGCCGTCGCCCTGATGCGCAAGGTCGAGGACCTGGGCGGCGCGGTCCACGCGATCGAGCGCGGCTTCCAGAAGAACGAGATCGAGCGCAACGCGTACCGCATCGCCCTGGAGACCGACAGCGCGGAGCGCGTCGTGGTCGGTGTCAACCGCTTCCAGCTCGACGAGGAGGAGCCGTACGAGCCGCTGCGCGTCGACCCGGCGATCGAGGCCCAGCAGGCGGCCCGGCTGGCGAAGCTCCGTGCCGAACGTGACCAGGGCGCGGTGGACACGGCGCTGGCCGAGCTGCGGAAGGCGGCCGAGGGCACGGACAACGTCCTGTACCCGATGAGGGCCGCGCTGAAGGCGCGGGCGACGGTGGGCGAGGTCTGCGACGCGCTGCGCGGGGTGTGGGGGACGTACGAGCCGTCGGACGTGTTCTGAGGGCGAGGTGTCGAGGAGCCCCACAAGGGTGTCGAGGAGCCCCGCGAGCACGGGACGGCAGGGACCCCGTTCGCCGTGCCGGACGCGGTCGGTGTCGGGATGAGGCTCTCCGCGGACCACCTCCTCGACGGCGACGAGGGCTGACCCGAGATTTCCCCGAACCCCCCGGACGGGGTGTCGTACCCACGTGCGACACTCCGTCTCATGCTGGGTGTCACCGACCTTCCGACCTATCTCGCCGGCCTGGTGCTGATCGTCCTTCTGCCAGGGCCCAATTCGCTCTATGTGCTGTCGGTCGCCGCCCGTCGCGGGGTGCGGACCGGCTATGTGGCCGCGGCCGGGGTGTGGACCGGGGACACCGTGCTGATGACGCTGTCCGCGCTGGGGGCCTCGTCGCTGTTGCGGACGACGCCGGTGCTGTTCGCCGTCGTCAAGTTCGCGGGTGCGGGCTATCTGACCTGGCTGGCGATCGGCATGCTGCGGGCGGCGGTGGCCATGTGGCGCGAGCGGCACCGGCGGATGGCCGAGCTGACCGAGGAGAGCGACGGACCCGAGTCCGCCGCCGCGATGGAGCGGCCGTACCGGCGGGCGCTGGTGGTGAGCCTCTTCAACCCGAAGGCGATCCTGTTCCTGATCTCGTTCTTCGTGCAGTTCGTCGACCCCGGCTACGCCTACCCGGCGCTGTCCTTCCTGGTGCTGGGCACACTGCTGCAGATCGCCAGCTTCCTCTATCTGTCGATGCTGATATTCGGCGGCACCCGGCTGTCCGCCGCGTTCCGCCGCCGCAAGCGGCTGTCGGCGGGGGCCACTTCGGCGGCCGGCCTGCTGTTCCTGGGGTTCGCGGCGAAGCTGTCGCTCAGCAGCGTGTGACGGGGGCGGGGCCGAGCGGGGACGGATACCCCGCCGTCCCCGGGGTGTCCTCGCCCGCCCGGCCGATGCAGCCGTCGGGGCGCACCAGGAACAGGCCCTTCCCGTACGCCTCGCGGCCATCGGTACGAGGTGTGCCGAAAAGGGCTCGTACCAGCGGGGTCGGTGCGCCGTTTCCCGTTCCGACAGGGCGAGTTCATCCGGTGTCCGTACAGCTTTCCTAGCGTGTCGTGGAACCGAACACGCGCGCGGAGCATCCGCCCCGTTCCGACGGGGTGGGGCACGTCCCGGGCGCGCTGCGGTGACCGCACACCCGGATACGCCCCCTCCCCCCACGGGCACCAGACGCTTGGAGCGCCATGAGAGAAGCCCGCACCCGTTGGCCACGGCAACGTGACGCGGCCCCGCCCGAGGGCGTCACGTCGCAGTTCGCCACCGTCACGCCGACCGACCTGGACGTGTGTCTGCGTGCCTGCGCCGCGCACAGCGCCAAGCTGGTGGCGGGGCTCGACCGGCGGCGCACGGCACTCGCGGAGGCGCTGCGGCATCTGCTGGCCGTGCACGCCGCGGCACAGACCGCCCCGCCCGCGTCCGGCGGATCCCCGCTCGCGATGATCCGGCGCCCGGCCAAGAGCCCGGCCGGCGCCGCGTCTCTGGCGGACGAACTGCTCGACCCGCTGCTCACGGTCGGCAACAAGGCGCTGGACTGCGGTTACGAGGACGAGCTGAAGCTCGCGGTACTCATCGGGGACACCGTGCTGACCCAGCGCAGGCGTTCACGGGCTGGCTGGCGGCTGCGGGCCCGGACGCTGGAGGCGATGGGTGCGGAGGCCGCCGCCATCGAGGCGTACGAGCGCTATCTGGAATTCACCGACGACGACGGCTTCGGCGTCGCGGCCAAGGTCGTCGGCCTTCGGCTGGGCGAGGACCGCCGGTACGAGCTGCTGCGCGGGCTGGAGCGCGACTGCCCCGAGGCCGCGGCGTTCGCCGTCCGGCCCGTCACCGAGTCCTGGGCCGAGGGTCTCGCGCTCCGGGCGAGCGGCGACCGGGACGGGGCGCGCCCCCGGCTGATCGGCGCCCTGCTCGCGCAGGAGCGGGGCGGCGCCCCGGTGACCGAGCTCCAGGACGCCATGTCCCAGTACCTCGACCTGGCCATGGAGGCGGCCGGGACCGACCCGGACGCCGTGGCCGGACTCACCGGACTCGTCGCGCTCTACGCCGAGCAGCGCAGAAGCCGCATGCGGGGTCCGGTCGAGGACCCCACCTTCGGCGGCGTCCGGTGGACCACGGTCGGCGAGTTCCGTAACCGGATAGCCGGCAAGTCGATCTGCCTCATCGCCAACTCGCAGCGTGTCGGCACAAGTTCGATGGGTGCCGAGATCGACGGCTACGACCTGGTCGTCCGCTTCAACTCGTACCGGATCGACCCGGCGGCGACCGGAGCGCGCACCGACATCCACGCCACCATCCACAAGCACGGCTTCAACTGGGACCAGGAGGTGCACACCCGGCTGGTCTTCGGCGGGGTGTCCGGCGACTGGAAGCACTCCCTGCGCAACCGCCTCGTCCCGGGCGCCCAGCAGTACCTGGGCGACGAGTCGCTGCGCTGGCCGCTGCGGGACATCGGGCGCGTCGGCGCGGACGTCTGGCCGGCCATCCCCACCACCGGGTTCAACATGCTGTGGCTCCTCGACCACCTCGACGTCAGCAGCCGCCTCGACCTGATCGGTTTCGACTTCTACGAGAGCGGCGCCTACCGGCTGCCCACCGCGATGAAGATGCCCATCACCTCCGTGCACGAGTACACCAGCGAAAAGGCGTGGGTCATGGAACGCGCCCAGAGCGTCACCGACATGAGGATCCGACTGCGATGACGACGACTGCCACGCCCCTGCCCACCACGGCCGTGCCCGTGTCGCCCGCCCCCGCGAACGCGCTCACCGGCAAGCGCCGGGTCGCCTTCGCGAGCTTCGTCGACGAGAACTACCTGCCCGGGTTCCTCGCCCTGCTGCGCAGCCTCGCGCTCTCCAACCCGAACGTCTGCGAGGACTTTCTCGTCCTGCACGACGGACTGCGCCCCGCCTCCGTCGCGCAGATCCGGGCGCTGCACCCGCGCGTGGACTTCCGCCGGGTCGACGCCGCGCACTACGACTCGTACGCCAAGGGCGACCAGGACAACTACCTGGTGCGCAAGGCCTACTTCATCCTCGACATCTTCCGGGTGCGCGACTACGACACCGTCATCACCCTGGACACCGACATGGTGGTCCTCGGCGATCTCGGAGAGCTGCTGAAGCTGCGCGACGGGCTGGCCGCGGTGCCGCAGTTCTTCTACGGGCAGCACAAGCTCAACAGCGGGCTGCTGGTCATCCAGCGCGAGTACCTGAGCGACACGTTCTGCGCGAGGATCGACGAGGTCGGGCGGGCCGGTACGTACGAGCTCGACAAGCACGACCAGGGCATCCTCAACGCCGTGCTCGACGGTGACTTCGTGCAGCTCGACGCCCGCTACAACTTCGTCAAGCGGCGGCTCTCCGGCGACCTGCCGGTTCCCGAATCGACCGCCGTCCTGCACTTCACCGGGCGGCACAAGCCCTGGCAGGGCGGCGAGTCGGGGTATCGCGAGGCCGAGGAACGCTGGCACGAATTCGAGCTGTCCGACGCCGAGTTCCACTCCGCGTACCTGGCGCTGCCCGGCGCCAAGCACCATGATCTGCTGGTCCACTACGGCACCCCGCACGTGCGGCGCACCGGCTCACCGGAGGCCGCCCGCAAGGTCGCCGCCGCCCACATCGCGGCCGGTGAGTACCAGGAGGCGGCCGACCTGCTGGGCGGGGTGCGGACACCCGTCGACGAGGCCTGGCCGCACGAGGTGCTCGGCCACGCCCTGATGAGCGTCTCCCGCTACGACGAGGCCCGGGTCCGGCTCCTGCTCGCCACCGCGGCGCCCAACCGGGCCGCGACCGCCTTCGGGCGCCTCGCCCAGATCGCCTGGATCCACGGTGACGACGGCGCGGCGGCCGAGTACGCCCTGAAGGGCCTCGGCGTCGACCCGACGCACCGCGCGAACCGGCTGATGTACCAGCGTGCCACGGACGCGCCCGCACCCGTGGAGGGCCCCGCCTCCGGCCAGCTCGCCCATGTCGCCTTCTACATGGACCGGCAGGGCAACGCCGGGGACAAGCTGCTGCCCGAGAGCGTACGGCTCGCCTTCGGCCGGGACACCGGCCCGCGGCGCTGGCACTCGATCCACGCCCACCGGCTCTTCGACGAGGCCGCGCTGGAGCGGGTCAACGAGCGGCGCGGACTGGTCATCGGCGGCGGTGGCCTCTTCATCCCGGACACCGCGCCCAACGGCAACAGCGGCTGGCAGTGGAACGTCCCGGACGAACTGCTCGACCGGATCGACGTACCCGTCATGGTGTACGCGGTCGGCTTCAACGCCTTCGACGGCCAGGCCTACGGCCGCGGCCGGGACCGGTTCCTCTCCTCCCTGCGCAAGCTGGTGGAGCGCGCCTCGTTCTTCGGGCTGCGCAACCACGGCTCCATCGAGAAGGTCCGGGAGCTGCTGCCCGCCTCGCTCCACGACAAGGTGCGCTTCCAGCCCTGCCCGACGACGGTGACCAGACAACTGGTCGACGGCTGGACGGACCCGGAGCGGCGCGAGGACACCGTGCTGATCAATGCCGCGTACGACCGGTCCGGGCTCCGCTTCGGCCATGACTACGGACACTTCCTGGGCGAGATGGCCACCGCGGTGCGGGCGCTCGGCGAGCGGGCCGAGGTGAGTTGCGTCGCCCACTCGCTGGACGACGAGCGGATCGCCTTCGACCTGCGGCGCGAGCACGGGATCGCGTTGCCGGTGATCCCGATGTACGACTTCGACAACGACGCGATCCGGGACACCTACGCGCGCACGAAGCTGGTCATCGGGATGCGCGGGCACGCGGGCATGATCCCGTTCGGCTGCGGTACGCCGATCATCAGCCTGATCTCGCACCCGAAGATGGCGTACTTCCTCGCCGACATCGAGCGCCCGGAGTGGGGGATCTCGGTCCACGACCGGCACCTCGGGGCCCGGCTCGCCGAGCGTGCGGCCGGACTGCTGGACGACCATGCCGCGACCGTCGCCGATGTGCACGGCCGGCAGCGGGAACTGTGGAAGGTCACCGAGGCGAACGCGGCCGATCTGAGGGTGATCCGGGGCGGCGTGCGCGACTGACACGGGGAAGCCCGAGGGCGCCGGACGGGATCGGAACGAACCCGTCCGGCGCCCGGGACAGCCGGGCGGCCGGTGCCTACTGCCGCACCACGCGCCGCCGCACCGACCGTGCCACCCTGCGCACCACCGCGTTGCGCGGCAGGAACGCGAGCTGCGCCGGCACCGCCCCCGGCAGCGCCAGCGACGTGAGCCGCTTGCGCTTGAAGTACCGCCACGTCGTCGCGTCCAGGTGCGCGGACAGGTACCGCTCGGCGGCCGGCCGCAGCCCCGGATGGATCTTCGGCTGCATCGCGAACCCGACGGCGGTGACCAGCCCGGTCAGATCCGCCGGATCGGCCGGGTCGGCCGCGGTCCCCGCCCGCTCGACGGCCGCCCGGTCCGTCACCTCCGGCACCAGCGCGTCGACGAGCGTGACCGGGACGCGATTGCTGTTCTCGTACGGGGCGAGCCGGTCCAGCAGCATCCCGGTGCCGACCCGGGCCACCGGCAGCCCGTAGAACGCCGACGCGGTGAGCAGCGCCGTCGAGAAGCAGCCGACGACCAGCGCGGGCCGCATCCGCTGATAGAGCACCTCGGCGAGGACCGGGGCGGTGAGCACCCCCGCGTCCAGCACCGTCAGCTCGGCGCCGAGCTTCTCGGCCTCCGCGCCCATCGCGCGCGACCACCGCGCCGGGGCCGTGGGGTGCGGTTTGAAGACGAGGCGGGTGTGACCGAGCGCCACCGCGCCGCGCATCATCCGCAGATGCAGGTCCTCCTCCTCGGCCGCACCGATCAGGCCGAGCGCGGAGAGGTACTGGCCGAGCAGCAGGGCGGGGGCCTCCACCGACGGCACGCCGTCCCGGACCCCGGGCGTGTACGCGAGCTCACCGAGCACCTTGAGGAACACCTCGGTCGGCACGATCTGCGGCGGCACCCCGAACTCCGTGAGCAGCAGCGGCTTCAGGCCGGGCACCAGGTCGAGATGGAGCAGCCGGCGCACCCGCGTGCCGACCAGGGGGTCGATCTTGTTGCGGGTGGGACCGTAGCTCATCAGCCCGTCCGCGTAGACGTCGACCGGTGCGCCGGTGAAGATCTGGGTGACGGCCATCGCGGGGTTGACCTGGATCGACTCGACCGCCAGCTCGATGTCGTCGTCGCCCAGCCCCCAGGCCAGGCGCAGATGCCGCTCCCACAGGGGCACGTCGTCGGGGCGCGGCGCCCAGCCGCCGGGGTGGAAGGGCGCGATCGTCGCGTTCCACGAGACCACGTCGTCGAATCGGCTTCGCAGCGTGTCGAACCCGGGCATCGCGTCGACGGCGGGCGTCGTCTCCGGAACGGCCGCGTTGTTCGAGACGAGCAGGATGCGGCGGTCCGCGTCCGGGAAGCAGCCGGCGTCGAGGGCGGCGGCGAGCGTGGCGGTGCCGTAGAGGGTGGACGCGAAGAAGATCTGTGTGGTGCGGGACCGGGCGCCGTTCACGCGGCCGCCACCTCCTTGGCACCCGCGGCGGCCGGACGGCGCCGCAGCCTGCGCAGCAGCGTGGCGCGCTGCACGTCCATCGAGTCGAGGGCCTCGTCGAGCACCCCCTGCGGCATTCGCCGCAGCGCGGCTCCACTCATCGACTTCAGTGTGCGGGCCACCGCGGGTTCGAACCTTTCGATCGAGCTCATGTGGTGAGAAATGATCGCGCAATAGGTGCGGACCGCTTTCGGCAGCAGCGCCTGTGCGTCGCGGTCCTCGGCTGTTTCCCGAATGACCTGGTCGAACGAGCGAATGAAATCGAGCTGGCGCACGTCGCCGATCTGGGTGAGCGAAGAGGCGACCCCGCGCCGGTAAAAGATTCCGAGAAGTCCGAGCACCGCAAAGGAATCGGCCTCGCGGTGCAGCCGCCAGATCCACGGGCGGTCCTCCGCGGTGCGCAGACCGTCCGTGAAATGCAGCAGTCCGCGGTCCAGGAGACGTCGGTGGTACAGCCCGGCCCAGGCGTACGGATAGTCGACCGAGGTGGTCCGCTCGGCGGGCAGGATCGCGTCCCGCGGGTCCAGGACCTCGCCGCGCCTGCCGTGCGGGACGCGGTGCACCGTACGGTTCCTGCCCTCGACCTGGACATGGTCGGTACGGACGAAATCGCAGCCCAGCGCCTGGGTCCGGGCCAGGATGTCGGCGTAGTAGCCGGGCGCCAGCCAGTCGTCGCCGTCGAGGAAGGTGACGTACTCGCCGCGCGCCGCGTCCAGGCCGGTGTTGCGGGCGGTGGCCAGTCCGCCGTTCTGCTCATGTCTGCGGACGACCACCCCCGGAATCTCGTCCTCGGCGCGGCGCAGCACGTCCGCGGTCCCGTCGGTCGAACAATCGTCGACGAGGATGAATTCGAAGTCCTCGCGGGCGTTGGCCCGCAGGCTTCTCAAGGTGTCGGGGGCGTATGTCTGCACGTTGTAGAACGGCACGATGACCGAGAGCTTAACCACCCCTCTCACGCTAGGCGGGAGCCCGTCATTTGCCTTGGCCCCAGGAGGGACACCGGGTGAACGGCGAATGTCGGAATGATGAACCGGATTGATTCGTGGGCGATTGCGTCCCCTTTGTGAAGGCGATTCGCCAAGCGTCGGCGGGCTGTTAACCATCTGTTGCCGTCACGTTGGGCCGCGAATCGAAATGCCTTCCTAAGTTCTGGGGCGTGCCCCCACGTACCGATAAGACGACCGCCCTCCGGGTAGCCGTGCTCGCCGACTCCGACACCCGGTGGAAATGGGGCGCGCTCACCGCGCGCCGTCTCACCACCGGTGGGTCCGGGGGGTCGGCGCGGCGCGCCGAGATCACCGGGCTCCTGCTGCGCGGCCGGGCCACCCCGACCCCGCGCCAGCTCGCCGAGGTCGGCGACGTCGGAATCGGCGCCGAACGGGTGCGTGAGGTGACGGCCGTCGAGTTCCTGCACACCGTGCGGGACGAGGGATACGACGTCGTCGTCCTCGCCCTCGTCGGCGGAGCCGTCCAGGCGATGCTGCACGGCCTCGCCGCGCTGCGGCTGCCGGCCAGGCCCGTCGTCGTCACCGGCTATGTCGGCGTCGTCTACGAGAAGCTCGCCGACGGACTGCTGCTGCGGCACGGCGCGGACATCGTCCTCGCCAACTCCCGCCACGACGCGGAACGGTTCCGCGCGGTGTACGAGGGAGCGGGCGCCGACGCCTCGGCCGTCACGGAGGCCGCACTGCCGTTCCTCGGCGGCGAGCCGTACCGCCCGCGGGAGGGCCGCGACACGGTCGTCTTCGCCGCCCAGCCCTCCGTACCGGCCTCCCGCGCCGACCGCACGTATCTGCTGCGCAGGCTCGTCGAGCACGCCAGGCTGCACCCGGACCGCGAGGTGCTGCTGAAGCTGCGCTCCAAGCCCGGCGAGCACACCACACACATCGAGGAACTCCCCTACCAGCGGCTCGCGGAGAAGCTGCCCGGCGGACTGCCGCCCAACCTCCGCCTGGTGTACGGGCACATGGGCGAGGTCCTGGACCGCACCGATCTGCTGGTCACGGTCTCCTCCACCGCCGCGCTGGAGGCCCTGCACCGGCGCATCCCCACCGCGGTCCTCACCGACCTCGGCGTCCGCGAGGCCCTCGGCAACCACCACTTCATCGGCTCCGGCCTGCTCACCTCCTGGGACCACCTGGACGGCGGCCACAGCCCGGAGCCCGACGCCGCGTGGCTGGCCGGCCAGGGCGTCTGTGCCGACGGCACGTACGCCACGGCCTACGACCACGCCCGCACCCGCGTCGACGCCCTGCTCGCCGCCGGCCGGCTGCCCGACCTCGCCCCGTACTACACGCCCGCCACCGCGCCCGGCTACCTGCCCGGCATCCTCGCCCGCCACCACCTGGCGCCCGACGGCCACCCGCTGCCCGGCACCGACCGGCCGCGCGAGACCGGCGGGATGCGCGGCGCGGTCCGTGACGCGGTACGGGAAGCGGCGCGCGGCGCGTACCGGCAGGGCGTCCAGCGGGTCGCCCCGGTGATCCGACGGATGGGCGAGCTGTGAACACCACTTCAGGAGCAGAGATGACCCCGACCCCGACCGTGCTCGCCGTGATCCCCGCCCGTGGCGGATCCAAGGGCGTACCGGCCAAGAACCTCGCCCAGGTCGGCGGCGTACCGCTGGTCGCCCGCGCCGTCCGCGCCTGCCTGGCCTCCCGTGAGGTCACGGACGTCGTCGTGACGACGGACGACGCGGCCATCGCCGACGCGGCCCGTGCCGCGGGCGACACGCTGGGCGCCCCGGAGCGGGTGCACATCGTGCAGCGCCCCGCGGCCATCGCCGGGGACAGGTCGAGCAGCGAGGACGCGGTGCTGCACGCCCTGGACGCGTACGAGGCGATGCGTGAGCGCACGGCCGACGTGGTGCTGCTGGTCCAGTGCACCAGCCCGTTCGTCGTACGGGAGGACATCGACGGCGTCGCCGCGGCGGTCGCCCACGAAGGCGCCGACACGGCGGTCACGGTCGCTCCCTTCCACGGCTTCCTCTGGCGCGACGGCGGCGCGCTCGAAGAGGACAACCACGGCGTCAACCACGACAAGTCCGTCCGGCAGATGCGCCAGGACCGCCCGGAGGACCTGCTGGAGACCGGCACCGCGTACGCCATGAACGCCGCGGGCTTCCGTACCCACCGCCACCGCTTCTTCGGCCACACCGCCCTGGTGCGCACCGACGCGGCACGGGTCCTGGAGATCGACGATCCGCACGACCTGGCCCGCGCCCGCGCCCTCGCCCCGCTCCTGGACCCCTCACCGCTGCCGACCCTCGACGACATCGACGCGGTCGTCCTCGACTTCGACGGCACACAGACCGACGACCGGGTCCTCATCGACGCCGACGGACGCGAGACCGTCGCCGTCCACCGCGGCGACGGCCTGGGCATCGCGGCCCTGCGCAAGACCGGAATGCCGCTGCTGATCCTCTCCACGGAACAGAACCCGGTCGTCGCCGCCCGCGCCCACAAGCTCCGCATCCCGGTCCTGCACGGCATCGACCGCAAGGACCTGGCACTCAAGCAGTGGTGCGACGAACAGTCCATCGCTCCGGAACGTGTCCTCTACGTGGGCAACGACGTCAACGACCTGCCGTGCTTCGCACTCGCCGGCTGGCCGGTCGCGGTCGCGAGCGCCCATGACTCGGTACGGGCCGCGGCCCGCGCCGTCACGACCACCCCCGGCGGCTTCGGCGCCATCCGCGAGATAGCGGCCTGGCTGCTGGGCCCCACCCTCACCAAGTCCCCCGAGTAACCCCCCCAAGTCCCCCGAGCACCTCCCCCGAGTAAGGAACGCACCTCATGAGCACCTCCCGTCTGCGCACCCTCGGCACCCGTACCGCGGGCCCGGGCCGGCCCGTCTACGTCACCGGCGAGATCGGCATCAACCACAACGGCGACCTCGACAACGCCCTCGCGCTGATCGACGTGGCCGCCGAGGCCGGCTGCGACGCCGTCAAGTTCCAGAAGCGCACCCCGGAGATCTGCACCCCGCGCGACCAGTGGGACATCGAGCGCGACACCCCCTGGGGCCGGATGACGTACATCGACTACCGTCACCGCGTCGAGTTCGGCGAGGCCGAGTACCGGGCCATCTCCGAGCACTGCGCCGAGCGCGGCATCGACTGGTTCGCCTCCCCGTGGGACACCGAGGCCGTCGCCTTCCTGGAGAAGTTCGACGTCCCCGCGCACAAGGTGGCCTCGGCCTCCCTCACCGACGACGAGCTCCTGCGCGCCCTGCGGGCGACCGGCCGCACGATCATCCTCTCCACCGGCATGTCGACCCCGCGCCAGATCCGCCACGCGGTCGAGGTCCTCGGCAGCGACAACATCCTTCTCTGCCACGCCACTTCGACCTACCCGGCCAAGGCCGAGGAGCTGAACCTGCGGGTCATCAACACCCTGCAGCAGGAGTACCCCAACGTCCCGATCGGCTACAGCGGCCACGAGACCGGCCTCCAGACGACCCTCGCGGCCGTCGCCCTGGGCGCCGCGTTCGTCGAGCGCCACATCACCCTGGACCGCGCCATGTGGGGCTCCGACCAGGCCGCCTCCGTCGAGCCGCAGGGCCTCACCCGCCTCGTCCGCGACATCCGCACCATCGAGGCCTCCCTCGGCGACGGCATCAAGAAGGTGTACGAGTCCGAGCTCGGCCCGATGAAGAAGCTCCGCCGCGTCGCGGGCGTCGTCGCCGAGAACGCCGAGGCGGCCCCGGCCGCCGAGCCGGTCGCGGTCTGACGGGCCGACCGGTGAACCTCGCCTTCGTCGAGAGCCCGGTCCAGCTCCTGAACGTCCTGGAGTGGGCCCGCACAGAGGGAGGCGACGACCACGTCCTTGCGGACATCACGGTCGTCGTCCTCCCCCCGGTCGACCCGATGTCGCGCGGCCAGCTGCGCCGGATGGCGGAGCTGGCCCGCGACGAGGGCGTCAACGTCCGCTGGCAGGAGGCGCGCGGCGGGGCCGGCGCGCCCCTGAAGACCCTGCGTTCCCTGGCCGGACTGCTGCGCAGGGCGGAGCGCATCGTGATAGGCGACCCGTTCTCCCGCTACGTCCAGCTGCTGCTCACCATGGTGCGCGCCCGGCACCTCACCGTGGTCGACGACGGCACGGCCACCATGGAGTTCGTCGCCCAGCTGGCGCGCGGCGAACGCCTGGTGCGCTGGCACCGCAAGGGCAGTTCGGGCCCGCGCGAACTGGTCCTGGCCCCCGTCACGGCCCGTGCCCGCAGCCGCTTCACCCCGTCCGCCACCCGTACGGTCGAGGTCTTCACGGCCATGCCGGTCGAGGCTCCGCCCGGCGTCACCGTCACCCCCAACACCTTCGCCTGGACCCGGGCCCGCTTCGGCCCGCCGCTGCTCACCAAGGGCGCGGACCTGGTCGGCACCTCGCTCGTCGAGACGGGCGTGGTCGACCAGGCCCAGTACCTGGAGGCCGTCGCGGCCCTGGCCCGCACCCACGGGGCCACCCGCTACTTCGCCCACCGCCGCGAGTCCACCGAGAAGCTCCACGCCCTGGAGGCCGCCACCGGCCTGGAGATCGTCCGCCCCGACCTCCCCCTGGAACTCATCGCCCGCCGCGGCCCCATCGGCCGCACCGTCCTGAGCTTCCCCTCCACGGTCGTCCACACCCTGCCCCTCGCCCTGGTCGGCACGGACGTCAAGGTCGCGGTCTGCGACATCGCCCCGGAATGGCTCCGCGACACCGCGTCCCCCCGCGCGCAGGGGTTCCTGTCCGGCGTGACGGAGACCGCCCGCGACGTCCAACGGCTGGCGCCCTGGCGGGCGACGGCGATCACGGAGGCGTGACACGCGCCGAGGCCCGGTCGGTCAGCAGGTGTCCGATCACGTCGGTGAGCTCGGCGGAGTCGTCGAGCCACCGCAGGACGGCATGTGCGTCGAGCAGCATCCTGGCGAGGCGTCATGGATCACCCTGACCCGTAAGTGGCGTACACCCAGGGTTTGTTGGGGGAAGTTCCCGATAGCGGGCAGGGTCGGCCGGGCACGAGCATCAACGCATGACGACGATGCGGATGGCGACGGCGCGACAGAGCGGGACGGCCGGCACGGCCCTCCTCGTGGGACCCGCCCTGATGGCCGGGTACGGAGTGGTGCGGCTGGTCGGGCGGGCCGTCGGCGATTACGGGCCCGGTGCGTGGTGGACGGTGGCGCATCTGTTGTTCCTCGCCGCGGTGGTCGCGTTCGTGGCGGTGTTCCGGGGGCTTCGGGGGCTCGCCGGGGTGCGCGGCGGCAGGCGGGTCGCCGTCGAGGTGGCGTCCTGGGCGGGAGTGCTCGGGGCGGCGGCGGTGGCGGTCCAGGCGTTGATCGACCTGGGGGTCGGGTTCGTCGCGGCGGACGAGCAGTCCATGAGCGACCTGTTCGGCAAGGTGCAGGACGTACCCGGAGTGATGCCGCTCGTCTACACCGTGGTGCCCCTGCTGTTCTGGGTCGGGCTGCTGGCCCTGGTCACCCTGCTCGCGTTCTTCCGCCGGGACCTGGTCCGGGCGTGGGCCCCCGTGGCCGTGCTGGCCGGGACCGTGCTGATGGCCATGAGCCTTGACCTGCTGCCGGCCGGAGCCGTGTGCATCGGGCCGGCGCTGTATCCGGTGCGGCGGGGGCTGCCCGACTGACGGGGCCCCTCCGGGATGTCGTGCGGGTGGCGGGCGGCCGGGGTGACCGGTCAGGGAGCGAAATGGGCGAGTTTACCCACCTCGCCATCACCTCACACGCCACGACGCAGTCATTTATTCGTCTATGTGGCTGAACTTTTCTTGTTTCATGGTCAGTTGACGCGGGAAGAGGCTTACGCTTCACCAGGTGAACCAGTTGATGTCCCGTGATTCCGATGCCCAGCTGCCCGGGGACGAGGCGCTGCCCGGCGCCCTGTCAGAGTCCTTGAGTGCCGAACTGATCGCCTTCCGGCGCGACCTGCACATGCACCCCGAGCTGGGCAACCAGGAGTTCCGTACCACCGCGGCCATCAAGGCCCGGCTGGAGAAGGCGGGACTGGAACCACGGGTACTCGACACCGGGACCGGACTCCTGTGCGACGTGGGCGGCCGGGAAGGCGACACGCGGCCCATGCTCGCCCTGCGCGCGGACATCGACGCCCTGCCCATCCCGGACACCAAGGCGGGCGTCCCGTACCGCTCCACCGTCCCCGACCGGGCGCACGCCTGCGGGCACGACATCCACACCACCGCGGTTCTCGGCGCCGGGCTCGTGCTCGCCGAGCTGGACCGGCAGGGGCTGCTGCCGAACCCCGTGCGGCTGATCTTCCAGCCGGCCGAGGAGGTGCTGCCGGGCGGTGCGCCCGACACGATCGCTTCCGGGGCGCTGGAGGGCGTCGGGCGGATCATCGGGGTGCACTGCGATCCGAAGGTGGACGTGGGGCGGATCGGGCTGCGGGTCGGGGCGATCACCTCGGCCTGCGACCGGCTGGAGGTCAGCCTCGACGGCCCCGGCGGGCACACCGCCCGGCCGCATCTGACCACCGACCTGGTCACCGCCGCCTCCAAGGTCGCCACCGAGGTGCCCGCACTGCTGGCCCGCCGGGTCGACGCGCGGGCCGGGCTCGCCGTCACCTGGGGCCGACTGGAGGCCGGGCACGCCTGCAACGTGATCCCGCAGCACGCCGAACTCTCCGGCACCGTGCGCTGCCTGGACCTGGCGGCCTGGCGCGAGGCGCCGGACCTCGTGCACGCGGCGATCGACGAGGTGGCCGGGATGCACGGCGCCAAGACGGTGATCGACTACGTCCGGGGCGTCCCGCCGGTCGTGAACGACGCCGCCGTGATCGATCTGCTCGCGGGCGCGATGACCGCGCGGCGCGGTTCGTATGCGATCGAGGACACCGAGCAGAGCCTCGGCGGTGAGGACTTCTCCTGGTACCTGGAACAGGTCCCGGGGGCCATGGCCCGGCTCGGGGTCCGCACGCCCGGCGACACCGCCCGTCTCGACCTGCATCGTGGTGATTTCGACGCGGACGAGGAGGCGATCACGGTGGCGGTGGAGCTCTTCACTGCCTGCGCGTTGCTCGACGGCAACCATCCGTAACCGGACTCGTCACCTCTGGTTCGCGACGATCCGATAACGGCTTCCGTACAGGGCTTTATCTGACATCTACGCGCGTTACGATCGCCGCGAAACCAGCGCCGGAAGAGGCGCTTCGGTCAGGTTTGAAGGAGCCTTCCCTTGCGCCGGGTATCCAAGATCACTGCCGCGTGTGCTGTCACCGCGGCCCTCGCGCTCACCGCCACCGCGTGTGGCGAGTCGTCCACCGAGAGCTCCGGCTCCGACAAGGGCAAGATGAAGATCGGCATGGCCTACGACGTGGGCGGCCGTGGCGACAACTCGTTCAACGACTCCGCGGCGCGTGGTCTGGACAAGGCCAAGTCCGAGTTCGGTGCCGAGACGAAGGAGCTCACCGCCAAGACCGGTGAGACCCCCGCCGACCGCGAGCAGCGCCTGGAGTCGCTCGCCGAGGGCGGCTACAACCCGGTCGTCGCGATCGGCTTCGCGTACAAGGACGCGGTTGACAAGGTCGCCGCCAAGTACCCGAAGGTCAACTTCGGTCTGGTCGACTCGGTCTCCGACGTGAAGAACGTCGACAGCATCGTCTTCACCGAGGAGCAGGGCTCCTACCTCGCCGGTGTCGCCGCCGCGCTGAAGTCGAAGGACGGCCAGGTCGGCTTCATAGGCGGTGTCGACCTCCCGCTGATCAAGAAGTTCGCCGCGGGCTTCCAGCAGGGTGTCATGGACACCAACCCGAAGGCCAAGGTGCAGATCCAGTACCTGTCCACCGGTTCGGACCTGTCCGGCTTCGGCAGCCCCGACAAGGGCAAGGAAGCTGCCAAGGGCATGCTCGACAAGGGTGCGGACGTCATCTTCGCCGCCGCGGGCGGCTCCGGTGCCGGTTCGATCGAGGCCGTCGCGGGCAAGAAGGGCGCCTGGTCCATCGGTGTCGACTCCGACCAGGCCCTCGACCCGGCGCTGGCGAAGTACAAGGACACGATCATGACGTCCGTCGTCAAGAACGTCGACACCGGCGTGTTCGACCTGGTCAAGTCCGTCAAGGACGGCAAGCCGGTGACGGGCACGCAGACGTACTCCCTGGCCAAGGGCGGCGTCAGCCTGACCACCACGGGTGACCACCTGAAGGACATCCAGGCCAAGCTCGACGAGGCGAAGAAGAAGATCGTCGACGGTTCCATCACGGTCAAGACCACGACCTGATCCACCGTCGATCGGGGCCCGGGTGAGCCGCTTCGGCTTCACTCGGGCCCCGATTTCACGTACGGGTCCGGCCGACGTGCCGTAGCCGTGCACACACTGTCCGCCACCTGTCATCAGGTGGCCAACGATTCGGTGGCGCTACGCGCGTAGCATCCGCCGGGCGCGGTACCTTTCACCGTTCTACCGCCTCCGTCCCACCGCTCCACCGCCTCCGTCCCACCGCCTCCGCCCTCCGCTCCTGCCAAGGAGAGTGCGCCATCAACGCGTCCAGCAGTCCCCATGCCGTGGAGCTCCGCGGCATCACCAAGCGGTTCCCCGGGGTCGTGGCCAACCACGACATCGACATCACCGTGCGCCGCGGCACCGTCCACGCTCTCGTCGGCGAGAACGGTGCAGGCAAGTCCACTCTGATGAAGATCCTGTACGGCATGCAGAAGCCGGACGAGGGCACCATCGCGGTGGACGGCGAGCAGGTCTCGTTCCACAGCCCCGGCGACGCCATCGACCGCGGTATCGGCATGGTGCACCAGCACTTCATGCTCGCCGACTACCTCACCGTCCTGGAGAACGTCGTCCTCGGCTCCGAGAAGCTGTACGGGATCGGCGACCGGGCCCGCGCCAAGATCAAGGAGATCTCCGACGCCTACGGTCTCGGTGTCCGTCCGGACGCCATGGTCGAGGACCTCGGGGTCGCCGACCGGCAGCGCGTGGAGATCCTCAAGGTCCTCTACCGCGGCGCCCGCACCCTCATCCTCGACGAGCCCACCGCCGTCCTCGTGCCGCAGGAGGTCGACGCGCTCTTCGACAACCTGCGCGAGCTCAAGGCCGAGGGCCTGACCGTCATCTTCATCTCGCACAAGCTGGGCGAGGTGCTGTCCGTCGCCGACGAGATCACCGTCATCCGGCGCGGTACGACGGTGGGCACCGCCGACCCGAAGCACACCACGACCAAGCAGCTCGCCGAGCTGATGGTCGGCAGCGAGCTCCCGTCCCCGGAGACCCGCGAGTCGACCGTCACCGACACTCCGATGCTGACCGTCGAGGGACTGCGGCTGACCGCCACGGACCCGGACGGTGTGGTGCGGTCGGTGCTCGACGGCATCGGCTTCACCATCCACAAGGGCGAAGTCCTCGGCATCGCGGGCGTCGAGGGCAACGGCCAGTCCGAACTGGTCGACGCCATCATGGGCATGCGTCAGCTCGACGACGGTGTGCTCACCCTGGACGGCGCCGACATCTCCCGCACGCCGACCCGCAAGCGCCGCGAGAACGGCATGGGTGTCATCCCCGAGGACCGCCACCGGCACGGACTGCTGCTGGAGGCCCCGCTCTGGGAGAACCGCATCCTGGGCCATGTCACCGAACGCCCCAACAGCAAGGGCGCGTTCCTCGACCTCAAGGGCGCCCGCGCCGACACCGAGCGGATCGTGCGCGAGTACGACGTCCGCACCCCCGGTATCGAGGTCACCGCGGCCTCCCTCTCCGGCGGCAACCAGCAGAAGCTGATCGTCGGCCGGGAGATGAGCCACGCTCCGAAACTGCTGATCGCCGCGCACCCCACCCGCGGAGTGGACGTCGGCGCACAGGCGCAGATCTGGGACCAGATCCGGGAGGCGCGCCGCGAGGGACTGGCGGTCCTGCTGATCTCCGCCGACCTGGACGAGCTGATCGGGCTCTCCGACACCCTGCGCGTGATGTACCGCGGCCGGCTGGTCGCGGACGCCGACCCGGCGACCATCACCCCGGAGGAGCTCGGCTCGGCGATGACCGGCGCGGCCACCGGGCACCTCGAAGCACCGGACGCAACAGAAGCACCGGACGGGGCCGGAGCACCGGACGCCCCGGGTGCCGACAGCACCGACACCGACCCCCGGGACGGGGGAGAGGACCGATGAAGAAGATCGACAAGGAGCGGCTGCTCCTGGGGATCGCGGCCCCCGTACTCGCGATCGTGGTCGCCTTCCTGGTGACCGCACTCGTGCTGGCCGCCACCGGCAAGGAGCCGTTCAGCGCCTTCGGCATCATGTTCGACTACGGACTGAAGTCGGACAGCCAGGTCTACATCCTGAACAAGGCGACGACGTACTACCTCGCGGGTCTCGCGGTGGCCGTCGGCTTCCGGATGAACCTCTTCAACATCGGCGTGGACGGCCAGTACCGTCTCGCGGCCTTCTTCGCCGCGGCGGTGGGCGGCGCGCTGACCCTGCCCGGCGCCCTGCAGATCCCGCTGATCATCCTCACCGCGATGATCGTCGGCGCCATGTGGGCCGGTATCGCCGGTGTCCTCAAGGTCACCCGGGGCGTCAGCGAGGTCGTTTCGACGATCATGCTGAACGCCATCGCGACGGCGGTCATCGGCTACCTGCTCCAGCAGGGCCGCCTCGGCCACCTGGACAAGGCCGGCACGAAGATCTCCACCAAGCCGCTCCCGGAGTCCGCGCACTTCTTCGAGTTCCCCACCACCCCGTCGCCCGTCTGGGGCTTCATCGTGGTCGCGGTCGTCGCGGGCATCGCCTACTGGTTCGCGCTCTCGCGCACCCGGTTCGGCTTCGACCTGCGCACCGTCGGCCAGTCCGGCTCCGCGGCGGAGGCCAGCGGTGTCGACGTGAAGAAGATGGTCGTCACCTCGATGCTGATCTCCGGCGCCGTGGCCGGTCTGATCGGTATGCCGACCCTCCTCAACGACAGCTACGAGTACAGCGGCGACTTCCCGGTCGGCATCGGCTTCACCGGTATCGCCATCGCCCTCCTCGGCCGCAACCACCCCGTCGGCATCGCGCTCGGCGCGCTGCTCTGGGGATTCCTGGAGCGCGGTACCGGCAAGCTCGAATTCGAGGGGTACGACAAGGAGATCGTCGGCGTGATCCAGGGTGTCATCGTCCTGTGCGTCGTCATCGCCTACGAAGTCGTCCGCCGCTACGGACTCAAGCGCCAGCAGAGCAAGGTCGGCGCGGAACTAGCCGCACAGGCCGCCCGTAACTCCGACCAGCAGGAGGTGTCGGCGTGACCGTCACGGCGACTTCCACTCCGCCCCCCGCGGCCCCCAAGGTCTCCGGCGGCAAGGGCGGCCGCACCCGCCTCTCCTTCCCCGTCGTACTGCTGATCGTCGCGGGCGTGCTGCTCGCGCTGTCCGCCGTACGCGCCATCACCGGCGCCGCGGACGTCACCTCCGCCGGACAGATCAGCGCGGCGCTCGCGATGGCCGTGCCGATCGGGCTCGCCGGTCTCGGCGGCCTCTGGGCCGAGCGGGCCGGTGTGGTCAACATCGGGCTCGAGGGCATGATGATCCTGGGCACGTTCTTCGGCGCCTGGGCCGGCTGGCAGACCAACCCGTGGCTCGGCGTGCTGGCCGGCGTCATCGGCGGCATGCTCGGCGGACTGCTGCACGCCGTCGCGACCGTCAGCTTCGGCGTCGACCACATCATCTCCGGTATCGCCATCAACATCCTGGCGCTCGGCTTCACCACCTACCTGGCCAAGCTCTGGTTCAACTCGGGCGAGGCGGCGGCCAAGGGCGGCAGCCCGAAGCAGTCCCCGCCGGCCGACGACATCACCTCGGTGACGATCCCGGGCCTCTCCGACTGGCTGCACTCCATCGAGAAGCACCACTGGTTCTTCGTCTCCGACCTGGCCGGCGTCCTCGGCGGCCTGGTCACCAATGTGTCGCTGCTGACGATCCTGGCCGTGGCCCTCTTCGCCCTCACGTTCTTCGTGCTGTGGAAGACCTCGTTCGGGCTGCGGCTGCGCTCCTGCGGCGAGAACCCGGTCGCCGCCGAATCGCTCGGCGTCAACGTCTACCGCTACAAGTACATCGCGGTGATCGTCTCCGGCGGCATGGCCGGCCTCGGCGGTGCCTTCCTCTCGCTCGTCACCTCGCACATCTACAACGAGGGCCAGACCGGCGGGCGCGGATACATCGGTCTCGCCGCGATGATCTTCGGCAACTGGCGGCCCGGCGGACTGGCCATGGGCGCCGGGCTGTTCGGCTTCGCCGACGCGCTCCAGCTGCGCAACGGCGGCGAGTCCGTCCACGCGCTGCTCCTGCTGCTCGTGGTCATGCTGGCCGTGCTCGCGGCCTGGAAGCTCTACCGCAAGAGCTTCGTCCAGGGCGTGGTCAGCGCGGTCGTCGCCGCCGCGGTGCTGGTCTGGTACCTCGGTACGGACACGGTGCCCACCGAGTTCGTGAGCGCGACCCCGTACATCGTCACGCTGCTCGTCCTCTCGCTCTCCGCGCAGCGGCTGCGGATGCCGAAGGCGGACGGCATGCGCTACCGGAAGGGCCAGGGCAAGTGACGGCCGGCGCGGAGGTCGACTGGGCGGCGCTGCGGAGCGCCGCGCGGTCGGTCATGACGCGTGCGTACGTCCCCTACTCGCACTACCCGGTCGGTGCGGCGGCGCGCGTCGACGACGGGCGTACGGTGTCCGGCTGCAACGTCGAGAACGCCTCGTACGGCATCGGGCTGTGCGCCGAGTGCGGTCTGGTCTCCCAGCTGCACGCCACGGGCGGCGGGCGGCTGACCCACTTCACCTGCGTGGACGGGGCGGGCGAGATCCTCGTGCCGTGCGGCAGGTGCAGGCAGCTGCTGTACGAGTTCGGCGGGCCGGAGCTGATCCTGGAGACGCCGGACGGACTGCGCACGCTCGACGAGATGCTGCCGCAGGCGTTCGGGCCGGGCCATCTGAAGTAGCCGGTCCGGTCGGCCCGGCCGGCCCGTCTTGAGCGTCCGGGCCGACCGGACCGGCGGGCATCCGCAGCCGAACCACCGTGGCCCTCCCGCCCGTCGGGAGGGCCACCCCTCTCTCCACCCTCTATGCGCGTAGAGTCATCCAGGACTCTTGCGTACGTACCGGCCGGAAGGACTCCCAGGACATGGACGCCATCTCCGTCATCCGCACCAAGCGGGACCGAGGCGAGCTGACCCCCGAGCAGATCGACTGGGTCATCGACGCGTACACCCGCGGTGAGGTCGCCGATGAGCAGATGTCCGCGCTGGCCATGGCGATCCTGCTGAACGGCATGAACCGCACCGAGATCGCCCGCTGGACCGCCGCGATGATCGCCTCCGGCGAGCGCATGGACTTCGCGTCGCTCTCCCGGCCCACCACCGACAAGCACTCCACCGGCGGCGTCGGCGACAAGATCACCCTGCCGCTCGCCCCGCTGGTCGCCGCGTGCGGCGCCGCCGTGCCGCAGCTCAGCGGACGCGGACTCGGCCACACCGGCGGCACGCTCGACAAGCTGGAGTCCATCCCCGGCTGGCGCGCCCACCTCACCAACGAGGAGATGCTGAGCGTCCTGGACACCACCGGCGCCGTGATCTGCGCCGCCGGTGACGGGCTCGCCCCCGCCGACAAGAAGCTGTACGCGCTCCGCGATGTCACCGGCACCGTCGAGGCCATCCCGCTGATCGCCAGCTCGATCATGTCCAAGAAGATCGCCGAGGGCACCGGCGCGCTCGTCCTGGACGTCAAGGTCGGCTCGGGCGCCTTCATGAAGACCATGGACGACGCCCGCGAACTGGCCTCGACCATGGTCGCGCTGGGCACCGACAGCGGAGTGCGGACGGTCGCGCTGCTCACCGACATGGCCACCCCGCTCGGCCTGACCGCGGGAAACGCCCTGGAGGTGCGCGAGTCGGTCGAGGTGCTGGCCGGCGGCGGTCCCAGGGACGTCGTCGACCTCACCCTGGCCCTCGCCCGCGAGATGCTGGACGCGGCCGGGCTCAAGGACGCCGACCCGGAGAAGGCCCTCGCCGACGGCTCCGCGATGGACGTCTGGCGCCGGATGATCTCCGCCCAGGGCGGCGACCCGGACGCCGCGCTCCCGGTCGCCCGTGAGCAGCACGTCGTGACGGCCCCGTCCACCGGTGTGCTGACCCGCCTGGACGCGTACGACATCGGCGTCGCGGCCTGGCGTCTCGGCGCGGGCCGGGCCCGCAAGGAGGACCCGGTGCAGGCGGGCGCGGGCGTCGAGCTGCATGCCAAGCCCGGCGACACGGTCACGGCCGGACAGCCGCTGCTGACGCTGCACACCGACACCCCGGAGAAGTTCGACTACGCGCTGAAGGCACTGCCCTCCTCGTACGACATCGCTCCGGAGGGCACGGAGTTCACGGCCACCCCCGTGGTGCGGGAACGTATCGCCTGACCTGCGGCTCGGAGCGCCCGGCGCTCTTACTCGTACGGGTGAACGGGACCGGTGGACTGCCGCCGGTCCCGTTCGGCATGCTGGACTCGGTGACGCACCGATAGAGGAGACCGCCATGGGCGCACTCACCGTCGACCCCGCGCCGGGCCACGGCCAGGACTGGGACGACCTCGTCCGGATCTGGGAGGAGACGGACGCACCCGAGGGCTGCAAGGTGGAGATCATCGAGGGGATCGTCACCGTGTCGCCACCGCCGTCCAAGGACCACAACACCACCGCGGAGCTGCTGCAGCGCAGGCTCTACTCCGTGATCCCGGAGGACTGGGGGATCTATCAGACCCTCGGCGTCGCCGTGCCGGGCCGGGCCGGGCTCTACATCCCCGATCTCGTCGTGGTGCCGCGTGCCGTGGCGACCGGGCCGGGCAACCGTGTACCGGCGGAAGAGGCCCGGCTCGTCGTCGAGATCACCTCGCAGGCCAACGCCAACCACGACCGCATCGGCAAGGCACACGGATACGCGAAGGCCGGAGTCGAGCTCTTCCTGCTCCTGGACCCCTGGCACTCCGGCCGCCCCACCGCCACCCTGTACGGGGAACCCGCCGAGGGCACGTACCGGGTCCTGGACGCGGTCGAGTACGGGCAGAAGCTGACGCTTCCCGAGCCGTTCGCGCTGGTGCTGGACACCGAGGTCTTTCCGGTCAGCTGAGAAGCGGCTCCGCGCCGGTCCCGCGCGTGCGCGAGCGGCCCGTCGGGGCGGAGGAATCCGCCCCGACGGGCCGCTCTCATGCTGTCGGTGCGCCTACCGGCTCACCGGCAGGCCGTTCACTTGCCGAAGTACGCGTGGTAGACCGACACGGAGGACTTGTTGCCGTTCTTGTCCGTGACATTGGCCTTGTAGGAGATGGACTTCCCCTTGGCCGGGTTCTTCACGGAGATCTTGCCCGCCTTGACCGTGGCCTTCTTCCAGGTCTTGCCGGCGTCGTAACTGACGTACACCGTCAGCGACTTCAGGTTCTTGCCGGCTGCGGCGCCCTGCACCTTCACCGGCACGGAGGCGGTCCTGCCCGCGGTGACCTTGCCGTCCAGCGTCACATTGGGCGTGAAGCGGACCGTGGAGATCGGCAGCTGGGTCGAGTCGGCGCTCTTCTTGGACCGGAAGGTCCAGCTCGCGTCGATCCGGGTGGAGACGGCCGAGACCTTGGTGCTGCGCCGGACCGAGGTCGTCAGCCGGTAGTCCGCGGCCGCGGACGGCACGGTGATGGGGGTGTAGCCTTCCAGCGGGTCCGCGTTCTGGGCGATCCTGGTGCCGTTGCGGTACAGGACGGTCTTGACCGAACTGTACGTGGAGGAGCCCATGTTGCCGCTGCCGTCGGCCGTCAGGGGCAGCGCGCCGACGATGTCGTTGCCGTCGCGGAAGATCCCGTATCCGGCGCCGAGCGCCGGGCCGAACACCGCGGTGTTGACCTTCTTGCTGTAGGTCTTGCCCGCCTTGAGGGTCTGCGGGTCACCGAGGGAGTACATCGCCTCGGTCACCGGGTAGCCGTCCTCGTCCAGTCCGCCTTCCTGGCTGAAGTCGAAGTTCCACCGCACCTTGTCGGCGGTGGAGACATAGGCGGTGTTGGTACCGGGGAGCTTCTGGCTGGACCAGGCCGTCCAGCCGGAGGACGAACCGGGGAGCGAGCCCCAGGCCGCGATCCCACCGGTCTTGCCCTTGGCGGGCGAGCCGAGAGAGGTCTGGACCTTGGCCATCTGAGCGGTGGTGAACTTCCGGCTGTATCCGGTCGCCGCCTGGGTCACCGGGCCGCCGACCGCGATGTCGTACCGGGTCGAGGCACCCTTGGTCCAGCTGCCGAGCCAGTGCTGGGAGAGCGAGCCGTCGGTCACCTTCGGGCCGACGTGCGCGGTGCGGAACCCCTGGTACGAGTCGAGGAGCCAGCCGTAGCCGTAGCCGCTGTCCTTGGTGACGAACTGGAGGTCGGGCGCCGCCAGCTGGGCCTTCGTGCCCGTGGTGGGCAGGGTGAAGCTCACCGGCTTCGTCTTGCGCGCGTCGAGCGTCACGCTGGTGTTCTTGGTGAGGTTCAGGATCGGCTGGGCGAACCAGTCGACGCCCTTGGCGCTGTTCTCCGGGTCGACGTAGACGGCGGAGTTCATCACGTAACCGCCCTTGGCGACGCGGACCTTCGCCGTGCCGCCCTCGCCCGTCGGGGACACCCACACATCGCGTGCCGAGCCGGACATGCCGAAGAGATCGGACTCGTAGTACTTGGCGGGCTTGCCGTCACGTCCGATGAACTTGACCGTGAGGTCGTACGACTCGATCTCGCGCTCGACCGCGGCCGCGGTGCGCACGGTCTGGCCGTCACCGGTCCCGACGACGTACGCGGAGTAGGTGCCGTCGGCCGTGCCGCCGAGCTTGGTGTTCACGGTCAGCGGTACGTCGGCGGTGCCGCCCGCGGGGACGGTCACCTTGTCGGCGCCGAGGGTGAAGAAGCCGGCCGGGGCGGGCTTGCCCTTCGGTCCGGTGGCCGTGACCGCGACGTCGAGGGTGACGTCCGTCGTACCGAGGTTGCGGTACGTCACGTTCTTGGTGACCGGGGTGTCGTCGGTGTGCGGCCACTGTTGCACGCCGAAGCTCACCGAGACCGGGTCCGCGACGACGGTCTGCGCGATCGCCCGGTCGACGGCGATCCGTCCCGAGCCCTGCTCGAACGGGGTGTACGCGCCCGGCTTCGTCGAGGCCGTGAGCGCGCCCTTGAGCTCGGCGTACTTCCAGTCCGGGTGCTGCTGCTTGAGGAGCGCCGCGGCGCCCGCGACGTGCGGGGTGGCCATCGACGTACCGGAGATGGTCAGGTAGCCCGGCGGGTTCTGCCCGACCTCTTGGTCGATGGCGGAGCCGGGTGCGGCCGCGGCCGTGATGTCGACGCCGGGGGCGGTGACATCCGGCTTGATCGCACCGTCGCCGATGCGCGGGCCACGGCTGGAGAAGTCGGCCAGCTCGTCGTTGTCGTCGACCGCGCCGACGGTCAGGGCGGCGTCCGCGCTGCCCGGGGAGCCGACCGTACCGGCGCCGTCGCCCTCATTGCCCGCCGCGATGGCGAACAGCACGCCCTTGTCGGCCGACAGTTTGTTGACCGCCGCTTCGAGCGGGTCGATCTCGGGGGTGTCGACGCCGCCGAGGCTCAGGTTGATGATGTCGGCGCCCTGTGCGACCGCCCACTCCATCCCGGCCAGGATGCCGGCGTCGTCGCCGAAGCCGTCGTCGTCGAGCACCTTGCCCTCGATGAGCTTGGCGTCCGGGGCCACGCCCTTGAACTTGCCGCCCGACTTGGCGCCCGTGCCGGCCGCGATCGAGGAGACGTGCGTGCCGTGTCCGACCCGGTCCTTGGTGTCGGGCGAGGGGGTGAAGTTCTTCGTCTCCAGGACCTGGCCCTTGAGGTCCGGGTGGGTGGCGTCCACCCCGGTGTCCAGGACGGCGATCTTGACGCCCTTCCCGGTGTATCCGGCCTTCCAGGCGGTCGGTGCGCCGATCTGCGGCACGCTCTTGTCGAGGCTCGCCTTGCGCACGCCGTTCAGCCAGACCCGGTCGACACCGGCGGCCGTGGTGCGCTGGGCGCCGTTCGAGGGCTTGCTGGTGAGTGCCTGCCAGATGTCCTTCGCGTCGCGGGTCGGGGTGGTCACCGACTCGGCGTTCAGGGTCTTCAGGGCCCGGTCGACCCGGGTGGCGCCCGCGTCACGGACCTCCGCCTTTGCCGTCGCGGCCCGGTCGCCCCGGTAGGCGACGATCAGCTTCAGGCCCGCCTTCTGCGCCCGGCGGTTCTCCGCGCGGTTCAGCTCGGTGACGTCGAACAGCCGTCGGTCCAGCTTGCCGGAGCTGATCAGCCGGTGTGCGTCGGCCGGGACCAGCAGGGTGTGCCCGTCACGTATCTGACGCTGCACGGGTATGTGTTCACGCCCCTTGGCGGGCCGGAAGCCCACGACCCGGCCCTTGGCGTCCACCGAGACGCGGTCGCCGGTGATCAGCGTCAGCTGGTGCCGGGCCACGGACTTGGCGCCCGTGGACCGCGCGGCATCGGGCTGTGCCACGGCCGGCGTGGTCATCCCGGCTGCGAGCGCCACGGCGGCCGCCGTGGCGATGGTCGAAACACACGCGTTTCTCACGTGTTTGCGCAACTCTCCCCCTGGAGAATCAGGCGGCCCGATGAGGGGCCACTGGTCAGTCGGCACCGCTGAGAAGCCGGTGTCGGCCGGTTCACCTACCTAGAGGGAGAATTGATCGAAAAGGTTCACAGAAACCGCACAGGCAAGCGGAGTTGACGGAAGTTCATCGGTGCGCGGGCGAACCGGACGGCGGGGCGAGGGCGACCGAGGGGTGTGTGCCGGGCACGGGGGAGCAGCCGATGAGCGGATTCGGGGACATGGGCCGGTCCGGGACGGCGGGAAAGTACGGAGCGGGGCAGCGATGAGTTTCGGCCGCCGGACCGGTCACCCTGATGTGGAAGCCATGAGCCCGATCGTTCTTGTCGTCACCGGCCGCGTCGGACGGGACTCCGTGCCGGGACTCTGCGCCGAGCTGGAGTCGCTGCTGGACGGCGCCGAGCGCGCCGTCCACGACCCGGACGCCGAGGTGGACTGCGATGTCGGCGCAGTCGTGCAGCCGGATCTGGCCCTGGTCGAGGCGATCGCGCGGCTGGGGCTCGTCGCACGCCGGGCGGGCGGCAGACGGCTCCGGCTGCGCAACGCACCGCCGGAACTGCGGTGCCTGCTCGACCTGGTGGGGCTGGCCGATGTGGTGGACGTGCGGTACGAGGCCGGAGACGGCGGAGCCTGAGCGGGCACGCGGCCCGGGGCGGGCCGGCCCGTTCGCCGGCCCGCCGAACCGGCCCGCCCTCTCTACGTCCGCCCGTCTCGTATGCCGGGCCTCACGCGGCGTCCGCGTCGAGGTGATCCGGCAGACCGAACAGCGGGAACCAGCGCGGTGTGTCCAGGAAGCAGTGCATCCCGGTGATGACGCCGTCCGAAATGTCGATGACCTGCACCGCCCACGGCACGAACCCCGGTCCGTCCGGATTCGGCTTGTAGTGCGCGAACGCCGGGGCGCCGTTCGCCTCCGTCGCCACCAGCCGCGAGCCCGCGCAGCCGGCACCGTGGGAGACCATGAAGCCGGTGATGTCGTCGTGCCCCTGGAGCCAGAGGTCGAACGGCGGCATGGTCATCACGGCGTCCTCGTGGAGCAGCGCGGTCAGCGCCGCCATGTCGTACCCCTCGAAGGCCGCGACGTAGCGCTCGAGGAGCCTGCGCTGCTCCTCGTCGAGCGGATCCGCGCTGTCGGGGACCAGGCCCTCGCGTTCCGAGAGGGTCGCGCGCGCCCGCTGGAGGGCGCTGTTGACCGAGGCGACCGAGGTGTCGAGCAGCTCGGCGACCTCGCTCGCCTTCCAGGCGAGCACCTCGCGCAGGATCAGCACCACCCGCTGCTTGGGGGGCAGATGCTGCAACGCGGCCACGAACGCGAGCCGCACCGACTCCCGGGCCACGGCGGTCTCCGCCGGGTCGGCCGTCGTGGGCAGGATCCGCCCGTCCGGCATCGGCTCCAGCCAGGTGTTCTCCGGCAGCGGGTTGAGCGCTGCTCGGGCGAGCGGCGTCGGGCCCGTCAGATCGACCGGACGGGCCCGCTTCTTGCCCGCGTTCAGCATGTCCAGGCAGACGTTGGTGGCGATGCGGTACAACCAGGACCGCAGCGAGGAACGCCCCTCGAACCTGTCGAAGTTGCGCCAGGCACGCACCAGCGTGTCCTGCACCGCGTCCTCGGCCTCGAAGGCCGAGCCGAGCATCCGGTAGCAGTAACCGGTCAGCTCGACCCGGTGTCCCTCCAGACGGCTGTCGATGTCCGCCGCTGCCAGATCACTCATCGCTCCACCCCTGTTGTGCTGTGACGCCACTCACTTCAGCACTGTGGAAGCTACCGCAGGCCACTGACAACGACGGCGGGAAGCAGCGAAGCGGCCCACGATCAGGTCACGTTCCGGGCTTGCGCCCGTACACGTACACGTCGTCGCCGTTCTTCAGCAGTTTCCAGTAGGACTTCGCGTCGGCGTCCCGCATGTTGACGCAACCGTGCGACCCCGGCGGGTTCCACATGCTGACGCCCACCGAGTGGAACGCCTGCCCGCCGTCGAAGAACTGGGAGTACGGCATCGACACGTGGTAGATCGACGAGACGTGGTTGATGTGCCGCAGGTAGATCTTCTTCGACCCGGTGCGCGTCTCGTACCCGTTCCGCCCGGTCCGTACCGGCACGGGACCGAACTTCAGCTTGCTGCCGTCCTGGATCCAGCTCAGCTGCCGGGTCAGGTCCACGCACGCTATCCGCCCCTTGTTCGTGGGGCACTTCTTGGCCTTGTTCGGGGTCTTGCCGGCTTCCTTCTGGGCCGTGAGCGTCTTCATCGTGCGCCAGGTGACCGGTCCCGCGTAGCCGATCGTGGGAGTGACCCCGTAGGTGCGCTGGAACGACTGGATCGCTTTGCAGTCGGCGGCCGACTGCTTGCCGTCGACCGGTCGGTGCAGATACTTCTCGACCTGCTTCTGGTACGGCCCGGTGGACGTCGTGCAGGACGCCGCCTGCGCGGATCCGCCGGTGCCCAGGACGAGGGCGGGCGCCGCCGTCAGACCGGCGACGGACAGCGCGACCGCACGCCGCGCCCGGACCCCCCGAAATATTCCTGCGACTCTCATGTACGCCAACTTCCCTTCGCGCGCCGTGAGGTGATTCCGCCTGCTAGTGCTGTGGCCGGAAAGGTTCACCGGCTCGCGACGCCCGGCACGGCACCTCGCCGCGTTGTCGCATCACCCGAGTGCGGCCGGCACGAGGGCGATCCTCCGCCTTGCGACGCACCGCACCGGACGCCGCGAGCCTCCTGGTAAACCTTTCCGGCCACAGCACTAGACGCGCGTCGGGGAGTGGATGGTTGTGCCTCGTATGTCTCAGTTCTGTACGGACGCCACCGGCAGGAGCCGGCGGCGCTCGGCGCGCGCGGCCCGTGAGCCGTACAGCGTGATCGAGACGACGCCGAGGACGGCGAGGAGCCCCAACGACACGGTCCCGGCCCAGCCCCCGGCGTGGAAGGCGACCGCGCCGAGCGTGCCGCCCGCGCTGGAGCCCAGGTAGTACGCGGACTGGTAGAGCGCCGACGCCTGTGCCCGGCCCTTCGTCGCCGTACGGCTCACGGACGAGGAGGCGACCGCGTGTCCGGCGAAGAAGCCCGCGGTGATCAGGACCAGGCCGAGGAGTACGGCGGCCAGCCGGTCGGCGAGCGAGAGCACCAGACCGGCGGCCGTGGTGGAGACGGCGAGGTACAGCGCGCCCCGGCGGCCGAGCCGGGCGACCAGCTTGCCCGCCGCCGCGGAGGAGACCGTACCGACGAGATAGACCAGGAAGATCGAGCCGACGATCCCCTGCGGGAGGTTGAACGGCGCCTCCACCAGTCGGTAGCCGATCACCGTGTAGACCGCGCCGAACACCGTCATGAACAGCGCGCCGATCGCGTACAGCCGGCGCAGCAGGGGGTCGGCGAGATGCCCGCCCACCGTCTTCGCCAGGGCCTTCGGGTTCAGCGAGCCCGGGGTGAAGTGCCGGGCCGCGGGGATCATGAAGTGGAAGACCACCGCGCAGGCCACGGCCAGCAGCCCGACCGCTCCGAGCGCCGCCCGCCAGCCCCACAGCTGGGCGATCCAGCCGGTCAGGATCCGGCCGCTCATCCCGCCGATGCTGTTCCCCGCCACGAACAGTCCGATCGCGGCGACCAGCGCCTTCGGCCGTACCTCCTCCGCCAGGTAGGCCATCGCGGAGGCGGGCAGCCCGGCCAGTGCCGCGCCCTGGACGGCGCGCAGCGCGATCAGCCAGCCCAGCGAGGGAGCGAAGGGCACGAGCAGCCCGACCAGCACGGCGACCGTCAGGGAGGCGGTCATCATCTGCCGTCGCCCGAAGCGCTCGGAGAGCGCGCTCATCGGCAGCACGCACAGCGCCAGGGCGCCCGTCGCGGCGGAGACCGTCCAGCTGGCCTGTCCGGCCGTGGCGCCGAGGGACGCGGAGACGGCGGGCAGCAGGGCCTGGGTGGAGTAGAGGAGTGCGAAGGTCGCGACACCGGCGGCGAAGAGCGCGAAGCTCATCCGGCGGTAACCGGGGCGGCCGGGTTCGAGACGGTCCGGTCCGGCGGGGCCGGTGGTGGCGGCAGCGGCGACGGGGGACGGCTGGGGCGAGGCGGCCACCGTGAGGGTGGACGCCCCGGTACTGGCAGGAGGCATGGTTCGAAAGTAGGCTCCCCGGTTTCATGCGTCCAATGCACGAATTGGCGATAATCAATCCCATGGTGCATGAACGCAGCTCACGGCCACGGCTGTCACCGAGCAGTTACGAAGAAGACATTCGCGCGGTCCTCGCGCCGAGGCTGGCCCACTTCGAGGCGGTCGCCCGGCACGAGCACGTCACCCGCGCAGCGCACGAGCTCGGCGTCCCGCAGTCGACGCTCTCACGGTCGATGGTCAGGCTCGAACAGGACCTGGGGGTCGCCCTGTTCGCCCGCAAGGGCCGCACCGTCTCCCTGACCCCCGCGGGCCGCACCTTCCTGGGCTCCGCCGAGCGGGCCCTCGCCGAGGTCGAGAAGGCCGCCGACTCGGTACGGGCCGACGCCGACCCGGCCACCGGCAAGGTCGCCTTCGGCTTTCTGCACACCATGGGCTCCGAGACCGTGCCCGCCCTGCTCCGCGCCTTCCGCGCCGACCACCCCCGGGTCCGCTTCCAGCTCGTGCAGAACTACGGCGAGGCGATGATCGAACGCCTCCGGGCGGGCGGCCTCGACCTCTGCCTCACCTCACCCGTCCCGGACGCCCCGGATCTGGTCGCTCGCCGCCTCGACGAACAGCGGCTGCGTCTTGTCGTCCCCGAGGACCACCGGCTCGCCTCGCGTCGTCGCATCCGCCTGGCGGAGGCCGCCGACGAGAAGTTCGTCACCCTCGAACCGGGTTACGGCCTGCGGCGGATCACCGACGACCTGTGCGCGGAGGCGGGGTTCACACCACGCGTCGCCTTCGAGGGCGAGGAGGCGGAGACCCTGCGCGGCCTGGTCGCGGCGGGTCTCGGTGTGGCCCTGCTGCCGCCGCCCGCGGTGGCCCGCCCCGGCGTCGTCGAGCTCACCGTGACGGCCCCGAGGGCGGCCCGCGAGATCGGCGTCGCCTGGCTGGACGGCCACCCGGACACCCCGCCGGTGGCCGCCTTCAAACGCTTCCTGCTGTCGAGGCGGGGGCATCTGCTGCCGGACTGACCGGGCCGGGACGGCGCCGGAGAGGGTCCCGGCTCACCGTCCACCCGATGACCGGCCCCCGGCCGCGCGTACGGCCCGCTCGAAGTACGCGTGTGCGCGCGAGTCCTCCGGCGTGCCGAGCACACCGAGGCCGCGGTCGGCGAACGGCCGGAACAGCAGCCCGTGCCGGCGCAGGGCGTCGAACGCCGGTTCGTCGGTGTCGCGGACGGTGGCCAGGGGCAGTGTGCGTGCGGCCCCCACGGTCGTCGTCACGGCCCACCAGGCGATGTCGTCCTCCCCGACCGGGAGCGGAGTGAACCGGATCCCGCCCACCTCCGCCCAGGGCACGCGCCGACGGCTCCAGGGCCGGACGACCGTGATCCCGGCATCGTCCAGTCGTACGGCGAACCGGCCCCGCAGCGCGTAGTGCAGCACGACCGGCAGCAGCAGGCAGGTGGGGAGGAACCACCTCGTCGGATGGTCCCCCCAAGGGCCGAGGACACCCACGACGGTGACGCAGACCCAGGTGAGGGCCGTTTCGGCGCACAGCCACTCCACCAGTGGCGGCCCCTCCAGCACGCGTACCCTCACCGCGGTCACGAGCGCCTCACCTTCGCCGTCCCGCCCTCTGGCGCCGTGTGCACCGCACCTTTGGCCGCCGTCACCGGGCGGACCGTCGGCCGCCTCCCGAAGGCGGTACTCGCGCTGTGGATCCCGGTACTCATGAGCCCCCCTCGTGTCGTCGCTGTTCATGGCTGCTCATCGTGTGATCAACCTATGAGCCGTGGTCGTGAGAGGCATGAGTGCCCGTACTCAACTCCGTTCGCCGTGAAGCCGGTTGCGCGGCCGACCGGGTGCGGCCACACCCTGTGCCGCTCGGCCCCCGCCAGTTGGTCGCCTCAGTCCCGCAACGACCTGCCGAACCCCGCGGCCAGCGGCATCCGCAGCCCCAGCGGTGGCGGCGCCGCCAGGGCGTCCGCCACCGGGCGGGCGTATGCCCGGCCGAAGAGCGAGCCGCGGACGAAGTCCGTGACCAGGGCCGCCACTTCGGCCCGGTGCTGGCGCAGACCGTGGCCGTCCGAGTGGACCTCGAAACGGCAGGTGTCACGGTTGGCCTTCTTGGCCCGTTCGGCCAGCCGGAAGGAGAGCTCGGGATCGGTGCGGGCATCGTTCGTGCCGTGGACGAGCAGGACGTGCCGGCCCACCAGATGCTTCACCGGCTCCGGCTCGTCCCGTGCGTCCTCGGGCAGCCACGGAGCCATCGCCAGGACGGAGCCGACCGCCGCGTGGCCGCCCGCCCGGAGCGCGGCCCGGCCGCCCATGCCGTGGCCGACGAGGCAGACGGGGACGTCGCCGTAGCGCCGTACGACCTCGTCCACCGCCCAACGGGCGTCCGCCGCGAGCTGCGCGTCGGTCGTGTTCCAGCCCCGGCAGCTGTAGCGCACGACATGCGCGGCGAGCCCGTCCTCCTGGCCCGCGCGGGCCAGGGTCCGGGCCAGCGGCAGCTGGAGGGCGTACGAAAGGGGGGAGGGGCGGCGGTGCGAGTCGGCCTCGCCGTCCGGGAGCAGCAGAACCACGCCGCTGACCGCAGATGGTGCTCCGGCCGTCCTGACGGCCCGTCCCAGCCTCGCAGCAGGCAGGGGGAGTGCGCGCTGTGCCATGACAGAACAGTGTCAGAAGGACAGGTGTACTCCACCCGTATTCGCGGTCACTGTTACGTATCGGCAAGCGACAATCTACGCGCGTAGGCGCTAGAGTGCCCAAATGATGAGCCCGACCCTCCATGTGCCCGGCCAGGATCAGATCCGACGTGCCCCCAAGGTCCTTCTCCACGACCACCTCGACGGCGGCCTGCGCCCGGGAACGATCGTCGACCTCGCCCTCGCGAGCGGATACGACGGACTCCCCGAGACCGAGCCCGACAAGCTCGGCATCTGGTTCCGCGAGGCGGCCGACTCCGGGTCGCTGGAGCGCTATCTGGAGACGTTCGCCCACACCTGCGCCGTCATGCAGACCCGTGAGGCGCTGTTCCGGGTGGCCGCCGAGTGCGCCGAGGACCTGGCCGCGGACGGTGTCGTCTACGCCGAGGTGCGGTACGCCCCCGAGCAGCACCTGGAAGCCGGGCTGACCCTCGAAGAGGTCGTCGAAGCGGTCAACGAGGGCTTCCGCGAGGGCGAGCGGCGGGCCCGCCGGGACGGGCACCGCATCCGCATGGGCGCCCTCCTCACCGCGATGCGGCACGCGGCCCGCTCCCTGGAGATCGCCGAACTCGCCAACCGCTACCGCGACCAGGGCGTCGTCGGCTTCGACATCGCGGGCGCGGAGGCGGGCTTCCCGCCCACCCGGCACCTCGACGCGTTCGAGTACCTCAAGCGCGAGAACAACCACTTCACCATCCACGCGGGCGAGGCCTTCGGCCTGCCGTCGATCTGGCAGGCCCTCCAGTGGTGCGGCGCCGACCGGCTCGGCCACGGCGTCCGCATCATCGACGACATCGAGGTCACCGAGGACGGCGGTGTGAAGCTCGGCCGACTCGCCTCCTACGTACGGGACAAGCGCATCCCGCTGGAGCTGTGCCCCACCTCCAACCTCCAGACCGGCGCCGCCGCCTCCTACGCCGAGCACCCCATCGGGCTGCTGCGGAAGCTGTATTTCCGGGTCACCGTGAACACGGACAACCGGCTGATGAGCGGTACGACCATGAGCCGTGAATTCGAGAAGCTGACCGAGACTTTCGGATACACGCTCGACGACATGCAGTGGTTCACCGTCAATGCGATGAAATCCGCGTTCATCCCTTTCGATGAACGTCTCGCGATGATCAATGATGTGATCAAGCCCGGATATGCGGAGCTGAAGTCCGAGTGGCTCTTCGAGCAGACCGCCACGACCAGCGTCTCTTCGACTTCCGGGGACTGATTCACACTTTCGGGGAGAACGGCCGGGAGGGCGAATTCCCTGCCGTTGCCCGGGTGGGGCGTGTTTGCGGGACGGGTAGTGGGCTGACTACGTTTCGGAGCCGCTCACTTCCCCCTCCCCAAGGATGAATTTCACATGAAGCAGTCTGCCGTCAGGACTCTCGGCGTCGCCGCGCTCGGTGCCGCTTTCGCCGCTGCCGCCGCGGGCACCGCCTCCGCCGCCGTGTTGCCGACCGACGCCGCGGCCACCACCCTGCCGGCCGCCGGCTCGGCGCTGGAGACCGCCACCCGGACCCTGCCGGCCCAGGACGCGACCACCAAGCTTCTCGGCACCGGCCAGCAGAAGCTCGTCGGCGGCGCCACCGCGCCGGTCAAGGGCCTGCTCGGCGGTCTGCCCGCGGGTGGCCTGAAGACCGGCGGTCTGTCGACCAACGGCCTCCCGCTCGGCGGCTGATCCCCGTACACATGCCTGTGGGGCGGACACCCGAACCGGGTGTCCGCCCCACAGGCATGTGATGCGACGCCTCACCAGGCGGTGGACGAGGTCGTCTCGGCGGGGAGGAGCACCCACAGCGCCAGGTAGAGCAGGAACTGCGGCCCCGGCAGCAGGCAGGAGAGCAGGAAGATGACGCGCATGGTTCCCGCGGAGGTGCCGAAGCGCCGTGCCAGCGCCGCGCACACTCCACCGATCATGCGTCCTTCGAGGGGGCGGGCGAGTGCGGCCATGGCGGGCTCCTTCGTGAACCGTTGCTGAGGGAGCAGCTCCGTCGTGCTCCCGATGCATCCATGGTCGCCCGGCGAACAGGGGCAAAGCATCGCTCTACGGTGCGATGCCGACCCTGGGAATCGTCGGGGTCGGCCCCTGAGCCGGCTCGTCCCTGGGGCGGGGCATCACCCTGATCCGCCGCTGCTTCCTGCGGCGCAGCCGCGCCCGGCACACGGGTACGACCAGCAGATGGGCGAGCGCCACACCGATCGTGTTCAGCAACAGCGAGTCGACGTCGACGACCTGCCCCGGCACTCCGGTCTGCAGCAGTTCGATGGCGAGCGAGATCATCGCCCCGGCCGCGACGGTACGGGCCATCGAGGCCCACGGGGAGACGAACAGCCGCCCTCCGGCCATCGGCAGCAGTACGCCGAGCGGGGCCAGCAGCAGCAGTCCCGCGCCGATCCGGCGGGTGGCCTCGGCCGGGCCGAGCGACAGGTCCGCTCTGATGCCGGCGAGCGGGTGGAGGTTCGAGGCCGTCGTCCACGGCACGTCGAGGGGGCGCAGCGTCAGCCAGCCGACAAGCAGCAGATGCGCGAGGAGGAGAGAGATCCCGGCCGCGCGGAAGTGGGTGGCAGCTCGACTGCCCGAACCTTGACGCACGCCCCCCAAGACGCGCCGGGCGGCAGGATCGGTTCCGCCGAGCCCGACGAACCCGTCGCCCGGCCCGTTCGGCGCCCCGACCGGCTCGGGCCGGGCCCGGTCCACCCGGCGCGCGGGAACGGCGAACCGGCCCCCGGACGTCTCCCGCGCCCCGGCATTCCCGCGCTCTCAGGCCTTCGGCTGCGCCGCCGGCGTCGGCACGGCCTTCGGCCGCGCCTTCGTCTCCGCGGTGCACACATACCCGCGCGGCGCGTATGTGCCGGGCCCGGCCAGCACCACCGTGCCCTGCGGGGCGAGCGTCTTGCTCTCCGCGTACGTGCACACGATCTGGGCCAGCGCCTCGGCCGGCAGATCCTCCGGCTGCTCGCTGAGCCGCAGCGTGCCCTGCCGGTCGCCGCTGCGGGCCGGGCCGATCCGCAGCCCGGCCGGCACGGCCGTGGTGAACCCGGCCCGCCGCTCGTCGGCGGACAGCTTCCGCTCCAGTTCCTCCAGGAGCGTCTGCGCCAGCCGGATCCGGTCCGACTTCGCGTCCCCGACCCGCACCGTGCGGTCCACCGTGACGAGCTGCGAGGAGCAGACCAGATAGATCTGTACGGGGATGCCCTGGAGGGCCTGGGTGGTGACGTCCTGCGCGGACATCGAGCACGGCACCCGGGACGGCGCCGCCCCGGCGTCCACCGGCACGGAGGTGGTCCTGATCCCGCAGCCCGTGGCCAGCACGGCGGCGGTCACGGCACCGGCCAGCGCCACGGCCGACCGGGCCGCCCGGCGGTTGCCGCCCGTCATGTCGCCTCGCCCTCTTCGTCCTGGTTGCCCGGGTCGCGGTCCCCGTCGGAACGGGTGAGCGGCTCGGCGTCGCGCGGCAGCCGCAGGACGAACACCGCGCCGTCGCCGTCCGGTGAGTTCGCGGCCGTGATGTCGCCGCCGTGGATGTGCGCGTTCTCCATGGCGATCGACAGACCGAGGCCACTGCCCTCGGAGCGCGGCCGGGAGGCGCTGGCCTTGTAGAACCGGTCGAAGACGTGCGGCAGGACGTCCTCGGGGATGCCGGGGCCGTGGTCGCGGACCTCGATGACGAGTTCGTCGCCCTCGGTCCGCACCGCGACCCGCACCGGCGAACCGCCGTGCTTGAGGGCGTTGCCGATCAGATTCGCCAGGATCACATCGAGCCGCCGGGGGTCGAGGCGGACCAGCATGCCGCGCTCGGCGTCCAGATCCACCGCGTCCAGCCAGGCGCGGGCGTCGATGCAGGCGGTGACCTGGTCGGCGACATCGACCGTGTCGAGGACGAGCCGGGCCGTGCCTGCGTCGAAGCGGGTGACCTCCATCAGGTTCTCCACCAGGTCGTTGAGGCGCCGGGTCTCGCTCACCACCAGGTGCACCGCCGGCGCGATCATCGGATCGAGGCTGTCCGCCTCGTCCTCCAGCACCTCGGTGACGGCGGTCAGCGCGGTGAGCGGGGTGCGCAGTTCGTGCGACATGTCGGCGACGAACCGCCGGCTCGCCTCGTCCCGCGCACTCATGTCCGCGACCCTCTTCTCCAGCGAACTCGCGGTCCGGTTGAACGTACGGGAGAGATCGGCGAGTTCATCGGTGCCGGAGACCACGAGCCGGGTGTCGAGCTTGCCCTCGCCGAGCTTGCGCGCGGCGTCCCCGAGCCGCTGAACGGGGCGCAGCACGGTCGTCGCGGCGGCCTGCGCGAGCAGCGCCGAGCCGACCAGCGCGAGCCCGGTGGCGATCCCCAGCGACCACGCGAGCGAGTTCAGATCCTGACGCTCCTGGTCGAGGGACTTCAGCATGTAACCGGTCGGGCCGCCGCCGATGATCTTCGTCCCGCCCACCAGATACGGCGTGCCGCGGATGCTGGTCCGCTGCCAGAAGAGGTGGTACGCGTACTTGTTGCCCGCCTCGATCGGCTGCTTCTTGTTGACGGCCTTCTGCAGCGACAGCGGCACGTTGTCGAGCGTGAAGGTGTCCAGGTCGGAGTTGCCGACGATCGGCTTGCCGCGGTCGCGCTCGTCGACCAGCAGCACGCTGTAGCCGGGCGAGCTGCTCGCCATCTGCACGGCGGCGTTCTGCAGATCGTCCTTGGTGGGTTGCGGCGGCAGCGAGGCCGCCCGGTTCTGCATCTCCTGACGGAAGTCCCCGAGGGCGGAGTCCTGGGTGCGGGTCAGCACGGCCTCGCGGTTCAGCCAGTACGCGATCCCCGAGGCGGACACGGCGGCGGTCAGTGCCACCAGCGCGAACACGACGACGAGACGCAGCCGCAGACTGGTCCAGCGAAGCCCGGTGAGCAGGGTCCGTTCGACGGCATCACTCACTGAGGCGAATCCAGCCGGTAGCCCACACCCCGAACGGTACGGATCAGGGTCGGCGAGGACGGCACGTCCTCCACCTTGGCGCGCAGCCGCTGCACACAGGCGTCCACGAGCCGGGAGTCACCGAGGTAGTCGTGCTCCCAGACCAGCCGCAGCAGCTGCTGCCGTGACAGGGCCTGGCCCGGCCGGCGGCTCAGCTCCAGCAGGAGTCGCAGCTCGGTCGGCGTGAGCTGCAGATCCTCGCCGTTCTTGGTCACGGTCATCGCGGAACGGTCGATCACCACGCTCCCGAAGGACGCGGAGTCGGTGGACTCGCGCTCACCGCGGCGCAGCACCGCCCGGATGCGGGCGTCGAGCACCCGGCCCTGCACGGGCTTCACCACATAGTCGTCGGCACCGGACTCGAGTCCCACCACGACGTCGATGTCGTCGCTGCGCGCGGTCAGCAGAATGATCGGCAGTTGGTCGGTGCGCCGGATGCGCCGGCACACCTCGAAACCGTCGATGCCGGGCAGCATCACATCCAGCACGATCAGATCCGGCCGCTGCTCACGCAGCAGTTTGAGGCCGTCCTCTCCCGTCGCCGCGGTGGCCACACGGTGGCCCTGGCGTGACAGCGAGAGTTCGAGGGCCGTGCGGATGGCGTCGTCGTCCTCGATCAGCAACAGGAAAGGCACGCTGGTCATTCTGACCCATGGTGGAGCCCCAGTTCGACAGTTGGCGCCGACTCATACATCCGGCGCACCGGCGACGCGCCGACGGCAGGCCCTGTGACAGGGCTGTGACAGTCGGCGGACAGCCCGATGAAACTGCCCCGGCAAGCTCATTGGCACAAGGAACGGACGGACTCCACCGATGGGGGGCGCGAGATGAACGCAACTCACAGCACCACCGCAAGCGCAGTTGTCACGCGTCTCCACGATGTCGGCAGGAGCACCGAGAAATCCGGTGCCGTGGGGGGCGCCTCCCTGCTCGACCGGAGCCGAGAGCTCGGCGGCGGGCGGGGGTGCGTTCGGGGCGCCGGGCGTCAGCACACGTCGTACATGACGGTGATCGACGCGTCCGTGGGGGGCAACGGGGGAAACGGCGGGGGGAGCAACGGGGGAGCCGCGTACGGGGAGGTCACGGGGGAGCGGAAGGCCCCGGCACAGGTCGAGGACGCCGAAACGGCGTTCACGGCCTACGTCCGGGAGCGCCGCGCCTCCCTGTACGCAACCGCCTATCACCTGACCGGTGACCGGTTCGAGGCCGAGGATCTGCTGCAGAGCGCTCTCTTCTCGACCTACCGTGCGTGGGACCGGATCAGTGACAAGGCGGCGGTCGGCGGCTATCTGCGCCGCACCATGACCAATCTGCACATCAGCGCCTGGCGCAGGCGCAAGCTCAACGAGTACCCGACCGAGGAGCTGCCGGAGACGGCGGGCGACACGGACGCGATGCGGGGCACGGAACTGCGCGCCGTGCTCTGGCAGGCGCTCGCGCGGCTGCCGGAGCTCCAGCGCACGATGCTGGTCCTGCGCTACTACGAGGGCCGCACCGACCCGGAGATCGCGGCCATCCTCGACATCAGTGTCGGCACGGTGAAGTCCAGCATCTGGCGGTCGCTCCGCCGGCTGCGCGAGGACGAGGTCCTCAGCTTCGGCCGTGACGAGGAGGAGTCCTTCGGCGAGCTGGTGGCCTGAGGGGACGGGGGATACGGGGGACGAGGGGGGCCGCCGCTTCGGGGGAGGCGGTGGTGCACGGGGGAAGTGCTGCGGGGTCGGACGGGCTGGGGGCCCGTCCGACCCCGTCGTCATGGCAGCTAGGTGTTCTGTCCGGGGAGGTTGTGGACAGGTGAGCGAGATCTCGGCTGAGGGATCTTGAACGGATGAGGGCCTTCCGGGTTCGGTGTGGATTGCGACATCTGCACCGCGACCAGAAAGGCCCTCACCCATTTCAAGATCACTCAGCCGTGAACCCCGTCACCAACCTCCATGGGCAGAACACCTAGACCGTCCCCCGTGCCGCGGGCGCCCGTCGGCACCGGCCCGCCGCGGCGGCGGCCAGCCGACCCAGCGCCTCCTCCTTGCCGCACGGATACGCGCCCAGCGCCGTCTGCCGCGCCACGATCCGCCGCTCCGCCCGCATCAGCCGCCACCCGCGCCGCAGCAGGAACGGCACCGACTTGCGCCCCTCGCGCAGATCCCGCAGCAGCCGTCGGCGGAATGTCGTCGAGGGGCGGCCGCGCAGGCACAGCGCGTCCGCGAGGACGCCCAGCTCCTGGCACCGTTCGACTATGTCCGCCGCGAAGATGCCCTCGGCCACGAACAGCGGGGTGCGCTGGATGTGGAAGGCCTCCCGGTCGACACGGGAGCTCGTGGCGATGTCGTACACCGGGACGTCGGTGCGTCCCGTGCGGCACAGCTCCGTGATCGCGGCCACCGCCGCATCGGCGTCCCAGGACTGCGCGGAGTCCCAGTCGATGTCCGTGCTGCCGGGAACGAGCGGCAGGGTGGGGTCGTCGCCCTCCTTGTAGAAGTCGTCCAGACGCAGCACCGGCAGGTCGGTGCGGGCGGCCAGGGAGGACTTGCCGGAGCCGGAAGGGCCCGCGAGCAGCACGACGCGGGTCGGGGGAGGTTGGGAATTCACAGGACACGAGTGTGAGGCATTGACCCGCGCAGGGGATCCCCCGGAGGTCGGGTTGGTATCGAGCATCACACCTCAACTACTCTACGTGCCCAGATGGTTACTCGATCTTCTCGATCAGGTGGGAAATCCATGGCACGTCACGCACTTTCCAAGTCCCGGCGCCGCGCCCTGCTGCGGGCAGGTCTGACCGTCACCGCGGTGGGTGCCGCGATCGGCGCGGGGGGTGCGGCGGCCCAGGCGGCGCCGCTGCCCCTCGCTCCGGCCGCGGGCACCGACAGCAGCCTCGGTGGGGTCTCGGAGGCGGCCGGCGACGCGGTGACCGGGGCGGTCGGGCAGTCGCTCAGGAGCGGCGTCGCACCGGTCACGCATCTCCGGCTCGACCCGCTGGCCGGTACGGGCACGGACCCGCTGGACAACGCGGTGGGGACGCAGGTCGCCGACTTCAAGCCGCTCTCCACGGCCGCCGTCACCGACCCGTTGACCAGCGGCGGCGCGCTGAAGGACCTCCCGGTGGCCGGGCAGGCGGCAGGAGCGCTGCACGGCTGAGAAGCGCGCGCACGCGGGCGCGGCCCGCTCCTTCGGGGATTCCCGGGGAGCGGGCCGCGGTCGCACGGCTCAGTACGAGGACCCCGAGACGCCCAGCGCACCCGTGGGGTGCCAGACCGTCTTCGTCTCCAGGAAGGCCGTCAGGCGGTGGGTGCCGGGATCGGCCGACCAGTCGGAGGCGCTGTCCTCGTTCGTGGCCTGCGCGCGGAACACCCGCTTCAGGTTGTCCGCCGCCGCGATCTCCAGCTCCTTCGCCAGCGCCGTGTCCGCGCCCGTGAGGTCGATGGCGTTCACGTCCTGGTGGGACGCCAGCGGTGTCGCGATCTCCGCCGTCCCCCCGGACAGGATGTTCACCACACCGCCCGGCAGGTCGGAGGTGGCCAGCACCTCGCCCAGGGACAGGGCCGGGAGGGGGGAGTCCGCCGAGGCGATGACGACCGCCGTGTTGCCGGTCGCGATCACCGGGGCGATCACCGAGACCAGCCCCAGGAACGACGACTTCTGGGGCGCCAGGACCGCGACCACTCCGGTCGGCTCGGGCGTGGACAGGTTGAAGAACGGGCCCGCGACCGGGTTGGCCCCGCCCACGACCTGGCCGATCTTGTCGGTCCACCCCGCGTACCAGACCCAGCGGTCGATCGCCGCGTCCACGACGGCCGCCGCCTTGGACTTCGACAGGCCCTCCGCGTCCGCCACTTCGCGTACGAACTGCTCCTTGCGGCCCTCCAGCATCTCCGCGACGCGGTAGAGGACCTGGCCGCGGTTGTACGCCGTCGCGCCCGACCAGCCGCCGAACGCCTTGCGGGCGGCCACGACCGCGTCCCGCGCGTCCTTGCGGGAGGACCGGGGGGCGTTCGCCAGCCACTTGCCCTTGGAGTCGGTCACCTCGTACACCCGGCCGCTCTCGGAGCGGGGGAACTTGCCCCCGACGTACAGCTTGTAGGTCTTGAAGACGCTCAGACGGTTATCGGACATCGAGGTACGCCTCCAGGCCGTGACGGCCGCCTTCGCGGCCGAAGCCCGATTCCTTGTAGCCGCCGAAGGGCGAGGTCGGGTCGAACTTGTTGAACGTGTTGGCCCAGACGACACCCGCCCGGAGCTTGTTCGCCACCGCGAGGATGCGGGAGCCCTTCTCCGTCCAGATGCCGGCCGAGAGGCCGTACTGGCTGTTGTTGGCCTTGGCGACGGCCTCGTCGGGCGTGCGGAACGACAGCACGGACAGCACCGGGCCGAAGATCTCGTCGCGGGCGATGGTGTGCGCCTGGGTGACGTTGGTGAACAGCGTCGGGGCGAACCAGTAGCCGGAGGAGGGGAGTTCGCAGGGGGCGCTCCAGCGTTCGGCGCCCTCCGCCTCACCCGTCCCGACGAGTGCGGTGATCCGGGCGAGCTGCTCCGCGGAGTTGATCGCGCCGATGTCGGTGTTCTTGTCCAGCGGGTCGCCGAGCCGGAGCGTCGACAGCCGGCGCTTGAGCGCGTCCAGCAGCTCGTCCTGGACCGACTCCTGCACGAGCAGTCGCGAGCCCGCGCAGCAGACCTGGCCCTGGTTGAAGAAGATGCCGGTGACGATGCCCTCGACGGCCTGGTCGATCGGGGCGTCGTCGAAGACGATGTTGGCGCCCTTGCCGCCCAGTTCGAGGGTGACCTTCTTGTCCGTGCCGGCGACCTGGCGCGCGATGGCCTTGCCGACCGCCGTCGACCCGGTGAAGGCGATCTTGTCGACGTCCTCGTGCTCGACGAGCGCGGCGCCCGCGTCCCCGTACCCGGTGAGGATGTTCACGACACCCTTGGGCAGGCCGGCCTGGCGGCAGATGTCCGCGAAGAACAGCGCGGAGAGCGGGGTCGTCTCGGCGGGCTTGAGGACCACCGTGTTGCCGGTGGCGAGCGCCGGGGCGATCTTCCAGGCAAGCATCAGGAGCGGGAAGTTCCAGGGGATGACCTGGCCCGCGACGCCGAGGGGGCGGGGGTTGGCGCCGAAACCGGCGTGGTCCAGCTTGTCGGCCCAGCCCGCGTAGTAGAAGAAGTGCGCCGCGACCAGGGGGAGGTCCGCGTCGCGGGTCTCCTTGATCGGCTTGCCGTTGTCGAGGGTTTCGAGAACGGCGAGCTCGCGGCTGCGCTCCTGGATGATCCGGGCGATCCGGAACAGGTACTTGGCACGCTCGGAACCGGGCAGTGCCGACCACTTCTCGAACGCCTTGCGGGCCGCCTTCACGGCCCGGTCGACGTCCGCGGCGCCTGCCTGCGCGACCTCGGAGAGCACCTCCTCGCTGCTCGGCGAGAGAGTCTTGAAGACCTTGCCGTCGGCCGCCTCGGTGAACTCACCGTCGATGAACAGGCCGTACGAGGGCGCGATGTCGACGACCGAGCGCGACTCGGGAGCTGGTGCGTACTCGAATGCAGATGTCTGCTTGTCCATGGTCATGGGGTTCTCAGTCCACCGTCACGTAATCGGGGCCGGAGTAGCGGCCGGTGCTGAGCTTCTGGCGCTGCATCAGCAGATCGTTCAGCAGGCTGGAGGCGCCGAAGCGGAACCAGTGGTTGTCCAGCCAGTCCGCGCCCGCGGTCTCGTTCACCAGCACCAGGAACTTGATCGCGTCCTTGGAGGTGCGGATGCCGCCGGCCGGCTTCACGCCGATCTGTACGCCGGTCTGCGCCCGGAAGTCGCGCACGGCATCCAGCATCAGCAGGGTGTTCGCGGGCGTGGCGTTGGTGGAGACCTTGCCGGTCGACGTCTTGATGAAGTCCGCGCCCGCCAGCATGCCGAGCCAGGAGGCACGGCGGATGTTGTCGTACGTGGACAGCTCGCCGGTCTCGAAGATCACCTTCAGCCGGGCGTCGGCGCCGTCGGGCCGCGCGCACTCCGCCTTCACGGCGAGGATCTCCTCGTAGACCTTGAGGTAGCGGCCGGAGAGGAAGGCGCCCCGGTCGATCACCATGTCGATCTCGTCGGCCCCGGCGGCCACGGCGTCGCGGACATCCGCGAGCTTGACGTCGAGCGCGGCGCGGCCGGCCGGGAAGGCCGTCGCCACGGACGCCACCTTCACGCCGGAACCGGCCAGCGCGGCGACGGCGGTCGCCGCCATGTCGGGGTAGACGCAGACCGCGGCGGTGCGCGGGGTCGTGCGGTCGGTCGGGTCGGGGTGGACGGCCTTGGCGGCGAGGGCCCGGACCTTGCCCGGGGTGTCCGCGCCTTCCAGCGTCGTCAGGTCGATCATCGAAATGGCCAGGTCGATGGCGTACGCCTTGGCCGTCGTCTTGATCGAACGGGTTCCGAGGGACGCGGCGCGCGCTTCGAGGCCGACGGCGTCGACGCCGGGCAACCCGTGCAGGAAGCGGCGCAGCGCACTGTCGGACGCGGTCGCGTCGGAGAGGGGAGTACCTCCCTGCTCGAACGCAGCTGAGAGCTCGGGGGAGGGAGCTGTGGTGGGCATGGTCACCAGGGGAGCATATCTACGCGCGTAGCGGCCTGTACAGGGGGCCAGCTCGTCCGAGCGTAGTGCGGTACGGGGGCGGGCGCCCCGGCACCCCTTGCGCGCGTCAGGCAGAATCGGGCCCATGACGAGCCCCACACCACCCGCCGAGCCGACCTACGCCGACCGGACCTTCCGGTCGCCCGCCGGGATCGTCGGTGGTGTCCTGCTGCTTGTGCTCATCTGCTGGATCGGCGGGGATGCCGCGTTCCGGGGCCACGGGCGGGTGCCGTGGCTGGCGCTGGCCGGGATGCTGACGGCGGTGCCGCTGGTCGTGGCGTTCACGCTGCGGCCCGTCGTGTTCGCCAACGAGCAGCGCATCAGGATCCGCAACCCGTTCCGGACGATCAGCATGCCGTGGACCGCGGTCGCGGATCTGCGGGCCGGGTATTCGAGCGAGCTGTTCACCGAGGGCGGCACCAAGTACCAGATGTGGGCGGTGCCGGTGTCGCTGCGCCAGCGGAAGAGGGCGGCCCGGCAGCAGTCCCGGCAGTCGGTGGAGGACCCGTACGGCAGGACCTCGGTGCACGCCGACGTCCAGGACAGCAAGTCCCGCATGGCGACGGCCGACCGGACCATGGCGGACCTGCGGGAGCTGGTGGAGCGCGCGAAGACGGGTGCGGCTGCGGGCACGGCGAAGTCCGCGGAATCGCAGGAGACCTCGGCCTCCGCGGTCTCGGTGCGCTGGGCGTACGAGCTGATCGCACCGGCGGTGGTGGGCGCGGTGCTGCTGGTGGTGCTGTTCGCGACCGGCTGAGAGCCTGTCGGGTGGCCTCGGACCGGACGGCGGGCGCGGTCCGGTGCGTGCGGTTCCGAGGCGGAGGAGGGAGTCGGATGGGATCTCCCCTGCTCGAACGCGGCTGAGAGCTCGGGGAAGGAGCCCCGGCGACCGACGACGACGCGGGAAGTGTGCGTACCGGGGCGTGGCCGCCCGGTCGGAGGCCACCCGACAGGCTCTGAAGCGGTGCCGGGGCGCATCCGTACGGGGCGGTGCCCGGCTTCTACCCCTCGTCGGCCGGCCGGGCCGTCGGCGGCGGCACGGTCCGAAGGCGCCGAGGGTGTCGCGGGCGCCGGGGAATCGGCGACGGCGTTCCCGCCGTGACACGCCGAGGGGCTCGAAGGGGCCGGGTGGGGACGGTCAGTACGCCGAGGCAGGCGATGACGAGCGCGATCCCGGTCCAGCCGAGGACGGGCAGGTGCTCGCCCACGACCAGCACCGCGAACACCGCCGCCACGGCGGGCTCCAGCAGGGACAGGGTCGTCGCGGTGCTCACGGGGATGCGGGCCAGGCCGAACCCGAACAGGACGTATCCGATGAACATCGGCACCAGTGCCATGTAGAGGCCGACGCCCGCGTTCGTCCAGGAGGCGATCAGTGGTGCGCCGGTGGCCGACAGCACGGGCACGAGCATCAGCCCGCCCAGCCCGAACACCGCTCCCATGGCCGCGCGGGAGGCGATGCCGCGAGTGATGAGACGGTGCGCCGCCCACGCGTACACGGCGTAGGCCAGGCCCGCGACCAGCCCGAGCCCCACGCCGGCGACGGTCTGCCGGGCGGACCCCGCACCGGTCACGGAACCGCCCCGCGCGGCCTCGGCCGCACACAGCAGCACGGTGCCGGCCAGTCCCAGGGCGGCCCCGGCCATCCATCGCCGGGACAACCGCCGCCGGTCGACGATCCGTTCGATCAAGGCCGAGGCCAGCGGGGCCGAGCCGATCGAGACGACCGTTCCCGCCGCGACACCGGCCAGATGCATGGAGGTGTAGAACGCCGGCGGGTACAGCGCCACGCCGGATCCCCCGACGAGCACGATCCGCCACTGCGCCGCGAGCCCCGCGCGGGCCTGTGCGATGCGACGCCCGGCCACGAGCGCCTGCAGCAGGCCGCCCAGGCCCATCGCCGCGGCGCCGATCGCCAGGGGCCCCACCTGCGGCGCGAAGGTGGCCGCGGTGCCCGTGGTGCCCCACAGCACCGAGGCCAGCAGCACGGCGAACGCGCCCGCGCCGGGTCCGAAGGCGCGCCCGGCCTGCCGGATCACAGGCCGTCCACCAGGCGGGCCGCCATGTCGCGCGCCCGTCGCATGCGCACGCCGTCTCCTTCGAGGCCCGCGCGCACGATGGCCCCTTCGAGCAGGAACGCCAGATGCTCCGCCGTGGCACGGGCCCGCTCGTCCTGGCCGGGCAGCAGCTGCCGGAGATGGGTGACGAGCAGGTCCTCGACCTGCTCCTTGTGGTGGCGCACCACTGTCCGGCCCTCGTGTCCGTTGGGCAGCTCGGCAGCGGCGTTGAGCAGCCCGCATCCTCGGAAGCCGTGCTCATAGGCGAGATCGGCGTGGTCCGCGTACGCGTCGAAGACCGCGAGCACGCCCTCCCTCGGGTTCCGCGTCCCGGCCAGGCGCTGTCGGTAGAGGCCGAGCCACTCCTCGTGCCGGGCCTGGAGGTAGGCGGAGACGAGGTCGGCCTTGGAGGCGAAGTTGTTGTAGAGGCTCATCTTCGCCACACCGGCCTCGGCCGTGATCGTGTCGATCCCCGTCGCCGCCACGCCGTCGGCATAGAACCGGCGCGCCGCGGCGTCGAGGATCCGTCCTCGTGCCGCCCCGCGTCGCCGCGTCACCGGCTGCTTGTCGCCGGCCTTCGGATCGGTCATTCCTGCCCCTCTCCAGATTAGGTAGACCAGTCTACCTAATAATAGAAGGGCGGCGCTGCCGGGATCCGGTCGTCGAAGCCGCCTCGGGGGCTGCTCGTGCGCGGACCCCGGCCCGATTCCGGCGGGCCGGGGTCCGTGTCATGTCATGCGGGCGGCTCGGTCACCAGTCGTAGTCGTAGTCGTCGTGCCCGATCACCCGGAAGCTCGCCCCCACCCCGTCGGGGACGAAGATGCCTCCTTCGACGCGCCGCGGGAACACGCCATTGGTGGCACCGTGCGGTCCGACGGTGGCGACGGGGGCGCCGTTGTCGCAGGTCGCCCCGCTGAAGACCTCCACCGTCCGCCAGCTGTCGTTGTAGATGTTGAAGCTCGTGGAGCCGAGGCCGCTGGCGGCGGTGATGCAGCCGCCGGGGGTCGCGGAGTACGTGCGATCGTTGAAGTGGATCCAGCCCTCGCGCTCGCGCCCGCCGCGGCCTTCGCCGCCCCTGCCGCCGCCCCGGCCCTCGCCGTAGCCGCGATCGTCGCCGCCTCTGCCGCCTTCGTCGCCTCTGCCTCCTTCGCCGCCCCGGCCCTCGTCGTCCCCTCTGCCCTCGTCGCCCCCGCCTCCGTTGCCCTTTCCGGTGTCGGCCGCACCGTCGGGGACGGCGGCGGGCGCGGGGGCGGGGACGGCGGCCTGCTGGACGATCGGGGGCGCCGGGGCCGCCGGGGCCACCTGGGTCGGCTCGGAGGTGGCGGCCGAGGTGAGGGTGCTGCCGGTGGCGATCAGGGCCGCGGCGGCCGCGACCGTGCCGACGATCACGGTGGAACGTTTAGCCATGTCACTTCTCCTGTCTCAGAGAGAGGTCGGCTGCGCAGTCGACCCGTGACTGAACGTACTTTCACCCCCCATACCTGTCATATCGGGCGTGTCGAAATGCTGATCCCGCGGTGCCGGTCGGGACGGCGGCCACCCGTATGCCATTCAGGTGCAATCCGACGGCCCATCGGAATCCTTTGTGCGCAGGTGAATTGATGCGTCGTTCGCCTGTCCGGGCGACCTTCCGGCACCCGCTCGGCCCGGAAGCGGCGTGTCGTTCATTGACACGGTCCGGGCGGGAGCCGCCGGGCCCCTCTCCCGTCCGGGCTGCCTGCGGGTACGGGCGTCGGCCCGGCCCCGTCGGCCGTGCACGGGGCCGTGCCTTCGCCGATGCGCTCGGCACTTGATCCGTTCGGGTGGCCGAGGCATCGGCTTCATGCTCACGGCGCGGTACGGGACGGTGCGGATCGTGGACGGCGACGCGGCCGTCCAACCGGAGACCCACCGTCAACCCGCGTGCCCGCCTCACCTGTTGAGGAAGTCCGCACACCGGTAGGGGCCCAGCGCGGCGCCTTCGGACGGCCGCACGGTGACCTCGACGTCGTCGGTCCTGACCTTCCGGTCGAGTACGGACTGGGCGCGTGCCAGCGTGCACACCAGCTGCCCCGTGCCCTGGTCGCGCCCCGTCTGCGGATAGGGGCCGTCGAGGCGCAGCGTGACCCGGGTGCCCGTTCCGGTCGCCGAGAAGCCGGGGAGCTCGACGAAAGAGGTGAGCCCGTCGTCCTGCGCGGAGGGCGGCGGCCCCTGGAGGAGCAGCTTCACCACCGAGGCGAGGTTCTTGATATCGACGTCCGGCACGGGCACTCCGCGCAGCCCACCGGCGGACGCGTAGTACAGCCGGATTCCGCGCGTCGGCCCGGACGCGGACTCGCCCGCGCCTATCACCCCGGTCGGCTGGACGCCGCAGCCCACGAGGGCGATTCCCAGTGCGGCCACCACGACTCCCTGCCGGACCTTCACTCCGCGTCCTCCTCCGTACGTCGCAGGGGCAGCCGCAGTGTGAACACCGCGCCGCTCCGTGGTCCATCGGCCGCGTCGGCCACGTCGATCGTGCCGCCGTGCAGCCGCGCGTTCTCCAGCGCGATCGCCGTGCCGAGCCCGCTGCCCTGTCCGCTGTCGTCGGCCGTGCCGCGCGTACGGGCCTCGTCCGCCTTGTAGAACCGGTCGAAGACCCGCTCCCGGGCCCCCGGCGGCAGCCCGGGGCCGCGGTCGGCGACCTCCAGCGTCACCCATGCCCCGTCCGCCGCGAGAGCCGTCCCGAGGGTCACCGTGATCGGCGGGGCTCCGTGCCGCAGCGCGTTGCCCACCAGATTCGCGACGATCACGTCGATGCGACGCCGGTCGACGACCGCCCGTACGTCCTCCTGGAGATCTGTCCGCACCCGGTCCGTCCAGCCGCGCAGCGCCAGCGAGGCCCGCACGGTGTCGGCGAGGTCCGTTTCGGTCGCGTTCAGCCGTACCGCCTTGGCGTCGAAGCGGGAGATCTCCATCAGGTCCTCGACCAGCCGGGCCAGCCGTGCCGTCTCCGCGCCGACGGTGCGCGCCGCCCGCGCGGCGTCCGGCGGGAGCTGGTCGGCGTCCTCCTCCAGGACGGTGGCCACCATCGTCATCGCCGCGAGGGGGGTGCGCAGTTCGTGCGACACGTCCGCCACGAAGCGGCGTGCCTTCGCCTCCTGCTCGCGCAGTTCCGCGTCGGAGGCCTGGAGCGCGTCGGCGGACTCGTTGAACGTCCTTGCCAGGTCGGCCAGTTCGTCGTGCCCGGTGACGGCGACCCGGCTGCCGAGGTCTCCGGCCGCGAGCTCACGGGTGGCCCGGCCCAGCTTCCGTACCGGACGAAGGACCGTCCCCGCGGCCAGCAGCGCCAGGACGGCGGCCAGCAGCACCACCGGCGCGACGCCCGTCCGCACGGAGTCCAGCAGGGCGGCGGTGTCGTCGCGTTCGGCCCGCAGATCGGTGATCGCGAAGACCTCCAGGCCGGAGGTGCGCTGGTCCCCGTCGGCGTACCGCACCGGCATGCCGACGACCAGATAGGGCTCGCCCCGCCACATCACCCGCTGGAACCGGGCCCCGCCCCCGGCGCGCACGGCGGCGCGCAGTTCGGCGGTGATCCGTCCCTCCGTGTCGGCGAGCGAGTCGGAGACCGCGACGAGGTCCTGGTAGCGGGCGACCACGATGCGGGAGCCGATGCCGTCCGAGACCTTCACCGCGAACCGGGCCAGCGCCCGCTGGTCGGGCGGTACGTCGAAGTCGGCGGCGACCGCGGTGACCCGCTCCCGGAGGTCGTTCACGGCGGCGTTCTGGGTGCGCTGGAGGACGGCGGTGCGGGCGTCCCGGTAGGCGAGGGCGGTCGCGGTCACCGCACTGACGAGGGCGACGACGACGAACGTGACGACGAGCCGGGTGCGCAGCCCGCCGACCAGCCGCCGGGTGCGCCCCGTCGTCGCGGCGCCGCGCCCGCCTCGGTCCGTACGGCTCACAGCGGCCCGAAGCGGTAGCCGAAGCCCCGCACCGTCTGTATGTACCGCGGCTTCCCGGGCACGTCCTCGATCTTGGCCCGCAGCCGGCCGACCGCCGCGTCCACCAGCCGGGAGTCGCCCAGGAAGGTGTGGTCCCAGATGGATTCGAGGAGCTGCTCGCGGCTGAGGACCCGGCCGGGGGAGGCCGACAGCTCCAGCAGCAGCCGCAGCTCGCCGGGCGGCAGCGCGATGGGGACGCCGCGCTTGGTGACGGTCAGTCCGGCGCGGTCGATCACCAGCCCGGCGAAGCCGGCGTCCGCCTTCTGCGCCTGCCCGGACGGTTCCGCGCGCCGCAGCGCGGCCCGGATGCGGGCCTCCAGCACGGGGGCGGTGACCGGCTTGACCACATAGTCGTCGGCGCCCGCCTCCAGGCCGGTCACGATGTCCGAGTCGTCGCCGCGCGCGGTCAGCATGATGACCGGCATGGCGGTGGTCCTGGCGCGGATGCGACGGCACACCTCGAAGCCGTCCATGCCGGGCAGCATCAGATCCAGCACGGCCAGCTCGACCTTCCCGCCCCCGGGACCGTCCAGCAGGGCGAGGGCCTGCTCGCCGGTGGCGGCGGTGTCGACGTCGTACCCGTGCCGGCGCAGCACGAGCTCCATTCCGTCCCGTACGGACGCGTCGTCCTCGATGAGCAGTACATGCGGCATGGGGCCGATTATGAGCACGCCGGGACCTTCCCGCCCACTCCGTACGGGGGCGGACGCGCAGGTCGAGGGCATTGTTACGTTCCCATCATGTGCCCATGGACGGGCCATCATCCGCGGCGGCGAGCGTGAAGCGCATGAGCTTCCTCAGGACGAACCCCCGCGCCACCGCCCGGCTGCGTGTGGCCACCCTCGTGGCCGTGCCCGTACTCGCCCTCTGCGCCGCGTGCGGCGGCGGTGACGACAGCGCCGACGGGGCGAAGAAGAACGCGACGATCGCCGACGTACCGGACGCGCCGACCGCGGGCGCCACGAAGGGCGGGAGCGGGCCGAGCACCGGGCCCGCGGGCAAGAGCGCCTTCTACGACGCACAGACGAAGTTCGTCCAGTGCATGCGTGCCAAGGGCGGCTACGAGGAGTACCCCGACCCCAAGCTCAGCGGCTACCTCGACTGGACGAAGGTCAACGAGCTCGGCTCCCAGCCCGGCCGCAATGACGGCATCAAGGCCGGAAAGAACAACGTGTGCGTGCCCGAACTGCAGGCCGTCATGGCGGTCGAGCCCAAGCGCGACCAGCAGAAGTCCTACGAGTCGATGCTCGCGCACGCCAAGTGCATGCGGGACAACGGCGTCTCCAGGTTCACCAACCCGACCATGAGCGGCGGCAACGCGATCCCCGGCGGCGACCCGAACCCGGGGTCCCCGTCCATCGATTCGGATTCACCGTCGTACAAGCAGGCCCGCGAGGCGTGCAAGTCGAAGCTGCTCGACGGTCTGGACGGCATGCAGTGAAGCACCGCGGCATTCCTCTCGCGCTCGGCGCGGTGACCGTCGCCGCCGCCGTCACCGGGGGCGTCCTGTTCCTCGGCGACGGCGGCGACGCGGGCGCCTCGGGGAAGGGCGGCGACCTGCCGCCGGCCACCGCGACCGTCGTACGCACCGACCTCGTGCAGTCCAAGACGGTCGACGGCAGGCTCGACTTCGCGCAGCGCCGCCCCGTCAAGTCCGCCGTCGAGGGCACGGTCACGGTCGCCGCTTCCGAAGGCAGGACGGTGGCCATGGGGCAGGCGCTGTACGAGCTGAACGACAAGCCCGTCACCCTCCTGTATGGGCCGGTCCCGATGTTCCGCGAGATGAAGGTGGGCGACCGCGGCAGTGACGTACTCCAACTGGAGCGCAATCTGCGCGACTTGGGGTACGGGTCGAAGCTGCTCGTCGACATCTGGTACGACAAGGACACCGAGGCCGCCGTCAAGCAGTGGCAGAAGTCCCTGAACCGCGAGGCCACCGGCAGGGTCGGCAGGGGCGATGTCGTCTTCCAGCCCGGCCGGGTCAAGGTGGTCGCCGCCGACGCGGCGCTCGCCGACCAGGTCGGACCGGACACCCCGGTCCTGACGATCGCCTCCACCAAGCCCGTCGTACGGGCGGAACTGGACCAGACCGACGGCGCGCTCGTCTCCGGGAAAACCAAGGTCGAGGTCACCCTGCCGAGCGGGAGGACCGTGTCCGGCAAGGTCGCCGGGACGGTGCGACCCGAGGAGCCCGCGTCCGGGGGCGGAGCGGGCGCGCAGGACGGCATCACCGTCGAGGTCGTCCTGGACGGCGGGGCCGGCGCCGCGTCCGGCGAGGACGCCAAGGCGTCGGCGAGCGTGAAGTTCGTCAGCGAGGCGCACAGGGGTGTCCTCGCGGTCCCCGTCGAGGCGGTCGTCGCCCTGCGCGGCGAGAACGGCGGCTACGGCCTCCAGGTCGTGACGGGCACCACCTCGAGGACGGTGCGGGTGGAGACGGGCATGACCGCCGACGGACAGATCGAGGTCAGCGGCCCGGACCTGCGCGAGGGCATGAAGGTCGGAGCGGCGAAGTCATGACGGTCTCATCGGACGACGCGGTGATCGAACTGCGGGACGCCACCAAGTCGTACCCCGGCGGCGTCCACGCCCTGCGCGGAGTGAACCTCACCGTCGAAGCGGGCGAACTGCTCGCCGTCGTCGGCCCGTCCGGCTCCGGCAAGTCCACCATGCTCAATGTCATGGGCACCCTCGACAAGCCCACCACGGGCACCGTCGAGGTCGCCGGGTACGACGTGTCCCGGCTCTCCGACTCCCGGCTCTCCGCGCTGCGCGCCCGCCACATCGGCTTCGTGTTCCAGCACTTCCACCTGGCGGCGGGGCGCGACGCGGTGGACAACGTCGCCGACGGGCTGCTGTACGCGGGCGTTCCGCTGAGGGAACGGCGTGCGCGTGCGCGGGAAGCGCTCGCCGGGGTCCGGCTGGAACACCGCTGCTCGCACACGCCGAACGAGCTGTCCGGCGGCGAGAAACAGCGCGTGGCCATCGCCCGCGCCCTGGTGGGGGAGCCCCGGCTGCTGCTGGCGGACGAACCGACCGGGGCACTGGACACCGCGTCCGGGAAGATCGTCATGGAGCTGCTGCACGAGCTGAACGCGTCCGGCACCACCATCTGCGTGATCACCCACGACAACGAGATCGCGGACTCGCTGCCGCGCCGGGTCCGGTTCAAGGACGGCGAGATCGTCTCGGACTCGCGCTCCGGCGCGCGCCCCGCCCCCCGCACGGAAGGGGCCGGCCCATGAGGAACGACCTCAGACCCGCCCGTCTCTCCCCCCGCGACATCCTCCGCGTCGGCGCGGTCGGCCTGCGTGCCCGCCGCGCGCGCGTGGTGCTCTCGGCGCTCGGCATCGCCATCGGCATCGCGACCATGGTCGCGGTCGTCGGCCTGTCCGAGTCGAGCCGCGCGGGCCTGATGGCCCAGCTCGACCGTCTCGGCACCAACCTCCTCACCGCCGAGGCGAGCGAGGACCCCATGGGAAAGCCGGTCAAGCTCCCCAGGAACGCGGTCGCGATGGTGGAGCGCGTCGGCCCGGTGCAGCACGCCACGGCCACCGCCGACGTCGACGCCCGGATCCGCCGCAGCGACGTGGTCCCCCAGGAGCGCACCGCCGGCGTCACCGCCCAGGCGGCCCGCATCGACCTGCTGTCCACGCTCGGCGGCGAGGTCGACACGGGCGCCTGGCTGGACCCGGCCGACGAACGCCTCCCCGTGACGGTCCTCGGCGCGGTGGCGGCGCAGCGCCTCGGCATCACCCGCACCGGCGAGACGATCATGATGAACGACACCCGTGTGGTCGTCGTCGGCATCCTCAAGCCGCTCGAACTGGTCCCCACCCTGGACCGGGTGGCCATGGTCGGATTCCCGGCCGCCGAGAGCTACTTCGGCTTCGACGGCCACCCCACCACCGTCTTCGAGCGCTCCACGGACGCCTCGGTGGAGGACGTACGGGCGATCCTGGCCCGCACCATCAGTCCCGGCAACGAGGCGAGCGTCAGGGTCTCCCGCCCCTCGGACGCGCTGGCCGCCAAGGCCGCCACCGACAAGGGCCTGACGACCCTGATGCTCGGCCTGGGCGCGGTGGCCCTCCTGGTGGGCGGGGTGGGCGTCGCCAACACCATGGTCATCTCCGTCCTGGAACGCCGCCAGGAGATCGGCCTGCGCCGCTCGCTGGGCGCGACCCGGGGCGCGATCCGGCTCCAGTTCCTCACCGAGTCGCTGCTGCTGTCGGCCCTGGGCGGCGCGACGGGCGCGCTGATGGGCGCGGCAGCGACGTTCGGTTTCGCGCGGGTCCAGGGCTGGACGGCGGTGGTCCCGCCCTGGTCCCTGGCGGGCGGCCTGGCAGCCACCCTCCTGATCGGCGTGATCGCCGGCCTCTATCCGGCGATCCGCGCCTCCCGTCTCCACCCGACGGTGGCGCTGAACGCGACGTGAGGCGGGGGCGTACGGGGCGGCGCCCCGTGCGCCCCACGTGCGCGACGCCGGATGCGCGACCGCTGGTCCGGGGTGGGCGTGCCACACGCGCCCCAGCCGCACATGCGAGGACATCGCACCTGGTCGCAGGGCGTATGACGGTGGTAGCCGCAATCGATTCCCTGTGCCACGGTGAGGTCATGGAGGGCAATCGGCACACGCGTACACGCGACCACCACCATCACGAGCCCGGCCGCACCGGCACCGAGCACCGGCACGGGGCGGGAGGCGCGCTGCCGACGCGGCTGCGGCACCGGCTCGCCCATGTGTTCACGCCGCACGGTCATGAGGCCGGTGACAAGGTCGACGCGGTGATGGAGACCTCCCGCGAGGGGATGCGCACCCTGTGGATCTCCCTGGCGGTCCTGGGGGCGACCACCGTGGTCCAGGCCGCGATCGTCGCCCTGTCCGGCTCGGTGGCGCTGCTCGGCGACACGATCCACAATGCCGCCGACGCGCTGACCGCCGTCCCGCTGGGCATCGCCTTCGTGCTCGGGCGGCGGGCGGCGAACCGCCGTTACACCTACGGTTACGGCCGCGCCGAGGACCTGGCCGGCGTTCTCATCGTGGTGACCGTCGCGGCGTCCGCGGCCCTGGCCGCCTGGGTGGCCGTCGACCGGCTGCTCGACCCCCGTGACATGACCCATCTGTGGGCGGTCTCCGCGGCTGCCCTGACCGGGTTCGTCGGCAATGAGTGGGTCGCCCGCTACCGCATCCGGACCGGCCGGAGGATCGGCTCCGCCGCGCTGGTCGCCGACGGCCTGCACGCCCGTACCGACGGCTTCACCTCGCTCGCCGTCCTCCTGGGGGCCGGCGGCGCCGCACTCGGATGGCGGGCGGCGGACCCGGTCGTCGGTCTGCTGATCACTCTCGCCATCCTGCTGGTGCTCAAGGACGCCGCCCGCGAGGTCTACCGGCGTCTGATGGACTCGGTCGACCCCGCCTCGGTCGAAGCCGCGGAGCGCGCGCTGCGCGGTGTGGAGGGGGTTCTGGACATCGGACAGGTGCGGATGCGGTGGATCGGCCATGTCCTGCGCGCCGAGGCCGACATCGTGGTCGATCCGCGGCTGACGGTCGTCCAGGCGCATGAGCTGGCCGTCGACGCCGAGCACGCCCTGATCCACGCGATTGAGCGGCTGACCGCCGCGACCGTCCATACCGACCACGCCCCCATCGGCAGCAGGGACCCGCACGCGGCCCTCGTCCACCATGCCGAGCGGCCGGGGCCACCGCCGGTGACGGCTGGGACGATCGGCCGATGAGGCCTTTGGTCGTGGTCGCCCCCGGCCCCCGGCCCCCGGCCGGGGGCCGGGGGTGACCACGGCCGGGCCCCGGAGCCGCTCAGGCCGTGACGGGCCTGGTGCGGGAGCAGTTCGTGAAGTCCTTCCACGGCCGTGTGCCGTCCGGCCCCGGTGCGCTCGCGTAGGCCGGGTTGCCGGTCAGGGTCTGCTGCCGGTGCTCGTGGGTGATGTCGATCCCGAAGAGCTTGAAGCCGAGACTGAACCGGCCCGCGGAGAGACCGAATCCGATACCCAGTGAGGCGTTCCACCAGTCGGTGTCGACCTTGTAGTCCAGCCGCTGCAGCTGCCCCTTGTCGTGCAGCAGCCGCCGTATCGCGGACGCGTCCTGCGTCAGCGGCTCGGCCATGGAGGAGGGCGACGGCATCGCCTCGTCGGCCGGGTTGCTGCCGCGTCCGCGCAGCCAGTCCTCGGCCGTGGTGCTGTCCTTCTCGTCGGAGAGGTCCAGTTCGGCGACCTCGGTGTGCAGATCCGACTCCGTTTCGCCGCCGCCTCCGCCGATGTCGATGGTCACCGGGCCCGCGTTGGCGCCTCCGCCGACGGACACCCCCTCGTTGCCGCCGCTCTCCTGGCTCGTGGTGATCTTCATCTTCTGCGGGTGGTGCGCCTCGCCCGCCTTCTCCTCGCGGTCGTACGCCTCGGCGTCGTAGGTGACGGCGACCTGCTGCATCCGCGATCCGCTCGCCTGGCCGCCGGGACCGACCGAGCCGTTGAGCGAGAAGGTGTAGACGAAGGTGATCCTGCCGGTGTCCGGGCCGGTCTTGTGGCGCATGACGACCACATCGTTGCTGAGCGCGCCCGACACGCCCTCGGCGGAGACGTTGCCCACGCTCCTGGTCTCCGGCACGTCCTTGATGATGCTGTTGGACTGGGCGTTCTTGATGAGCTTGTCGAGGGCCTCGCCCTTGACGCCCGGGTTGTTCCTCGTCACCTCGTGGGCGATGGTCTGCCGCAGGGCGGCGACCTCCTTGTCGTTCTTCGCGTACTTGCCGCCGAAGCCGACGCTGCCCGAGGCCTCGGTGGTGGTCTTGGTGATGTCGATGTCCGGAGCGCGCTCCGGATCCACGTCGGGCTTGTCCTTGTCGGCCCAGTAGCTGCAGATCATGCCCAGTTCGGAGGCGCGGGGGCCGGTCTTGTCACGGCATTTCTCCGCCTTCTTGAGGTACTCGGAGAACTGCTTCGCCTCGTCGAGGTTGGCCGCGAGGTCGGCGTTCGGGTCATCCGTCCTGTGGGCGTTGAACATCCACTGCCCGCCGCTGCCGCTGCCGCGTATGTAGCTTCCGCTGAGCGAAGCGCCACCGCCCCACTTCTTCAGGCCGGGAATGCTCGCACCGATCGAGCCGGAGACGCCGCCACCGGTGGTGCTCATCCGCTCCAGGGTGACCGAGCCGTCGGACCACTGCGAGAGCTTGACCTGCTCGGAATGGCTGATCTTGATGAACAGGATCTGGACGACGACGGTGTCCTTGGTGTCGTCCACGGCCAGCAGGCACCGGGCGGGCTGGAACGGATCCTTCTCGTCCGATTCGTCCGGAGCGGGTGACGCCGACGGAGCCGGAGCGGTGATCGGTTCCCCGGGTTCGGGCTCCGGCGCCCCCGGATCCTGCGGACCGGGCGTCTCCTGTCCGTCGACGGCAACGTTGTCAGAGTCGCAGGAACCACCGCCGCCGGCGACCTGCACCAGCCGGCACAGGGCTGTCGCGAAGCCGTCGTTCAGCCCGGTCGAGACGGTCGTGGTCGCGATGGCGCCGACCAGCAGCGTCACCAGGGTGATGAGACCGAGGTATTCGACGCCGGTCTGCCCCCGGTCCGTCCTTCTTCGATGCCCGCTCTTCGTCCGCATGCCTGTGAGCCCCCCTGCGCGACCCGCTCGACCGACCCCCGTCTGCCGGGGGCAGCGTAGAAGCGGAAGAAGCGGTCCGGAGAGGGCCACAGGACCCAGTTCGGGACCCATGGGCCGGCTGGGCCCGGAACCTCGGGCAGGTCCCGGGCCCGGACGACGAGGTGACGCGGTGTCAGATCCCGGCTGCCGCCGCCAGGTCCCGCTTGATCCCGGCGAGCAGCTGAGCACCCTTCGCACGGGCCGCGGGCAGCTCTGCCGCCGAACCGACCGGCACCACGACCTCCAGATAGCACTTGAGCTTCGGCTCGGTACCACTCGGGCGGACGATCACCCGGGCGCCCTGGAGCCGGTAGCGCAGCCCGTCGGTGGGCGGCAGCTGCTCGGTGCCCAGGGACAGATCCTCGGCCGAGGTGACGGCGAGTCCGGCGAGCGCGGCCGGGGGCTGTTCGCGCAGCCGCCGCATGGCGTCCGCGATGACCGACAGGTCCTCCACCCGGACCGACAACTGGTCGGTGGCGTGCAGCCCGTGGGCGACCGCGAGGTCGTCGAGGAGATCGAGGAGCGTACGTCCCCGCTCCTTGAGCACGGAGGCGAGCTCGGCGACGAGCAGCGCGGCCGTGATGCCGTCCTTGTCGCGCACGCCGTCCGGGTCGACGCAGTAGCCGAGCGCCTCCTCGTACCCGTACCGCAGACCGTCCACGCGGGCGATCCACTTGAAGCCGGTGAGCGTCTCCTCGTACCCGAGGCCCGCCTTCCGGGCGATCCGGCCGAGCAGCGAGGAGGACACGATCGACTCGGCGAGGACACCGGTCGCGCCGCGGTCCACCAGATGGGCGGCGAGCAGCGCTCCGACCTCGTCGCCGCGGAGCATCCGCCAGCCACCGTCGGCGTCCGGGTCCGGGACGGCGACGGCGCAGCGGTCGGCGTCCGGGTCGTTGGCGATGACGATGTCGGGGTCCGTACGGCGCGCGGTGGCGAAGGCGAGGTCCATCGCGCCGGGCTCCTCCGGGTTGGGGAAGGCGACGGTGGGGAACGCGGGGTCGGGCTCGGCCTGCTCGGCGACGAGCACCGGGGCGGGGAATCCGGCGCGGTCGAAGGCGGCCGTCAGCACGGACGTACCGACTCCGTGCATCGCCGTGTACACGACGCGGGCGGTACGCGGCGATCCGGCGGCGAGCACGGTGTCCGTACGGGCCAGGTAGGCGTCCAGGACCTCTTCGCCGAGGACCTCCCAGCCGTCGTCGGGACGGGGCACGCCGTCGAGCGGGCCGACCGCGGCGATGGCGGCGGCGATCCGGCCGTCCGCCGGGGGGACGATCTGCGAGCCGTCGCCGAGATAGACCTTGTAGCCGTTGTCGCGGGGCGGATTGTGGCTGGCGGTCACCTCGACGCCCGCGACGGCGCCCAGGTGCCGTACGGCGTACGCCAGCACGGGCGTGGGCAGCGGACGGGGGAGCACCGCCGCGCGCAGGCCCGCGCCGGTCATCACGGCCGCGGTGTCGCGGGCGAAGTCGGCCGACTTGTAGCGGGCGTCGTATCCGATGACGACCAGTCCGCCGGTCTCCCCCTCGTCCTTGAGATAGGAGGCGAGCCCGGCCGCGGCACGGATGACGACCGCGCGGTTCATCCGCATCGGCCCGGCGCCCAGCTCGCCGCGGAGTCCGGCCGTGCCGAACTGCAGCGTGCCGGCGAACCGTGCGGCGAGCTCGTCGAGGTCCTCGGCGGCGATGAGCTTGGCGAGCTCGTCGCGGGTCTCGGGATCGGGGTCCTCCGCCAGCCATGTCCTGGCCTGCGCGATGAGGTCCTGCTGCACGGTGTCCGCCTTTCTGCGGGATGGGACGGGGCTCGTCACGGTCGAGCCCTTCCGTCGTTCGAGGAGCGGGCGTCCGGGGCGGCGCCCCCGGTCACGGGACGGGGCGGGCGGGGACGGGTCCGCCGCGGGCGCACCGCACCCGCATCGCACCCCGTCCCCGGCGCCGCCGGATCCGCTCAGATCCGTTCGAGCACCCGTGCCAGCAACGCCCCCATCCGCGTGGCCGAGTCGCGCCCGGCCTGCAGCACCTCTTCATGGTTGAGCGGCTCGCCGCTCAGTCCCGCCGCCAGGTTGGTGACCAGGGAGATGCCCAGCACCTCGGCCCCCGCCTCCCGTGCGGCGATCGCCTCCAGCACGGTGGACATGCCGACCAGGTCGCCGCCCATGACGCGGACCATGTTGATCTCGGCCGGGGTCTCGTAGTGCGGGCCGGGGAACTGCACGTAGACACCCTCTTCGAGGGTCTCGTCGACCTCCTTGCACAGCGCGCGCAGCCGCGGCGAGTACAGATCGGTCAGGTCGACGAAGTTGGCACCGATGATGGGGGACGCCGCGGTCAGGTTGATGTGGTCGCTGATCAGGACCGGCTGGCCGGGGCGCATGCCCTCGCGCAGACCGCCGCAGCCGTTCGTCAGGACGACGGTCTTGCAGCCCGCGGCGACGGCGGTACGCACCCCGTGGGCGACGGCGGCGACGCCGCGGCCCTCGTAGAAGTGCGTCCGGCCGAGGAAGACCAGGGCACGCTTCTCGCCGATCCGGTACGAGCGGATCGTGCCGCCGTGCCCCTGCACGGCGGGCGCCGGGAAGCCGGGCAGGTCGGTCACCGGGAACTCGGCCTCCGGGGTGCCGAGCGCATCGCCCGCTGGTGCCCAGCCGGAACCCATCACGAGCGCGACGTCGTGGGTCTCGGCGCCGGTCAGCTCGCGCAGGCGGGCGGCGGCGTCGGCGGCGGCGGCGTACGGGTCGCCCTGGATGTTGTCCGGAATAACTGATGCGTTCACGCGGATGAGGGTAACCGGTGATTCCCTACGCGCGTAGATGTTCTTGCGCAGAGACTGCATCCGCTTCCTCGTACATTCACACAAAAGCGCTGGTCCGCCGGGTCGGCGGCGTCAGCAGGGTCGCTTGCGCAGTTCCATCACATAGTCGTGCGGCGCGCCCGCGGACTCCGCGGCATCCGCGATCTCGCCCAGATAGCGGGCGGACGGCAGCCCGCCCTCGTACCCGTTCAGCACATACATCCAGGCCGGCTCCTCGCCGTCCAGGGTGTGCACGCGCACCCGCATCCGCCGGTAGATGTCCAGACCGACGCCCTCCCACCGGTCCATGGAGTCCTCGTCCATCGGCGCGATGTCGTACAGCGCCACGAAGACCTGGGAACGGGGGGCCTCCACGACCGTGGCGAGCGCGCCTTCCCAGCCCATCTGCTCCCCGCCGAAGGTCAGCCGCCAGCCGTTGAGCCAGCCGGTGCCGCGCAGCGGGGAATGCGGTGCGCGGCGCGTCATCAGCCGCGCGTCGAGGTTGCCGGCGTACGCGGCGTAGAGCGACATGGGTTCGAGGGTACGGGAGGTGGTGGGGAGAACGTCGATTCCTGTGAGGAAGACCCCGTACGGGGTTCCGTTTCCTGTTCCGGACCCCCGTCGCGCATGTCCTGGTGCACGTATGGAGGGCCCCGGGGCGAAGCACCTTGGCGCGTGCGGGACAATGAAGTACGTACTGCATTCCCCGGGGCGACCCCCCGGACCCCCGGCCGGGGCAGCGGACGGCCGCGGGATGACACATGCGAGGCGGACTTTTCGTGACCCGGATCGTGATCATCGGCGGCGGACCCGGCGGGTACGAGGCGGCGTTGGTGGGCGCCCAGCTCGGCGCGGAGGTGACCGTCGTCGACTGCGACGGCCTCGGCGGCGCGTCCGTGCTCACCGACTGCGTGCCCTCGAAGACCCTGATCGCGACGGCCGAGGTGATGACGACGTTCGACTCTTCGTACGAGGAGTTGGGCATCATCGTCGCGGACGACACCCCGCACGTCGAGCAGGCGGCCCGCGTCGTCGGCGTCGACCTCGGCAAGGTCAACCGACGGGTGAAGCGCCTGGCGCTCGCCCAGTCCCACGACATCACCGCCTCCGTCACCCGTGCGGGGGCGCGCGTGATGCGGGGCCGGGGCCGCCTCGACGGCCTCCAGGCCGCCGACGGCTCCCGCCAGGTCGTCGTGACCGCCGCCGACGGCACGGAGGAGACCCTCACCGCCGACGCCGTGCTGATCGCGACCGGTGGCCACCCCCGGGAGATTCCGGATGCGCTTCCCGACGGTGAGCGCATCCTGAACTGGACCCAGGTATACGACCTCGACGAGCTCCCCGAGGAGCTCATCGTGGTCGGCTCCGGTGTGACGGGTGCCGAGTTCGCGGGCGCCTACCAGGCGCTCGGCTCGCGCGTCACCCTCGTCTCGTCCCGCGACCGGGTGCTGCCGGGCGAGGACCCGGACGCGGCCGCCGTGCTGGAGGACGTCTTCCGTCGCCGCGGCATGAACGTCATGGCCCGCTCCCGTGCCCAGGCGGCCAAGCGGGTCGGCGACCGGGTCGAGGTCACCCTCGCCGACGGCCGGGTCATCTCCGGTTCGCACTGCCTGATGGCGGTCGGCGCGATCCCGAACAGCGCGGGCATGGGCCTGGAGGAGGCCGGGGTCCGGCTCAAGGAGTCCGGCCACATCTGGACCGACAAGGTCTCCCGCACCAGCGCCCCCGGCGTCTACGCGGCCGGTGACGTCACCGGGATCTTCGCCCTCGCCTCGGTCGCGGCCATGCAGGGCCGGATAGCGATGTACCACTTCCTGGGTGACGCGGTGGCACCGCTGAATCTGAAGACGGTCTCCTCGAACGTCTTCACCGACCCCGAGATCGCCACCGTCGGCTACACCCAGGCCGATGTCGACGCGGGCCGGATAGACGCCCGGGTGGTCAAGCTGCCGCTGCTGCGCAACCCGCGCGCCAAGATGCAGGGCATACGCGACGGCTTCGTCAAGATCTTCTGCCGGCCGGGCACCGGGATCGTGGTCGGCGGCTGTGTCGTCGCACCGCGGGCGAGCGAGCTGATTCACCCGATCTCGATCGCGGTCGACAACAATTTGACGGTCGAACAGATCGCGAACGCCTTCACCGTGTACCCGTCCCTGTCGGGATCGATCGCGGAAGTGGCCCGCCAGTTGCACACCCGCAAGCTCGCGGGCGAGGCCTGAGAGGCTTCGGAGCCCGGCAACCCCCGGCAATCCCCGGCAACCCTCGTGCAACTCCTGGCGCGTCGGGTGTCCGGGTGACCGCCGGGTGATCAGTGCGGAACAACAAGGGGGTCGCCCTTACCACTTGGCGGCCCCTTCTACGCACAACTTCTCTTATTCGGCGCAAACTGCTGAAAACACTCGGGCGGTCACGTTACTGTCAGTTTCGTGTTCGCTGCAGAACGTCGTCAATTGATCCTCGAAATGGTGCGTGCCAACGGGGCGGTATCGCTCCGTGAGCTCGCCCGCGTCGTCCAGACCTCCGAAGTGACCGTACGGCGGGACGTGCGGGCACTGGAGGCAGAAGGACTCCTCGACCGCCGGCACGGCGGTGCGGTTTTGCCGGGCGGTTTTACGCGGGAGTCCGGCTTTCCGCAGAAATCCCATCTCGCGACCGCGGAGAAGACGGCCATCGCCGACCTGGCCGCCGGTCTCGTCGAAGAGGGCGAGGCCATCGTCGTCGGTGCCGGTACGACCACGCAGGAGCTGGCCCGCCGGCTCGCGCGGATCCCCGGTCTGACCGTCGTCACCAACTCCCTGCTGGTCGCCCAGGCGTTGGCCCATGCCAACCGGGTGGAAGTGGTGATGACCGGCGGAACGCTGCGCGGTTCCAACTACGCCCTGGTGGGCAGTGGTGCCGAGCAGTCCCTCCAGGGGCTGCGGGTCTCGCGCGCGTTCCTCTCCGGGAGCGGGCTCACGGCGGAGCGCGGCCTCTCCACGTCCAACATGCTCTCGGCGAGCGTGGACCGGGCCCTGGTGCAGGCGGCGGCGGAGGTGGTGGTCCTGGCGGACCACACCAAACTCGGCTCCGACACCATGTTCCAGACGGTGCCGACGGATCTGATCACCCGCCTGGTGACCGACGAGCCGCCCGGCCACGACGACCGTGCCGCCACCGAACTGCAGGCCCTGGCGGATCAAGGGGTGCAGATCGCGGTGGCCGGCGCGGGCAGCGGCCCCGCACCGGCCGAGGCCGTTCCCCCGGGCCGCCAGGCCCGCCGCGACATGCCGCTGCCCGGTCAGCGCCGTACGCGCGCAGGCGGCCCCGGCGGGCCCGGACCGCAGCCATTGCGCAGCGCGGCCGGCCTGGCGGAGCAGAGCCAGGGGGACCGGGCGAGAGTGGCGGATCTGCGACGCCGGTAGCGGGCGGTGCGGGTGCGGTTCGCCCGCGGCGGGCGCGTTCCGCGCCGCGCCCGGCGGAATCAAGCCGTTCCGGTGAGGTGATCGACGACCGGGGGAGCCGGAGCGGGCGGGGAGCCGGGGGAGGCGCCACCGGTCACGGCGGAGACGGGCGGAGGGACGGACCCGGCACCGCGGCCCCGCGACCCCGTGGCCATCCGTCCCGCCTGCTCAATTCGCCTCCGCGTTCGGCCCCTTCAGCCCCTGCAAGGTCAGCATCAGCAGTCGGCTCGCCAACTCCGGGTCGTCCGGCGACTGTTCGGCGGCCAGCGCGATCGCGTTCGTCAGCTGCATCAGGTCGTCTATGGATACATCCGCCCGTACGGCCCCGCTCGCCTGAGCCCGCTCCAGCAGCACCGCCCCCGCCTCGCGCAGCGGCACATTGCACTGCGACAGCGCAGAAGTCTCGTCCCGTGACGTCGACATGAGCGCCTGGGCGAGCCCGCGGTACTCGCCCGCGTGGGTGATGATCGCGCCCAGCCACTCCACCAGGCCCCGGCACGGCTGCCGGGCCCCCGCGAGCTCCCGGGAACGGTTGATCAGGGAGGTCAGCGCCTCCTGGAAGACGGCGTTCATCAGCGCGTGCCGGTTCGGGAAGTGCCGGTACAGCGTGCCGATCCCCACGCCCGCGCGTCGCGCGATGTCCTCCAGGGACGCATCGGTGCCGTGTTCCGCGAAGGCGATGCGGGCCTCGCCCAGCAGCCGGTCGTAATTGCGGCGCGCGTCGGCGCGCATGGGCCGGGCCGATGTCTGTGCCGTGCTCATCGCCATTGCGCAGTCCTCCCTTTTTCCGCCCCGGGGTCCAGGATGCCATTGAGCGTCCTTGCGGCCTCCCCCACGACAGGGAGTGGATCGGGGAGCGGCGTCATGCGGCTTCGATTGCAAGGCGGAGGAAGGAATCGGATGGGGCCTCCCCTGCTCGAACGCAGCTGAGAGCTTGGGGAAGGAGCGTCGTCGACTGACGACAACGCCGCAAGCGGAGCCGCAGGGCTTCGGGAGCCCGCTCCCTGTCGTGGGGGAGGCCGCAAGGGAGTTTCCGCACGCCCGGGGCCGGCTTTCCGGCACTGCCCCCGACCCCGATCCCACTGCTCGCCGCGAGGGCGCGCGCTGCGCCGTCTGCCGAGTCCACCGCCGAGTCCTCCGCCGAGTTCTCCGCCGTGTTCTTTGCGGAGGAGTGATACGACGTCGGTGCCGAACGGCCGGGGCCCCTGCGGAGTACGACTCCGCAGGGGCCCCGGTGCGACGACGGGCCGACCTCGTCGCTCAGTCCTTGATCTCGCAGATCACGGCGCCGGACGAGATCGAGCTGCCGACCTCGGCGACGAGTCCCTTGATGGTGCCGGCGCGGTGTGCGTTGAGCGGCTGCTCCATCTTCATGGCCTCCAGGACGACGACCAGATCGCCCTCCTGGACCACCTGGCCCTCCTCGACGGCCACCTTGACGATGGTGCCCTGCATCGGGGACGCCAGCGTGTCGCCGGAGGCCGCGGAACCGGACTTCTTCGCCGCCCGGCGCTTGGGCTTGGCGCCCGCCGCGAGTCCGGTACGGGCCAGGCTCATCCCCAGCGACGAGGGCAGCGAGACCTCAAGACGCTTGCCGCCGACCTCGACGACGACGGTCTCGCGGCCGGCCTCCTCCTCCGCCTCCACATCGGTGGCGGCGGTGAAGGGCTTGATGTCGTTGACGAACTCGGTCTCGATCCACCGGGTGTGGACCCGGAACGGGTCACTGGTGAACGCCGGGTCGGCCACGACGGCGCGGTGGAACGGAATGGCGGTGGCCATGCCCTCGACATTGAACTCGGCCAGCGCACGCGCAGCCCGCTGCAGCGCCTGCTCACGGGTCGCGCCGGTCACGACGAGCTTCGCCAGGAGCGAGTCCCAGGCGGGCCCGATGACGGAACCGGACTCCACGCCCGCGTCGAGGCGGACACCGGGGCCGGTCGGCGGGGAGAAGACGGTGACGGTGCCCGGGGCGGGCAGGAAGCCGCGGCCCGGGTCCTCGCCGTTGATCCGGAACTCGAAGGAGTGCCCGCGCACGGCCGGGTCGTCGTAGCCGAGCTCCTCGCCGTCGGCGATGCGGAACATCTCGCGGACGAGGTCGAGGCCGGTGACCTCCTCGGTGACCGGGTGCTCGACCTGGAGCCGGGTGTTGACCTCCAGGAACGAGATGGTGCCGTCCGTGCCGACGAGGAACTCCACGGTGCCCGCACCGACGTATCCGGCCTCCTTGAGGATGGCCTTCGACGCCGCGTACAGCTCCGCGTTCTGTGCCTTCGAGAGGAACGGCGCGGGGGCCTCCTCGACCAGCTTCTGGTGGCGGCGCTGGAGCGAGCAGTCACGGGTGGAGACGACCACGACGTTGCCGTGGGTGTCGGCCAGGCACTGCGTCTCGACGTGGCGCGGCTTGTCGAGGTAGCGCTCCACGAAGCACTCGCCACGGCCGAACGCCGCCACGGCCTCACGGACCGCGGAGTCGTACAGCTCCGGGATCTCCTCCAGCGTGCGCGCCACCTTCAGACCGCGACCGCCACCACCGAAGGCGGCCTTGATCGCGATCGGCAGCCCGTGCTCCTTCGCGAAGGCCACGACCTCGGCGGAGCCCGAGACCGGGTCGGGGGTGCCGGCCACCAGCGGGGCACCGGCACGCTGGGCGATGTGCCGGGCGGCGACCTTGTCGCCGAGGTCCCGGATCGCCTGCGGCGGCGGGCCGATCCAGGTCAGCCCCGCGTCCAGCACGGCCTGGGCGAACTCGGCGTTCTCCGACAGGAAGCCGTAGCCCGGGTGGATCGCGTCCGCCCCGGAGTCCTTGGCAGCCTGGAGCACCTTGGCGATGTCCAGATAGCTGGCGGCCGGGGTGTCACCGCCCAGGGCGAATGCCTCGTCGGCCGCGCGTACATGCAGAGCGTCGCGGTCCGGGTCGGCGTAGACGGCCACGCTCCCGATCCCGGCATCCCGGCATGCCCGAGCAACACGGACAGCAATTTCGCCACGGTTGGCGATGAGCACCTTGCGCACGATGGCTCCCTCCTTGAAACAAGCTGAGTTTAGGGACTACCGACACGGCCCTACGACCCGTCCCCATTGGTGAGCTTGCCCACACGGAGTGTGATTCGAGGCTTGCTCAAGTCGCGAAATCCCTTGTGGCACCACGGTACGCCCCGATCCATGACCGCACAGTAGCCACGAGGTGTGGTCCAGGTCTCTGTTCATGCAAGCAGCCCCGTCCGGCGTTTCTTTGTCGAGTCCCCACTAATGGGCGAACGATTCTTTGCCCGTCGCGCGGCGGTCACGACGAGGGGGCGCAGGGGAAGCGCACGGGTGCGTGTCAGTCGTGCGGGGCGGAAGCGAAGGATGCCCGGGCCCTTGTCCCGGGCGTTACCCGTTAGTAGGGTCCGCGCTATCGCACGTACTGCAGGTAACAGGGGGTGAGCGCCGTGGTGCGCAGACCGGTGGCGTTCGTGGCGGCGATCGTGCTGTGCGCGGAGGCCGTGGGCATCGTGGTCGTGGGCGGCATCCTGGCGACGGTCGTCGGGAACCAGGACATGTCGCTGGCCGGGCTGGAACCCTCCGCCATGGTCGACGGCGCCTGGGCGATGGGCGGTGTCTTCGGGCTGTACCTGCTGCTGTGCGGGCTGGTCCTCCTGCTGACCGGCATCCGCGACCGGGCTCCCGGCCGCATCGGCCGCATCGCCCTCATCACCTGCGCCGTGGTGCACGGGGTGCTGGGCGCGCTGACGGTGGGGCTGGTCGGCTGGGCCGCGTTCGCGTCCCTGATGGTGGTGCTCGGGCTGATCGTGCTGGCGCTGGTGGCGTACGGCCCCGAATCCGGGAGCGGCCGGACCGCCGAGGACGCCGAGCCGAACGCTCCGGCTCCCGTCTGACCCGAACGGCCGAACCGGACGGCCCGGCCCCGAGGGTCCGGCTCGGTCGGTCCCACCCGGACGGCCGAACCGGACGGCTCGGCGACGTGGTCACCCGGCAGGCTCTCAGCCGCGGACCCACAGCTCGGTGACGGAGATCCCCAGCTCGCCCAGCAGCCGGCGCAGCAGCGGCAGCGAGAGTCCGATGACATTGCCGTGGTCGCCCTCGATGGAGTCGACGAACGGTGCCGAACGGCCGTCCAGCGTGAAGGCGCCCGCGACGTGGAGCGGCTCTCCCGTGGCCACGTAGGCGGCGATCTCGGCGTCCGTCGGTTCGCCGAAGCGGACGGTCGTGGACGCGGTCGCCGAGGCCGTGCGTCCGGTCGCGGTGTCGATCACGCTGTGGCCGGTCCGCAGCACTCCGGCCCGGCCGCGCATGGACTTCCAGCGGGCGATGGCTTCTTCGCCGTCGGCCGGCTTGCCGAGCGCCTCGCCGTCGAGTTCGAGCACCGAGTCGCACCCGATGATCAGGGCGCCCGCCGCCTCGGGCCGGCCGGCCACCGCGGCGGCCTTGGCCTCGGCGAGCACGAGCGCCAGCTCGGCCGGTGTCGGGGCGCTCAGCGCGTCCTCGTCCACCCCGCTGACGATCACCTCGGGTGCGAATCCGGCCTGCCGCAGAAGGCCGAGACGGGCGGGGGAGGCGGAGGCGAGCACGAGACGGCGCTGATCAGTCATACGCGCCATCGTAGAAGCCCCTCACCGTGTCCCGAGCACGAACATCGCGACCACCATCGCGAGCGCGAGCACCAGCCCCGCGCGCCGCATCATGTCCTGGGCGTCGCGCAGTTCCTTCGGCGGCTTGTTCTCCGGGTCGGACCACAGCATGGGACCGATCCTGCTGCGGGGCCGGACTCCGCGCCTGAGTACGGGTACTCAGGCGCCCTGGTGCGTACGGGCCAGATCGTGCCCGTACGCACCGAGGTCCGGACCCGAAAGGGCCCGGACCTCGGAGAACACGTGCGGACGGGGGACGGCCCGGTGTGCGGGTCAGCGGGACGGGGCCGTCGTCCCGCGACTACCCGGGCCAGTACGTCCGCGCCCAGGCGCGCGGCCCCGGCAGATGGCGTTCGCGCCGGGCGATGCGCCCCGGGTCGGACCACTGACCGGACAGCGCCGGAGCGCCGGGCGGCACCTCGGACAGCGGCGCCGCGGCGCGTGCCCGGACCACCGCCAGCGCGGCAGCCAGCTCCTCCGGGGTCGGGTTGCCCCGTACGACCTTGATCATGGTCAGGGCCCTTTCTAGAGGGGGATGTTGCCGTGCTTCTTCGGGGGCAGCGACTCCCGCTTGGTGCGCAGCTGGCGCAGCGCCTTGACGATGTGGGCGCGGGTGGTGGACGGCATGATCACCGCGTCGACGTAGCCGCGTTCGGCCGCCACGTACGGGTTGAGCAGCGTGTCCTCGTAGTCGGCGATCAGCTTGGCACGGGTGGCGTCCGCCTCGTCGGGGTCAGTGACGGCGGCGATGGTGCGGCGGTGCAGGATGTTCACCGCGCCCTGCGCCCCCATCACGGCGATCTGCGCGGTCGGCCAGGCGAGGTTGATGTCGGCGCCCAGGTGCTTGGAGCCCATGACGTCGTACGCGCCGCCGAACGCCTTGCGGGTGATCACCGTGATCAGCGGGACGGTCGCCTCCGCGTACGCGTAGATCAGCTTGGCGCCGCGGCGGATGATGCCGCCGTACTCCTGGTCGACGCCGGGCAGGAAGCCGGGGACGTCGACGAAGGTCAGGACGGGCACGTTGAAGGCGTCGCAGGTGCGGACGAACCGCGCCGCCTTCTCGCTCGCGTTGATGTCCAGGCAGCCGGCGAACTGCATCGGCTGGTTGGCGACGATGCCGACCGGATAGCCCTCGACGCGCCCGAAGCCGGTGAGGATGTTCGGGGCGAACAGGGCCTGGGTCTCCAGGAACTCGCCGTCGTCCAGCACGTGCTCGATGGCCGAGTGCATGTCGTACGGCTGGTTCGCGGAGTCCGGGATGAGGGTGTCGAGCTCGCGGTCCTCGTCGGTCGTGGCGAGGTCCGCCTCCTCCGGGAAGGCCGGCGCTTCGGAGAGGTTGTTCGAAGGGAGGTACGACAGCAGCGACTTGACGTACTCGATGGCGTCCTTCTCGTCGCCCGCCATGTGATGCGCCACCCCGGAGGTGGTGTTGTGGGTGCGGGCGCCGCCGAGTTCCTCGAAACCGACGTCCTCGCCGGTGACGGTCTTGATGACGTCGGGGCCGGTGATGAACATGTGCGAGGTCTGGTCGACCATGACGGTGAAGTCGGTGATCGCGGGGGAGTAGACCGCACCGCCCGCGCACGGCCCGACGATCAGGCTGATCTGCGGGATCACGCCGGAGGCGTGGGTGTTGCGGCGGAAGATCTCGCCGTACATGCCGAGGGCCATGACGCCCTCCTGGATGCGGGCGCCACCGGAGTCGTTGATGCCGACGACCGGACAGCCCGTCTTCAGCGCGAAGTCCATCACCTTCATGATCTTCTGGCCGAAGACCTCGCCCAGCGCGCCGCCGAACACGGTGAAGTCCTGCGAGAAGACAGCTACCGGACGCCCGTCGACCGTGCCGTAGCCGGTCACCACGCCATCGCCGTACGGGCGGTTCTCCTCCAGGCCGAAGTCGGTGGAGCGGTGCCGGGCGAACTCGTCCAGCTCCACGAAGGAACCCTCGTCGAGCAGCAGGCCGATCCGTTCGCGGGCGGTCAGCTTGCCCTTCGCGTGCTGCTTCTCGACCGCGCGCGCGGAGCCCGCGTGCGTCGCTTCGTCGATTCGGTGCTGCAGGTCCGCGATCTTGCCCGCGGTGGTGTGGATGTCGATCTCTTCCGGCTCGGACATCGGGTGGCGGCTCCCTGCCTGGTCACGGGGGACGACTGTGCTGCTGATCAGGTACTGAACACCTACTGATCCGTAGGGTATCGGCGCCGATACGGTTCGGCAGTGCGTCGTTTACCACACCTAGTCTGGCTTGCATGACACCTTCGGATGCGCCTCACAGCCGCTGGTCGGACCTGGACCGACCGCCCCTCAACGTCCCCGCGCTGCGCCGCGGGCTGCTGCGGCCGGGCGGCCTGTGGACCTCGCTCGACGTCGTGGAGACCACCGGGTCCACCAACTCCGACCTCGCCGCACGCGCGGCGTCGGGCCTCGTAGAAGGCGCCGTGCTGGTCGCCGAGGAGCAGACCGCGGGCCGCGGGCGCCTCGACCGCACCTGGACGGCCCCGGCCCGTTCGGGCCTGTTCCTCTCCGTCTTCCTGACGCCCGGCGACGTCCCCGTCCGGCGGTGGGGCTGGCTGCCGTTGCTCACCGGCGTCGCGACGGCTGCGGGCCTGGCCCGCGCGGCGGGCGTCGACACGGCCCTGAAGTGGCCGAACGATCTTCTCGTGACGGTCCCCGAGAGCTCCGAGAGGCTCCGTGCGGGTCGGACCCCGCTGGGCGAGGAGCGCAAGGCGGGCGGCATCCTGGCCGAGCGCGCCGGGGACGGCGTCGTCATCGGCATCGGCCTCAACGTGTCCCTGCGCGCCGACGAACTCCCCTCCGCCACGGCCGGCTCGCTGGCCCTGGCCGGGGCGGTCTCCACCGACCGGGAGACGCTGCTGCGCGGCGTACTGCGCTCCCTGGAGCACTGGTACGGCCAGTGGCGCGCGGCGGAGGGCGACGCGGCGGCGAGCGGACTGCAGGAGGCGTACGCGGCGGGCTGCGCGACCCTCGGCCGCAGGGTACGGGCCCAGCTGCCCGGCGACCGCACGCTCACCGGCGAGGCCGTGGCGATCGACGGCGACGGCCGCCTGATCCTGTCCACCGACGACGGTCTCCAGGAGCCCGTGTCGGCGGGCGACATCGTGCACCTGCGGGGCGTCGGCGGCGGCCTGGTCTGAGAGCCTGTCGGGTGGCCTCTGATCGGGCGGCCACGCCGCGTCCGCTCTCCGATCGAAGGTCACCTCACAGGCTCTGAGGGCGAGGCGGGGGCGGGCCGTCGCGAAGAGGCCTGCGTCGCGTCTGCCTCAGCCCGGTGGTGCCTGTCCCGCCGAGCCCCACGGCCCGCCCGAACGCGTGCCCGGGGCTTGAGAACCATGTCCTTCTGGAAGCCATCCACCGGCCGTGACCACCCACGCCCCCGGTCCACCCGGGAACATTCCAGGAAGGCTCAGGGACGTGAGCCACGGCACACCTGCCGTATCGTTGAGGCGATCCACCGACAGATCGGCAGGGCAGTGCGCAGGGAACGGGCAGGAGGCGGCTGGTGACCGTCGACGACACGACCTCCGGTGCGGGCGCGGAGCCCCCGTCGGAACCCTCGGTCCACCCGACACCGCATCACGAAGTCGACCATACGGCGGAACCGACCGACGACCCCCTCGCGATCCGGCTGGAACAGCTGATCCTGGGCGCCGACCGTCGCTACACGCCGTTCCAGGCGGCCCGTACCGCCGGTGTCTCGATGGACCTGGCCTCCCGGTTCTGGCGGGCCATGGGCTTCGCCGACATCGGGCAGGCCAGGGCGCTCACCGAGGCCGATGTGCTGGCGCTGCGCCGGCTCGCGGGCCTCGTCGAGGCGGGGCTGCTCAGCGAGCCGATGGCCATCCAGGTGGCCCGGTCCACCGGGCAGACCACCGCCCGGCTGGCGGAATGGCAGATCGATTCCTTCCTGGAGGGGCTGACCGAACCGCCCGAGCCCGGAATGACGCGCACCGAGGTCACGTACCCGCTGGTGGAGCTGCTCCTGCCGGAGCTGGAGGAGTTCCTGGTGTACGTGTGGCGGCGCCAGCTCGCCGCCGCCACCGGCAGGGTCGTGCAGGCCGCCGACGACGAGGAGATGGTCGACCGGCGCCTGGCCGTCGGCTTCGCCGACCTCGTCGGATTCACCCGGCTGACCCGGCGGCTGGAGGAGGAGGAGCTCGGTGAGCTGGTCGAGGCGTTCGAGACCACCTCGGCCGACCTGGTCGCCGCCCACGGCGGCCGGCTCATCAAGACCCTCGGCGACGAGGTCCTCTTCGCCGCCGACGACGCGGGCACCGCGGCCGAGATCGCGCTGCGCCTGATCGAGGCGATGACCCAGGACGAGACCATGCCGGCGCTGCGGGTCGGCATCGCGTTCGGCACGGTCACCACCCGAATGGGCGATGTCTTCGGTACGACGGTGAACCTCGCGAGCCGGCTGACCTCGATAGCCCCGAAGGACGCCGTGCTGGTGGACGGGGCGTTCGCGGAGGAGCTGACCCGTACCGGCGACGCGCCGGCCTCCGAGGCGCGGGCGGCGGAGGAGGCCGCGGCGGCCGAGAAGGAGCGCAGGGACGGCACGGAGCCGTCCCTGCCCAAGTACCGCTACGGGCTGCAGCCGATGTGGCAGCGCCCGGTACGCGGCCTCGGCGTGGTGGAGCCCTGGCTGCTGGCACGCCGGGGCACGTCCTGAGGGCTGTCCCGTAACCCCTGGCGGGCGCACGACGACAGCTATGGCACCTCGCCGCGTTGTCGGAACGTCCACATGCATCCGGTATGCGGACGTCCCTCCACCTTGCGATGCACCGCATCCGACGCCGCGCGCTGCTCCACCAGGGATCACGGGACAGCCCTCAGCGCTGTGATCCGAACGACAGGCCCCGGGCCCGCACGCGCCCGGACCGCTGTCCGGGGAGCCCCATAGGATCCCTCCGGTAACGATCGTTAACCGGAGGGGTGCCAGTCATGACCGTCACGTCCGAGCAGCGGTTCGGGGAATTCGTCGTCGTACGGGTCCACGAGGGGCAGGAACACGTCGCCGAGCTGGTCCTCGACCGGCCGGGAGCGATGAACGCGGTGTCCACGGACATGGCCCGCTCGATCGCCGCGGCCTGCGCCGCGCTCGCCGCCGACCCGCGCGTACGGGTCACCGTCCTCACCTCCAGCCATGAACGGGCCTTCTGCGTGGGCGCGGACCTGAAGGAGCGCAACTCGTTCACCGACGCCGAGCTGCTGCGTCAGCGTCCGACGGCCCGCGCCGCGTACACCGGCGTACTGGAACTGCCGATGCCGGCCATCGCGGCCGTGCACGGCTTCGCGCTCGGCGGCGGATTCGAGCTGGCCCTGTCCTGCGACCTGATCGTCGCCGACCGCACGGCCGTGGTGGGGCTGCCCGAGGTGTCGGTCGGTGTCATCCCGGGCGGCGGCGGCACGCAGTTGCTGCCGCGCCGGATCGGTGCGGCAGCCGCCGCCGAGCTGGTCTTCACGGCGCGGCGGGTGGAGGCGGCCGAGGCGCGTGAGACGGGGCTGGTCGACGAACTGGTGGAAGCGGGACGGGACCGGGAGACCGCACTGGCGCTCGCGGGGCGGATCGCCGCCAACTCCCCGGTGGGGCTGCGGGCCGCCAAGCGGGCGCTGCGCCTGGGGCACGGCCTCGATCTGCGGGCCGGTCTCGAAGTCGAGGACGCCGCCTGGCGGTCGGTGGCCTTCTCCGGCGACCGGGCCGAGGGAGTGGCCGCGTTCAACGAGAAGAGGAAGCCGAACTGGCCCGGCGAGTGACGTTGTGTGTTCAAAGAGACACGCAGTGAACCTTATCGGGGTCGCAAACTGATCAAATCACCACAAAACTACATAAGCTGTAGCGATGGGTGATGATGTGCGGCTGCGGGCCGTGGTTTCGCTCGCGCAGACGATGGCGGCGGCACACACCCCGCGGGGGTCGTGGCGAGCGGCTGCGCTCGGGGCGTGCGAGGCGTTGGGCGGCAGCTTCGCCGCGCTCTCCGTCTGGGAGCGGGGGCGCGGGCGGCTGCGTGTTCTGGTGAACGCGGGCGAACGGGCCGAGGGGGAGGAGGAGTTCCCCGAGGAGGAGACGTATCCGGTGCACCGGTTCCCGGAGATCACCGAGTTCCTGCACGAGCGGTGGGCCGGTGGCGGTGAGCCGGACGCCTGGGTCGAGACCGCCGACGGCCCGGTGGGCGGGACGCCGTGCGTGGGGGTGCGGGGGTACGGGCGCGGGTACTGCCAACAGCGGGTGGCGGCCCTGCGCCGACGCGGGCGCGGTTGCTGCGTGGTCGCGCCGATCGTGCTGCACGGGCGGGCCTGGGGTGAGCTGTATGTGGCCCGCCCGGTGGGGCAGCCGGTGTTCGGCCGGGAGGACGCGGACTTCGCGACCGTGCTGGCCGCGGTCGTCGCCGCGGGGATCTCCCAGACCGAACGGCTCGAAGAGGTCCGCAAGCTCGCCTTCACCGATCCGCTGACCGGGCTGGCCAACCGCCGTGCCGTCGATGTGCGGCTCGACGAGGCGGTGGAGCGGCACCGGGCGGACGGGGCGGTGGTCAGTCTGGTCGTCTGCGACCTCAATGGGCTGAAGCGGGTCAACGACACCCATGGCCATGCCGTCGGGGACCGCCTGCTGGAACGTTTCGGCTCGGTGCTGTCCCGCTGCGGCGCCATGCTGCCCGGTGCGCTCGCGGCCCGGCTCGGCGGCGATGAGTTCTGTCTGCTCGCGGTGGGCCCCGAAGTGGACGAGGTGATCCGGGTGGCCGCCGAACTCTGCGAACGGGCGGCCGAGTTGGAGCTCGGCGACGGGGTGGCGTGCGGGATCGCGTCGACCGGTGATCCGATCGGCCCCGTGGTGTCGGCGCGACGGCTCTTCCGGCTGGCGGACGCGGCCCAGTACCGGGCGAAGGCGGCCCGTTCCACGGAGCCGGTGGTGGCGGGGCGCGACGGGGAGGTGATCCGGCTGGCCGACGCGCCGCCCAGGTCCCCGCACGACCGCCGTCACCTGCGCGGCAACCGCCCCTGACCGTGTGACCGGATGAGTAAGGGGTCAACCGTGCGACCACTAGTGACATGAAGGGATTCAATCCGTACGCTTCTGAATATGGATATGCATACAGTCGTGGTGGGGACGTCCGGTACCACCGCCCAGGACGTCATCGCCGTGGCCCGCGGCAACGCCCGCGTCGAGCTCTCCGCGGACGCCGTGGGCGCGCTCGCCGCAGCCCGCGAGATCGTGGACGCGCTCGCCGCCAAGCCGGAGCCGGTCTACGGCGTCTCCACCGGCTTCGGGGCTCTGGCCAGCCGGCACATCAGCCATGAGCTCCGCGCACAGCTCCAGCGCAACATCGTCCGCTCGCACGCCGCCGGCATGGGCCCGCGGGTCGAGCGCGAGGTCGTCCGCGCTCTGATGTTCCTGCGGCTGAAGACGGTCGCCTCCGGGCACACCGGCGTGCGCCCCGAGGTCGCGCAGACCATGGCCGACGTCCTCAACGCGGGCATCACCCCCGTCGTCCACGAGTACGGCTCGCTCGGCTGCTCCGGCGACCTGGCCCCGCTCTCCCACTGCGCGCTGACGTTGATGGGCGAGGGCGACGCGGAGGGTCCGGACGGCACCGTGCGCCCCGCTGGTGAGTTGCTCGCCGCCCATGGCATCGCCCCGGTCGAGCTGCGCGAGAAGGAGGGCCTCGCCCTCCTCAACGGCACCGACGGCATGCTGGGCATGCTCGTCATGGCCCTCGCCGACCTGAAGAACCTCTACACCTCGGCCGACATCACCGCCGCCCTCTCCCTGGAGGCGCTGCTCGGCACGGACAAGGTCCTCGCCCCCGAACTGCACGCCATCCGCCCGCACCCGGGCCAGGGCGTCAGCGCCGACAACATGCTGCGGGTGCTCGCCGGTTCCGGCCTCACGGGCCACCATCAGGACGACGCGCCCCGCGTCCAGGACGCCTACTCCGTGCGCTGCGCCCCCCAGGTCAACGGCGCCGGACGTGACACCCTCGACCACGCCGGGATCGTCGCCGACCGCGAACTGGCCTCCGCCGTCGACAACCCCGTCGTGCTCCCCGACGGCCGGGTCGAGTCCAACGGCAACTTCCACGGCGCCCCCGTCGCGTACGTCCTCGACTTCCTGGCGATCGTCGCGGCCGACCTCGGTTCGATCACCGAGCGCCGCACCGACCGGCTGCTGGACAAGAACCGTTCGCACGGACTGCCGCCGTTCCTCGCCGACGACGCCGGGGTGGACTCGGGCCTGATGATCGCCCAGTACACCCAGGCCGCCCTGGTCAGCGAGATGAAGCGGCTCGCCGTCCCCGCCTCGGCCGACTCGATCCCGTCCTCCGCGATGCAGGAGGACCACGTCTCCATGGGCTGGTCGGCGGCGCGCAAGCTCCGTACCGCCGTCGACGACCTCGCCCGGATCGTCGCCGTGGAGCTGTACGCGGCGACCCGTGCCATCGAACTGCGCGCCGCGCAGGGCCTCACGCCCGCCCCGGCCTCGCAGGCGGCCATCGAGGCGTTGCGCGCGGCGGGTGTCCAGGGGCCGGGGCCGGACCGCTTCCTGTCGCCGGACCTGGCCGCGGCGGACGCGTTCGTCCGTGCCGGAAAGCTGGTCGCGGCGGTAGAGCCGGTGACCGGACCGCTGGCCTAGAAGAGCACCGCCGGCCCGGAGGAACGGCCTGGAAGAGCGCTGAAGATCCTGGCCCGTTCAGGCGGACAGGGTGTCGGCGCGGCGGACCGAGTAGGTGACGAACGCCGCGCCGATGCCCAGGAACGCCGTGCCGCCGATCAGATACGGGGTGGTGTCGACCCCGGCGCCGGTGTCGGCGAGCCTCGGGCCCGTCGCGGTGTCCTCGGCGGCGGTCGCCTGTCGGCTCCGGGCGCCCGGAGCGCCGGCCGATTCGTCCGTCGCGTTGGCGGACGGGACGAACCACAGGGCGGCCAGCAACGTGCCCGCGGCGGTGGCGGTCAGGAGCGGGCGGCGAGCAGCGGCCACGGAATCGATCCCCCTTGTCACAGCCGTGAGTTAGGCCTGTGCGCCGATGCTAGTGAAAGCAGCGGGTCGTGGGAAAGTCGCGGGGGCGGGGAGCTTACGCTCCGGCGCATGAGCACTTCTGAGACATCACGATTTGTTCGACTTCGCGTCGAAATGGTGTTGGAGATCACGGACCCCGACGCCCTCAGCGGCACCGCACTGGAGTCCATCGCCGCCGAGTACGGGGAGCCCGGCGGCGAGGCCGCCGAGGAGCGCGTACGGGCCGAGGAGGCCGTACGGGAGGACGGCGCGGAGGCCCTCGCCTCCCTCGTCGATCCGTTCGACCTGGTCAGCGAGGTGCCGGGGGTCGAACTCGCCCAGGCGTCCTGGAGCAGCGAGACCGTCGACTACGACCCGGACGACCCGGACGCCTGGGACCTCGACGAGGACGAGGAGGGCGGCGAAGAGGACGACGAGACCGACGACGTCGACGAGGCGGACGACGGCGTCCCGCACAATGGGTGAGAACGACGGCGGACACAACGGCGTGAGCGGCGGCACGGAGCAACGGGTCCGGCAGGTGTGAAACACCGGCCCCGGCCCGCTTTCCGTGGGCCGGGGCCGTCGCGCGGACCGGTCTCGCACATACGTGATCGGAAGCGGGAACCACCGCCGCCACGGATGCGTCGGTGAGTGTTGTTCCCCACATCTCTCTTGGATGTGGAACGAAGGGCCCTTTCCATGGGTTCTAGGAACACTGACGGGTTTCGCCGGGCGACGGCGGCTCCGCTCGGGGTTTTTGGGGATTCGGCAACGATGGAGAAGCGTGTGATGACGGGAAGCAAGCGGCGCAGGGGCCTGATGGCCGCGTCCGCACTGCTCGGCGGCGTTCTGGTGCTCACGGCCTGCAACGACGGCGACGCGAGCGGCAGCAGCTCCGAGAGCTCGAAGAAGTCGCAGGCGGCCGAGGTCGACAAGGCGGCCGCCCAGGACGCGTCCGAGGCGCAGATAGCCATCTCGCCGAAGAACGGCGCGACCAACGCGAGCATCAACAACGACGCGAAGGTCACCGTCGCCAAGGGCACGCTGTCCCAGGTCGCCATGACCACGCAGGCCGGTGCGGCCGTCAAGGGCACGCTCGCCGCCGACGGCAAGAGCTGGAAGCCGGACGTCCAGCTGGAGCGCTCGACCACGTACAAGATCAGCGCGACGGCCAAGGACTCCAAGGGCCGCGAGGCGCACGAGAACTCCTCGTTCACCACCGTCTCGCCCGCCAACAGCTTCATAGGCAACTTCACCCCCGAGGACGGCTCCACGGTCGGCGTCGGCATGCCGGTCTCGATCAACTTCAACAAGCCGATCACGGACAAGAAGGCCGTCCAGGCCGGGATCACCGTGACGTCCAGCAGCGGCCAGCAGGTCGTCGGACACTGGTTCAACGCACAGCGCCTCGACCTGCGCCCCGAGAACTACTGGCAGGGCGGCTCCACCGTCACGCTGAAGCTGGCGCTGGACGGTGTCGAGGGCGCGGACGGCGTCTTCGGTGTGCAGCAGAAGACGGTCACCTTCAAGGTCGGCCGCAACCAGGTCTCGACGGTCGACGCCAACACGAAGATGATGACCGTCACCCGGGACGGCAAGACGATCAAGACCATCCCGATCTCCTCCGGCTCCTCCGCCAACCCCACGTACAACGGGCAGATGGTGATCTCCGAGAAGTTCAAGGAGACCCGGATGAACGGCGCGACGGTCGGCTTCACCGACGGCGACGGCAAGGGCGAGTACGACATCAAGGACGTGCCGCACGCCATGCGGCTCTCCACCTCGGGCACCTTCATCCACGGCAACTACTGGGGTGCGCGCTCGATCTTCGGCAGCGCCAACACCAGCCACGGCTGTGTCGGTCTCGCCGACGTGAAGGGCGCGAACGACGCCAGCCAGCCCGCCGCGTGGTTCTACGACAACTCCCTCGTCGGCGACGTGGTCATCGTCAAGAACTCCCCGGACCGCAACATCACCCCGGACAACGGTCTCAACGGCTGGAACATGAGCTGGGCGGAGTGGACGGCGGGCTCCCAGGCCTGACCCGCACGCACCGCCCCACCCGCAGTCCCGAACCCCGTACGGAGGCGGCGGCACCCGGATCCCCTCGGATCCGCGGCGCCGCCGCCTTCGGCGTACGCAGGTGTTCTCATCCGGCTCTCATCGTGGCCTTAACCCACCATCACGACCGGCTCGTAGCTTCGCGCCATGTTCTTCACCTACCTCCGGCGCGAGCTGCGCCGCCGCAGAAAGGCGGCGCTGGTCGTCGCCTCGGGACTCGCCCTGGGCATCGCGCTGGTCATCGTCGTCAGCTCGGTCTCCTCCGGCATGAGCAAGGCCCAGGACAAGGTCCTGCAATCGCTGTACGGCCTCGGCACGGACATGACGGTCACCAAGGCCGCCGTCGCTCCCGGTTCGAGCAGCGGACGCCCGAAGTTCGAGTTCGACGCCAAGGGCAACGACGACGACTCGACACAGAGCAGCGACCGGGTCCTGGTACAGGGCTTCCAGACGCTGGCCTCCTCCACCGTCGACGCGATCGGCGCACAGAACGGTGTCGCGGACGCCGTCGGCGGACTCAGCCTGAACGTCATGAAGGTCGACGGCCAGTTCAGGCGCGGCGAGTTCAAGCAGCAGGGCGGCACGGGAGGCCAGGACGACCGGGGCGGTCCCGGTGGGCAGGGCGGCAGCACGCAGCCGCAGGGCGAGGTCAGGGGCGGCGGTGCCTCCTTCGACGTCAACTCCTATTCCGTGTACGGCACCGACGTCACGAAGCAGGCCCTCGGCCCGCTGACCTCCTCGAAGATCACCAAGGGCCGTACGTTCAAGACGTCCGAGACCGACGCGAAGGTCGCCGTCGTCGACTCCGCGTACGCCAAGGAGAAGAAGCTCGACGTCGGCAAGACCGTGACCATCCACGGGACCAAGTTCACGATCGTCGGGGTCTCGGCCGCCGACAGCGGTGACGCGGCCGCCAACCTCTACATCCCGCTGAAGCAGGCGCAGACCCTCGCCGACTCGAAGAACAAGGTCACCACGGTCTATGTGAAGGCCGCGGACTCGCAGCAGATCGACCAGGTCAAGTCCACCATCCAGAAGAACGTCCCGGACACGACCGTCACCACCTCCGCCGATCTCGCCGACACCGTTTCCGGCTCCCTCTCCACCGCGTCCGACCTGGCCGCCGGCGTCGGCAAGTGGTTGTCGATCGCGGTTCTGGCCGCCGCCTTCCTGGTGTCCGGACTGCTCACCTCCTCGGCGGTCAGCCGCCGGGTACGGGAGTTCGGCACCCTGAAGGCGCTCGGCTGGAAGAGCGGCCGGGTCACCCGCCAGGTCGTCGGCGAGGCCCTCGTCAACGGACTGCTGGGCGGGGTGCTCGGCATCGCCGTCGGGCTCGCCGGCGCGTACGTCGTGACCGCCATCAGCCCCACCCTCACCGCACAGCTCGGCTCCTCCGGCGGCGGCATGGGCGGCGGCATGGGCGGCCGGTTCATGGGCGGTCCGGGCGGTCGCGGCGCGGCCAAGACGCTCGACGTCGCGCTGACCGCGCCCGTCTCGTTCTCCATCATCCTGATCGCCGTCGTACTGGCCGTGGCGGGCGGGCTGATCGCGGGTGCGTTCGGCGGCTGGCGGGCCTCCCGACTGCGCCCCGCCGACGCCCTGCGCCGCGTCGAATAGCCCCCCGACGTCCCACCCCCCTTTGTTCCAGCAGGAGTTGACCCATGTACACGCTCAGAGACGTCACCAAGCGCTATACGCGCGGCAAGACCACCGTCCACGCGCTCGCCGGTGTGGACCTGACCATCGAGGACGGCGGACGGCTGGTCATCCAGGGCCCCACCGGCGGCGGCAAGTCCACGCTGCTGCAGATGCTCGGCGGTCTCGACCGCCCCACGAGCGGCAGCGTCGAACTCGACGGTGTGGACCTCGCGAAGCTCGGCGAGGCCAAGCTCACCAAGGTGCGCGCGCAGAACATCGGCTTCGTCTTCCAGAGCTTCAACCTCATCCCGACGCTCACCGCCCAGGAGAACGTCGAGACCGCACTCGTACCGCTGGGCGGCAAGGCGTCCGAGCGGCGCAGGCGGGCCGCCGAGGCACTGGACTCGGTCGGACTCGGTGAACGGCTCGGACATCTGCCCGGTGAGATGTCCGGGGGCCAGCAGCAGCGGGTGGCGATCGCCCGAGCGCTGGTGAAGAGGCCGAAGGTGCTGCTCGCCGACGAACCCACCGGCAACCTCGACGAGTCGATGCGCGACGAGGTCATGGAGGTGCTGGAGACCATGTGGAAGGAGCACGGACTGACCTTCATCATGGTCACGCACGACAGCGCCATCGCCCGGCGGGCGCCACGGCTGGCGACCATCCGCAAGGGCAAGGTCACCATCACGGAGAACGCGGCGGCCTGAGAGCCTGTCGGGTGGCCTCGGACCGGATGGCGGGTGCGGTCCGGTGCGTGCGGTTTCGAGGCGGAGGAGGGAGTCGGACGGGGTCTGCCCTGCCCGAACGCGGCTGAGAGCTCGGGGAAGGAGCGTCGGCGACCGACGACGACGCGGGAAGCGTGCGTGCCGGGGCGTGACTGCCCGGTCGGAGGCCACCCGACAGGCTCCGAGAGGGGAGTTGCGGGGGCCGGCCGGGCCGGTCCGGTGAGGTCTGGGTCCTTGACCGGCCATGGGTTCTGGCCGGTTCGGCTTCAGCGGTGGGCGGCGGCGGTTCCGGCCGGGCTCACCGGTGGGCGGCGGCGTTCCGGTGGGCGACGAGGTCGCTGCGGCGGACCTGGCGCAGTCCCGTCGGATCGGTGTGCCCGCTGCTCCAGAGGGCGCTGAGCGGAAGGGGACCGGGGCCCGTGAGGAACGCGCGCAGCGCGTACCACGGTTGCAACGGCAGCCGGCCCAGTCCGTACAGCCAGCGCCGCAGCAGCCGGCCGGGCCCCGGGCGTCCGGCGTCGGGCAGTCCGATCACCCGTATCCCCATGATCAGCTTGCCCGCGCCGCCTCCGGCGAGCGCGGTGAGGACCACGTGATTGAGGAACGAGAACGCGAGCGTCGGGCCGAGGAGCAGACCGACGGCCTCGGCGATGCCGGCCGTGACGACGTACGGCCGGGCGAGTAAGCCGCCGCTGACCAGACAGAGGTAGCCGTCGAGGCCGATGGCGAGATAGCGCCGCGTGTCGCCCACCCGCGGCGGGACGCGCGGCGCGGCGCGCTGCCCGGGGACGGGCGGCAGCACCGGGCGCCCGTACGGTCCCGCAGGCCGTGGGTGCCCGTGCTCCAGCGGTGGGCGGCCGGCCGGTGCAGTCGTCGGCCGGGAACAGCTCGGGGTACGTCTGCGCCCCCCTGGCGTCGTCATGACGGCATCATGTCCGATCACGCGTTCCCGCGTGCCCCGGATGCGCACTCACGTCCCTGCCCGCACAGGGGCGGGTGTTCCGCCCCGTCGGATCCGGGGTGCGGGTGCAGCGGAATGAAGGATTCTGCTACGTGGACACATGGGGGCCGAGGGCGCTCGTCCGCAGCTGGCTTCACCGTCGGGCGGTGGGATACGTCGTGCTGCCGGAGGGCATCCCGGACCGGGCCGCGAAGGACGCGGCCGCGCTCGTGCGCGACGAGCCGGGCCGGCTGAGGCCCGTGTGGCGGGACCCCCATTGGCGCGTCCACCGGGTCGAGGACGTGACGCCCATGGTGTCGGGCGCCTGCTCGTCCGTCGTCCGTGGCGACGGCGCCGGACTCGTCGTACGGACCCGCGCGCCCGGATCGGTGATCCTGTGCGTCGCCTGCTCCCCCCTGGCTCCGGGCCGACACCGGCTGCGTGGAGCGGGCGGGCGAGTGGACCCGGCTGAAGGTGCCGGCGGCCGGTGAGTACCGGATCGACTCCTCGTACCGAATTCCCCGGCAGGGAAAGTGCTGAGCCGGTGCGCGGGCACCCGCTGCCGGCGCCGGCAGCCGAGGTGAGCGCGCGGACCGCCCGCGCTCTCGGACGGCGGCCGGGAGCGCCGCTGCCCACGCGGGCGGCCGGTCCGGGCGAGCGGGCTCCGGGGCCCCGGGCCGCGGTGCAGCTGGCTACACCACGGTTCCGGGAGGCCGGTCCCTCGTGGCGACGGGCGTGCGCCAAAAGAATGGAGCCATCACGAGACACCACCCCGACCACGGAGGATCACCATGAAAGCACTGCTCTGGATCGTGTTCTGCGCGGCGATCGCCGCGAACGTCTGCCTGAACTTCCTCGTGGGCGAGGGCGGCCTGCAGATCGCGCTGAGCGTCGTCTCCGGGGTGGTCGCCCTCGCGTCAGGGGCGGGCCTGTGGATGCTGCGCCGCCCGGCCGACGCGTGAGTCCGGACACGGCCGGGGGCCCACTATGCGGATACCGTGGCGCATCTTTCCGGGTCACTGGGACAATCGGTATGCCACAACGGTTCTGTACGTCGCTTTCGTGAGCCGCAGAGCGCGCGATACCGGGCGACGCCCTCAATGGGGAGGGGGACCGCTGGTGCCCCTCGGGACGGGGGCACCTTCGCGCGCACTGCCGACCCACGGAAGGTCTTGATCAGATGCCGGTCACCCCTGACTCCACGACCTCGCACGCCACCGAGAGCCGTGTCATCGAGCCGCTGTACGCGGAGATACTCCGCCGGAACCAGGGCGAGAAGGAATTCCACCAGGCGGTACGAGAGGTCCTGGAGACCCTCGGCCCGGTCCTCGCACAGCGGCCCGAGTTCGTGGACGCCCGGATCATCGAGCGCGTCTGCGAGCCGGAGCGCCAGCTCATCTTCCGCGTGCCGTGGTCCGACGACTCCGGCGACATCCATGTGAACCGCGGCTTCCGCGTCGAGTTCAGCAGCTCGCTCGGCCCCTACAAGGGCGGCCTGCGCTTCCACCCCTCGGTCAACCTCGGCATCGTGAAGTTCCTCGGCTTCGAGCAGATCTTCAAGAACGCGCTCACCGGCATGCCCATCGGCGGCGGCAAGGGCGGCGCCGACTTCGACCCGAAGGGCCGTTCCGACGCCGAGATCATGCGGTTCTGCCAGTCGTTCATGACCGAGCTGCACCGGCACCTCGGGGAGTACACCGACGTCCCCGCCGGTGACATCGGCGTCGGCGGCCGGGAGATCGGCTACCTGTTCGGCCAGTACAAGCGGATCACCAACCGTTACGAGTCCGGAGTCCTCACCGGGAAGGGCCTGGGCTGGGGCGGCGCCCAGGCGCGCACCGAGGCGACCGGGTACGGCTGCGTCCTCTTCACCGCCGAGATGCTCCGCAGCCGGGGCGAGTCCCTCGACGGGCAGCGCATCGCCGTCTCGGGCTCGGGCAATGTCGCGATCTACGCGATCGAGAAGGCCCAGCAGCTCGGCGCGACGGTGGTGACCTGCTCCGACTCCAACGGCTACGTCGTGGACGAGAAGGGCATCGACCTCGCCCTGCTCAAGGAGATCAAGGAGGCCAGCCGCGGCCGGATCTCCGAGTACGCGGAGCGGCGCGGCGAGCACGTCAAGTACGTCGCCGGCACCGGCGTCTGGAACGTCCCGTGCGACGTGGCCCTGCCCTGCGCCACCCAGAACGAACTCCACGAGGCCGACGCGCTGGCCCTCGTGCGCAACGGTGTGAAGGCCGTCGCCGAGGGCGCCAACATGCCCACCACACCGGAGGCCGTACGCGTCCTCCAGGAAGCGGGCGTCGCCTTCGCCCCCGGCAAGGCGGCCAACGCGGGCGGCGTCGCCACCAGCGCCCTGGAGATGCAGCAGAACGCCTCACGCGACTCCTGGACGTTCTCCCACACCGAGGAGCGCCTCGCGGAGATCATGCGCCACATCCACGACTCCTGCTACACCACGGCGGAGCGCTACGGCAGCCCCGGCAACTACGTGGTCGGCGCCAACATCGCCGGCTTCGAACTCGTGGCGGACGCGATGCTCGCGCAGGGTCTCATCTGATCCGTCGGTCACTTGAACGACCGCCCGGCCCGGCCGTCCTCCACGGCCGGGCCGAGCGGTGTCGGACGGCCGGCAGCGCGTAGCGCCGAAAGGTCTCCGTCAGGCCCGTGTTCACGACCACCACGACCCCGAAGAACACCGCCCCCCACCGGATGTCCCACCGCGTGGACGGCGCACACACCACCGCCGAGCACCACTGCCTCGACCAGCAGAACCCCCGCGAGAGGCGGCCGGAAGCGGGCGCGAGGGGCGGCGAACATCCCCCGGGGCACGACGGCCGCGGCCGGTGTTATCCCCAGCAGCAGCCGCGCAGCCACGCCGTCCCCGGTGCTGAATCCCCGCCGGGCCAGGGCGGCCGGCGCGGCCGACTCGACGACGAACGCCACGACGTCAGCGGCCATGAACCAGGGCCGCCCGGCCGGGACGGCGGCGGTGCCGCGGCCTTCCGCGCCGTGGAGCCGTCACGCTCCATGCGGACCGCGGCCACGACCACGGCCACGGATCAGATCACTGTGCTGACAGTCGTCAGGGAGCGTTGAACTCCGTGACCCGCCAGATGGAACCCACCCGGTCGACGCGGAGCCAGGTGTAACCCTCGGCGCAATCGATGTCGACACGGACGGAATCCGGGGTGTCCTGGGGGTCGCCACCGGCCTCGTAGTTGTTCGGCGAATTCACGCAGGCGGTCTGGGTGAAGACATATCGGTCATCGGTTGCAAGCTCGGTGAGTGCCTCGGAGCACGACCCTGCGACGGTGCTCGCATAGGAACGCAGCCGGGCATCGGCCAGCCCGCAGGCCAATGCCGTATCTCCTCGTGCCAGAGCCTGCGCGAATTGTCGTGCCGCATCCCGCGCGGTGGTTGCCGCCACCGCGACGGCCGGCGTACTCGTCGCGGCGGTCGCGGATCCCGAGGCGGGCGCGGAGGCCGCTGTCGAGGCACCTTCAGGTGCGCGGCCCGTGGACTCGGCGCATCCTGCGGTGCCCGTCAGAACCAACAGCGTTGCGGTGACGAAGCGGAAGGCACCGTTAGTGATCACGCGTGAAGACTACCGACTGTCCACGCAGTGAAGTGAGTTGACGTCGGTGCTCAAGCGGCGTGGGCGTTCTCCTTGTGCTGACCGTCGCAGCCGCGGTCAGCAAAGGTCGAACACCGTCCGTGGTCCATCGGCCCGGCAGCGGACGGGCGGTACGGCGTCGAGCATCCCGTGGCGTTGAGACAAGTCGTTGTGGAGGGTCGTACGAGCCCGACGCTCACCGATGAGGGTCGTACGAGCCCGACGCTCACCGGCGAGTGTCGTACGAGCCGATGCTCACCGATGAGAGTCGTACGAGCCCGACGCTCACCCCTCGGCCGGTGCCACCCCGATCGGGCAGGAGACGCCCGTCCCGCCGATCCCGCAGTACCCCGCCGGATTCTTGTCGAGGTACTGCTGGTGATATGCCTCCGCAGGCCAGAACGTGCGGCCCTCGGCCGGGAGGATCTCCGTGGTGATCTCGCCGTAGCCGGAGCCCGTGAGAACCTTCTGGTACGCCTCGCGGGAGGCCGCCACGGCTGCTGCCTGCTCGGGGGAGTGGGTGTAGATCGCCGAGCGGTACTGCGTGCCCACGTCGTTGCCCTGGCGGAATCCCTGCGTCGGGTCGTGGGACTCCCAGAACAGCTTCAGCAGCTCGGCGTACGAGACGGTCTTCGGGTCGAAGACGACGCGGACGGCTTCCGTGTGGCCGGTCAGACCCGAGCAGACCTCTTCGTACGCGGGGTTCTCCGTGTAGCCGCCCTGGTAGCCGACGAGCGTCGTCCAGACGCCGTCCGTCTGCCAGAACTTGCGCTCGGCGCCCCAGAAACAGCCCAGCGCGAAGTCCGCGACCTCCAGACCCTCCGGGTACGGGCCCAGCAGCGGGTTGCCCAGGACCGTGTGGCGGGACGGGACGGTGAATTCGGGGGTGGGACGGCCCTTCAGGGCCTCCTCGGGGGTGGGGAGCTGGGGGGTACGGCGTTGCAGGAACATGCGGGGGCTCCTCCTGGGGTTCGTTTGCCCCTGCTACAACGCACCCGAGACGTCATGGATTCCGCACGCGGCTACCGGGGCAGCGTCGCCGGGCTGCCGCCGTTCGCCTCGTAGCCGGCCACCGCCAGCGCCCGGTAGACCGCGTACGCGGCGGCCGGATCGGGGTTCTGGGTCCACGGCAGCGCGCCCACGTGACCGTCGACGTGGACGAGCTGGTTCATCGCCTCCGACCAGCGCTCCATCCGGACGAGGAAGAGGATCAGCAGGTGCCGGACATGGGCGAGCATCGGATCGTCCGGACGGGCCGCGTGCACCGCGAACAGGGCGCCTTCGACCGCCTTGGTCACCACCGCGCTCCGGTAGAAACCCTGCACGAGATTGACCTCGGGCAGATGCTCGTACACCGCGAACAGCGGCAACGCGGCCAGCAGTGAGCCATGCGGGGCGCGGGCGGCGGCCGTGGTGGCGAAGCGGTCGGCCTCCTCGCGCGATCCGTGCCACTTCTCGCACCAGTAGTGCAGCGCGGCGATATGGGCGCCCATGTGGGCCGGGGCCCGGTCGATGATCTTCGCCCAGAGCCGGTCGAACTCCTCGTGGGAGTAACCGAGTCCGCGGCCGACGGCCAGTTCGACGAGGTACGGGACCGGGTCACCCGGCGCCAGCAGTGCCGCCTCGCCGCAGACCGTACGGGCCTCCTCCAGGATGATCCGGAAGTCGTCCGTCCCCGCCGTCGACGAGCGCCATGCCTGCTGCACCAGGAACTCGGCGTGCACCGCCGCGCCGCCCGCGTCCTTCGGCGCCTCGGCCCGCCACTTCCGCAGCCACGCGCCGCCCACACCGGGCTGCTGCGCCAGTTCCAGCGAGGCGGCGCCGGCGAACGCCTGCACCCGCTGCCACCGCACCTCGCCCTCCTTGGGCGTGCCGGCCAGCAGCTGCGAAGCCGCCCGCCAGTCCTGGGAGCGCTGCACGACATCGAGCACATCGAGGAGATCCTGGTCCGGGCCCGGCAGCCGGACGTCCAGTTCCTCCTCGCGCGCGAAGCCGTAGGTGTCCGGGTCGGCGGCGTCCGGCGAACCGGGCGCGACCTGCCGGATACCGCCGCGGCGGCGCAACACGAACGGGCCGATGACCGCGGCGAGCATGCACAGCGCGATCAGGAACCAGAGAATCTCCATGCCCCCATTGTCACCGGACGGCCCGGTAGCCCGGTGGGCGCCCTCGCGACGAACTACGCTCGGGCCCCATGAGCGACCAGCACAGCTTCGAGACTCTCGCGATCCACGCGGGAAACACCGCCGATCCCCTCACCGGCGCCGTTGTTCCGCCCATCTACCAGGTGTCCACGTACAAGCAGGACGGCGTGGGCGGACTGCGCGGCGGCTACGAGTACAGCCGCAGCGCCAATCCGACCCGTACCGCCCTGGAGGACAATCTCGCGGCCCTGGAGGGCGGCCGCCGCGGACTCGCCTTCGCCTCCGGCCTCGCCGCCGAGGACTGCCTGCTCCGTACGCTGCTCACCCCCGGCGACCACGTGGTCATCCCGAACGACGCCTACGGCGGCACGTTCCGGTTGTTCGCGAAGGTCGTCTCGCGGTGGGGCGTGGAGTTCTCCGTCGCCGACACGTCGGACGTGGCGGCGGTACGGGCGGCGATCACCCCGCGCACCAAGGCGATCTGGGTGGAGACCCCGTCCAACCCGCTGCTCGGCATCACCGACATCGCCGCGATCGCCGGTGTGGCCCGCGCGGCCGGCGCGCGACTGGTCGTCGACAACACCTTCGCCAGCCCCTACCTCCAGCAGCCGCTCGCCCTGGGCGCCGATGTGGTGGTCCACTCCACCACGAAGTACATGGGCGGTCACTCGGACGTCGTCGGCGGCGCGCTGATCGTCAACGACCCTGAACTGGCAGAGGAGTTGGCCTACCACCAGAACGCGATGGGCGCGGTCGCCGGACCGTTCGACGCGTGGCTGGTGCTGCGCGGCATCAAGACCCTCGCGGTCCGCATGGACCGGCACAGCGAGAACGCCACCAAGATCGCCGATCTGTTGACCCGGCACCCCAAGGTCACCCAGGTCCTCTACCCGGGACTCCCCGAGCACCCCGGCCACGAGGTCGCCGCCAAGCAGATGAAGGCCTTCGGCGGCATGGTGTCCTTCCGTGTCGTGGGCGGCGAGGAGGCCGCCGTCCACGTCTGCAACCGGGCCAAGCTGTTCACCCTCGGTGAGTCGCTGGGCGGTGTCGAGTCCCTCGTGGAGCATCCGGGCCGCATGACGCACGCCTCGGCGGCCGGTTCCCCGCTGGAGGTGCCGGCCGACCTCGTCCGGCTGTCCGTCGGCATCGAGTCCGCCGACGACCTGATCGCGGATCTGACCCAGGCGCTCGGTTAGGGTCCTGGGTCCCGCCCGGTGGCGGGGCGACCACGGACGACCGGGCGGGTTCGAGGAATCGGGCCCGCCCGGTCCCGCTCGGAGCCTGCCGGGCGACATCCGACCGGGCGGCCACGCCCTGGCACGCACGCTTCGGACCGCGCCCGCCATCCGATTCCGAGGTCACCCGACAGGCTCTCAGACGTCGGCCTTCTCGTCGTCCAGCGATGCCCGGATCTGTTCGCGCAGTTCCGGGCCGTCGGTGTGCTCGTGGACGGAGACCGCGTGCTCGGCCGCTGCCCGTACGACTTCCTCCTCCTCGCCCGAGATGGTGAGCGAGCAGTTCGTGACGCTCGGATACTTGCGGCAGTCGGCGACTTTCCTGGTCATCGCAGCCTCCTCGGCCGGTTGCCACTGTCGCCCTGTTCCAGGATAGTTCGCCCCGATCCGGCCCTCACCAGCCGTCCAGCGGCGTCGTCTTGGTGGGCGGCACCTGCCACGGCTGCACCCGCACCGCCCACACCGTGAAGGCGACCACCGCGGCGAATGCCACCAGCAGCGCCAGCCTGCGGGCCAGGCGCCGTCGGCGCAGCAGTCGGGCGCCGCGCTCGGCGGCCCGCCGTGCCAGGTCGGTGGGCACCTGTGGATGCGGGCCGTCCAGCATGCGTCGGACCTCGTTCTCACGGTTGCCGCCCCGGCTCACGGCGTCGCCTCCACGGGCCGTTGCGGCCCCCACCGGGCCGTGGGCCGACGGGTGCCGAGCATCGTGGCCACCGAGCGGTTGCAGATCGCCCGGACCCGCTCCACCGGAAGCCCCAGCAGGGCCGCGGCCTGCTCCTCCGCGACCCCCTCGTACAGCCGCAGCACGAGAACGAGGCGCTCCTGCGGCGTCAGCCGGTCCAGTGGTCCGCCGCGCGGCCGGTGGTGCCGCCAGACCTCGTGGGCGAACCGCACGGCCAGCTCCCGCCGGGTGCGGTCGTAGGGGTCCTCGCCCCGCAGCCGCCCCCACTGCGCGTAGGTGCGGGCCAGTGCGGCCGTGAGCATCCGCTGCGCCCGCGGGTTCGCGCCGGGCGGCAGCAGGGGCTCGGTGGTGAGCAGCGTGGCCGTGTGCAGCAGTCGGCCGGCCGCGCCCGCCACGAAGGCCTCGTACTCCTGGGTCCGGCGCCGCTCCCGGCCCGCTTGGCGCTCTCGCACAGTGCTCATCCGAGCCGTTGCGGGGGCTTGCGGTCAAGAGGCGTGCGTCCAGTGGACCGTGCGGCCTCGGGTGCCGCGCGTCCGCCGGGCGGGAACCAGGGCCTCCTGTCCGGGTCGGCCGGACCCCACTCGCTGATCCGGACTGATCCGAACGGAGGACCCCAGCGCCGCGGCCGGATAGGTTTGCCGGGCGTCGCGAGCCGGTGAACCTATCCGGTCACATCACTGGCCGGCCGGGGGCGCCTGGTGCGTGGCCTGCCGGGCGGCCAGCGCGGCGTTGAACCGGGTGAGCAGCGCGCAGAACGTCTCGCGCTCCTCGGCGGTCCAGTCGTCCGTCACCTGTGTCATGAGCTCGCGCCGGGAGCTGCGGACCTCGTCCAGCCGGGCCTGGCCGCGCGGTGACAGCTGGAGCACGACGGCCCGGCCGTCCTCCGGGTGCGAGGTCCGCTTGACCAGGCCGGTGTCGACGAGGGGTGCGACCTGGCGGGTCACGGTCGAGGAATCGATCCCCATGCCCGCGGCCAGTGCCTTGACGCCCATCGGGCCCTCCCGGTCCAGCCGGTTGAGCAGCAGATAGGCGGCCCGGTCCATCGAATTGCGCACCTGGCCGACGCCGCCGAGGCGGGTCTGCTCGGCGCGGCGGGCGAATACCGCGACCTGGTGCTGCAGCGCGTCGAGCACGTGGTCGGAATCCGTGGATGCGGGGGTGGCGCCCCCGGAAGGAGACGCAGCTGTCGTCATGTCCTGAGGGGGCATGGCCGGGGGCTCTCTTCGTGCGGTTTCGGATGGGTGGGGGACAGAGTACGCGGCCACGGGGCAACGCGTACCAGCGCTGCACAAACCTGTGGACAACGGCGCAGGACGGGACCGTAAGAGGCGTTCGAAGCCCTGCCGAGCTGCAAGACTTACGGTATGAACTTCCGCGCGTCCGGCCACTTTCCTCCGCTGATCCTCGACGACATCCTCGGGGCGCAGAAGATGCTCTCCGGTGTGGCCCGGGTGACCGCCATGGAAGGCAGCCGCCATCTCACGGAGCTCGTGGGCGCGCCGGTCCACTTCAAGTGCGAGAACCTGCAACGGACCGGTTCGTTCAAACTGCGTGGCGCGTACGTGCGGATCGCCGGTCTGTCACCGGTGGAGCGGGCGGCCGGGGTCGTCGCCGCGAGCGCCGGGAACCATGCGCAGGGGGTCGCGCTGGCCTCCGCGCTGCTCGGCGTGCGGTCGACGGTCTTCATGCCGGTCGGGGCGCCGCTGCCGAAGGTGGCCGCCACCCGCCAGTACGGGGCGCAGGTCCGGCTGCACGGCCATGTCGTCGACGAGACGCTGGCCGCCGCCCAGGAGTACGCGCACGAGACCGGCGCGGTCTTCATCCATCCCTTCGACCACCCCGACATCATCGCCGGGCAGGGCACGGTCGGCCTGGAGATCCTCGAACAGTGTCCCGAGGTGCGCACCGTCGTCGTCGGGATCGGCGGCGGGGGGCTCGCCGCGGGGATCGCGGTGGCGGTCAAGGCGCTCCGGCCGGACGTGCGGATCGTCGGCGTGCAGGCGGCTGGTGCGGCCTGCTATCCGCCGTCGCTCGCCGCGGGACACCCGGTGTCGATCGGCCCACTGCAGACGATGGCGGACGGCATCAAGGTGGGGCGTCCGGGCGATGTGCCGTTCGAGCTGGTCCGGGAGCTGGTCGACGAGGTCCGTACGGTCTCCGAGGACGAGTTGTCGAGTGCGCTGCTGCTCTGTCTGGAGCGGGCGAAGCTGGTGGTGGAACCGGCCGGCGCGAGCCCGGTGGCGGCGCTGCTGAGCGACCCGAAGTCATTCCGCGGGCCGGTGGTCGCGCTCCTGTCGGGCGGCAATGTGGATCCGTTGCTGATGCAGCGGATCCTGACCCACGGCATGGTCGCCGCCGGCCGCTATCTGAGCCTGCGGCTGCGGTTGACCGACCGTCCGGGCTCGCTGGCCACACTGCTGGGCGTGCTCTCGGTGGTCGACGCCAATGTGCTCGACATCGGCCATGTGCGGACCGATCCCCGGCTCGGGCTCACCGAGGTGGAGGTGGAGCTGCAGCTGGAGACGAAGGGGCCGGAGCACTGCGAGGAGGTCTCGGCGGCGCTGCGGGACGCGGGTTATCTGGTGATGAGCTGAGGCCGTCCACCGCGTCGGGGCGAAGTTGCCGCCCGGCCGTCGCGGGCGCGGCGCCGCACACGCGTGTGTGGGATGCCGCACACGCGGGGGAGCCCCCGGCCCGACGAATTCGCCGTCGGGCCGGGGGCTCCCCCGCGTCGGTGGGGTGCGGTGTCAGCCCGTGTAGGGCTTCGCCGCGAGGATCTTCACGGTGGCGGTCTTGCCGTTCGGCAGCTCGTACTCGGCGTTCTCACCCATCTTCTTGCCGTTCACGCCGGTGCCGAGCGGCGACTGCGGGGAGAACGTCTCGATGTTCGAGCTCGCGTACTCGCGGGAGGCGAGCAGGAAGGTCATCGTGTCGTCCGGGTCGTCGTCGAAGGCGATCGTCACAACCATGCCGGGCTCGACCACGCCGTCGTCGGCAGGCGCCTCGCCGACCTTCGCGTGCTCCAGGAGCTGGGTGAGCTGGCGCACCCGCAGCTCCATCTTGCCCTGCTCCTCCTTGGCCGCGTGGTACCCGCCATTCTCCCGGAGGTCACCCTCCTCACGGGCCGCCGCGATCTTTACGGAGATTTCCGTGCGCGCGGGACCAGACAGGTACTCCAGCTCGGCCTTGAGCTGGTTGTACGCCTCCTGCGTGAGCCAGGTGACGTTTTCGCTGGTCTGGGTCACAGGGTGCTCCTCGTCGGTACTGGGAATACAAAGCATCGCCCTACCCGTAAGCATGTGCCCCTACGGGTGGGCGAAACCACGAGCCTAACAATTCCCCAGGAAAAGGGGGAGAAGGTTAACCGCCGATACTGCGTTTGCGCAGGTCAGCGGCATCAACAGCGATTCGGTTCCGGCGTGCGGCGGTCGGCGCGCCGCCCCGCCGCCGTCAGTGCGCGGCCCCGCCGTCGTCGGTGCATCCCAGCAGCTCGACACTGGTCGCCCTGGATGTCGTACGGAGCGACAGGACACGGTCGATACGATCCGTGGGGTCGTCGAAGCGGAAGTCCTTGCGGGCCACTTCGCTGCCGTCCTCGTGCTGCGAGCGGAGGGTGCAGTAGCCCTTGGTGTCCTTGCCCTTGCGCACCTCCAGGTGCACATCGACCCGCTGGTCCGAGACGACCTTGAACTTGATCACCTCGGCGCTGAGGCCCTGGCCGCCGACGTAGTCGTAGCCGATCCAGCCGATCACGCCGAGGAGAGCGACACCCAGCACCGAACCGATGATCTTGAGCTTGCGGTCCGCGCGCTGATCGGCGGACCGGCCGTAGCGGTTCTCCGGAAGCGCTTCTCGCACCGCGGTCATGATCGTTCCTTCCGTACCGGGGATCGAGGAATTTTCCGCCCCCCGGTTCGGTCACTATAGAAGCCTGCCTCCCGCCTATCGACCGCCACCCCACTCCGGCGTCGCTTCGCGACGTACCACTCAATGGCGACCAATCACTGAGGATCGAGTCTTGACTGAGCAGCTGCGACTGATGGCCGTTCACGCCCACCCCGACGACGAGTCGAGCAAGGGCGCGGCCACGATGGCCAAGTATGTGTCCGAGGGGGTGGACGTGCTGGTCGTGACCTGCACGGGCGGCGAGCGCGGCTCCATCCTCAACCCGAAGCTCCAGGGCGACGCCTACATCGAGGAGAACATCCACGAGGTGCGCAGGAAGGAGATGGACGAGGCCCGGGAGATCCTGGGTGTCGGACAGGAGTGGCTCGGCTTCGTCGACTCGGGTCTGCCCGAGGGCGACCCGCTGCCGCCGCTGCCCGAGGGCTGCTTCGCGCTGGAGGACGAGGAGAAGGCGGCGGGGCGTCTCGTCCGCAGCATCCGCGCCCACCGGCCGCACGTCGTCACGACGTACGACGAGAACGGCGGGTACCCGCACCCCGACCACATCATGACCCACAAGATCTCGATGATCGCGTTCGACGGCGCGGCGGACACCGAGACCTTCCCCGAGTCGGAGTTCGGCCCGGCCTGGCAGCCGCAGAAGCTCTACTACAACCAGGGCTTCAACCGGCCGCGCACGGTGGCGCTCCACGAGGCACTGCTCGCCCGTGGCCTGGAGTCCCCGTACGGCGAATGGCTGAAGCGCTGGAAGGAGTTCGAGCGCGACGAGCGCACGCTGACCACGCACGTTCCGTGTGCGGACTTCTTCGAGATCCGCGACAAGGCGCTGATCGCGCACGCGACGCAGATCGACCCCGACGGCGGCTGGTTCCGCGTTCCGATGGAGATCCAGAAGGAGGTCTGGCCGACCGAGGAGTACGAGCTGGCGAAGTCTCTCGTCGATACCTCCCTCCCCGAGAGCGACCTCTTCGCGGGCATCCGCGACAATGCCTGATATGTACGCGACCCAGGCACTGACCCATCTCGTCCCTCTCGCCAAGGAGGTCGACGACAACAAGGTGACTCCCGGCGTTCTCGGCTTCATCGTCTTCGCGGCGCTCGCCGGCGGCGTGTGGCTGCTGATGAAGTCCATGAACCGGCACATGGGCAAGGTCGACTTCGTGGAGGCCCCGGATCCGGATGCGGTGCCCGACGCCGCCGTGGGAGCCGGTTCCGCGAAGCGGAAGTAGGCGCCCGGCGCCTGCGGGGCCCGGTGGCCGCCCTCGCCCGGGGCGGTCGCCGGCCCCCGGTGGCGCCCGGTTCCCGGACGGTCACCGGAGGGGCTGAGGACGGGGCGGCGCCCGGTGTGCCGTCACGCCCTCGGCGGAACCGCCACGCCCATGACCTCCCGGGCATGGCGCGTCGGCGTCATGCCCAGGCGCCACGCCTGCCAGCCGTCCTCCAGGTCCACGCCGCGGTTCAGCACCACGGTGAACGCCTCCGCGCAGTCCTCCAGCTTCCCGTCGCGCGTCGGGTGACCGGCCCGGAGCAGGTCGGCCAGTTCCTGCTGGGCCACCACCGCGCCCACCTCGCTGCCCCCCGGTGACGCGTAGGGCAGCAGCGTGCAGCGCAGGAAGCGGGCCCAGTCCGCGCCCCGCGTGTCGCCGTAGGAGTCGAACAGCTCCGCCGCCTCGCCGCACAGCTCCAGCGCCTGCGGGGCGCGGTTGTTGCCCGCGTCGATCAGGGCCAGCTCCAGACAGGTCCACGCCTCGCCGTGCGCGACGCCGATGCGCCGGAAGTCCGCGCGGGCGTCCATCAGGAGCTGACGGGCGAAGCCGGAGTTGCGCAGGTTCCCGGTCTGGGCGGCGCGCTGGTCGCGAGTGACCCGGCCCGAGTGGTGCCGGGCGCACGCCAGCCCGTACACGTCCCGCATCCGGGAGAACATCGTGCGCGCCCGCTCCAGCTGCCGCACCGCCTGGTCGGTGTCGCCGTTCTCCTCCAGGGCCTGGCCCAGGTAGTACAGCGTCCACGCCTCACCGCGCGCGTCCTCGTTGTCGCGGTGGCGGGCCAGGGCCAGGTGGAGCTCCTCGGCCGCCGTGCCCGCGTCGCCGTCGAGCAGCCGGGCTCGGGCCAGCTGCGTCAGCGCCCAGGCCTCGCCGCGCTCGTCACGGGTGCGGCTGTACAGATCCAGGGCCGTGCGCAGGGCATCCTTCGCCCGGCCCACGTCGCCCATCCGCAGCAGGGTCTGGCCCAGCTGGAACTGCGTCCAGGCCTCGCCGTGCAGCGACTCGCCCTCCCGGTGCAGGATCAGCGCGGAGTCCAGGAGGGTCAGCGCCTGCGCCAGATGGGCCCGGTCACGTTCGACGGCGGCCAGGGCATGCAGCGACCAGGCCCGGTCCGCGGCCTGCTCGTCGGAGGACTGGAGCTCGATCGCCTCCCGCAGCCGGGCCGCCGCCTCGGTCAGATTGCCCTGGTGGTGCAGGGTGATGCCGAGCGAGCAGAGCGCCAGCGCCGTGCCCGCCTCGTTCTGCGCCTCGCGGTACAGCCCGACCACCGACGACAGCGTGGTGCGCGCCTTGTCCAGCTCGCCGAGCTGACGGGCCGCGATGCCGGTGCGCCACTGCACGGACCGCTCCAGCAGCCCCTTGTCCACGGCCTGCGTCAGCTCGCTGATCTCGCCCAGCCGGTAGAGGTCGCCGCGCAGCAGGCAGTAGTCGCAGAGCGCGCCCAGCAGATCCAGTACGGCCGCCTGGTCGACGCCCTCCGCGTGCCGCAGCGCCGAGGTGATGAAGCTCGACTCGTCGTCCAGCCAGCGCAGCGCCGAGTCCAGCGAACCGAACCCGTGCGAGCCGAACTGTCCGGCCCGGGTCGACATCTTGCCGTCCACCATGCGGATCACGGCACCGGCCAGGTCCGCGTAGTTCCGGATCAGCCGCTCCTGGGCCGCGGTCCGGTCCGCCGCCGCCTCCTCGTCCCGCAGCCGGGCCAGGGCGAAGCCCCGTACGAGATCGTGCAGCCGGTAGCGCGAGCCCCGTACATGGTCCAGGAGACCGGCTCCGGCCAGGTCCGTCAGCAGCCGCTCGGCCTCCTGCTCGTCGGTCGAGAGCAGCGCGGCCGCCGCCGCGGCGCCGAGGCTCGCCCGCCCGGCCAGCGCGAGCCGGCGCAGCAGCCGTCGTGCCTGTTCGGACTGGTCGGTGTAGCGCAGCCACAGCGCGCGCTCGACCGGCGCGACCGGCCCGTACGCGGCGAGATCGTCGGCGAGGGCGCTGCGGCTGCGCGGCCCGAGCGAGGAGCCCGCAATGCGCAGCGCCAGCGGCAGCCCGCCGCACAGCTCGGCGACGGTGTCCGTCGACCGGGAGTCGTACGGGCCCGCCTCCTCCGCCTCGGCCGCCTCGCGCAGCAGTTCCTCCGCGCCCGCCGCGTCCAGCGCGCCGACCGGCAGCTGATGGACCCGGGCCGGGATGTCGGCGGGCAGCTCCAGGGGTTCGCGCGAGGTGACGAGGACAAGGCTGTCGGAACGCTCGGGGACCAGGGTGCGGACCTGGGCCGCGTCGCCGGCGTCGTCGAGGACGATCGTCACCGGGGTGCCGGTCAGGTGCTGGTGGTACAGCTCGCTCAGCCGCCGCACCTGCTGCTCGGCGGAGGCCCTCTCACGGAACAGCAACTGCTCGCGGGGCGCGCCCAGCCGGTTCAGCAGATGGAGCAGTGCGTCCCGGGTGGGCAGCGGCGCCTCCCCGGCCACGTCGCCGCGCAGGTCCACCACGCAGGCGCCCCGGAACTGGTCCTTCAGGCTGTGCGCCGCCCGTACCGCGAGCGTGGTGCGTCCGGCGCCGGGCGCACCGTGCAGGACCACGACCGTCGGTTTGGTCTCCGTCGACGCGCGGGCCTCGCGCACCCACTGCGCGATCTGCGCCAGCTCGGTCCGCCGCCCGGCGAACGGTCCCTCCGCCGCGGGCAGATGGCCGAACGACTGCTCCAGGAGCGCGCGCATGCGGGCCGCGGCGCTGCGGTCCCCGCCCCGCAGCTGCGGGGCGGTCCGTGACTGCGCGGGGACCTTCTTCGCCGGTGTGCGGGACGAGGGGTTGAGCATCCGCTGCTGGTCGAGGAACGGGCGGATGCCCCGCACCTCCAGCGCCGCCAGCCACTGCAGCCGCAGCTGTTCGGCGCCACCGGGCTGCCCGAGCGCACCCGCCCGCCGATGGGCGGCGGGCCAGTGCGAGGCGGTGACCTTGGCGACCGTCGCCGTGGCCCCCGCGACCGCGACGACGGCGCCCGCGCCGAGGGCCGGCCCCGTCGCCGTACCGAACGCGACGTCCGCGCCGACGGCGGCGACCGCGGCAACTCCGGTGACCAGCAGCGGAGTTCCCAGGGCCGCCCGGCTGAACCGCCGTGACAGCGGCTGCTGTCCGGCCTCCGCCGCGTCCAGCGCCCGCAGATACGCGGTGTACTCGTCGTCCGCGCCCGCCGCCAGGGAATCGAGCGCGGCCCGTCCGCGCGACATCAGCGTTGCGGCGTCCGCCCGCCCGCCCGATCGCCGTACCTCTTCCTCAACGGCGCGTACCAACAGCCGTTCGGCTTCCGCCCGATGGCTGTCCCGCATGTGCGTCCCCCTCCGGATACGACGATGGCAGCTGCCTCGGCCGGCAGCGCCGCCCAGTCTCCTGCGTACGGCGCGTCAGCGCGAGAGAGTGAGGCGATCCATCGGGCCTGAGAGAGGATGTGGGTATGCCGAATCGCCTGGACCGTGAGACTTCCCCGTACCTCCTCCAGCATGCCGACAATCCCGTCGACTGGTGGCCCTGGTCGCCCGAGGCGTTCGAGGAGGCGCGGCGGCGCGATGTGCCCGTCCTGCTGTCGGTCGGATACTCGGCGTGCCACTGGTGCCACGTGATGGCGCACGAATCGTTCGAGGACGACCGGGTCGCGGCCTATCTGAACGAACACTTCGTGCCGGTGAAGGTCGATCGCGAGGAGCGGCCCGACGTCGACGCGGTGTACATGGAGGCTGTGCAGGCGGCGACCGGGCAGGGCGGCTGGCCGATGACCGTCTTTTTGACCGCCGACGCGGAACCCTTCTACTTCGGTACGTACTTCCCGCCCGAGCCGCGCCACGGCATGCCCTCCTTCCACCAGGTGCTCGAAGGCGTCGCCACGGCCTGGACCGAGCGCCCCGACGAGGTCACCGAGGTCGCCGGACGCATCGTCCACGACCTGACCCAGCGCTCCCTCGCCCACGGCGGCGAAGGACTGCCGGGCGAACCGGAGCTGGCGCAGGCGCTCCTCGGGCTCACCCGGGAGTACGACGAGAAGCACGGCGGGTTCGGCGGTGCGCCCAAGTTCCCGCCGTCCATGATCATCGAGTTCCTGCTGCGCCACCATGCCCGCACCGGGGCGGCGGGCGCCCTCGACATGGCCGCCGACACCTGCGCGGCGATGGCCATGGGAGGGATGTACGACCAGCTCGGCGGCGGCTTCGCCCGTTACTCGGTGGACCGGGAATGGGTCGTTCCGCACTTCGAGAAGATGCTTTACGACAATGCGCTGCTCTGCCGTGTCTACGCACACCTGTGGCGGTCGACGGGCTCGGAACTCGCCCGCCGGGTCGCCCTGGAGACCGCCGACTTCATGGTGCGCGAGCTGCGCACGGCGGAGGGCGGTTTCGCCTCCGCGCTCGACGCCGACAGCGAGGACGGAGCCGGCCGGCACGTCGAGGGCGCGTACTACGTGTGGACGCCCGAGCAGTTGAGGGAGGTCCTGGGCGAACAGGACGCGGCCTTCGCCGCCGAGTACTTCGGTGTCACGCAGGAGGGCACGTTCGAGGAGGGCGCCTCGGTCCTCCGGCTCGCACGGACCGGCGCCGCGGCCGACGCGGACCGGGCCGCCGAGGTGCGGGCCAAGCTGCTCGCCGCCCGTGAGCTGCGTCCCCGCCCCGGGCGGGACGACAAGGTGGTCGCCGCCTGGAACGGTCTGGCGATCGCCGCGCTCGCCGAGACGGGGGCGTACTTCGACCGCCCCGATCTGGTCGAACGTGCCACCGAGGCGGCGGATCTGCTGGTCCGGGTCCACATGGGCGACGTCGCCCGGCTGTCCCGGACCTCGAAGGACGGGCGGTCCGGCGGGCACGCCGGGGTCCTGGAGGACTACGGCGATGTCGCGGAGGGCTTTCTCGCCCTGGCCGCGGTCACCGGCGAGGGCGTCTGGCTGGAGTTCGCCGGGTTCCTGCTGGACATCGTGCTCCAGCACTTCACCGGCGAGGGCGGGCAGCTCTACGACACGGCGGACGACGCCGAGCAGCTGATCCGCCGCCCGCAAGACCCCACCGACAGCGCGACCCCGGCGGGCTGGACGGCGGCGGCCGGTGCGCTGCTCTCGTACGCCGCGCACACCGGCTCGGAGGCCCACCGTGCCGCCGCGGAAGGGGCGTTGGGCGTCGTGAAGGCGCTCGGTCCGCGCGTTCCCCGTTTCATCGGCTGGGGGCTCGCGGTCGCCGAGGCGCTGCTCGACGGGCCGCGCGAGGTCGCGGTCGCCGGGCCGGTCGGCGGTGAGCTGCACCGTACGGCGCTGCTGGGGCGGGCGCCCGGCGCGGTGGTGGCGGCGGGAGAGACGGCGGGGGCGGAGTTCCCGCTGCTGGCGGACCGGCCGCTGGTGGGCGGGGCACCGACGGCGTACGTGTGCAGGCACTTCGTCTGCGACGCCCCGACGACGGACCCGCGGGAGCTGGCGCGGAGCCTCGGGGCGAGCCCGGCGGAGGACTGAGGGCGGATCCGACCGGGGGTGAAGCCCCGGTCAGAGCGTCAGACCGCCTTCGAGCGTGTCCAGTGCCCGGTTGACCACCGTGATCAGGTCGCCCTCCTGGCCGTGCTCGCCCCAGTAAAGCGTCGCCTCGCGCAGCGCCCCCAGCACCGCCGCGATGAACACCCTGACCTCCAGGTCGTCGGGGCTGCGGCCGCTACGGTCGGCGAGCGCCTGCGCCAGCACCTTCGCCGTGTCCGACATGGTCTCCGTCATCCGCGCCCGGATGGCGGGGACCTCCACCATCAGCCGGGTGCGCTGCCGCAGTTCCTCCTCCTCGCTCGCGAGGAACGCCGTCAGCGCCTCGGTCGTGATGAACCGCAGCGACTCCAGCGGGGGTTCGTCGGCCGGCCGGTTGCGCAGCTCGGCCTCCATGATCGGGTCGTACTCGTCGGTGAGGACGATGTCCTCCTTGGTCGCGAAGTACCGGAAGACGGTGCTCGGTGACACCTCGGCCGCCTCGGCGATCTGCTCGATCGTCGTCGCGTCGTACCCCTGCTCGGAGATCAGCCGGTACGTCGCCCGGCGGATCGCGATCCTGGTCCTGAGCTTCTTCCGCTCGCGCAGCCCCATCGCGGGAGGCGTCCCGGGGGCGGAAACGGAAGAGGTACGAGAGGTGGCGGCCATGGTCGCCATTGTCAGGCATCGACGGGCGCGGGGGCCACGTCCGTCCCCTCCCGGGACTTGTCGGGAAGGTTCGTCAGGAACGCTCCGACCAGCAGCGACGACACCAGGGACGTGACAGCGACGACGAGCAGCACCACGCTCATGCCGTGCAGATACGCGGCGTCCGCGGAGTCGGCCAGCCGCTGCGCGCCGAGCTTCGCCGCGACGGCATGGGCGGCGACGACCGAGTCCCCGGCCGTGTCGGCCGCGGTGGCGGGTACGCCGGTGGTGTCGAGCCGGCCGGTGTACGCGCCGGCGAGCAGGCTGCCGAGCAACGCGATCCCGAGGGCGCTGCCCGTCTGCCGTACGGTCATCAGCAGCCCCGACCCGCTGCCCGCACGGTCCGCGGGCAGGGCGGCCAGCGCGGCGTCCATCGCGGGGACGACGGCGAAGCCGAAGCCGACCCCCGCGACGGAGAGCCACAGTGCCGTGAAGCCGTAGCCGCTGTCGACCGTCGTACGGCTGCCGAGGAACGCGGCGAAGGCGAGCACGGCCAGGCCCGCGGTCACCGTGGCGCGCGCCCCGAACCGCTGGGTGACGGGGGCGCCCGCCTTCGCGGCGACGATCAGCCCGCCCATCATCGGCAGCATCCGCACCCCCGTGCCGAAGGCGTCGTGGCCCAGGACCGCCTGGAGGTAGCCGGGCAGGATGAACAGCAGCCCCGACATCACGAACATCACCAGAGTCGCGGCGAGCGTGCTCAGCAGGAACGGCCACTGCCGCAGCAGGGACATGTCGAGCATCGGGCGCCCGACGCCGCGTTCCCGTACGACGAGCGCGGCGATCAATGCGACACCGGCGGCCAGCATGCCGAGCACCAGCGGGTCGCCCCAGCCGCGCCCGGGCGCCTCGATGATGGCGTAGATCAGCGTGCCGAGACCGGTCGCGGTCAGGGCGGTGGAGAGGGCATCGACCTTCGGGGAAGCCGGGTCGCTGGTCTCCGGGAGCAGGAACACGCAGGCAGCGATGCCGATCGCCACCATCGGGATGTTGATCAGGAAGATCGAGCCCCACCAGAAGTGGTCCAGCAGCCAGCCGCCGAGGATCGGGCCGAGCGGCAGCCCCAGCGCGGAGGCGGCCGAGACGATGCCGATGGCCTTGACCCGGTCCTCGGGCGCGCCGAACAGCGACGGCAGCACGGCCAACGCGAGCGGCATGACGAGCGCCGCACCGATGCCCATGACACAGCGGGCGGTCACGACGGCCGGTACGACGTCGGCCAGCGAGCCGATGAGCGAGCCGATCAGAAAGATGCCGAGGCCGGTGATGAGCATCCGGCGACGGCCGAACCGGTCCCCGAGCAGTCCGGCGGGGAGCATCAGCGCGGCGAAGACGACGACATAGGCGTCGGCCATCCACTGCTGCTCGCCGGTGGTGGCGCCGAGCTGTCCGGCCATGGTCGGCAGCGCCACGTTGAGGATCGTCATGTCGAATCCGAGGACGAGCATGCTCGCGACCAGCGCGCCCAGGGCCCACCAGCGTCGGTTCATGGGAATGCTCCTTCGGGAGTCGGTGTCAAGTGACAGTAACTCTCAAAAGATTTCTGGTGTCAATATATGGCCTGCGTCGGGGTCCTGACATGGCGAATGGCCGCGGCTTTCGGGCCACGGCCATTGCGGGGGAGGGGGGGGAGGGGGTGCTCAGCTGTGGTTGTAGGCCACCAGTGAGATGCCGACGTAATGCACGACGAAGGCCGCCAGGGTCAGGGAGTGGAAGACCTCGTGGAAGCCGAACCATCGCGGTGACGGATTGGGCCGTTTGATGCCGTAGATGACGCCGCCCGCGCTGTAGAGCAGTCCGCCGACGACGACCAGCACCAGCACCGCGATCCCGCCGGTCCGCATGAAGTCCGGCAGGACGAAGACCGCGGCCCAGCCCATCGCTATGTAGCAGGGCGTATAGAGCCAGCGCGGCGCGCCGACCCAGAACACCCGGAAGGCGATGCCCGCGGCCGCCGCCGCCCAGACCGCCCACAGGAGCGGCGTCCCGGTCGCCTCGGGGAGCAGGAGAAGGGTCAGTGGGGTATAGGTGCCCGCGATGATCAGGAAGATGTTGGCGTGGTCGAGCCGGCGGAGCACCGCCTCGCCGCGCGGACCCCAGGTGCCGCGGTGGTAGAGGGCGCTCACGCCGAACAGCAGGCATGCGGTCAGGACGTAGATGCCGCAGGCGATCCTGCCGCGGGCGCTGTCCGTCAGCGCGATCAGCGCGATCCCCGCGACGATCACGGCGGGGAACATCCCGGCGTGCAGCCAGCCACGCATTCGTGGTTTCGGCGGGGCGGTGTCGGACTCGGCTGATTCCATCCCGGCTGGCTCGGGCGCGGCGGCGGCAGCAGTCATTCCCGCATCGTACCTACGGGACCGTAGGTAACGGTCGCGAGTGGTGATGCTCACGTGTGCGGCCCCCTGGACATATGGGTGAAACGGTCGGATGATCAAATGAGTGCGGTCGGCACCGGATGAGCGCCAACGGGATTCGAAGGGGTCGAAGCATCCGGGTCGCAGCCCCCACGGGGCAACTACCAAACAGACACCCTCATCAAGGAGCGATCGTGGCGCGCGACATCGCGGCTCCCCTCACTGCCCCCACCGACCACCAGGAACTCGTCTCCTGGGTGAACGAGATCGCAGCCATCACCCAGCCGGACCGGGTGGTCTGGTGCGACGGCTCCGAGGCCGAGTACGAGCGCCTGTGCGGGGAGCTCGTGGCCAAGGGCACGTTCACGAAGCTGGACGGGACGAAGCGCCCGAACTCGTACTACGCCGCGTCCGACCCGAGCGATGTCGCCCGCGTCGAGGACCGCACGTTCATCTGCTCCGAGAAGGAGGAGGACGCGGGTCCGACGAACCACTGGAAGGCCCCCGCCGAGATGCGGGCCGTCTTCACCGGTGAGAAGGGCATCTTCCGCGGCTCCATGCGCGGTCGCACGATGTACGTCGTGCCGTTCTGCATGGGCCCCGTCGGCTCCCCGCTCTCCGCGATCGGCGTCGAGATCACCGACTCCGCCTACGTCGCCGTCTCGATGCGCACCATGACGCGCATGGGACAGGCCGTCCTCGACGAGCTGGGCACCGACGGCTTCTTCGTGAAGGCCGTGCACACGCTGGGCGCTCCCCTGGAAGAGGGCCAGGAAGACGTTCCGTGGCCGTGCAACAGCACCAAGTACATCTCGCACTTCCCCGAGGACCGCGAGATCTGGTCGTACGGCTCCGGCTACGGCGGCAACGCCCTGCTCGGCAAGAAGTGCTACGCGCTGCGCATCGCCTCCGTCATGGCGCGCGACGAGGGCTGGCTCGCCGAGCACATGCTGATCCTCAAGCTCACGCCGCCGAAGGACGAGGCCGCCGCCCCGACGTACATCGCCGCCGCGTTCCCGAGCGCCTGCGGCAAGACCAACCTCGCCATGCTGGAGCCCACGATCCCCGGCTGGACCGTCGAGACCATCGGTGACGACATCGCCTGGATGCGGTTCGGCGAGGACGGCCGCCTCTACGCGATCAACCCCGAGGCCGGATTCTTCGGCGTCGCGCCCGGTACCGGCGAGCACACCAACGCCAACGCCATGAAGACCATGTGGGGCAACTCCGTCTTCACCAACGTCGCGCTCACCGACGACGGCGACGTCTGGTGGGAGGGCATGACGGAGACCGCTCCGGCCCACCTCACCGACTGGAAGGGCAACGACTGGACGCCGGCGTCCGAGACCCCGGCCGCCCACCCCAACGCCCGCTTCACCGTCCCGGCCGGCCAGTGCCCGATCATCGCGCCCGAGTGGGAGGACCCGAAGGGCGTGCCGATCTCGGCCATCCTCTTCGGCGGTCGCCGCGCCTCGGCCGTGCCGCTGGTCACCGAGTCCTTCAACTGGCAGCACGGCGTCTTCCTCGGCGCCAACGTGGCCTCCGAGAAGACCGCCGCCGCCGAGGGCAAGGTCGGCGAGCTGCGCCGCGACCCGTTCGCCATGCTGCCGTTCTGCGGCTACAACATGGGCGACTACATGGCCCACTGGGTCAAGGTCGGCGCGGACAAGGCGGACCAGTCGAAGCTCCCGAAGATCTACTACGTGAACTGGTTCCGCAAGAACGAGGCGGGCAAGTTCGTGTGGCCCGGCTTCGGCGAGAACAGCCGCGTCCTGAAGTGGATCGTCGAGCGCCTGAACGGCAGGGCCGAGGGCGTCGAGACCCCGATCGGTGTCCTGCCCGCCAAGGGTGCCCTGGACACCAAGGGCCTGGACCTCTCCGAATCGGACCTGGACTTCCTGCTCAACGTCGACAAGGAGGTCTGGCGCGAGGAGGCGGCGCTGATCCCCGAGCACCTCAACACCTTCGGTGACCACGCGCCGAAGGAGCTGTGGGACGAGTACCGCGCGCTGGTCCAGCGCCTGGGCTGACACCCCCGGGCGCACCCCGCGCGGGTGCGCCCCCGCGCACCCCGCGGCCGGGTCTTCGGACATCCGCCCTGACCTGTGGGGTCGACAGCCCGCCGCGGCAAGGCCCCCGGAATCCCCTCACGGTTCCGGGGGTCTCCCCATGTTCCGCCTTGCGCTCCGCCCTTTTCCTGCCGGTTTCATGAAGAACGGCCCGGCATCGCCCTGCCCTTGCGCACGGTACCTCCACAAGATTCGATGTTCCTTCACATGCCTCCGGCTCGGTCGGCCGGAGACCGGCCGAGCCTGTGGGGGACTCAGTTGAGAAGGAATCAGCACCGCATACGTATCGTGGCGACGCTCGCCGCACTGACACTCGGCACCGCCGGGCTCACCGCCCTCGCTCCGTCCGCCGCCCTCGCGGCCGACGGCACCGTGCCCGGTGACACCGTGGCCAAGCTGCCGATCTCCTCGTACTCGGCGATGGTCGTCGACTCGGTGCACGGGCGGGTCTATCTCACGGACGACCGCCGGAACCCGCACGCGAACCAGGTCCACGTCTACAACTTCCAGGGCCAGAGGGTGGGTTCGCTGGCGTCGACGGCCTCGGCGACGGTACGGGTCCGCAACTGACGAGTACCGTCCCGCTTCCCTGAGCGGCGGTCCGGGGCGTCGCCCGGACCGCCGCCCCATCGCGCTACCCGTTGTGGCCCCGGTCCTCCAGATACCGGGTGTGGGTCTGCTGCCGTCGCGTCTCCGCCTCCCGCAGCGCCGTCGCCAAGGCCTCCGCCTCCCGGTGCAACAGCGCCAGCTGCCGCTCCAGATGACGCTCCGGCGGTTCCGTGCCGGGCGCGATCCGCGTCCACCAGCGGGTCCGTACGAACGTGTCGACCGACTCCGGGATGTCCTGGTGCACGGCGCGCGACAGGGCGTGGACGCCCTCCGGATCGGTGGCCAGCGCCTGGGACACCCAGCCGGGGGCCAGCAACCCCGCCAGCAGCTCCGTCAGTTCGGTGAGCCGGCCGGCCGCGGCCGGTGGCAGCTCCACCTCGTCCAGATACGCCCGCAGGGTCCCGAAGTCGTCCCGCAGCGCGTCCAGCCGGGACGAAGGGTCGGGGAAGTCCGGGGCGGGCGGGCGCTCGGGGGGTGCGATCAGCGCGCCCGCGCCGTACAGCCCGACCACCACCACCGGCCAGTACGCCCCCGCGAGCCCGGTGAAGGTCAGGGCGAGTCCGATGATCCCGCAGGCGCTACCGGTCAGGTTCTTCCGTGATTCGACGTAGGCCAGGACCCTGTTCGCGGATCCGCCCCGTGCCTCGCCGTCCGGCCTACTGGTAGCCACGGATCTCCTCGAACGCCCCGTCCAGGGAGCCCGGCCCCTGGTCCTTCGTCGCGTCGAAGAGCCGGCCGCCGGTCAGCGTGGCGATCCGGTCCAGCTCGCCGCGGTCCGAGTCGCCGAAGACGACCGGGAAGACCGGGGTGTTCTGCCGCGCGGCGGGCAGCGACCGGTAGTAGGAGGCGAAGCCGTCGGCCGTGGCGCCCGCCGTGTTCTCGCCGTCCGTCATCAGCACCACCGAGGTGAACGCGGACTTTGTGCCGTCGCCGAGATGCTCGTAGGCCGACTGCAGACTCGAATAGATCGCCGTCTCCCCGCTCGCCGTCAGCGCGGCGGTGTCCGCCTTGATCGCCGCCAGGCCCCGCCGCGGATCGGCCGGGTCGACCGTATGCGTACGGATCTGCTTCACGGACGAGCCGAACGGCAGCAGCGTGACCTCCTCCCGCTCCCGGAAGTCCCCGGTCAGCCCGGTCAGTGCCGCCTTCAGCTGCCGCAGCCGCTCCCCCTTCATCGAGCCGGAGGTGTCCAGGACGTACACGGTGCGCGAGGGCCGGCGGAGCTTGTTCTCGTACGAGTGGAGCAGCCCGTCGGCGACCGACCGCGAGCCGGGGAACGGGAGTTCACGGCGTGCCTCGGCGGCGAGCGGTGCGGCGGGCCGTACCGAGGGCACGACCGGGCGGCGGAACGTCTGCCGGGTCAGCTGCCGCTGAACGGCCGGGGTGCGGAAGTAGGCCGTCAGCGCCCGCACCGAGTCCTTCGCCTCCGGTGCGGCGGCGGACAGCGTGCTGAGCGGGTAGTCGGCGGTCACCACCCCGTCGCGGGGACGGATCACGGTCAGCCCGGTGCGACGGTCGCGGTTGAGCGAGAGCAGCACCGACTCGTAGTTGATCAGTGCGTCGACCGTGCCGCGCCGGGCGTACGCGGTGGCCAGCCAGCCCGAGGAACCGGAGGTCAGCCGCTGCCCCGCGAAGAACTCCTTCAGCTTCCCGCTCGCCCCGCGCACATCGGCGTCGGTCAGGGCGGACTCTGCGCCCGAGAGCCCGGAGGCGACCGAAACCAGCGCGGAGAAACCGGAGTTGGAACGGACCGGGTCGGTCATTCCATAGGTCAGCCGGCCCTCGGCGACCGCCCGGTGCACCTGCGACCAGGTGACGTCCGAAGGCTTCCAGCCCAGCCGCTTCACGGCGGCCGGGCGGACCCCGAGGGCGACCGGCGAGGCCATCAGCGGGGTCTCCGACGTGATGCGCCGGGCCGCGTCCGGGCGCAGCCGCAGATAGTCGTTCGACGACAGCCACACCGCGTCGTAGGCGCCGTCGGCCTTGCCGGACCCGAGCAGTTCGACGGCGTCGAGCGTGCCGGTCCAAGTGGGCCGCACGGTGATCCCGGTCGCCTTCCGGGCCTGATCCAACAGCGGTTTCATGTCGGAGAGTTCACTGGAGGCGAGGACGCGCAGCGTGCCGGGGCGCGGGGCGCCGTCGTCCTTCGTCGGGGCGCCGGACGGTCCGCCGTCCGACGCGGAGCAGGCGGCGAGCGGGACGAGCGCGGCGACGGCCAGCAGCGAGGCGAGCGAGCGCGTGACCCGGTGCCGCAGCCGTCTCGGCCGCCGTCGGGGACGGCCCGTCATCCGAGACCCCCGCCCTCAAGGGCCCCGGCGGTCCGGCTGCGCTCCAAGTGGGCCCCGGCCTGCCGGAGTTCCATGGAGAGCGACTCCACGGTCGCCGCCATCGACTCGGTCGCCTGCACCTTGTACGTGTCGATGGCGTCGAGCGTCCGGTAGATCTGCTGGAACGCCGTACGCAGCGTCTCCGCGCCCACCGCCGGGTCGGCGGCGATGCGCTGGATCTCGCCGCTCTGGCCGGCGAGCATCTCCGCGTTCCCGCGGATCAGGTCCTCCGTCGTGGAGCGCAGCACCTGCACCTGCTCGGTCACCTTGCGCTGGCTCTCCAGGGCCGACGCCAGCATCACGGCGATCCGCAGGGCGGAGACGGTGGTGGTCGCGGCCCGGTCGACGCCCCTGATGAGTTCGTCGTTGTTCCGGCGCACGACATCCATCGCGAGGTACCCCTGCGCGCAGACCGCGAGCTGGGTCAGCAGATCCTGGTGCTTCTGCCGCACGGGGAAGAGCACGTCGGCCCGCAGCGCGTCCGCCTGCACCGGGTCGGTCGCCGCGGTCGCCGCGATGCGCTGCTCGACGGCGCCGTCCAGTGCCTCGGTGAGCACCACGTACTCCTGGAGTTTGCCCATGGTCTCCCAGAGCCGGGTGCGCTCGGTGTGCAGGGCGGCGTTGTCGCGGCGCAGTTCGTCCTGCCCGCCGCGCAGCGAGCCCACGATCCCGTTCAGGGTGGACTGGGCGGACGCGTACTTGGCGACGTGGTCGCGGAGTTTGTTGCCGCCCGGGAGCCTGGCCAGGAGCCGGCGGGCGCCGCGGCCCGGGGTGTCGCGCGGGTCGAGGTCCTCGACCGTGCGACGCAGCTCGACGAGGGAGGCGCCGACCCGGGTCTGCGCGTCCCCCTCCCCGGAACCGGACAGGGAGCGGACGGTGCGGTCCAGCATCCGGTTGGACTGCTGGGCGGCACCGCGGATGTCGCCCTGCCCGAGCGAGGTGATCTCCCCGATCCGGGTGGCGAACTCGGGCGACCGGGCGTCGAGCCCGGCGAGGCCGCCGATGTACTCGGTGGCGCGGCGGGTCATCTCCGCCCGTACCGAATCGTCGACCGGTACGAGACCGGCGGCCTGCTCGGCGCGGACCGGGGCGACCGGCTCCGGCGGGGTGAGGACGAGCGGCGGGGCGGCCCCGTCGGGCGGGGTGAGGGCGGGCGGCTGCGGCTCTTGGGTCATGGTTGGGATCTCCCGGGAGGCGTGGATCATCAGCCGCGGGTCCGCCGGGCCATCGCGCGCAGCACCGTGGCGGTGGGCACGGGCGCCTGACGGACCCCGGTCAGCTGTTGGTCGATGTAGTCGGTGCGGCCCTTGGTGGCGGCGGTGAACTCGGCCGCGGCACCCTGGGGCCGGAACCCGTGCCGCACGGCGAGCCTGCGCAGCTCCGGGTCGGTGGAGAGCAGCTCGCCCAGCCGCCGGCCGGTGCCGGTCAGCGGGACGAGGGTGTGGTCGCTGGAGACGGTCGTGTCGGGGTAGAGGAGAACCAGGTCCCCGACCTCCTGCTTCTGCATCAGCAGCGAGGCGACCTGCGACTCGTACACCAGGACCAGCGGGTTGCCGACACCGCTGATGAAGTCCCTGAACGGGGCGTCGCTGCTGGTCTGCTGCGCGCCCTGCACCTGGATCAGCTTCTTCAGCAGCGGCGCGGTGCGGTCGATCGCGGCCTCGTCCGCGGCGACCCGGCCGCCGTCGGCGACGTACGACGCCGCGGCGAGGTAGAGCGCGCCGGAGTTGGACGAGACGGGATCGGTGCTGGTGATGAAGACCGTACCGGTCAACTCGGCGTGCTTTCCCGATCCCTTGAGCTGCTGCCAGGACCGGTCCGCCCGCGCGGCCTCGAGGTACGGGCCCATGAGCAGCTTCCCGCCGGCCTTTCCGTTCAGCGTCGCGAGTCCGTTGTCCGCCAGCACCTGAGCGGCGCCGCGGTGCGCGACGACGACCAGCGGCGAGTAGAACGGCCTGAGCGGCCCGCCCTCGACGGAGAACCTGCGCCGCAGCTCGTCGGCCGGGGCCTGCGAGCCGGGAAAGGCGAAGTCGTATCCCTTGAGGGGGAGTTGATCCATGGCCCAGGAGCCGGATGTCTCCGCCTTGACGGTGAACCCCTTGGCGGCGAGGGCCTTCACCACGTCGGGATCGTCGAAGAACTCGGCCTTCTCCGATCCGATCACTCCACGCACGGTCTTCGTTGCCGTGCTCGTGTCCCCGGTGTCGCGGCCCACTGCGACGGCTACTGCCACTCCGCCGATCAGCAGCACCGCCAGGACGATTCCCACGATGCGTCTCACACGCGAAGCCTGCTCGCGGAAACCCACATTCCAGGCGGAGTTGGGTGGACGGGAGGTGAAGTGTCGTGCACCGGACCGTAAGCATCCCGGTACGCGACGGAGGCAGGACGGGAGCGGGTCGCTCCGGTGTCCTGCCTCCGGGCACGGATGGGTGGCGCCCGGTCCACGCGCCTCGACGGCCCGTGAACCGGGGCCGTCAGAGGGCGCCGACCAGTCGCGACGGGGCGGCGGTGGCGGCGTCGACCGCCGCCGTGTGCGCGTCCATGCGCTCCGCCGCGAGGATCGCGACGGCCGTGTCGGCACGGGACGCGGCCACCACCAGTGCCCGGCCCGCGAGGGCGTGCGCACGGCGGTGGAGCGTGAGCGCGGGTGCATCGGTTCGACCGGCGTGCCGGGCGGGCGGCGCGCCGCGCAGCCTGGCGACCTGCTCGGCGATGCGGTTGCCCGCCACGCCGAGGTCCAGCTCGTCGGTGACCGCGAGAAGCGCGGCCAGGTGTCCGGCGAGCTGGATGTCCAGCTCTTCCTCGCGGGAACGGTGCGGGAAGTCGTCGGCGTGGTCGGCCGGTGTGTGGACCGATTTGGTGCGGATCGGTTCGTACATGGATGGCCTCCTGGTGTTGCTGTGGAACCATCCTAGCTTGGATTCAGTCTAAAGTTGTCCGTAATCGATTCCGAGATGGCTCAGGGAACGACCGGCCACCCGTCACGGCTGCCCGTACCCGTCCAGGAAGTGCGCGATCCGGGTCACCGCGTCCGTCAGATCCTCGGTCGAGGGCAGCGTCACGACGCGGAAGTGATCGGGCTCCGGCCAGTTGAACCCGGTGCCGTGCACGACCATGATCTTCTCGGCCCGCAGCAGATCGAGGACCATCTGCCGGTCGTCCTTGATCTTGTAGACCTTGGGGTCGAGGCGCGGGAAGAGATACAGCGCCCCCTTCGGCTTCACGCAGGTCACACCCGGAATGGAGGTCAGCAGGTCGTACGCGACATCGCGCTGCTCCAGGATGCGGCCGCCCGGCAGCACCAGCTCGTCGATCGACTGCCGGCCGCCGAGCGCGGTGGCCACGGCGTGCTGCGACGGCATATTGGCGCAGAGCCGCATGTTGGCGAGGATCGTCAGCCCCTCGATGTACGAGGAGGCGTGCGCCTTGGGGCCGCAGACCGCCAGCCAGCCGGACCGGTACCCGGCCACCCGGTAGTTCTTGGAGAGCCCGTTGAAGGTGAGCACCATCAGATCGGGGGCGATCGTCGCGGTCGGGGTGTGGGTCGCTCCGTCGTACAGGATCCGGTCGTAGATCTCGTCGGAGCAGACGACCAGGTTGTGTCGCCGGGCGATCTCCGTCAGCCCGCGCAGCATCTCGTCGTCGTAGACCGCACCCGTCGGATTGTTCGGATTGATGATCACGATCGCCTTGGTGCGGTCGGTGATCCTCCGCTCGATGTCGGCGAGGTCCGGCATCCAGTCGGCCTGCTCGTCGCACCGGTAGTGCACGGCCGTACCGCCGGCCAGCGACACCGACGCGGTCCACAGCGGATAGTCCGGAGCCGGTACGAGGACCTCGTCGCCGTCGTCGAGCAGCGCCTGCATCGACATCTGGATCAGCTCGGAGACGCCGTTGCCCAGGTAGATGTCCTCGACGTCGAGGTCGATCCCCTTGGTCTGGTAGTGCTGCATCACCGCCCGCCGCGCGGACAGCAGTCCCTTCGCGTCGCCGTAACCGTGCGCCCCGGCGAGGTTGCGCAGTATGTCTTCGAGGATCTCGGGCGGGCACTCGAACCCGAACGCGGCAGGGTTGCCGGTGTTCAGCTTGAGGATGCGGTGACCGGCGGCTTCCAGCCGCATCGCCTCCTCCAGCACGGGGCCCCGGATTTCGTAACAGACATTGGCGAGCTTCGTGGACTGGATGACCTGCATGTCTGGGAGCTTACGACCGTGTTTCGCGCGCCGCCCGGCCTTCCGTCCCCGGTTGCCCCACCCGGGTGCCCGGCGCGTCGTCGCCCGACTTCCATAGCCATGCGTCCACCGTCCCCGGACCGTGAGAACGCCGGTGGGGGACGGGGCGGGGCTTGGAAAGGGCCGGAACGAGGACGTGACGGAGACGGACGGGTGAGATGCGCCACGTGAGCGGAAGTGTTCGAGGGGTGAGCGCCGCGAAGAGGGGCGCGCCCCGGCCCGTACGCCTCCGGCCCGTGCGGCCCCTGGCCCGTACGCCCCCGGCCTGTACGCCCCGGCCTGTACGCCCCGGCCCGTGAGGGAGGCGCGCCCCCGATGGGGCACGCTCCCGGCTGCCGGTGTCACTCGGACAGGCGTGCGCCCCGTGAATCACTCGGGCAGTCGTGTGCCCTGCGGCAGCTGGATGCCGAAGTCGGCCGCCAGCACGTGGAGCACCTCGTCGCCGTCCGCCAGCTGCCGTTCCTCGCGGGTGCCGTCGTGCGCCGTGACCGTCAGCGTGCGGCCGGTCAGCGACAGATGGGCGTCCGGGGTGGTGCGCTGGACGTACACCTGATGCTGGAACGGGGAGCGCGGGTTGGTCGCGATGTGCCAGTTGATGACCTCGTAGTCCGGTGCCTCGAAGGGCTCCAGGGTGAAGGCGTACTGGCCCTCCCACCCCCCCCGTCGGCGGTGTACGCCTGGAGCTCCCACAACGGGTGCGTCAGCGGACCAGCAGGTCCACCACACCCGTCGTGCTCTCGTTGCCCCGCCCGTCCGCGAGAAGACGTCCCATCAGGTCCAGATACGGGGTCAGCAGCTCGCTGCTGACCCCCTGATCCTCCGCCGTGCGCAGCAGCGTGGCACTGCCCGCTACCTGCATGGCGAGGTTGGACACGACCCCCCGTGTGTAGTCGCCGTCGGCCAGCTGGGCGGCGGACGCGTGCACGGAGGGAGTCATGGCGACGAGCCAGTCGGCGAGCAGCGGGGCGAGAGTCGTCGGATCGATGTTCTCCTTGCGGACCAGGGCGAACGCGTGGGAGATCCCGGCGAGCATCCCGTACATCGCACTCAGCAGCGCCACGTCGTGCAGGGCGGCGAAACCGGCGTCCTCGCCGACGTAGGAGGTGCCGGCCGGTACGGCCAGGACGTCGTGGTGGGTGTCGAAGAGGGCGCGGGAGCCGCTGTAGAAGACGTACGCGCCGGAGCCCGGGGCGCCGATCATCGGCGGGACCGCCATGATCCCGCCGTCCAGGAAGCGGGCCCCGCGCTCGCGGGCCCAGACGGCGCGGGCGCGGGCCTGGGCGGGGGTGGACGTGGTGAGGTCGACCAGATCCTTTCCGGCCAGGTCGACGCCGGTCAGGGTCTCGTCGACCGAGGCGTCGTCGAGCAGGCACACGACGACGAGCCCGCTCGCCGCCACCGCCTCGGCGGCGGTCGGGGCGACCAGGGCCCCTTCCGCGGCGAGCGGTTCGGCCCGGCCCGGCCCGCGGTTCCAGACGGTGAGCGGATGCCCGGCGGCGAGCCAGGCACGGGCGAGTGCGGTGCCCATGGCACCGAGCCCGAGGAGAGTGAGCGGCGACTTCTCGAATGCGTTGTCGGTCATGCCGATTAGGCTTGTCGCAGGCCCGGAAGTGATCAAGTACGCACTTCGAAGTGGGTGGTTACCGCCGGGTGAGCGAGCAGGTGGGAGGGCTGGGCCATGGGGACCGTACGGAGGCCGGGGGCGTACGTCTGCGGGATCGACGCCGCGATGGACGTGATCGGCGGCAAGTGGAAGGTGCTGATCCTCTGGGCGCTCAACGAGCGGGTGTGCCGCTTCGGCGAGCTGCGCAGGATGGTGCCGGGGGTGACGGAGAAGGTGCTCACGTCACATCTGCGGGAGCTTGAGGAGGACGGCATCGTGCACCGGGAGGTGCATGCGGAGGTGCCGCCGCGCGTCGAGTACTCACTGACCCCGCTGGGCTCCCGGCTCAACGAGGCACTGGCGCCGCTCGGCGCCTGGGGAAGGGAGAACATCCTCGTGGGCGCCGAGCGGCCGCAGCCCTGACGGGCGCCCGCGGTCACGGCCTGGTGCGCGATGGCGGGCTGACTCCCGGCGTCATGCGGCTTCGCCTCCGGCGTTGCCGTCGGTGGACGACGCTCCGCGTCGCCTCCCTGCTCCGCCTCGGACCCGAAGCCGCATGACAACGCTCGCCGATCCACTCCCCATCGTGCACCGGGCGGTTACGCGCCCTTGTCCTCGGCGAGCGTGTGCGCGACCAGGGCGTTGGCGTGTCCGTGCCCCAAACCGTGTTCGGACTTGAGCCAGTTGACGATCTCCATGTGCTTGGTCGACGGGGAGGAACGGATCAGGTCCTTCCACTCCGCGATCGGGCGGCCGTACTTCTTCTCGATCGACGGGAAATAGCTCGCGGGGCCCTTCACGGCATCAGTCATGGCGGGCATTCTGCCATCGCCGGCGGTGACCGTCCGGGCGATATCCGGCGGCCGGGCGGGCCGGACCGTGCTCCCGTCGTCACCGGCCGACCGCAATCCGAGTGCGGCGGCGGACCGCGCTCCGGCACACTGCGCCGATGAACGCAGCTCCTTCCCCGTTGCCGCAGGCACGGGCCCTGAGCCATGTCGCGTCCCGGTCCACGGGCCGGCCGCTCGACCCCGACCTGCCCCTCACTCTGAACTTCCACCCCGACCGGCTGGTGGGCGGTCGGCCGATCCTGGACCGGCTGGCCGAGGACGGTGTCTACCGGTCGCAGTTCGTCACCGGTACCAGCAACGGCGGCCTGACCGCGCACCCGGGCGGCGACCGGTGGCGCTGGGAGAGCCGGATCTTCGGCGGCGCGTACGATGCGGCGCCCGCCGAACAGCGTCCGGTGTACGGCGCGTTGAACTTCCGTCGGAAGGCTGTCGGCGCGGCGCCGAGGTTCGGTTCCTCGTACTTCCGGCTGACTGCGGACACCCTGCCTCGGGCCACGTTCTGCTACCCGGACAGCGCCGCCGAGCCGACGGACTTCGGAGTCGCCTCCGGTACGCACCTCATCGAACTGGCCGAGGCCGACGACCGGGACGCGCTCGACGACTACATCGAGGCGCAGATACATGGCCCGGTCGTCCTCGACCGCCATGTCGAGGCCCTGGTGCTGGACCCCGGCTACCGGTCCACGCCGGTCGAGGAGGCGGCCGGCCGGCTCCCCTGCCGCACGGAGTGGCACGAGGGATTCCGGCTGACCGTCGAGCAGTTGCGGCGCCGTCCCGACTATCGGGGCGCGGAGATCGTCGAGCTCGGCGCCGAGATCGCGCAGGACGGTGTGCTCGACCCGCGCGTCATCGGGGACGCCGTTCGCGGCGGCCGGTACGACGCGCAGTCGCTCAAGAGGGTCTGGCACTGCCTCGCCCGCTTCGGCGCCCCGCCGCACCGCCCGGCCGATCCGACCGATCCGGGCACGGACGGTCGGGTCCGGCAGGGCGCGGCTTCCTGACGTGAGCATTCGGAGCAGGCCCGGCCCCGGGATCCCGCACGCGAGGCTGTCGCAGGACGGCGGAGAGGCCGAAGCGGAACTCTGGACCCCGGCGGAGCGCTCCAAGGCCTGAGAACGGACGGCCCGGATCCGACGGCCCGGTATCGGGCGGTCCGCGGCCGGACGGCCGGAAACCGCCCCTTGTGGGGGCCCCTCACGTGCGCCAACATGCGCATGTCAAAACCGAAGGAACTTCGGTCGCAGGGGCCGTTCGGGCCCTGCGCAGGTCACTAGAGGGGACCCCCACATGAAGAAGCCTCTCGTCGGCGCGCTTTTCACCGTTCTGCTCCTCGGGACGGGAATCGCACCCGCGACCGCGGCCACCGGCCACGACGCGGCGGCGACCGGCACGGTCAAGGCGCAGATCCAGCCCAAGGAACAGATCAAGGCGAAGGCGGTCAACTTCGCCGGGACCGTCGCGCTCAGCAACTGTTCCGGTTCCGTCGTCCGTACGCCCGACTCCCAGCCCAACGACCCCGCGCTCGTGCTCTCCAACGGGCACTGCATGGAGTCGGGTTTCCCGGGACCGGGCGAGGTGGTGTTCGACCAGCCGTCCACCCGAAGCTTCACCCTGCTGAACGCCGCCGGCAGCGGTGTCGGCACCCTGCGGGCGAGCAAGATCGCGTACGGGACGATGACCGACACCGACATATCGGTGTACCAACTTACCCGCACCTACGCGCAGATCGAGAGCAGCTACGGCATCAAGGCGCTGGAGCTGAACACCGCACACCCCGTCCAGGGCACCGCGATCACCGTCGTCTCCGGCTACTGGAAGCGCACGTACGCCTGCAACGTGGACGGATTCGTCTACCGTCTCAAGGAAGGTTCGTGGACCTGGAAGGACTCGGTCCGCTACACCTCCGCCTGCCAGACCATCGGCGGCACGTCCGGCTCCCCGGTGATCGACAACGCGACCGGCAAGGTCGTCGCCGTCAACAACACCGGCAACGAGGACGGCCAGCGGTGCACGGACAACAATCCGTGCGAGGTCGACGAGAGCGGCAATGTGACGGTGCGCCAGGGCATCAACTACGCCCAGGAGACCTACGGCATCGTGCCGTGCATCGGCACCGGCAACAAGTTCGACCTCAGCCGGCCGGGGTGTGCCCTGCCCAAGCCGTGAGTGTGTGACCCCGTGGTCGCCGCCGTCGCCGCCGTTCGGGCATCGACGGCGGTGACCCGCCGCACCGCGGAGAACCGGATCGCACCGCGCACGGAAGAGCCCGCCGGAATCCGGCGGGCTCTTCCGTGGTCTCCGCGCGGCGTCGGGGGAAACATGATCTTCTCCGGTCGCCGGGATGACGGAGCAGAAGCGGGCCTCGCGCGTCGTCGCGCCCGCGACGTCCGGGCGTGACCGGCCGGACACGGCGCCGGAGCCCGTCGAGCGCGTTGCCCGCCGGCCCCACGACGGGGACGGCATCGGGCGCCGCGACCGCGTCGTGCGGCTCGTCACGGATCCCCTTGCGTTACTCGCGGAACGAGCACGCCGGCCGGGATCGCGGGCGACGTCGCGGACGCGCATGCTCTCCATACCGGACAACTCATCGGTCCGGGCGTACCGGGACGCGCCAGGACCACACACGCGGTGACGCGCGAAGCCGTCTCCCGGTGCAGGCGCCCGGTGCCGCCGGCCCCGGAAGGCCTCGCTCCGTCCCGCCCTCGCGCCGCTCCGTGGATCCGGACTCCGCGAGAGGGCTCACCCGGGCTCGTCCACAAGGGCCAAAAAATCTCGGGCGGCGATGTCGAGAACCCGTGCCCGGCTTCGTCCCAGCAGTGAACGCGGCCAAGATGGGTCGCACCAGCACCGAGGAGAGAACACGATGGCCAAGTACTTGCTGCTCAAGCACTACCGCGGCGCCCCGGCTCCGGTCAACGACGTGTGCATGGACCAGTGGACGCCGGAGGAGATCTCGGCCCACGTGCAGTACATGGAGGACTTCGCGGCCCGGCTCGAACGGACCGGCGAGTTCGTCGACGGGCAGGCGCTCTCCCCGGAGGGGACGTTCGTGCGGTACGACGGCGAGGGCCGCCCGCCGGTCACCGACGGTCCGTTCGCCGAGACCAAGGACCTCATCGCCGGCTGGATGGTGATCGACGTCGACAGCTACGAGCGCGCCGTCGAGCTGGCCGGAGAGCTGTCCGCCGCCCCCGGGGCGGGCGGGAAGCCGATCCACGAGTGGCTCGAACTGCGCCCGTTCCTGACCACGCGGCCCACCGTCACGGAGTGACCTCGTCGATGGACGAGAGCCTGCTCCGGAGCCTCACGCCGAGCGTGCTCGGGATCCTCGTCCGCCGCGGAGCAGACTTCGCGGCGGCCGAGGACGCCGTGCAGGACGCGCTGGTCGAGGCGGTCCGCGTCTGGCCGGCCGACCCGCCGCGCGACCCCAAGGGCTGGCTGGTCACCGTGGCCTGGCACCGGTTCCTCGACGCGACCCGGTCGGAGGCCGCCCGGCGCCGGCGTGAGGATCTCGTCGACGAGGAGCCGGGGCCCGGACCCGTGCCCGCGGTGGACGACACGCTCCAGCTCTACTTCCTGTGCGCCCACCCGTCGCTGACCCCGTCGTCCGCGGTCGCGCTCACGCTGCGCGCCGTCGGCGGACTGACCACCCGCCAGATCGCACGGGCCTACCTGGTGCCGGAGGCGACCATGGCGCAGCGCATCAGCCGGGCCAAGCGCACCGTGTCCAGTGTGCGGCTCGACCGGCCCGGCGACGTCGCCACCGTGCTGCGCGTCCTCTACCTGGTCTTCAACGAGGGCTACTCCGGCGACATCGACCTCGCCGCCGAGGCCGTCCGGCTCACCCGGCAGCTCGCGGCCGCGATCGACCACCCCGAGGTGGCGGGGCTGCTCGCCCTCATGCTGCTCCACCACGCCCGGCGCGCCGCCCGGACCGCGCCCGACGGCAGCCTGGTGCCGCTCGCCGAACAGGACCGCGGCCGGTGGGACACCGGGGCGATCACCGAGGGCGTCGAGATCCTGCAGGCGGCCCTCGCCCGCGACCGGCTGGGCGAGTTCCAGGCCCAGGCCGCCATCGCGGCACTCCACGCCGACGCGCCCACCGCCGAGGAGACCGACTGGGTGCAGATCGTCGAGTGGTACGACGAGCTCGCGCGCCTGACCGACAGCCCGGTCGTCCGGCTCAACCGCGCGGTGGCCGTCGGCGAGGCCGACGGACCGCGCGCCGGCCTGGCGGCGCTCGCGGCGCTGAACGACTCGCTGCCCCGCCACACCGCGGTGGCGGCGTACCTCCACGAGCGCGACGGCGACCTGGCGACGGCGGCACGGCTGTACGCCGAGGCGGCCCGGAAGGCCACCAACCTCGCCGAGCGCGACCACCTGACGCGCCGGGCCGCCCGGCTCAACGCCCGCGGGCGCGGCTGACGGGTCGCGCCCGGATCCCGCGGCACCCGACGGCCGAGTGCGCCGGTACCGCGGGGGAGGGTCGTCCGCGGCCGGTACGGGCCGCACGCGCGCTGCCGTGCGGCCCGCACCGGCTCACCGGTCGGCGGCGCTGCGGATCGCCGCATCGATCCCGTCGAGCAGCACGCCGAGTCCGACGGTGAACGTCTCCCGTGCCTCGCGTTCCAGGTACGGCATCGCCTCGTCACCGGGAGCGGCCGGGGCCGGCTGCGGGGCGGACGCCCTCTCCATGGCGCTCAGGCCCGGATAGCGGTCCGCGAAGTCGGGTGCCACCTCGCCCAGCAGCGCCGAGCGGGCGTACCACCACTCCTCGTCCGGCTCGCCCGTCTCCGCCGCCGCCTGCCGCGCCTCGGCGACCGTCCCGGCGCAGCCGCGGAGGAAGTGGGACAGCGTGCCGACCAGCCGCCGCAGGAGGGCGGCGTCGAGCCCGGTGCGGTTCAGGAGGCGTACGAGAGTGTCCAGGGCGGCGTACTCGTGCGGACCGAGGACGGGGCGGGCCTGGGAGACCTGGAGCACCCAGGGGTGGCGGAGGTGGAACGCGAGCGTGTCGTGCGCCCAATCGGTCAGCGCCGCACGCCAGTCGCCGGCACCGGCGTACTCCGTGGGCAGTTCGGCGTGGACCGCGTCGTACATCAGGTCCAGCAGCTCGCTCTTGCCGGGGACATACGTGTAGAGCGCCATCGCGGTTCGTCCCAGCCGCTCGCCCACCGCGCGCATCGAGAGCGCGGCCATGCCGTCCTCGTCGGCGACGGCGATCGCGGCGGTCACGATCGCGTCGACGCTCAGCCCCGGTCTGGGACCCGGCGCGGGTGTGCGGCGTGGTCGCGCCGGCTGTTCGGCGCGCCAGAGCAGGAACATCGAACGGCGGGCATCGCCCTGTCCGGCAAAGACCACCACTTGCGACTCCTTACGCCATAAAGTAACTTCGCCAAGTCAATTCCTTATGCCATAAAGTATCAGTCGCAGAGAGTGGGTGCCGCGATGGGTCAGGCCTTGCCCGTGTCGTACGTACAGGTCGTGGGGGTGGAGCGGATCACCCCGCGGACGGCGCGCGTCGCCTTCACCGGGGACGCGCTGGCGGAACTCCTGGAGGACCGGCCCGACCAGCAGATGAAGCTCTGCTTCCCGAGGGCGGGGCAGGGCGCGCCCCGTCTTCCGGAGCCGGACGCCGACGACGTCTACGGCATGCGGTGGTACGAGGCGTACCTCGCGATCCCCGAACCGGAGCGTCCACTGATGCGGAGCTTCACCGTCCGCGCGTACGACCGCCAAAGCGGCGTGATGAGCGTCGACTTCGTGCTCCACGGGGACGACGGACCCGCCGCCCGCTGGGGCCGGGACGCGCGCCCGGGGGACGTTCTCGGCATGGTCGGTCCGTCGTCGGCGTACGCCCGGTCGCTGCCCGCCGCCGACTGGCTGCTGCTGGCCGGGGACGAGACGGCGCTCCCGGCGATCGGGACACTCCTGGAATCCCTCCCGGCCGGGGCGCGGGCGGTGGCGTACGTCGAGGTCGCCGACGAGGCGGAGGAGCAGGCGCTCGCATCGCCCGGCGAGGTGGCCGTCCACTGGGTGCACCGGGACCGCGGCGAGCAGCTGGTGGACGCGGTGAGGGGCGCCGTGCTGCCCGCCGGATCCGGCGTGGCATGGCTGGCCGGTGAGGCCGGGGCGGTACGGGTCCTGCGCCGTCATCTCGTCGAGGAGTGCGGACTGCCCAAGCGGGCCGTGGAGTTCAGCGGCTACTGGCGGGAGCGCCTCACCCAGGACGACGCCCCGACCGAGGAGGACCTGGCCTGGGCGAAGGAGCGAGCGGCGGAGGACCAGGACCCGTCCTGAGGGCTCGTGACCGGGCGCGCGACGACAGGCGGCGCCTCGCCGCGTTGTCGGGACGTCCGCATACATCCGGTGTGCGGACGTCCCTCCGCCTTGCGATGCACCGCGTCCGACTCCGCACGCTGCTCCACCAGGACTACGAATCACTGAGGCCCGTCGCCCGACGGCGACGGGCCTCATGAAGGGGCCGGCATCGACCGACGGAGTCGACGGCCAGGCCCCTCGCGCGCGGAAGCCGCTTACGGCCTGATCCACTCTCTGTCGTGCACCGGGCCGTTACCTCGTCACGGCGTTCAACGCGTTCACGATCCCGCGCCCGTAGAACCCGTTGTGGTTCTTCGGCCCCTTGCACACGGCGTCGATCTTGCCGTCGGAGTCGATGTCGTACGGATCCGTGCACGGCGTGGCGTCGGCCCCGGAGTACAGCAGGGCCTTCACCTGGCCGGCGGTGGCGTGCGGGTGCGTCGATCTGATGAGGGCGGCCACCCCCGCGACGTGCGGGGACGCCATCGACGTGCCCGACTTGTAGGCCCACGTGCCGCCGGGCATCGTGCCGAGGATCCCACCATCGACGGCCGGCGCGGCCGGGGGCTGGTAGAGGATGGAGTCGCCTCCGGGCGCGGCGACGTCGATGACGTCCAGACCGTAGTTGGAGAACGACGACTTGATGCCCTTCGCGCCGGTCGCGGCCACGGTCACCACACCGGGCAGCTGGGGCGGCAGGACCAAGCACTTGTGCGGGTCGATCACGCGGTCGCCCGGCGTGCCGTCGTTCGGGGAGGCGGGGTCGGTGAGGGAGTCCGCGTCCAGGTCGCGGCGCTCGTTGCCCGCGGCCGCGACGTTGACCGTGCCCTTGCGCTCCGCGTACTGCGAGGCCCGGGTGACGGCGTCGACGAGTGCCCTCTGGTCCGGGTCGTCGAGGCAGTTGAAGTTCCAGGGGTCGGTGTAGTAGCTGCTGTTGGTGACGTCCACATGGTGTTCGGCCGCCCAGACGAAGCCGCAGACCACGGCCTCGGTGTAGATGTAGTCCTCCGGGGTGGCCACCTTGATGCCGGCGACCCGCACGCCGGGCGCGACGCCGGTCATGCCGATGCCGTTCTTGGCCGCCGCGATCACACCCGCGACATGCGTGCCGTGGGCGGCGTTCTCCGACGCGCTCGGCCGCCAGGCCCCGTCCGCGGTGTTCGGCTTGCCCGAGACGCAGTTGACGGACGCCTCGCGGTCGAAGTTCGGGGCGAGGTCGGGATGGGTGTCGTCCACGCCGGTGTCGATGACGGCGACCGTGACGTCGCGGCTGCCGAGCGTCTTCTCGTGCGCCTTGTCCGCCTTGATGGCGGGCAAGTCCCACTGCGACGGCTCCAGAGGGTCCTGGCCTTCGGCCGCCCGAGCGCTCGCGACCTCCTCGGCGCTGAGCACCCGCGTCGCGCCGGCCTCGGTCGTCGACTGCGGGGCAAGGGGCGCGTTGCGGGTGACGCCGGCCGACTGCACGCCCGGAACCCTGCGGACGGTCCGGGCGAAGTCGCGGTTCGAGGAGTGGACGACGATCACGCCGATCCGGTCGTACGAGATCACGATGGTGCCGCCCGCGTCGGCGATGGCCTTCTTCACCGTCGTGGACGGGCCTTTTCCGGTATCGACGTTGACGATGTAGCTGAGGGAGGTCGCGTCGGCCGTCGTGGCCGTCGTGGCCGTCGCGGCCGTCGGGACCGCCTCGGCCGCCGACGCCGTGACGTCGGGCAGGATGGCGAGGGCGGTCGCCATGACCATCCCCAGTGGAAGGGCGACGAGGCGACGGGAGCACGCGCGCGGCGCTGTCATAGAGGTCTCCAGTTGGTTCGCGGTACGGGTGGTATGACGCGTCGGGAGACTCAACAAGTTGATCGAAGAGGTCACTTGACTGTTCGCAGGGAACCCGTTCACGCGCCTGCCACCCGTGCGGGTCGCGCCCACGACCGGTCGCCGTTGTGGTCGTGGGGGCCTTCCGACCGGATCAGCGGGTGCGGCCCGCTCCCCGTACGGCCCGGCCCGCCAGCACCTGCGTACGGCGGCCGTCCTCGATGACGAAGCGGCCGTCGATCAGCACGTGCGGGATGCCGACGGGCAACGTACGCGGCTGCTCGAACGTCGAGCCGGCCGCCACCGTCTCCGGGTCGAAGAGGACCAGGTCGGCGCGGTAGCCCTCGCGCACGTACCCCCGGTCGGCCAGACGCAGCCGCGTCGCCGGGCGGGAGGTGAGGTGGGCGACGCACTCCTCCAGGGACAGGATGCCCAACTCCCTCACGTACCGGCCGAGATACTGCGGGAACGTGCCGTACGCGCGAGGATGCGGCTTGTCGCCCTGGAGGATGCCGTCGCTGCCGCCGGTGTGCACCCGATGGCGCATGATCTGCCGGACGTTCTCCTCGTGGCCCACGTGCTGGAGGATGGTCGAGCCGAGCCGGTCGTCGACGAGCAGCCGGCGCGCGGTCACCCAGGGCGCCTCGCCCCGCAGCCGGGCGGACTCGGCCACCGTACGGCCGACGTGGTCGGCGAGACGGGGCACGCTGACGCCCGAGATCTCGATCGTGTCCCACTCGATCGGCACGCCGTGGCAGCCGTCCGAGCCCAGCACCTCCAGGTGGTGCCGGATCCGTTCTGCCGTCGCGTCGTCCGCGAGCCGGGCGAGGACGGCCTCGGGCCCGCCCTCGCTCGCCCAGCTCGGCAGCATCGCGACGAGGGTCGTGCAGCCGGGGGTGTACGGGTAGGTGTCCAGCGAGATGTCCGCGCCCGCGTCGAGGGCGTCGTCGAGAAGGGCGAGAAGGTCCGGCGCCCGGCCCTCGTTCACACCGAAGTTCATGGTGGCGTGGGCGAGGTGGAGGGCGCAGCCCGCGTTCCGGGTGAGCCGTACCATCTCCGCGTACGCGTCGAGCGCCCCCGCCCCGTACGAGCGGTGGTGCGGGCAGTAGTAGCCGCCGTGCTCGGCCACCACCCGGCACAGTTCGGTGAGTTCGGCGTCGTCCGCGTACATGCCGGGGGTGTACGTGAGGCCTGAGGACATGCCGACCGCGCCGTCCGCCATGCCCTGGCCGACGAGTTCCTTCATCCGGGCCAGTTCGGCTTCGGTGGCCGGCCGGTCCTCCCATCCCATCGCGTACATCCGGACTGTGCCCTGCGGGACGAGGTAGGCGGCGTTGACCGCGATGCCCCGGCCGTCGAAGTTGCGGTCCAGCCGGTCCAGGTACTCGCCGACCGTGCGCCAGTCGAAGTCGAGATCCGTGTCCTCGGGCGCACCGCCGTTCCAGCCGCTGATCGCCCTCCGCACCTCCGCGAGCGTCCGGTCGTCGGCCGGGGCGTAGGACAGGCCGTCCTGGCCGAGGACTTCGAGCGTGACGCCCTGTGCGGCCTTGGCGCTGTGGTCCGGGTCGCGGAGCAGCGCGAGATCGCTGTGCGCGTGCATGTCGATGAAGCCGGGGGAGAGGGCGAGCCCGTCGGCGTCGAGGGTGCGGCGGGCGGTGGGGCGCGGGCCGGGTGCGTGTTCGGGGTGGATCCCGGCGATCCGGCCGTCGTCGACGGCCACGTCGGCGCGGCGGGCGGGCGTGCCGGTGCCGTCGACGACGAGGGCGTTGCGGATGACCAGGTCCATGAAATGGGCCGCCTTTCAGCGGAATCGAGCCCCTCCGGCGTTCGAGGGGCCGGATCCGGATCCGGATCCGGGTCCGGGGCCGGAGCCCCGGACCCGGGAAGGGTTCAGAAGAAGGTGCGGATGTAGTCCGTGACCGTGCCGTCCGCCTCCACCAGCGGAATCAGCTGCCACTTGTCGAAGCTCGTGCACGGATGCGACAGGCCCATCCCCACCCAGTCGCCCACTTCCAGCTCCGCGTCCGGCTCCGTGCGCAGCCAGGTGTGCTGGTCCGACAGGCCGCTGACCGTGATCCCCGTCGCGGGCCGGACCGTGCCGTCGCGGCCGGACCGTACGACCTGCGCCTGCGGGAGGTCGAGGTCGTACGCCGCGTCCCGCTTGCCCGCGTTGAGGAACGCCTGCTCGGCACAGGGCCGGGAGACGACCTGCGCCCAGAGCCGGAAGGCGGGCTGGAGGGCGCCCTCCTCGGGGACGCGGTTGAACGGGGTGAGGTGGCGGTAGTGGCCGTCGTCGTGCGAGACGTACGCCCCCGAACGCAGCAGCTTGAGCACCGGGGCGGAGAGGTCCGGGATGTCCGCGAACACGTCCGCCACCGCGTCGAACCACGCGCTGCCGCCCGCGCTGATCACGATGCCCTCGGCCGCCGTCGCCGCGAACCGGCCCGCCCGGTCGAGGTCGACGGCCAGCGCGACGAGCCGGTGCAGCCACTCGCGCACCCGCTCGCCGGACGCGTCCGGCACCTCGCCCTCGTAGCCGGCCACGCCCACCAGACGCAGGGTCCCGGTGGCGGCCACCGCGTCGGCGACCGCCGCGCATTCGGCCTCGGTCCGGACGCCGGTGCGGGCACCCTCGCCCGCGCCCAGCTCCACGACGACGTCGACGGGACGGGAGGCGCCCGCCGCCCGCAGCGCCTCGTCCATCAGCTCCACGCCGCGCACCGAGTCGACGTAACAGATGAAGCGGAACTCCGGGTCGGCGTCCAGCTCGCCGGCCAGCCAGCGCAGGGCCGCCGCGTCGACCAGCTCGTTGGCGAGGAAGATCCGCCGGATCCCGTACGCCCGGTAGACCCGTGCCTGGTGCGGTACGGCGGCGGTGATGCCCCAGGCGCCGTGCGCCAGCTGGCGGTCGAAGAGCTGCGGCGACATGGAGGTCTTGCCGTGCGGGGCGAAGGCGAGCCCGTGGCGCTCCGCGTACGTCTCCAGGAGCGCGAGGTTGTGCTCGACCGATTCGGCGGACAGCGCGAGCACCGGGGTGGTGAAGCCGCCGGTGAAGAGGCTGCGCCGCTCGGCGGCGAGGGCGCCCACGGTCAGGCCCTCCGCGTCGGGAGGGAGCGCCTTGAAGCGGTGGTCGACCAGCTCGTCGGCAAGTCCGGCCACAGGACGGTCGGCGGCCAAGGGGGCCTCCTCGATCGAAGTAGTCGTTGCAGCATATGCAACACTCATTGCGTATATCGCTTGACGCTGTCTAACATCCGAGCCGACGCCGGGTCAATGCCGAGAGCCGGCTCCACCGCTCCCACGACCGCCGCCCCGCATCACCGAAGTCCACCTACCCCGCGAGGAGCCCCGAGTGTCCGGAACCCCGGCCAGGACCGCCGAGACCGCCACGGCCGCCGAGGTCGTGTGCCTCGGCGAGTCCATGGTGACGTTCCTGCCGTCGCAGCCCGGACGCCTCGCCGACGTACCCTCCTTCGGTCGCGGCATCGGCGGCGCCGAGTCCAACGTCGCCTGCGCGCTCGCCGCGGCCGGGCACCGGACGGCCTGGGTCAGCCGGGTCGGCGCCGACGGATTCGGTGATCACCTCGTGGAGGCGATCACCGGGTACGGGGTCGACACCTCCGCCGTGCGGCGCGATCCGGACCGGCCCACCGGGATCTACTTCCGCACGGCGACGGACCGGGCCACCGATGTGCACGAGGTCGCCTACTACCGGGCCGGATCCGCCGCCTCCGCGATGTCCCCGGACAACGTCCCGTACGAGGCGCTGCCCGCCGCCCGCGTCCTGCACCTGTCCGGCATCACGGCGGCGCTCTCCGCCGACTGCCTGGCCCTGCTCCACGACCTGACGGCGCCCCGGCCCGGCCGCCCGCTGGTCTCCTTCGACGTCAACCACCGCCCCGGCCTGTGGCGCGACGCCCACGCCGCTTCCGGCGTCCTCCTGGACCTGGCCCGCCGCTGCGACCTGGTCTTCGTCGGCGAGGACGAGGCGGAGGAGGCGTGGCAGGTGCGTGGCGCGGAGGCGATCCGCGCGGCGCTGCCCGAACCGGCGGTGCTGGTCGTGAAGCGGGGCGGCGAGGGGGCGACGGTGTTCTCGCGGGCCGACGGGGCCGACACCGTCACCACCGTCCCCGCCCTCCGGGTCGACGTCGTCGCCCCCGTCGGCGCGGGCGACGCCTTCGCCGCCGGGTTCCTCTCCGCCACCCTGCGCGCCCTCCCCGTACGCGACCGCGTCCGGCACGGCCATCTGATGGCCGCCGCCGTCCTCACCGTCCCCGGCGACCTCACCGGACCTCCGGCCCGCGCGCACGCCGACGCCCTTGCCGCTCTGGACGACGACGCCTGGGGGAGACTTCGTCTCGGCCCCGGGTGGACGGGGCACGACCAGGAGGTACGTACGACGTGAGCGGGCGCGGAGAGCGAACGGACGAGAGGGGCGTCCCGGGCGAGGGCCGGGACGGGAACAGCGAGGCACGCACATGAGTCAGACCGTCGACCGGGCACTGAGCATCCTGCCGCTGCTCGCCCAGGGACCCGCCGACCTCGGACAGGTCGCCGAACGGCTCGGCGTCCACAAGTCCACCGCGCTGCGCCTGCTCCGCACGCTCCACGAGCACGGACTCGTCTACCGCCAGCAGGACCAGCGCTACCGCCTCGGCGCCCGCCTCTTCGCGCTCGCGCAGGAGGCCGTCGAGAACCTCGACGTACGGGAGATCGCCCACCCCCACCTCGTCGAACTCAACGAGAGCTGCGGCCACACCGTGCATCTCGCGGTGTACGAGGAGCACGAGGTCCTCTACATCGACAAGGTCGAGAGCCGTTACCCGGTCCGGATGTACTCGCGGATCGGCAAGCCCGTCGCGATCACCGTCGCCGCCGTGGCCAAGCTGCTCCTCGCCGACCTCACCGAGCCCGAGCGGCGCGCCATCGCCGAGAAGCTCGACTACCCCATGTACACGTCCCGTTCGATCCCGAACGCCGGTGCCTTCCTCAAGGAACTCGCCGCCGTCCGCGAACAGGGCTGGGCCACCGACCTCGGCGGCCACGAGGAGTCCATCAACTGCATCGGCGCCCCCATCAGGGGCGCCGACGGGCGGGTCGTCGCCGCGATGTCGGTCTCCGCGCCCAATGTCGTCGTCACGGCCGAGGAACTCCTCACCCTGCTCCCCCTGGTGCGCCGCACCGCCGACACCATCAGCCGGGAGTACTCCGGCACCGACCAACCCAGGAGAACCTGAACAGCCATGACCGAGAAGATCGCCCTCACCCCGAGCACCCACACCACCCCGCCCGCGAAGTTCTCGCACGGAGTGAAGAAGGGGAACATCCTCCAGGTCGCCGGCCAGGTCGGCTTCCTCCCCGCCGTGGAGGGCCAGGCCCCCACCCCCGCCGGTCCCACGCTGCGCGAGCAGACCCTCCAGACCTTCGCCAACGTCAAGGCGATCCTGGAGGAGGGCGGCGCGAGCTGGGACGACGTGATGATGATGCGCGTCTACCTCACGGACGTCGACCACTTCGCGGAGATGAACGAGATCTACAACAGCTACTTCGCCGAGCAGAACCTCAAGGCGGCCCCCGCCGCCCGTACGACGGTCTACGTCGGCCTCCCCAAGGGCCTGCTCATCGAGATCGACGCGCTCGCGGTCCTCGGCTGATCCACTTGCCGCACCCGCTCCACCGCCCACGGCACGGCGCCCCGCACCACGGGAGCGCCGTGCCCGTTCCTGGGCCCGTCGGTTACGGGACGCCGAGTTCGAAAAGGCCGTAGCCCGCGTACGAGCCGGAAGCCAGGGCCGCGATACCGAGGAGCACGAGCTGGTGGGTCGGTCTGAGGCGGCGCAGGGCGAGGGCGAGCGGGAGGAAGAGCGGGAAGAGGGGGAGCAGATAGCGGGAGACGTTGCCGAATATCTGCTGGCTGCCCAGGACGAGGACGAGGGTGAGGACGGTGTAGACCATCAGGACGGCCGGGGGACGCAGCCGGATCAGCAGCGTGAGCAGTGCGAGCGCGAGCAGGACGACACCGACGCCGATCAGGTCCGCGAAGGGCCAGGCGGAGAGATAGTCGAAGTGGCCCACCGGGACGGATGTGAGGACGTCGAGGGTGTGCCGGCCGTAGTCCCACTCATGGGCCCAGGCACCGGACTGAAGTCTGAAGTAGCCGCCGTAGTCCCCCATGCGGTGACCCACCCAGCCGAGATAGGCGAGGAGGCCGAGCGGGGCGACGGCCATCGCGGCCAGCGGACGCAGGATGCCGTCCCGGCGACGGCGCAGCGCGAGCAGGGCTGCGACGGCCACGGCGGCGATCAGCGCCACGGCGGTGGGCCGGTTGAGCCCTGCCACGCAGGTGAGGAGACCGGCGGTGAGCCAGCGGCGGCTCAGGACGGCATGGCAGGCCCAGACGGCCAGGGCCACGTAGAGGGAGTCGGAGTAGACCGCCCACTCCACGCCGGAACCGGGCCAGACGGCCCAGAGCCCGGCTGCGGCCAGCCCGGCCCGTCTGCCGCCGAGGCGTTCGGTGACGGCGTAGATGCCCAGCGCGGCGGCCAGGGAGGCGACGATGGAGACCAGCAGGCCGGCGCCGTACGGGCCGAGGCCGGTGAGCTCGGAGACCAGCCGCATCAGCGCCGGGTAGAGCGGGAAGAACGCCGCCGAGTTCCCTTCGAGGGTGATGGGGCCGGTGGCGCCGGGGATCGGGACCAGCCGAGGGTCGTACCCGTGCACGGCGATCTGCTGGTACCACCAGCCGTCCCAGCTGGCCAGGACGTCCCACGGATGGACGCCGCCGCCGAAGCGCGGGTTCCTTGTGCGGTAGTCCCCGGCGGAGTGCAGCAGCCACATGAAGGCGGCGAAGCCGATGAACTTGAGCGTGCCGTAGACGGCCAGTACGGGTCCGTAGTGCTCGGCTGTACGGCGCAGCCGGCGCCGGCGGTCGGGGCCCGCGGTGGGGGGCTGCTGCGACAGCCCCGCGTTCCGGCCCGGGGTGGCGGTCGCGGTCGTACGGGCGGTGGTGTTGATCATGCGCGGAACACCCACGCCCGGAAGAGCAGGAACCGCAGCAGCGTCGCGGCCAGGTTGGCGGCGAGGAGCACGGCGAGTTCGGTGGCCTGCCCGGCCGAGGGCACCGCGTGGTGCAGGGCGGCGAGCGATCCGCCGGTGAGCGCCAGACCGATCAGGAGGACGACCAAACCCCTGCCTTGGTGGCGCAGCACACCGCCGCGGCCACGGAGGCCGAAAGTGAGCCGCCTGTTCACGGCCGTGTTGGCGGCGGCGCAGACCAGCAGCGCGAGTGCGTTGGCGGCCTGGGATCCGGCCATCGGGCGCAGCGCCGCGTAGAGGAGCAGGTAGGCGAGGGTGCTGACGACTCCTACGGCGGCGAAGCACACGAGTTGGGTGGCGAGCCTGCCCGGTGTGTCGGCGCCCCCGTCCCGGAGCGACCCGCCCGGCGGCAGCCTGTTCCGCGCCAGTGCACCGCCGATCCTGGCGATGCCGCGCAGGTCGGCCAGCGCCGTGGCGAGGATGTCGACCCGGGTGTCGGGATCGTCCACCCAGTCGACCGGCACCTCATGGATGCGCAGCCCGGCACGCTCGGCAATCACCAGCAGTTCGGTGTCGAAGAACCACTCCGAGTCCTGTATGAGGGGCAGTAGTCGCTCGGCCACATCACGCCGCACCGCCTTGAATCCGCACTGCGCGTCGGAGAAGCCCACGGCGAGGACGGAGCGCAGCAGGGCGTTGTAGCAACGAGAGGTGATCTCTCGCTTGGGGCCGCGCACCACCCGGGAACCGGGGGCCAGACGGGTGCCGATGGCGATATCGGAATGGCCGGAGAGCAGCGGGGCCACGAGCGGCAGCAACGCCGTCAGTTCCGTGGACAGGTCCACGTCCATGTACGCGAGTACGGGGGCCGACGAGAGCGACCAGGCGGTACGCAGCGCCCGGCCGCGCCCCTTCTCGGCCAGCCGAAGCCACTGTGCCTCGGGGAGTTCGTCTGCCAGCCGAGCGGCTATCCGCGGGGTGCTGTCCGTGCTGGCGTTGTCGGCGATGGTGATACGGAACGGATAGGGGAAGGTCTCGCCCAGGTGTGCGTGGAGCCGCCGCACGCTCGGCTCCAGATCCTTCTCCTCATTGAACACGGGGACGACCACGTCCAGGACGGGCTCCGGGTGGTGCGTCGCCACCGGTGCGCGGTGCGGCAGCCGGCTCAGGTCCTTCAGGGCAAGTGACCCTTGGTTTCTCATATTTTGTCCCTTTTTGATCTGATGCGGGGCAGGCTGAAGGCACTCGGGGCGACGGTGCGCGAAGGTGTTACGGGGTGGCGAGCGAGGGCGGGGCGGTCGACGGCTGGTTCCGCGCGGTCGCCGTACCCGAAGGCGGGGTCGAGGTCGAGTGCGGGGTCGAGGTCGGCGGCGGGGCCGAGGTCGAGGGCGGCGACGCGTCCTCCGTGCTCCTGGGCGGGATCTCGGTGGCCGTGGCTGTTCTCCCGGTCGTGGCCGGCGGCGTGGTCGCGGCGGTCCCGCCCGGGAGCGCGGGGGCAGTGGAGGCGCCCGAGGAGGAGGGTGCGCTCGGGGACGCGTCGGGTGTCGCGGGCGAGGCGGAGGGCGACGGGCTCGTCGCGGGCTGTGGGCCGGGGTGGCTGGGCTCGACCCGGCTCGCATGGCTGGGCAGCAGGAGCAGCCCGACGCTGAGGCCGACGACGGCCAGGACGGAGCCGGCTGCCCTCTGCGCGGCCCGTCTCCGAGAGCGGACACGCACCCCTGCCCGGAGACGTTCCCGGTGCTTCGGCTCGAACGGTACGGGTGATTCGGTGTCGCGCATCATCTGTGCCAGCTGTTGCTCGAAGTGATCCATGGGGTTCTCCTTCACCGCACCGGCTCGCTCACATGGCCCAGGAGCTGCCTCAGCTGCGCCACTCCGCGTGCGGCATGGGACCGAGCCGTGCCCACCGGGCACCCGAGCACCTCCGCCACCTGACTCTCGGGCAGGTCCTGGTAGTAGCGCAGCACCACCGCCACCCTCTGCTTCGGCGACAAATGGGCCAGCGCGGCCTCCAGTCGAGAACGCTCCACCACGTCCGCGGACACATCGCCGACCGCCGCCGACTCGGGCAGCTGTTCGACGGGGCGTTCACCCCACCAACGCCGCTGTCCCGAGCGTGCCGCCGCACGCGTCATCACCTTGCGTACGTATGAATCCGGTGCTTCATCCGCGACCTTCGGCCAGACGAACCAGAGCTTGACCAAGGACTCCTGCACCAAGTCCTCGGCCCGATGCCGATCGCCTCCGACGAGCAGACGGGCCAGGTGGACCAGCGCCGACCAGCGGGCAGCCACGAACTCGTCGAACGCACGGGCTCGACTCTGCTCCATCCGCACTGTCCCTGTTCTCGCCGGTCGCCTACAGCCTGTAAAAGGCACTGGCTCGCGGCCCACGATGCACCTGCGGCCCGTGATCTGAATCACAGGACATGTCGACGACGGGCGCGAGATGCTCGGAGGGAACCTTTGCCGCGTCGCGGCTCCGGACGTTCATGAGGCGCGACCCGGTGACGGTGCCGCTGACCTTCGCCATGAACCGTCGGCGCGGTACGGGGCGATGGTGTCGAGCGTGAGGCCGGTCAGGGGGAGGTCGCCGGCGTGCGGGATGCCGAAGTCGCTCGGCCGGGGGCCGGTCGGAGGGCTGGAGAGTCCCCGGAGATGTCCCCGAGCCCGGCCGCACACGTGCAGCAGCGCCGCCGGGGGAGCGGCGGCGCTGCTGGTCACTGATGCCGGCCGGTGGTTACGGCAGGCCGTGCACGTGCGGGGCCACCGCGTTCGACCAGGCGTTGCCGGACTTGGCGTCCCAGTTGGTCGACCAGGTCATCGCGCCGCGCAGGCCCGGGTAGGTCTTCGAGGGCTTGAAGGTGCCGCAGTTGGTGCCGGAGGCCAGGCAGTCCAGGGCCGCGTTCACGACCGAAGGGGCCACATAGCCGCTGCCTGCGCCGCTGGTGGAGGCGGGGACGCCGAGACCGACCTGCGAGGGGGCGAGGCCGCCCTCCAGCTGGATGCAGGCGAGCGCGGTGAGGAAGTCCACCGAACCCTGCGAGTAGACCTTGCCGTCGCAGCCGAGCATCGAACCACTGTTGTAGTACTGCATGTTGACGACGGTCAGGATGTCCTTGATGTTGAGCGCCGTCTTGAAGTACTCACCCGAGGTCGACTGCATGTCGATGGTCTGCGGCGCCATCGTGATGACGAGGCCGGAGCCCGCCTTCTGCGACAGCGAGCGCAGCGCCTTGGTCATGTAGGTGGAGTTGAGCCCGTTCTCCAGGTCGATGTCGACGCCGTTGAAGCCGTACTCCTGGATGAGCGCGTAGACGGAGTTGGCGAAGTTGGTGGCGGAGGCGTCGCTGTTGACCGCAACGGACCCCTTCTCGCCGCCGACCGAGATGATGACGTTCTTCCCGGCCGCCTGCTTGGCCTTGATGTCGGCCTTGAACTGGTCGACGGTGTAGCCGTTCAGGCCCGCCGTGTCCAGGTTGAAGGTGACGGCACCCGGCGTGGCCGTGGCGTCGGCGAAGGAGACCGCGATGATGTCGTAGTTCGCCGGTACGTCGCTGAGCTTCTGCACGGTCGCGCCGTTGTTGAAGTTCTGCCAGTAGCCGGTCACCGCGTGCTTGGGCACCGAGGTGCCCGGGTTGGGGTTGCCGCCGCCGTCCTTGGCCGTACGGCCGCTGACCGAGGCGGACTTGACGGACTCTCCGGCCGCGTTGGTGGCGGTGACCGCGAACTGGTACGCCGTGTCGGCGGACAGACCCGTGATCGTGGCGGAGGTACCGGTGGACGTGGTGGCCTTCGACCCGTCCTTGTAGACGGTGTAGCCGGTCGCGCCGGACACCGCGTTCCAGGACAGGGACACGGAGGAGGACGTGGTCGCGCCGACCGCGAGTCCGGCGGGCGCGCCGGGGATCTCGGGCGTGGGGTCGGTGCCGCCGCCCCCGTCGGGGCCGCTGACCGAGATGTCGTCCGCGTAGTAGGCGGCCTGCCCGTACCAGCCGTGCGTGTACACCGTGACCGAGGTGGTGCTCGGGCCGGTCCTGAAGCTGGTGGTGAGCTGGGTCCAGCCGCTGGAGCCGGGGGACCAGGTCGACACGTCGGTGGTCCCGGTGCCGCTCGCGCCGAGGTACGCGTATCCGCCCTGCACCCAGGAGCTGAGCGTGTACGTCGAGTCGGGCTTCACGGCCACGGTCTGGGTGCACTTCGCGTTGTCCTGGCCGGCCGGGGTGGCCTTGAGGGCGGCGGTGCCGCTGTGCACGGGGGAGGAGACGGTGGTGCCGCTGCCGCCGGAACAGGTCCAGTTGGCGAGCCCCGACTCGAAGCCGGCGTTCTTGGCGACGTTGACGTCGGCGGCCTGTGCGCTGCCGACGAGACCGGTGGCGGTGAGCGCACCGGCCGCGAGGACGGCCATGGCACCGCCGAGGAGCGGGCGGGTGTGGCGACCGCGGGCTCTGTGGCCGCTGGCGGGGGAAGATTCCACTTTGCTGCCTCCGTGGGGGAGTTGGGAGCTGTGCGAGCTGCCTCGGGGCGAGCCGGCGGGGTCGACCGGCGTGCCGGGGCTGTCCGGGGAGCGACACGGGGATGACGGGGGAGTGGACGTGAACGACGGTGGCCACCGCTGGCCGATAAACTGGTCCAGACCAATCGAGTTGTCAAGACCTCTGGCAGTGACAGCCGTGACGGCGGCCCTCGATCGGCCGCGCGCCGACGGCTCCGCCACCCGCCCGCGCTCCGCCCCGCAGAGGTTCCGGAACCGCCCTGAACGGCAAATGAATTGACGTTTTGTTGACCTCGTGCGCCCCCGTGCGGGTGACGTGATCCAGATGTCCTCACAGTGACGACCCGGCCTCGGCCGGAGCGTCGTGCGGGAGGTACCGCGTCCGGTCTGACGTGCGAAGACGAATTCCGGGGACGCGGGTAATCGGAAGGTGGATTCGTAACACTCCGCAGTGGTACAGGAGTTAACGATTTTCGATTTGATCCGTTTTAGCACCGGGCGCGGCCCCGCTGTCCCGCGGCTGTTGTCGTACTGGCCTCCGAAAAGTGTTCTCTGCCAGGTACGACGTGGATAAAGTGCTGATGCAGAACCGCGGAGCAGGAGCGATTGCGGCCTACGTCATGACCGGCGTTTGGCCGGAGCCGAAACGGGGAACAGCGTGCCGACCGCAATAGCAGTGACCAGTGCTGATTTGGTACTACCTCCGACCGACCAGCAGACACCGACGGCTGCCCTGCTGCAGGCTCCCGACGCCCAGGCGCTGGAGATGGCCATCGGTGACATGCACGTGCTGCTCGAACAGCACGGCTACGTCGTCGCCGTCTACCCGACCGGCATCGCGCCCGCCCACGAGCGTCGGCTGTATGCTGTGCGTTCCGTTCTGGAGAGCGACCGCATCGCGCTGCTCAAGGTGGACCTCCCCCCCTTGGGTGTCGCCGTACTCGTGCGTCAGCTGCGCCAGTTGTCCATCTGTGACTTCAGCCCTGGAGTGGTCGCCTCCGCCGCCCGGCTGCTGTCCCACTACATCCACGCGGGCGCCCTGCTGAACTCCGTCACGAAGTTCGACCGGGTGCCGGTCGACCTCAGGACGCACGCCAAGTCCTGGGTGCCGGGATCCCAGTTCGCCGTGGTCGCGAGCCCGGAACCACAGCTGGTCAAGGTCGGTCCGAAGGCCGACCCGCCGACCGGCCCGGAATTCGCCACCCACCTGCTGACCGCCAAAGGGCAGTCGCAGTCGGACTGGGTGAAGCAGACCCTCGCGCCCGCGTGGCAGGTCCAGTCCATTCACGAAGCCGCGCTTCCCTCCGGATCCCCCGCATGGTGGGGAACCGGGAAACTGGTGGAATTCGCGGCCTATCTGCCAGACATCTCCGTCCTGTACCAGTTGGTGGCCTCCGTGCGTCGCGAGAACTGCCACTGGTGCGGAATGGAACTCATCGGTGACCGCTGCGGGTTCTGCTCCTCCCCGCTACCCGCGGCCGAGAGCCGAATGCACTCCGCCGGTGTCCTCAGCCAGGGAGCGCTCGCACCACCGCAGTCCTAGCGCTTCCGCTTTCCTCCGTAGACGCCCTCCTGTCCGCTGCCCCACGCATCCGATTCGAACGAGGTTGTCCGGCCCATGAACTCCCGCCAGCGCCGCGGCGTGATACTCCTGCTTCTGTCGGTTCTGTGCGCCTTCGGCGCCTTCGCCGGCGTGCTCTCGGTGATCAGCGACGTGAACACCAAGGTCGGGCCCGAAGTCTCGGCCTACCAGCTGAAGTCCGATGTGGCGCCCTACACCGCTCTGTCGGCCGGGCAGTTCGAGAAGATCTCGATGCCCAAGCGCTGGCTCTCCACCAACGCGGTGACCGACCTCTCCGAGGTGAGCGGCAAGATCGCCGTCACCCAGCTGCGCAAGGGCTCGCTGCTCCAGTCCGACATGATGCAGAAGCGCCCCGCACTGCAGCCCGGGGAACAGGAGATCGCCATCATGATCGACGCCGCCACCGGCGTCGCGGGGAAGATCACCCCCGGTGCCACGGTCAACATCTACGCCACCTTCGCCGGTGAGCGTGACGGCGACCCCTCCCAGTCGAAGGTCATCGTCTCCAACGCCAAGGTGCTGGACGTCGGCAAGCTGACCGCTCTGGAACCGAACCGCGACGGCAAGTCCAACATGGGCACCGAGGCCGTCCCGATCACCTTCGCGCTCAACACGCTCGACACCCAGCGCATCGCCTACGCCGAGTCCTTCGCGGAGCACGTACGCCTCGCGCTCCTGGCCTCCGGCAGCGACAGCACCATCCGTCCGGGCGACCGCACCTACACGCTCGACAAGGACAAGTGAGGATCGCATGACCACCAGGATCCTCCCGGCCGTCGGTGACGTCGACGCGGCCAGATCCGTCACCACCCTGCTCAGCCAGCTTCCCGACGCGGAACCGGCCGCACCGGTCGGCGACTCGACCCAGCTCATCGACACCCTCGCCCGGCTCGCCGGCGAGTCGCTCGACGAACTGCCCGAGGTCGTGCTGGTCCACGAGCGGATCGGCCCGGTGCCGGCACTGGAACTGATCCGGGAGGTCTCCCTGCGCTTCCCCGCCATCGGGGTCGTGCTGATCACCGCCGACGTCACCCCCGGCCTGTTCTCGAACGCCATGGAGTCGGGGGCGCGAGGTGTCGTCACCCTGCCCCTGAGCTACGAGGAACTGGCCAACCGGGTCCAGTCCGCCGCCCAGTGGTCGGTCGGCGTCCGCCGCCACCTGAGCACCGGGGCCGATGTCTTCACCGGCCCCGGCGGTACGGTCATCACGGTCAGTGGCGCCAAGGGCGGCGTCGGAGCCACCGTCACCGCCGTACAACTCGCCCTAGCGGCCCAGGCGTCCGGACGCTCCGTCGCCCTGGTCGACCTGGACCTCCAGGCCGGTGACATCGGCTCCTACCTCGATGTGCAGTTCCGGCGCTCCATCGTCGACCTGTCGGCGATCACCGACATCTCGCCGCGCGTCCTCTCCGACGCCGTGTTCAGCCATGGCACCGGCCTCGCGCTGCTGCTGGCTCCTGGTGAGGGCGAGAGCGCCGAGGAGGTCAGCGACCGTTCGGCCCGGCAGATCGTCAGCGCCCTGCGGTCGCGCTACGAGGTCGTGGTGATCGACTGCGGCAGCCAGCTCCAGGGCGCCAGCGCCGCGGCCATCGAGATGGCCGACACGGCGCTGCTGGTCACCACACCCGATGTGATCGCGGTACGCGGCGCCAAGCGCCTGGTCCGCATGTGGGACCGGCTCCAGATCCGGAAGGCCGAGGAGACGGTCACCGTCGTCAACCGCTTCATCCGCAACACCGAGATCCAACCGCAGCTGATCGAGAAGATCACCGGCACCAGCACGGCCAACACCGCGATTCCGGCGAACTTCAAGGAGCTCCAGGCCGTCGTCGACGCCGGCCGACTGCACGAACTCGACTCCAAGAGCACGGTCAAACAGGCCCTCTGGGCCCTTGCGGGCGAGCTCGGCATCGTCAAGGTTCCTGAGAAGGCGGAAAAGAACGGCGCCAAGAGCGGCGCGAAGTTCAAGAACGACCGAGGCTCGATCGGGCGTCGACGCGACCGCGGCAGCGACTCCCGGAACCGGCCGACGACCTAGGGGGCAAGTTGACCGATGGCATTTACCGAGACGAAAGACACGGAGATACAGGGAAGGCGTTACGGTGACGTCGCCCCGATCCGGGGCGGTATGCGCGTGCGTCTCCTCGGCCGGGGGCGCGACCGCGGCCAGACCGCGATCGAGTTCCTGGGCGTCACACCGCTGATCATCCTGCTGATGATCGCGCTCTGGCAGTGCGCGCTGATCGGCTACACGTTCTCCCTGGCGGGGAACTCGGCGGACCAGGCGGCACACAAGGGCGCCATCGCGCAGAGCATGCGAGGACAGGCATGCCGGGACGCGGCCGAGGAGGACCTGCCGACGGTCTGGCGGGACTCGATGAAGCGGACGAAGTGCGAAAGCACCGGCGCGCTGTACAAGGCCACGGTGAAGCTGCGGGTGCCGGTACTGGTTCCCGGAGTACTCAACTGGCCGATGACCATCGAGGGCAACGCCGCGTCGCCGCTGGAGGCCGAGCGATGAGCATGCACGCACACACACCGGGCCGGAGGACCGCCGCACCCCGCCGGGACCGCGGTCAAGTCGCCATCGAGTACATGGGCTTCATTCCGCTGCTCCTCCTGGTGGGCCTCTTCGCGATTCAGCTGGGAGTCGCCGCGTACGCCGCCAACCAGGCGGGCACCGGTGCCCGCGCGGCCGCGCGTACCGCCACCCAGGACATGTCGAGAGGCGATTCCGAGCGGGCGGGGCGCGACGCGATGAGCGACTGGCTCAGCAGCTACAAGAACGCGAAGTTCCGCCGCCATGGTGGGTCCGGTGAAGTGACGTACACCACTCGCGTGAGGATCCCCTCCGTTGTGCCCGGAATCGACGACTGGGGTTGGGCCACCCGCAGTTCCACCATGCCGCGAGGGTGAGCCGGGCCCGCATGGCACAACCGGAGCACCACTAGCAAGTCCGAGCGAGGAGTTACGCAATGAGTCTGCGGGCACGCATGACCGCCCCCGAGAAGAACGGCGGGGCGCGGGAGGACAGCCACATGGTGGCCACCTACCGCGCCAAGCTGCTCGAAGAGATCGACCTGGCCGAGATGTCGTCGCTCGCCGCCGCAGACCGGCGAGCGCGGCTGGAGCGCGTGCTCAGCCACATCATCAGCCGTGAAGGACCGGTCCTCTCGACCGTCGAGCGCACCCAGCTGATCCGCCGGGTCGTCGACGAGGCCCTCGGGCTCGGCATTCTGGAACCGCTCCTCGAAGACGCGTCCATCACCGAAATCATGGTGAACGGGCCGGACCAGATCTTCGTCGAGCGCAGGGGCAAGGTCGAGCAGCTTCCGATGCGTTTCAGTTCGCACGAACAACTGATGCAGACGATCGAACGCATCGTGTCGACGGTCAACCGCCGCGTCGACGAGTCCAACCCCATGGTCGACGCGCGTCTACCCAGTGGTGAGCGTGTCAACGTCATCATCCCGCCGCTGTCGCTGACCGGTGCGACGCTCACCATCCGACGGTTCCCGAGGGCCTTCACCCTCCAGGAAATGATCAACGTCGGCTCGCTCGACGAGCAGATGCTGATCCTGCTGTCCGGGCTCGTCCAGGCGAAACTCAACGTGATCGTCTCCGGAGCCACCGGTACCGGAAAGACGACACTTCTCAACGCGCTCTCCGGCCTGATCCCCGACAGTGAGCGCATCGTCACCATCGAGGACTCCGCGGAGCTCCAGCTCCAGCAGAGCCACGTCATCCGGCTGGAGTCCCGGCCGGCGAACGTCGAGGGCAAGGGCCAGATCACCATCCGTGACCTGGTCCGCAACTCCCTGCGTATGCGCCCCGACCGCATCGTCGTCGGTGAGGTCCGTGGCGGTGAATCGCTTGACATGCTCCAGGCGATGTCGACCGGTCACGACGGCTCGCTCGCCACGGTCCACGCCAACAACGCCGAGGACGCGCTCATGCGTCTGCAGACCCTGGCCTCGATGTCCGAGATCGAGATCCCGTTCGAGGCGCTGCACGACCAGATCAACAGCGCCGTCGACGTCATCGTCCAGCTCACCCGGCACGCCGACGGTTCCCGCAAGATCACCGAGATCGCCGTTCTCGACTCGCACGGCAGGGACCCCTACCGCATCGTGTCCGTTGCCCGGTTCGACGCCCAGCCCATGGACGCCGAAGGGCGGATCAACGGCGAGTTCAAGTACCTCCCGATCCCGCGCAAGATCGCCGAGCGCCTCTACATGGCCAGCCAGCCCATTCCGCAGGCCTTCGGGGTTGCCGATTCCGCCGAACAGCTCGCCACCCGAGAGGCCAACTAGGTACCGTGCCATGACTAATCTCCCTCTTCTCACCATCGGCGTCACGCTGCTCGCGGGTGTCACCGGCGTCGCGGGGCTGCACGCCTACAGCGGTGGCAAGGCCGACCGGGACGCCTTGGTGGACCGGCTCTCGCACACCGGACACGTACCGGAGGCGGGCCGCCGTCGCCGGTTCCGGGCACTGGACAGCCGACTGCGGAAGACCGGCCTGGGCCGGAAGCTCGAACTGAAACTGGCCGCCACCGGCCTCGACATCACACCGGGCGAGTTCTTCGTCTACGCCGTCGTCGCCATGACGGGGCTCTGGATGATCGCCTCGTCCCTGCTCGCCAGCTTCTTCGGCCCGGTCGCCGCGCTCATCGGCCTCTGGGGCACCAACGCTTTCCTGAACTGGCAGCGGACCAAACGCACCGAGCACTTCATCAACCAGCTCCCTGAGCTCGCGCGTATCCTCGCCAACGCGACGCAGGCCGGTCTTGCTCTGCGCACGTCCATCGGTATGGCGGCCGACGAGATGGAGGACCCGGCGGGAGAAGAACTGGCCAGGGTGTCCCGCCGCCTCGCCGTCGGCGAGCCGCTCGAAGACGCGATGAGCGAGCTGACGGACCGGCTGCCGTCGCGTGAACTCGTCGTCCTCGTCACCACGCTCGTCCTGTCCAACCGGGCCGGCGGTACGGTCGTCAGCTCGCTGCGCAACCTCACCGAGACGTTGGAGGAACGCAAGGAGACCCGGCGCGAGGTCAAGACCCAGCTCTCCCAGGTCACCGTCACGGCCTATGCCGTTCCCGCCTTCGGCCTGGGCGCCATGCTCCTGATGAACGCGGTGATGCCCGGTGCCCTCGACCGCATGACCGGCGCGTTCATCGGCCAGGTCGCGGTGATCGTCTCCCTTGCCCTGTACGCGGTCGGATTCATCGTGATCCGCCGCCTCTCCAAGATCGACGTCTGAAGGGCGGTGCACACATGGATCTGCTGCTCGCAGGTGTCATAGGTCTCGCGGTCTTCGGAGCCATCGCGGGTATCCGCATGTACCGGGCCGATGCGAAGCTCCCCGGTGACCTCGCGATCGCGCTGGAAGTCGGTTCGACCCGTACCAGTGCGGTCGGCTCCGGCATCGACCGTCTCGGCATGCGCTGGGCCCCCATGGTGCTGCGCATGATGGGCCCCAAGTCGGTCAACAAGAAGCGCCGCCAGATCGACATGGCCGGTAACCCGGGCGGTCTGACCATCGACCGCTACGCCGCTCGCCGGGCCGTCTACGGCGGGCTCGGCCTGCTCGGCGCCTTCTCGATGATCATCCGGGGGCAGATCTTTCTCTCCCTGGTACTGATCGCCTTCGGACTGTTCTGGGTCGAGGTCGGCATCTGGTCCGCGGTCCGCATCCGCCGGGACCACATCGACCGGACCCTTCCCGACTTCCTCGATGTGCTCGCCGTCGTCGTCTCCGCCGGCCTCGGCTTCCGGCAGGCCCTGGCGAGGGTCGCCGACAAGTACGAGGGCCCCTGGGCCGACGAGCTGCGCATCACCCTGCGCCAGATGGACATGGGTGTCAGCCGCCGCGAGGCGTTCGAGCAGCTGCGCAAGCGCAATGACTCGGAGCAGGTCGCGATGTTCGTGACCACGCTCCAGCAGGGCGAGGAGCTCGGTGCGCCGATCGTCGAGACCCTGATCCAGATCGCCAACGACATGCGGCGCACGGATGCCCAGAACGCCCGCCGGAAGGCGGCCAGGGCCGTTCCCAAGGCGACGTTCGCGGTCACCACGTTCCTTCTGCCCGGCACGCTGGTGATGCTGACGGTCGGCTTCGTCTACGGGGTCAACGTCGACTTCAGCACCCTCATGGGCGGATGACGTGAACGAGGCGGACGGTGGGCAGAACCCCGCCGAGGGGAGGTGAGAGGCTCATGTCGTTCCAGCTCGGCAGCATCCAGACCGGACTGAACGCGCAGGTACGCCAGGCGATTGCCGATCCCGGCTCGCGCCCGGCGTTCGCGATCCAGCTCAACGCGCTTCAGGCGATGTGCCGCCAGGTCTTCGGCTTCCGGCTCGCCATGATCGCCGTAGCCACACCGTTCGCCATCGATCACACTGCCGCGGGTCTGGCCACATGGCTGATCGGCTCGGCCATCCTCGTCACCTTCATGGGCAGTTACGTACTGTTCCGTGACTGGGAACGCTTCGGCCCGGTTCTGCTGCGTCACCCCTGGCTGCTCGGCATAGACGCCTTCTTCGGTGCTCTGCTGCTGATCACCGCCTCACCGGAATCCACTCTCGCCTACGTCACCGTGTGCACCCCGATGCTGGCCGGGCTGGTTCACGGCTGGCGGGGCGCCGCCATCTTCGCGGCGCTCCAGACCGCGATCGTCCTCGGTGTGTACGGGACCGATCCGAGACTGGAAGCCGCCAATGCGACGGCGTTCCTCCTGCCGGGCTTCTGCGTGATAGCGGGAGCGGTCGGGGTCACGTTGCGCAACCTCCTTCTCCGCTTCGGAACCGCCAGTCAGGCTCTCACCGAGACCAAAGCGCGGCTCGCCGTCAGTGAGGCGGTGGAGGGCGAACGCGCTCGTCTCGCCCGGGAAATGCACGACTCGGTGGCCAAGACCCTGCATGGACTGGCACTGGCAGCCGACGGCCTGGCGGTCTCCTCCGACCGGATGGACCCGCTCACCGTCAAGCACCAGGCAGAACTGGTCGCCCGCGCCGCCCGTCGTGCCGCCGCCGAGTCCCGTGAACTGCTCTCCGACCTGCGCCGCGAATCCGGACTGGACGGAGGCGTGGATGTCGTACGGGAGCTGCGGGCACGCGCGGAGGACTTCACCCGACGCCATGAACTCACGGCAACCTTCCGACTGCTCAACGAGGCACCGATCCCGCACGTCCCGCAGGTCGTCGCCCGCCAGCTGCTCACCATCGCCTCCGAAGCGATGGAGAACGCCCACCGTCACGCACAACCCACCTACCTCGTCGTACTCGCGGGTGTGAAGGGCGACGTCCTGCGCGTCAGCGTGTACGACGACGGGCGCGGCCTGCCTCCGGGCACGACGCTCGACGACCTCCGGCACGCAGGGCACTTCGGCCTGGTCGGAATGGTCGAGCGTGCCGCGTCCATCGGCGCCCGTATCCGTATCGGAAAGGGAAAGGCGACCAAGGGTACCGAGGTCCGCCTGGAACTCCCGATCGCAGCTCTGCTCGCCACTGCCGGCGCGGAGCAGCCCGAATGAACCGCTCCGTTTTCACCCTCACCCCCCCATAGACACTTGAGAGGAGGTCGCAGATGCCGGACGACGTCTCCCGCGCGTCGGGCCAGAACCGGGCCGCACAGCACCACGCGTCCCAGCACACGTCCTCGCACGTCACCCCGCTCACCTCGGAGACCGGCTCTTCCGCGTTCCCCGTCCAAGCAACCGTCCCCCAGCAGTCCGCGGCATCCGAGTCCCCGCACCCCTTCCCGGAGGTGCCGAGTCAACCGGTTCCCGGCGCCCTGAGGGTCGTCGTCGCCGACGACAACCCAGTGGTCCGGGCCGGCCTCGGCGTCCTGCTCTCCGGCCGCGACGACATCGAAGTCGTCGCGGAGGCCGCAGACGGCCGCCAGGCCTACGACATGGCCGTCCAGCACCGTCCGGACGTCGTCCTGCTCGATGTCCGGATGCCTGGTGTGGACGGCATCTCCGCGCTGCCGCACCTCGTACGGATCGCACCCGTGATGATGCTGACCTACAGCCGCGAGAACGAGATCGTCCACGAGGCGCTGCGCTTGGGCGCGAGCGGCTATCTGGTCCACGGCGAGTTCACGGCCGACCAGTTGGTGCAGGCCGTACGCGACACGAAGGACGGGCGGGCCCACTTCACCGCCACCGCGGCGAACGCTCTGCTCGCCCACATGCGCCAGGGCCCGGGACCACAGTCGCGACCGCTTCCGGAGGGGCTCGGAACCGCGCTGGCCACAGGCGTTCCCTACCAGGGTTCCGGGTACGACGGCCACGCCCAGAGTTCCGTTCAGCAACACGGTGCGCCTGCACACGCGCCCAAGCCGGAACCATCGCCACCTGCGCCGCGACCCGTCCGTACACCACAGGGTCTTTCGCAGATGCAACCAGTTGTGGCACAGTCTTCCATGACCGGGGAACCGGGCACGAAGCTCAACAGGCAGCAGTACGGGCTGAGTTCACGGGAGGTGGAGGTCATGGAGCTGATCGCGTCCGGCATGAGCAATCAGCAGATCGCCGCCACCTGCTTCATCAGCGAGAAGACGGTCAAGAACCACATCAACCGCATCTTCACCAAGCTTCACAGTGCCAGCCGCAGCGAGGCCATCGCCCGCTGGCTCGGCACGGCCCCCACGGCGGGACCAGGGGTGCGCGGGCTCGGTGGTCATCGTGGCTGAGCGGCAGAAGGCCAATGCGGTGGTGCGTGCGGGGCGTGGGGCCCGGCGCGTACGGGCGGGACAGGCCCAACTGACCCTTTGGGCCCGGGAATGGGCCCTGGGACCCTCCGGCGGGCAGGGTGTGCCGCCGTATGTTTCTCATGTCGCCAGCGGCACCGGCCAGGAGGAAGCCGGTTCCGCGGGCGGCACCCAAGAAACTTGCGAGTCGGCTGGCTACCGGCCGGCCGAACCCGGAGGGGAACACCATGTCGAATATCACCCTGAAGACCGCCGTTCGCATCAACGGCTGGGCCAACACCACCGTCAGCGCCATCCAGAAGCGCTACGAGGCCAAGGACCGCGGCCAGACGGCGTTCGAGTACCTGGGCATCATCCTCGTGGTCGTGGCGATCATCGGCGCGATCGCGGCCTCGGGCATCGGTGGCTCGATCTCGAGCAAGATCTCCGACCTGGTGTCGCAGATCAAGGCCGGCTAATGACCGCGAAGCTTCGCGGCGAGGCAGGGCAGGCTTTCCCCATCTACGTTGTGATGGTGGCGGGCCTGCTCTTCCTCGCGTTTGCCTTCTTTACCGTCGGCAAGGCCGCGGCCTTGCGCAATGGAGCCCAGGGGGCGGCGGATGCTGCCGCTCTGGCTGCTGCCCAGCAGTCCCGTGCGCAGTTCCAGGGTCCGTTCCTCGCTTCGCTTCCCGAGAGAATGTTGGACATGTTCCTGCAGGGGCACGCGGTCACCGGGTGCCCTGCGGCGTATGCGTTCGCCGCAGAGAACGAGGCGGAGGTCGAATACTGCCATCCTCCGTCAACCGGCAGCGAGCGGGACGAGATCAGTGTCGGGGTCAAGACCCTCAAGCCTGTGGGGGCGTCCGTGGTTCCCGGCATGAAGCGCACGTTCGCCAATGGACACGCCACTGCCGTCATCGAGTGGCGCTGCCCCACGTGGCGGTCCGTGGACCTCAACGACGACTCCATCGAGGACGTGTACTACTTCTCGTGCAGGGGAGGAGAGATGCTCACGATCAGGACGGGCGAACCTCTGGACTGGCCTCGGGTGAGCAAGATTCTCTTTGACGTGCACCTGGTCGACAGTTGACAGTGAACGACGAGTAAAGGAATCAGAAGCGATGAGCATTCGGCGCTCCACGAAGTCCCGAAGGGCAGTGGCAGCCGTCTCGATGACGGCGGCACTGGCCCTGGCCGTCACCGGTTGCGGTACCGATGACGGAGGAAAGTCGAAGGACACCGGCTCGCCGTCCTCCCCCGCGTCCTCGCAGCCCTCGGATGAGGACAAGGGAGCGAAGCAGGAGGACACCGCGGCCGGGGAGAACGTGGACCCGAATGTGAAGCTCGCCGAGGCAAGGGGCGACAAGGGCATGCTGCTGGTCGTCAACCAGGTGAAGCGGGATTCCGGTGGCTTCGTCACGGTGCAAGGTGAGTTGAAGAATCAGGGTGACGCCACCGTCAACCCGTCCGCATGGGCCGGGAACGAAAGCGTCATCGTCAGCAAGAACCTCAACTCCGTGGGTGGCGCGACGCTCGTGGACAAGGCGGGGAAGAAGCGCTACTACATTCTCCGTGACACGGACGGCCGCTGCCTCTGCACAACGGGGATGTCAGCGGTCCAGCCGGGCAAGACGGTTCCCGTGTTCATGCAGTTCCCGGCACCGCCCAGCACAACGACCGAAGTCGACTTCAACCTGCCGACGTTTGCCACCACGTCGCTGAAGATCTCCGGGTGACGGACGACATGACCTACATGCGTATGAGTCGTCGACCAATTCAGCTGGTGGGCATGGCCGTCGCCACAGTCGCGCTGATGGCCGGCACGTCGGTCATCGGGGCATCGACGGCCATGGCGGATGACGGACCGAGCGTGCCGCCGGGTACTGAAGCGTCCGACAAGCCGCCGGTCGCGGTGGACGGTAATGACCCCGACCTCAAAATGGTCGAGGGAGCCACGCTCGCTCCGGCCAAGGTCCTGGACATCATCCAGGTGATCGAGGACGAGGGCGGCGAGGAGCGCCGCGAGGACAGCAACGCGAACATCAAGTTCGCGCTCCAGGCCGAAGTCCTCTTCGGCAAGGACAGCGCAAAGCTGAGCTCAGCAGCCAACGCGCGTATCGCTGCCATCGCTACCGAGATCAAGAAGCAGAACGCCACGAAGGTGCGCGTCTTCGGCTTCACCGACAATCTCGGTTCCTCGGCACACGGCGACGTCCTGTCCAAGCAGCGTGCCAACTCCGTGCAGTCGGTGCTGGTCAAGCAGCTGGGATCGAACGTCACCTTCGATATCCGTGGATACGGCGAGCAGTACCCGATCGCCGACAACAGCACGGAAGAGGGCCGCAAGAAGAATCGCCGCGTGGAGGTCTCCTTCCCGCGTGGTGGATCTTCCTGAGGTCCCACACCGCACACAACAGGGGCCCGGCACCGCGTGCACGTCGCGGTGCCGGGCCCCTCTTGTTGCTACAGCAGGTGGTCGGCCTTGCCGGCCTTGATGTCGCGGATCATCTGCTGAAGCGCCTCGCGGCTGTCGGTGAGGTACTGCTCCTCCGCGCCGACGACCGCGATGTAGCTGTTGCCCTGCTCATCGGTCCCTATCCGGTAGCAGGAGTTTCCTTCGCCACAGAACGAGTCTTCCCAGTTGACATCCGACATCGGTCATCTCCTCAGAGTTGGCGTGCGATGTTGTGGATGAAGTCCCGCGACTTGTCCGGCGACAGCGCGATTCCCTCCATCCAGTCCAGGTGGGCCCGATACTTCGCCAACTGCGTCTCCGAGTGGACGAAGACGGGTCCGTGAGAGCTGTCGATCTGCACGGTGTCGAGCTGAGGCACCGGTCCTTCCGCGTACAGGACGGTCTGCCCGGCGCCGGGGAAGGCTCCGGCCTCGAAGGGGATCACCAACAGTGTCACGTTCGGCTGTTCGGACCTCTCCAGCAAGTGCTCGAGTTGGGCGCGTGCGACGGCGCGTCCGCCGAACTGCATACGAAGTGCCGCCTCGTGGACGATGCCCGTGTACGGCGGCGACGTGTCACCGTTCAGGACCTCCTGACGCTCCACCCGATGTGCCAGCCGCAACGCCACCTCACGCTCGGGCAATTGGGGAATCACCACTCGAAAGAGGGCCAATGCGTGGTCCGAGGTCTGAAGCAGTCCCGGGACATGCATGGAGTACGCAGCTCGCATACGGAGCGCGTACGCCTCCAGTTCGGCGATGTCGAGAAGCCCTTGGGGAAGCGTGCCTCGATACCTCTCCCACCAGCCACGTCCGCGCGGTTGAGCCATTTCGACGAGAGCGTCGACGTACTTCTCGTCGTTGCAGTCGCAGTTGCAGGCCAGCGTGCGCAGGCGATCTGGACTGATGGGGCGTGTACCGGCCTCGATGTTCGAGATCTTGCCCCGGTCCACGCCGAGCAAGCCGGCCGCGAACTCGGCAGAGACGTCGGCCGATGTACGCATCCTCCGCAGCTCGGAACCGAGTCGTCTCTGACGCTCGGTAGGAGACGTCCTTGCTGCCATGCCGTTCCTTTCCGCATACGGTCACCGGCAGTCTGCCGCGTTCGCGTATCGGTCGGCCACGAAAGGGTTCATTTACTAGAGACGCAGGGTTATTTTGCCCCTTGAGGGCTACGTTAGGTTACGCACCGCTCACGCAGCGACGAGCCGGAAGTGCATCGCGCGGTCCTGCCCGCAACCTCCTTCCCTGGGAGGGGCAGTCCCGTGTCAGGGAGACAAGCCACTGCTCGTCCGCAACACAACCGTGTGAGCCACCCGTGCGCACCCACGCGCAAGAGGACCGCCGCCAACTCGCCACCCGTATCAGGGGAGTCCGTCATGCACTCATCTCCACTCACCGCGCTCTGCCCGGCCGCCGCCGAAGTGTGTACGCCGGTCCCGTATCCGCATCCCGACACTCAGCAGCACCCCCAGCCCTATCTGCGTTCCAAGGGGCGCTCCGCGCGCGGCCTCGCGCTGAGCTTCACCCTGCCCGGCGACGTTCGCAGCTCGTTCATCGGCCGTACGGTGATCGCTGCCGCCCTGGACGCGCACGGGCTCTCCCTGTACGTCTGGCCCGCCACGCACGCGGCGGCCGAACTCATCGCCGTCACTGCCAGGATGAGCCCGCGCAAGGAGCTCTACGTATCCCTGCGCCACCGCGGCGACGGGCTCCGTCTCCTCGTCTGGGACCAGCATCCCCGTCACCGCGACCCGGACACCGCCACGCTCTGCGAGACGCGGCGCCGGAGGGCGCTCTGGTTGCTGGCGGCTGTTGTCGACGACTGGGGAGGGGAGTGGGGCGTCTGTGACGCGGGCCTGCCCAGAGGGGGCATCAAGGCTTGGGTTTCGCTGCCGAGGTGACGAGTGCCGCGAGGCGGGGCGTCGGGACGTTCACGTCGTGTGGGGCCTGGCGACCTGGGTGCTCGGCGCGAGTCCCCCGTCGTTCGGTTCGGGCCTGTCCGAGGCGAGCAGCCAGGATCCCGAAGGGGCGCGGGTGAAGGTCAGCGTGTGCGGGAGCGCGTACGCCTCGTACTCCGGGGCGCCCGCAGCCACTTGAGCGGGTGTCAACGGGTGGTGGAGGCGGGTGTCCTCCGTGAGGTGGAGCGACGCGGTGCGCCCGTTCAGGGTCGCGTCGTTCACCTTCACCTCGACCGTCGCGCGGATGTACCCGCCGTCGGCCTGCTGGTAGGCGCGGCCCCGACGGACCAGCACGGCGAATTCCGTCCGCAGACCGGCGCGCATCGACGGGGTGGCGGCGGTCGGAGGTTCGGGGACGGGGGCCTGCGCGGCGGGCCGGGTGACCAGGTCGGCGCGCTGTTGCAGATAGCTCTGTGCGAGCCGGGACAGCTCGGCCCGGTCCGCCGCTGCGGGCGCTCGGGGAACGGAAGCCGCCGATGCCGTGGCGGCCCCCGCGATCACTGCCGCGGTCAGTGTCGCGGCGAGGACGCGTATGCGTGACCCGTGTGCGTGCACGTGTTTCCTCCCCCGGGGGGCGCCGGAGATGCCGGAGGCTTCGACGGCGCCGAAGGCGCATGAACGGTCAGCATCGAGGATGTCTTCTGCGACCTCGATGGAAGCGACGTGGCGCAATCGTGTCCGGAAAAGGTCCATCTCTGACTCGTATGTGCAGGCCGTGCGGTAGGAGACGCACGGCCTCTGGCTGAGCTTCACGCTTCCGGCCGAGTGCCCGCACCCCGCCGGGCCGGTGAATCGGTCGGCGCACGGGATCAACGGGAGCCGGGGTCACCACTCGGAGCCTTGGCCGTGACCAGCAGGCCGGCGAGCAGGCCCGCGAGGAGCGTCAGGCCGACCGCCCACCAAAGGATGACGGAGTAGCCGCCCAGGACCGCCCTGTCGGTCTCCCTGACGATGCTGGGCAGTGACGCCGGAAGGTTCTGTCGGCTGAGCAGGACGCCTTGCTCGGCCGCTTTGGTCAAGGCCTCAGGAATGCCTGACGTGTGATCCAGCCGGGCGGAGACCGCCGAGGCGAGGATGCCGCCGAACAGGGGCGAGGCGGCCCAGGCGGCCGACTGCTGGGCCGTGTTGACCATCGCCGAGGCACCACCGGAGTCCTGCGGGGTGATCCCGCCGGTCGCGGTGGCGAAGAGCGGCACGAGGGCCAGGCCGAGACCGAAGCCGATGAGGAGAGTGCCGGGCAGCACCTGGGCCGCGTAGGCACTGTCGGCGTCGAGGCCGGTCAGCAGCGCCAGACCGATGGCCGCCAGCACCAGGCCCGGCACGATGAGGACGCGGGGCGCCAGTCGGCGGTACAGGCGGGCGGAGACCTGGGTGGCGGCGATGACGGCCGCACCGGCCATGGGCAGCAGGGCCACGCCGATCTCGGACGGGGCATAGCCGAGGGCACCCTGCAGATACCTGGTCAGGACCTGGTGCAGGGCGAACATGCCCATGCCGATGAAGACCAGGGCGAGGCAGGAGCCGACGCGATTGCGGTCCTGGAAGACGTATCGCGGCAGGAGTGGGCCGGCCGTCGCGGTCTGCCACCAGGCGAAGACCAGGAGCAGGGCGAGCCCGCCCACGAGGAGGACCACGACCAGGAGATCGGTCCAGCCGCGCGACTCGGCCCGGCCGAAGCCGTAGACGAGGGCGGCAAGCCCGCCGGAGCCGAGCAGCAGGCCCGGAACGTCGAGGCGGGCAGGGGAGCGGACCGGGCCGTCGTGCACCAGGGCGGCCACACCGATCACGGCTGTCACGGCGAGCGGGACGCCGGCGTACAAGCACCAGCGCCAACTCAGGCTTGCGGCCAGCCATCCGTCCGCGAACAGGCCGATCGCCGTTCCGCCGCCGGCGATCGCCGCATAGATCCCGAAGGCCCTGCCCCGTTCCTTCGGATCGGTGAAGCTGATCGACACCAGGGCCAGCACGGCCGATGAGAGCAGCGCGACGGACGCGCCCCGCAGGACGTTGGCTCCGATGAGCACGTCGAAAGAAGGGGCCGAGCCGCCGATCGCGCCCGCCACCGCGTAGCCGACCAGACCGGTGATCAACGTCTTTTTGGTGCCGAGCAGATCAGTGATGTGTCCGCCGAGCAGCAGCAGCGCGCCGAATGCCAGGGCGGAGGCGAGGGACAACGAGTCCAGGTCGTCGGCACCGGGGTGCAGCTCGACGTAGAGGGACGGCAGTGCCAAGTTCGTGGTCGTCGTACCGATCAGCATCAGCAGTTGTGCCAGCGCGGCCACCGCCAGTCCCCACCACCGCCTGGGGTGCGGGCCATGGACGCCGGCCGGGGCCGGTGACGGAGGCCAGGCACCTGGCGCCGGGCCCGCGGACGGTGCGAAACCCGGCGGAGCCGGGTGGAGGTCCGCCGGCGTCGTCGGGGTGTACGCGGGAGGCGGGGGAAGTGTCTGGGCCTGCGGGGGACGCTGGGCCTGGGCAGGGATGCGAGGGTCCGGCTGCGCGGTCCGTGTCTCGGGGGCGAAGTCCAGCAACTGGGCAGCGTGTCGTCCGAGTTGGGCCAGTACCGAGCCGGGCAGCCATTCGCCGTCCTGGTCGGTTGCCGTGCGGGCGGCCACCTCGGCGGGCGTGGGCCGCTGCGCCGGGTCCTTGTGCAGGCATGCGCGTACGAGATCGACGAGTGACTCCGGTACGCCGGTCAGGTCCGCTTCCTCCTCCGCGATGCGGAAGAGGTGTGCGTTCAGGCCGGTTTCCGTGGCACCGAAGAGGAGGCGGCCGGTGGCGGCGTAGACGAGGACGGCACCCAGGCAGAACACATCGCTGGCCGGGGTGAGTTCGAGGCCTCGCACCTGCTCGGGCGACATGAAGCCGGGGGATCCGATGAGCATCCCGGTGCGGGTGTGCAGGCTGTCCCCGGCGAGGCTGTCCATGGCCCGTGCGATACCGAAGTCGATCACGCGCGGGCCGTCCACCGTCACCAGCACGTTGGACGGTTTCAGGTCGCGGTGGATCAGGCCCGCCCCGTGGACGGACTGGAGAGCCACTGCCAGGCGGTTGGCGAGGGTGCGGACCGAGTGCTCGGGCAACGGCCCGAAGTCCTTGGCGACCACGGTGGTCAGATCGGGCCCGGGGATGTACTGGGTCGCCACCCAGGGCACCTGGGCCTCGGTGTCGGCGTCGAGCACGGCTGCCGTCCAGGTACCGCCCACCCGCCGGGCGGCCGCCACCTCGCGTGCGAACCGCTTGCGGAATTCCGGGTGCTGGGCGTGCTCGGCCTGTACGACCTTCACAGCCACCGTGCGCCCGGCTTCAGAGCGGCCCAGATACACCAGGCCCATGCCGCCCGCGCCCAGACGGGCAATCAGGCGATACGGGCCGATGCTCGTCGGATCTTCGGTGATCAATTGGTCCACGGCAGCAAGGTAGTTGAGGAGTACGGGCCTCGGTGCCGAATCACGGTGAATCATCTATGCAGTGTGTGAACGCCATGCAGTCGGTGTTGCTCAAGGAAGCAGGGCGGACCTGCGTCCTGTCGACGAGCAGTACCGCGAACGCCGCGGCGGTCTGCAGCCCGCCCGCGAGGAACGTGCGGACGGGGCGGCGTACGCCGACGCGGTGTCGGAGTACGCCGCCCCGGGCGGGACGAGTTGCGGGAGGCGGGCTCGCGCGGGCCGGCTCGGCTATTTGGGGTCGCGGTTGTAAACCGCCTTCGACCAGAAGTAGCCGAGCGTGGCCAGTCCCAGGCACCAGGCGATGGCGAGCCATCCGTTGTTGCCGATCTCGGTGCCGAGCAGCAGGCCGCGCAGGGTTTCGATGGCGGGGGTGAAGGGCTGGTACTCGGCGATGGGCTGGAACCAGCCCGGCATCGCGTCGACCGGGACGAAGGTGCTGGAGATGAGCGGGAGGAAGATCAGCGGCATCGCGTTGTTGCTGGCTGCCTCGGCGTTCGGGCTGACCATGCCCATTCCGACCGCGATCCAGGTGAGCGCCAGGGCGAAGAGCACGAGCAGCCCGAATGCCGCGATCCATTCCAGGGCGGTGGCGTCGGTGGAGCGGAAGCCGATGGCCACGCCGACGGCGCCGACGAGGACCACGCTGATGACTGACTGCAGCACGCTGCCGATGACATGCCCGGTGATCACCGAGCTGCGGTGGATCGCCATCGTGCGGAAGCGGGCGACGATGCCTTCGGTCATGTCGTTGGAGACGGACACCGCGGTGCCGATGGTGGTACTGCCGATGGTCATCAGCAGGAGGCCCGGCACGAGGTAGGCGATGTACTCGGAGCGGTCGGCACCGTCGCCACCGATGCCCGCGCTCATCGTGTCGCCGAAGATGTAGACGAAGAGCAGCAGCAGCGCGATCGGCGTGAGCAGCAGGTTCAGGGTGAGGGACGGGTAGCGCCGCGCGTGCAGGAGGTTGCGGCGCAGCATTGTGGACGAGTCGCGTACGGCGAGGGACAGGGAGCTCATCGGACATCCTCCTTGGGCTGGCTGGGCTGGCTGGGCTGGTTGGACTGGTTGGACTGGTTGGACTGGGTGGGCACGGTGGAGCCGGTCAGGGCGAAGAACACGTCGTCGAGGTCGGGGGTGTGCACGGTGAGCTCGTCGGCCTCGATGCCGGCGGAGTCCAGCCGGTCGAGGATGGAGCGCAGCTCGCGCTGGCTGCCGTCGCTGGGGATCTGCAGCGTGAGGGACTCGTCGTCGCGGGTGGTTTCGCGCAGTGCGACGGTGGCGGACCGGTAGGCGGACGGGGCGGAGAAGCGAAGCTGTACATGCCCGCCCGGGATGAGCCGCTTGAGCTCGTCGGCGGTGCCCTGGGCGGCGATCTTGCCGTTGTTGAGGACGGCGATCCGGTCGGCGAGCTCGTCGGCCTCTTCCAGGTACTGGGTGGTGAGGAAGACGGTGACGCCGCCCGTGACCAGTTCGCGGATGATGCCCCACATGTTGTGGCGGGAGCGCGGGTCGAGGCCGGTGGTGGGCTCGTCGAGGAAGATGACCCGCGGGTTGCCGACCAGGGTCATGGCGATGTCCAGGCGGCGCTTCATGCCGCCGGAGTAGGTGGAGGCGGGCTTCGATGCGGCTTCGACGAGGTCGAAGCGCTCCAGCAGCTCGGCGGTGACCCGCCGGCCCTCGCTGCGGGAGAGGTGGTGCAGGTCCGCCATGAGGAGCATGTTCTCCTCGCCGGTGATCAGCCCGTCGACGGCGGAGAACTGCCCGGTGACGCCGATCGCGGCACGCACGGCCTGCGGGTCGGCGGCGACGTCGTGGCCCGCGACCTGGGCCTGGCCGCCGTCGGCGGTGATGAGGGTGGAAAGGATCTTGACGGCAGTGGTCTTGCCCGCGCCGTTGGGTCCGAGCAGTGCGAACACGGACCCGGCCGGGATGTGCAGGTCGATGCCGTCGAGGACGGTCTTGTCGCCGTACGACTTGCGCAGACCGACGGCGGAGACGGCGGCCGGCGACGGGCGACCGTCACCCAACCTGGACGTGGGCATGACAGAAGAGCGCATGGAGTCCTCCCGTTCGAAGGATGAAGTGGCAGGGGAGTGGGCGGGTTGGGGGTGGTGCGGGGCAGGGAGGTGCTCAGACCCTGGCGCGGCGGATGTCGATGTTGCCGTGCCGGGTGCGGGCGCGGACCTTGACGGTGTCCTCGGTCTCTTCCGGGGCCTCGGACGCGGTGAGCGTGTTGCGTACCTGGCCGGAGACCGAGGTGACGTCGAGCCAGGCGGCCGTGCCCTCGCGGACGCCGACCTCGATGGCGCCGTAGGAGGTCTCCAGCTGGACAGTGCCGCGGGCCACTTCGCCCACGCGCAGGGTGCCGTGGGCGGTGGTGGCGGTGACCGAGTCCTCGGCGCGCCGGATCTCGATGTCACCGTTGGCGCCGCTCACCCGCAGCTCGCCGGTCGCGGCGCCGACCGTCGTGGTGCCGTGCGAGTTCTTCAGGACGGCGGGGCCGTCGACGAGGCCGACGCGCAGGCTGCCGGAGCTGGTGGTGATCTCGGCCGTCCCCTCGATCCGGTCCACGGTGATCGAGCCGTGCGACGCGGTCAGCTTCAGCGGGCCGGTCGTGTCGAGGCGGACGTCGCCGGACGAGGTCTTCACACGGACCTCACCGAGCCGGCCCTCGCCGAGCACCTGGGTCCAGGCGCCGGTCATGTCGATGCCTGAGCCGGTGGGCAGTTCGACCGTCACGTCGACGACGCCGGTGCGGCCGAACAGATTGGACTTGGGTGTCCTTACGGTCAGTACACCGCCCGCGTACGTGACCTCGGTCTGCTCGACGGTCCGCACGTCCAGGTCCTTCTCCGGGTTGCGGGGCCGCATCTCGACGACGGTGTCGAGGCGGTCGCCCGCGGTGAACTGGATGGAACCGGCCTCCACACGTGCGGTGACCGAGATCGCTTCGGGAGTGTCGAAAGAAGGCATGGCTGTCCCGTCCTCTTGAGTCCTTGGGGCGTCCCCGCTGGTGGGGCGTGGTGTGGGTGAAGCGGTGCGGGCGGGGGCGCTGCTAGCGCACCCAGCCCGTGATGCTCTGTCCGACAGTCCGGGCCTTCTCCGCCGTACGCGGCCGGGCGCCGCCGTCGACCGCGGCCGACACGGCCCGCACCAGCCACGCGTTGACCGACAGGCCCTCGCGGCTCGCGGCCTCCTCGGCGCGCGCCTTGAGGTGGGTCGGCAGACGCAGATTGACGCGGGCGGTGCCGCCCTCGTCGCCCTCGGCGGGTGCCGGGGCCCTGAATGGTTCGACGGGTGCGGCGGCTGTTTCCATGGTGCCGCCGTCGGTGGGCGGTGGTGTCACCACGAAGTCGGGGTCGAGCCCGCGCAGCCGTACGTCGACCGAGCCGGGGGCGAGTTCGCGGGTGATCTCGTCCATCGCGGCGGAGAGCACGTTGAGCATGGTCAACCGGGTCGCCGACTCCAGGGGAGCGGTGAGCCTCTCGGCCAGCTTGCGCGCTTCGTCGCCGCCGGCTTCGGCAGCCACCGCGAGTTCGCGGCGGAGCGTGTCGACATACGGGGTGAGGTCCATGACGCCATCATGGCACCACAGTGGCGCCAAGTGCAAGCCTTGGTGTGACATCTCTGGCTCGATTATTGGCGCAGCCCCTCTGGCCTGCGAAAACGCCCTGGCGCCTACCTGGGTGATTGTGGTGCCATGCGTGCTCATGCGTACTTGGGGGCGCGGAACGGTGTCGTGTGGCAACGAGTGGCGCCGGGCAGTGAGGGGTGGCACCAGGTGGTACAGGGTGGCACCGGGCGGCGAGGGGTGGCGCAGGGTGGTGCCGGGTGGCACCGGGTGGTGCCAGGCTGCGCCATCCGACGCCATGTGATGCCATGCGCAACCTCAGGGCCAACGGTGAAGGCGGCGACGGCCTTCGGCTCCGAGTTCGTCGAGGCCTGTCACCAAGCCGATGTGCGGCGCCTTTCCGCGCCGAGGTCGCGCCTCGGCCGATGCGGAGGACGAGTACGCAGACCCGTGAGGGCGATGTCGACGGCGGTGAAGGGCTTGCCGTTGAGACGCCGACGACGGCGTGAGGGCCCGGGTACGGCGCGGAGCGGCCACTCACGGCCGACGTTCCGGCGGGAGGGCGTACCGAAATGCCGATGGCCACTTGGGCGCGTAGCGTGACTACCGACTACGGACGGTGGCTGCGGGACAGGTGGTCAGGAGGTGGAACGCCGACGGGCCCGGAGCGCGAATCCGGCCGACCCCCCAACCGGGCAGCGACGCCGTCCCGGCCTGCTCCCCCTTGACCCGCGGAGGACGGACGTGAAGCTCGGCTTGCACTACTGGAACTACTCGACGCCGGCCGACCCCGCGCTGATCGCGCCGACGCTCGCGGAGTCGGTACGGGTCGCCGAACAGGGGGGAATCTCGTCGTTCACCGTGATGGATCACTACTTCCAGATGGAGACCGGGCAGACCGTCGCCGACGACCCGATGCTGGAGGGGTACACGACGCTCGGCTTCGTGGCGGCGGTGAGCGAGCGCATGACGCTCGGGCTGATGGTCACGGGCGTGATGTACCGGCACCCCGGGCTGCTGGCGAAGATCGTCACCAGCCTCGACGTGCTGTCGGGCGGCAGGGCCAGGCTGGGCATCGGTGCCTCCTGGTACGAGCGCGAGCAGTACGGGCTCGGCGTGCCGGTGGTCCCGGTCGCCGAGCGTTTCGAACGGCTGGAGGAGACGATCCTGATCTGCCTCCAGATGTGGAGCGACGACAACGGCCCGTTCCGGGGCCGTCATTACCAGCTCGCCGAGACGCTGTGCGTACCCGAGCCGATCGGCGAGCGCCCGTCGATCATGATCGGTGGCGGGGGCGAGCGGAAGACCCTGCTCCTGGCCGCCCGGTACGCGGACGCCTGCAACCTGTTCGCCACCGACCAGGACGAAGTGGCCCACAAGCTCGATGTGCTGCGCGCGCACTGTGACGCGGAGGACCGCGACTACGACGCCATTGAGAAGACCGTGATGTACAACGGCCCCGTGCTGGACAAACCCGGCGCCTTTCTCGTGGAGGCGGAAGCGTACGCGGACCTGGGCATCAGCGAGATCCAGGTGCTGCCGGACCGGCACCCGGTCAGCTTCACCCACCAGCTCGCCGAGCACATCGCGCCCGGCATCGCCGCGATCGGGTAGCCGCGCGGGACGCGCGTCGGGAGGGCGGTCCGCGCCCGTTCCGGTCACACGTACGCGCAGGACCGGTCCGCGCCCGCTCCGGCCGCATGCAGGTTGGGGGCCGGCGCGTCCTCGCTCCGGCCCCCACCTCCCCTACCGGGACAGTGCTCAGGCCTTCAGCTGGGTGAAGCGGATGCGGTTGCCGAAGGGGTCACGCAGGCCGCAGTCGATTCCGTACGGGCGCTCGGTCGGCTCCTCGGTGAACTCGACGCCCCGGCTGAGCAGCGTCTCGTACGTCTTGCGGCAGTCGTCCGTGGTGAGGATGAGCCAGCCGCCCGTCGCGCCCTTGGTCACCAACTCGCGTACCTGCTGTGCCGTCTCCTCGGACATCGCCGGGGCACCCGGCTTCTCCAGCATGATCTCGCGCTCGGGGTGACCGGGGACGCTGACGGTCAGCCAGCGCATGACGCCCATGTCGACATCGGTGTTGACCTCCAGGCCGAGCTTGCCGACGTAGAAGTCGAGGGCCTCGTCCTGGTCGAGGACGTATATCTGCGAATGCGTGATGGCGTTGAACATGTGCATCACGCTACTGGGCAGGCCCGGCGAGAACTTATCCAAAACTGCTCTGTCGAACGGCGCGGCCGACGGACGGCGCGAGCAGTGCGGGCGGGTGGGCGACACGGGCGCAGAGGGGTGGTGCGGGCGGTGCCGGTGGTGCCTGCGGTCAGTCGCTCGGCCGCATCCATGTCATGGTGAAACACGTCGGCACACCCGCAGGTGTCGCTTCCCTGCGGTACGTCCTCGGCGACCGGCCGACGATGTCGCGGAACGTACGGCTGAAGGTTCCCGGGCTGCCGAAGCCGACTTCGAAGCAGATGTCCGTCACGCTCCGGTCGGTCTCCCGCAGCAGGAACATCGCGCGCTCGACACGGCGACGCTGCAGATAGCGGTGCGGCGTCTCGCCGAACGTGGCCCGGAACGTACGCGTGAAGTGCGCCGGGGACACATGGGCGATCCGCGCCAGGGCGGGGACGTCCAGCGGTTGCGCGTAGGCGCGGTCCATCGCGTCCCGTGCCCGGAGCATGCGGCGGTTGGTCTCTTCTGCGGCGCGGCTCACCGTGCCATCACACCACGGTTCCCCACAGGCACAGGCACAGGCACAGGCACAGGCCCGGTTCCGGACCTGGGCCTGTACCCGTACCCGCATGCGGGACCCGCAGGCCCTACGCGCCGGTGGTGCCGTCCACGATCTCGCGGATGATGTCGAGATGGCCGTTGTGCCGGGCGGTCTCCTCGATCAGGTGCAGGACGATCCAGCGCAGATCGGGAAGGCGGCCGTCCCGGCGCGGGCGTCGGGCCGACGTGTCCAGGTCGTGGGAGGCGACCAGTTCGCGGTAGCGCGTGGTCCGCGCCTCGTACTGCGACAGCACATCGGCGAGCGGCATGTCCACCGCGATCCGCATCTCACGGTCGGGGTCCTCGTCCGTCCACGGCCCTTCGTCCTCGCCGCCGAGGAACATCACCTCGAACCAGTGGTACTCGACCCAGCTGAGGTGGTTGATCAGTCCGGCGATCGTCATCAGGGGTGAGCCGGGCAGCGGGGCCCGGCGGGCGTCCTCCGGCGAGATGCCCTCGCACTTGGCGCGTGCGGTGTCGCGGGCGTAGTCGAGGAAGGTGGCCAACTGGGTGCGCTCGTCCCATGCGGGAGGCGAATCGGTGCGTGTCATCGGCGTACACGATGTGCGACGGCCCCGCCCCTGTCCACCGCATTATTGGGGTCCGCCCCTGGGTCCGTGGGCCCACGCCGGGACATGCCGGTCTCATTACGCTCGTACGTGACCCAACCGTGAGCACACCCGGCCCGCGCCCGTCACGGGCGTCCGTCCGGCGCGCCCATACGCACGTTGATCTGCACCTCCATCTGAATTCGTTCCCTGGGGTGATGTATCGATGGTGATGTATCCATGAGTGACGGTTTCTTCTACTCGTACCATCTCGGCTGGAGCCGCCCGGACGCCGAGTCGCTCTTCGGCGACCTGGACGCGGCGGGACTGCGGCTCCGCCACCCCGTCACGAGGCGGGTCACACTCCTCGGCCCGGGGCCGGACCCATGGGGCACTCCTTCGTGGGTGACCAGGGAACAGCTCGTACTCCTGGCCGGCCTGCAACGGCTCGACAGGGTCGACTTCGTCCTGTGGATGCACAGCGGAACCGATGTGCCCGCGCGCATCCGGCGAATGGCGGACGGAGTCGTCGCTCTCGAATTCGGCTTCGGGCGGCTGACGCGGGACGAGCAGGAGGTGGCCGCGCGGGCGATCAGGGAGGCGATAGGAAGGGCCTCCGTGCTCTGCATCGGCTTCGTGGTCGACCGGGAGGGTGCTTCCGCGGCGACCGACTGGAGCGGCGTCGTCATCAACGGAACCACTTACTTCGACAGTTGGCCGGACACCCTCGCGGTGCGGCATGAAATAGCTGCGATGCAACCCCAGTTGGCGGGCGTTCACTCCTATGACCAGTCGCCCTGGATGCTGTTCGGGAGCGAGGTCCCCAGCCGGTAGCCGGAGCCGTTCCGCTTCTCCGTAGCCGCAACTCCCGTCGGAATAGCCAACTTTGAGCCTTGCATTGGGCCCTGAGGCCCATGCCCGAAGGGTGCCGATGTGGTCGGATGAGTGGAGTGGCTGAACTGTGGCTGCACACCGACAAGCTGGGGGACTCGTCGTGTCTGGCATGGGCGGATTTGCGATTTCGGGTGGCGCCGGTGGGGGTGCCGCTGTGGTCCAGCAGGGCAGGCAGCCGCTGCCGCGCCCGCTGCAGGCGGTGCTGATCCTCGTCCGGATCCTCTTCGCCGCCGCGGTCCTGGGCGGCGCGGGAGTGCTGACGGTGGCCTCGGCGGTGAACGAGGTCGACGGCCAACTGTTCGGGCTGCTGCTGTACGCGGCGCTCCCGAGTGTGGGCGCGTTCGTGCTCTCGTTGTACCTGCGGACCGGCGGTATCTGGATCTGGCGCGGGCTTCTGGCCATACATGTCTGGCTCACCCTCGGCGCGCTGGCGACCCTCGGCGGTGACGGCGGCGGGCGAGGCGTCACGCAACTGGTGATGCCCGTCACCGTGATCGTCCTGCTGTTCCGCCCGAGCTCGCGCGAATGGTTCGACCTCCCCCTCGAACAGCGCTTGCCGCACCGGCGGTTCAGCATCGCGCGGATGATCAGATGGCGCCGCGACGACGACGGCCAGACCGCGATGGAATACCTGGGCATGGTCCTGGTGGTCGTGGCCCTCATCGGCGGGCTCGTCGCCACGGGCATCGGCGCCCAGCTGACGGGCGAAATGCAGAACGCGATCTGCAAGCTCACCGGAAGCGCGTGCCCCGCGCCCGGGGGCGACGTCGTGGCCGGGAACGAGGGGCACGACGGGGGTGCGACGTCCGGGAGCACGACGGCCGGGGGCGCGGATTCCGGCGGTTCCGACTCGGCCTCCGGCGGTACGGACTCCGGCGGTTCCGACTCGGCCTCCGGCGGTACGGACTCGGGCGGTTCCGACTCGGCCTCCGGCGGTACGGACTCGGGCGGGTCGGTCGTCGGTGGCGGCGCGAACTCCGGCGGCGCGAACTCCGGAGGGTCGGGCTCCGGCGGCTCCGGCACCGCGGGCTCCGGTTCCGGCGGCTCGGGCGCGGCCGGCGCCTCCGGCGGGAGCGACACCGCCATCAAGGTCGACGACGGCGGCGACGACGTGGACAGCTCCGGGGAGCCGGACGGCGGCGACATCCCGGACGGCGACGGCGGCAACGGCGGCGACGAGAAGCCCGGTGAGAGCTGCACCTCCGGCGTCGGCGCGTTCTTCTCCTGCGCCGCCCATCAGACCGGCGGCTTCTTCGAGGGCCTGGTCGGCGACGGCCTGTGGGGCGACATCACCGGCACCTTCGACACGATCGCCCACCCCATCAAGGCGTGGAACGGCCTGATGGACTACGGCAAGAGCCTCGGCGACAAGTGGAGCCAGGACTCCAAGGACGCCGGGGACAAGTGGTCCAAGGGCGACTACCTCGGTGCGGTCTGGGACTGGACCAAGGCGTCCGGTGGCACCGGGGTGAAGGTCCTCGACGACATGTTCATCGGCGACGAAGTCCGCGACATGTGGAAGAAGGGCAACGAGGGCCAGGCCATCGGCACCGGCCTCTGGAACATCGGCTCGCTCTTCATCCCGGGCTACGGCGAGGCCAAGCTCGTCGGCAAGTTCGGAAAGCTGGGCAAGCTCGGGAAACTCGGCAAGCTCGGCGAAGTCGCCGAGAAGGCCTCGGAGGCCGCGGCCAAGGCGAAGAAGGCCGCCAAGGCGGGCGATGTCGGGGCAGCGGAGAAGGCCGCGAAGGAAGCGCAGCAGCACGCCGACGACGCGGCCGAGAAGGCCGGCCTCAAGGGCTGCACCGTCGGCATGGGCGGTCGTGTGCGGGTCCCGTACGGCAGCGGTGCGGGCATGGGGCTGCCCGGCTCGGGCACCGGTGTCCTGGCCGCGACCCGCACGTCCGTGCCCGTCGGGTTCTTTGCCGGAAAGTGCGACGAGGTCGACCCGGAGAAGAAGGCCGCCGCCGACGAGGCCCAGAAGCAGGCCGACGAGGCGAAGAAGGCCGCCGACGCGGCCAAGCGCCGCAAGGCCCTGCAAGACGCTCAGAACCAGCCGAAGCCGGCCTGGTACAAGGACCTCAAGGACCCGCCGGCCGGGGCCAAGGACGGCGGCGCGGGCAACTGGCAGGAGATCAAGCCCGGCGTCTGGAACTACCCGACCGAGATGGGTGCCCGCTACCAGGAGCAGATCTCCAAGGTGGGCCGCGGCAAGGAGTACCGGGTTCCGCTGGACAAACTCACCGGGAAGCCGGTCGACTTCGACGGCTGGGACGCCTCGCGGGGCACCTACCTGGAGGCGAAGTACGGGTACAGGGGCAAGGACTTCTACAACGCCGACACCGGGACGCTCACCCCGAAGGTCGCCGACCGGTGGGCGGACCAGGCAAGTCGGCAGGTCGACGCGGCACGCGGCAAGCCGGTCGAGTGGCACCTGTCCGACCCGGACGTCGCCGAGGCGGCGCGAGAGATGTTCGAGGACCGGGGCATCCCGGTTAAGGTGATCCACACCCCGGGGGACGTGACCGGCTGACCGCCGGACGGGGTGTGGAACCGCAGACCGGAGCCCGAGGAGAACGTGTCGTGCTGAACGTGGTGGTCAACGGCTTCTGGGGCCCTCGCGGGGAATCCGTTGCGGCCGTCGCCGAACGCTGGTCCGGCACGCTCGGCGCGCTCAAGGACATCGACGGCCCGACGTTCGACGTATGGCACGAGGCCGGTGACGACCTCCCGTCCGATCCCGTGCTGGAGCCCTCGGTCCCCGCACTGGCGGCGTACATCGAGCGGAAGAACACGGGCCCCGACCTCGACGTGGTGGGCTACACGACGTCGCTGTGGGCGCAGAACCCCGCCGCGGCGCGCGTGTCCATGGCGATTCACGCGGGCAGCACCTCGCGTTACGCGGTGAACTCCGTCTTGCTCGCCTTCCGGTCGCGCGAGGTGGACGAAACCGCGGAGGTGATCCGGCGCGCTCCGGAGATCCTGCGCCTCCTCGCGGAGAACTGGGAGATCGACGCCGGGCAGGTCTACGACCGGCCCCAGTACCGGGCGGTGGCCGAGCGGTTCGAGCTGGCGAACAGCGACCCTCGCTGCGGCCGTGCGGTCTTTCTCTCCGCCGGCCGTGCCGCCCTCGCACCCGAGGGGCTGCCCGGTACGTACGTCCGCACCACACACGGGGGACTGGTCATCGACCTCACCCATGGCGGTACGGAGTCCCCGGACATCGAGACGATCATCGAGGCGAACACACGACTGCGGGCCGCCGGGGCGCTGGAGAAGCTCCCGATGCCGTTCGACCGGGCCACGTTCTGACCCCCGCGCGCCCATGAGCGGCGGGTCTCGGAGCCGAGCCCGGCAGAGCCGAGCCCGGCAGAGCCGAGCCCGGCAGAGCCGAGCCCGGCAGAGCCGAGCCCGGCAGAGCCGAACTCGTCAGAGCCACCCGCGCATCGCCGCGAATCCGACCAGCAGTCCCACCGCGAACAACCCGAGCACGACCGCGAACACCGCCGGCATCACCACCGGCCCCCACGCCCCCCGCCCCGCCACCGTGGCGCGCCCCGAAGGGTCGGCCGGGTCGTAGCTGACGCGGACCGGCGCCCCGATCTCGAAGCCGAAGGGGCCCGGGGCATGGTCGGTGAACTCGATGTCGTGGCCGTCCCTGGTGCGGAACGCGAAGACGTACTCGGTGGCGTAACTCCGGTCCATGCCCGGACCTCGGTCGACGGTCCGGCGGTCCGCGCACCGTCCCTCGGCGTGCTCGCCGTGCCGCACCAGCCGCAGCACCCGGTTCAGACGGAGCGCCGACCGGATGGCGAACGAGCCGAGGAGGAGTCCGAACAGAAGCAGGAACGTGGCCGTGCCGCCGGGCAGGATCTGCATGAACGAGCGCCCCTGATCCGCTACTTGACCGTGATCGAATCGACGAACGCGTCGAGGTCCTGCCGGCTCAGCGAGCCCTTCACCGCGTTGATCCGGACCGCGAACGGCACATGCTTCGAATCGACGCCCGCCACCACGACACCCGTCATCGGGGTGCCCGGAGCCGGGGTCCGGTCCTCGCCGCTGGACGTGAACTCGTAGTCGATCCTGCGCGCCTCGCGGGCGCTCTCCACGCCCGCGAGCCGCACGTCCGAGGTGTTCTTGCGGGTCGCCCCGAGACCGATACCGGCACCCGCGGCCGCCGCCGCCTCAGCGGCGTCGTCCACGCCCGTGGCGAAGTCGAGCTGCACGGAGACCATGCCGCTGTGCAGCCCGCCCTCCTCCTTGAGCGCGACGGCGGCGTTGGCCTTGGCGCGGTCGGCCGCGGACTGCTCCTTGTACCCCTTGTTCTCGGGGTAGCCGACGGAGAGGCTCTTGGTGTCGAGCTTTCCCCAGCCCTCCGGGAGTGCGGCGGCGTCGCCGCCGCAGCCGGTGAGCAGGGTGAGGCCGATGGCGGCGGCAGCAGCTGCGCCGATTGCCCGGGACATCTTCATCGTCGTCGTCATCGCCTATCGCCTCTTCGTCGTGCGTGGTCGGTGCTGTGCCGTAGCTGTACCGTGCCGTAGCCGGACCGCCTTGGCTACTTGGCGCAGTAGCTGTACGGAAGGTACGAGCGCTTGTCGCCCTGCGGAGCCCCGAGGAACTGTGCGTCCGTCAGTGTCTCCTTCTTGTGCTCGTCCGAGATGGAGAATCCGAGACTCATGCCGAGCGACACCTCGAAGCCGAACTCCTGGGCGTCCGTCTCACCGTGGTACTTCATGCTGCTCGACAGCCCGTCCTGGAACATCAGCTGCTCGAACGGGTCGGTTCCGGTGGGCTTCTGCTGCATGGAGTGGTCGCCGAACATGTACTCGAACGGGGCGGTGTTGTCGCCGGAGCCGTTCAGCCACTGCTCGGCGACGGCCCGCTTGTCCTCGGTGGCCTGGTCCGTGTCCTTGCCGAAGACGATCGAGTTGGTCAGGACCTCGATGCCGGTCTCGCTGGAGGAGTCGGTGCCGCTGACCTTGCCGCCGCGCTTGTCGCCGTCCTTCTTGCCGTTGTCGCCGCTGATGTCGCCCTTGTCGGACTGGGCGCCGCCTTCGAGGGTCTGGGTCATGTCGATGCGGACGATCTTGCCGGTCTTCTGGTCGCGGGTGACGGTGATCGCGCCGGTCCGGCTGTCCTTCGCCGCGGCCGTGCCGCCGAGCGGACCGGCCGTACCGCCGACCTTGCCCTCCAGTTCGAGCTTGGCGGTGTAGGTGTAGGACTCGTTGCCGTTCACGTCGTCCTTGGTGATGGTCACCTCGGGGGAGAACTTGGCCTTGCCGCCGAGCTTGGCGCCGAGCTTGGTGTCGTCGCCCGCGCTGATGGAGAGGCCGCCGTCCGCGTACGCGTTGAGGCCGATGGTCGAGTAGGAGATCTTCTTGTCGCCGATCTTCTTCTCGACGTCCTTCTTCTTGTCGGCCCACTTCATGCCGGAGTACCAGCCGCCGCCGTAACCACCGCTGTACTTGGTGGAGGTCTCCCACATCTTCATTTCCTCGATGTCGTCCCGCATCTTCTTGGCTTCTTCCTCGCTCTTGAAGACCCAGGTGTCACCGTTGGTGATCTTGATACCGCCGCCGACGTCCACATCCGCCTTGCCCAGTTTGCCGAGCTTGATGCCGGGGGTGCTGGCGGTCGCGCCGGCCGAGGCGGCGTCCGTGAAGGTCATGTAGACCAGCTTGTCGTTCTCGTCGACCTTGCCGTCGCCGTTCACATCGGTCTTGGCCTGGCTGACCTTCTGCTGGAAGCCGTACTCGTTGCCCCACTCGAACCAGCCGATCTTGACCTTGTCGCCGACGGTGTCGGAGACGCTGGAGACCTGGCACATCTTGGGCTCGTAGTCGGCGTCCGTCTTCGGCTTCGCGGTGGTGGTCCCGCCGCCCGTGGAGCAGGCGGCACCGCCGCCGCCCATCGAACTGATCGCACAGCGGATGCGTTCGCCGATCTGGCCGCCCACGCCCGCCATGGACATCGCGCCGATCAGCGTGACGACGAGGACGATCACCCCGAGGTACTCCATCGCGGTGGCTCCGCCGTCCCGCCACGAGTACGAGTGGGGCACGGGTGCCTGCTCCTCGCGGTCGTCCAGCAGCCGGTCGACGGCGAGTCCCGCGGCCGAACCCGTCACGAGCGTGACGACCGGCATCAACGTGCCCTCGAGGCCCACGAGATGCCAGGACACCGCGAATCCGTACAGGAGCGCGGCCAGCGGGACGCCGAGCGCGGCGAGCAGGGTGAGCGGGCGCGACTCGCGGCGCTCGTCGGGCAGGACGCGGGCCGCGGCCAGCACCGTGAGCACGGTCGTGATGACGTTCGGCACATGCAGCAGGGCGAGCCGCCAGCCGAACGACGTGAGCCGCTGGTCGGTGGCCAGCATCTCGACGAGCCCGCGCGACACCAGGTATCCGGCGGCGATGTAGACCAGGGCACCCGCGGCCCAACTACGCGTCAGGGCGAAGAACACGCCACCGCCCGCGCCGGAGCCACCACCCCCGCTCCCCGGTGGTATGTGGCCCGTGCTTCCGCTTCCCCAGCCCCCGCCACCCGTCACGGTTCTTCCTCCCCGACGCTCATCTGCCATGCCTGTTCCCGTAGTTGTACATACGGGTCTGGCGTGAGCGTACGGGGGCGCGGGCCGGGTGACCTGGGCCCTTGGCCCCAAAGTCGGGCCCAACGGGCGATGCCCCGCCCCGCCCGCGGGGTGCGGGGGAGCAGGGCGTCGGGAGAGCGGGGGAGAGGGAGACAGGGGACCGGACAGGAGAGGCGCGGGTCCGGACCGGCCACCGGGCGGCCGGTCCGGGTCCGGGACGGTGGCCCGGTTCCGGCCATGGGGCGGCCGGTCCGGACCCGCGCCGGGGGGTCAGTCCAGGTCGTCCGCGAACGTCCCCGCGCGTTCGGCGACCTCCGGCCTCCGGATCCGCAGCACGGCGAAGCCGACGATGCCGACGACCAGCGCGCCGACGAACACGTACGGCAGCACGTTCAGCGGCCAGGCCGGGACCGGCCACAGGTTGCGGTAGAAGACGTAGATCATCGCGGCGGCGCCGATCAGCCCCAGACCCCAGGTGACGAGCAGGCCGCGGGCCCCGATCCGGCGTACGAACAGCGGCGCGGCCAGACACACCAGGGTGTAGCTGAGCATGTAGCCGAAGACACCGATGGTGTCGATGTACGACGTCGCGTTCAGCGGCGCGGTCCCGGCGCCGACCACGAGCACCGCGGGAACGGCGACGAACGGGGCGACGGCCCAGATCGCCACGGACGGGGTCCGGTGACGGGGGTGGGCGACACCGAGCCGGGCCGGCATCACACCCTCCTTCGCCATCCCGAACAGCAGCCGGGCGGCGACGGTGATGCAGGCCATCACCACGGCCACGAACGACGCGGCGAAGCCCGCGTGCAGGAAGAACTTCAGGAAGCCGAGGCCCGACAGCTCCGCCAGTTCGTCCATCGGGTCGGAGCTCTTCGCCAGCGCGTCCGCCCCGCCGAACCCGGCGACCTGTGCGTATGTCGCGAACATGTAGAGCACACCGGCCAGCACCGCACTGCCCATCACCGAGCGGGGGATCGCCCTGTACGGGTCGGTGGCCTCGGCCCCCAGCGACGCGGCGCCCTCGAAGCCGACGAACCCGAGCACGCCCAGCACCACGGCGAAGACGACACCGTCGAGGGTGGAGCCGCTGAGGCTCAGCTGCTCGGTGTCGATGATGTTCCCGCTCTTGAAGAAGGCGGGGACCAGCACGACGACGATGAGGACGATCGACACGACCTCCAGCACGGATGCGACGCGCGCCGCCGTCCGCACACTGGCGATCGTCAGCCGCATCGCGACGGCGGCCAGCAGCAGATCGAGCAGGATCTGCCCCGTGACACCGGTGAAGATCCCGATGCCGATCTGGTCGAGGGCGCGCGCCGTGTAGTACCCGGCACCCGCGAGCGAACCCGAACCGATGCACACCGCGCCGATGAGCAGGGCCCACCCGGTCACGAAGGAGCCCGGTGCCCCGAGCGAGAGGCGGGAGAAGGCGTACAGCGAACCGACCCCGGCGCGGCGGCGGGCGAACACGCAGATGCAGTACGCGATGGCGAGGACGGCGGCCATGGCCAGGAAGAACGAGAACCAGGCGCCGTTGCCGGCGGACGCCGCCATGCTGGCGGGGGCGAACGCGATGACGGCGCTGGGCGCGACGTTCGCGACGCTCTGCGCGCCGACCTCGAACGTGGAGACGGAGCGGTGGGCCAGGCCGTCGGCCGGCTTTCCGGGCGCGGCCTGCTTTCCGGCGGTGCTCATGTCCGGTCCTCCATCATCAGCAGCTGGCGCAGGGCGTGGCCGGCGGCGAGGTCGGCCAGGGCGTCGCCCGCCTCGTCCAGCGGGCGCCGTGCCGAGATCATCGATTCCACGTCGAGCTCACCCGACACCACGAGGTCCACCAGCGCCGGGATGTCGCGGGCGGCGTCGACCGAGCCGTAGTTGGAACCGAGGATGCGCTGGTCGGCCTCGGCGAGCGCGAGCGGGTCGAAGCGCGCGGTGCGGCCGGTCGGCGGCAGGCCGACGATGACGGCGGCGCCGCCCTGACCGAGCGCGGCGATGGCCTGCTCGGTGGTCTCGATCTTGCCGATGGCGTCGAACACGTAGTCCAGGCCCTCCGGGACCAGGGCCCGCAGCGCCTCGACGACATCGCCGTCACGCGCGTCCACCGCGTCCGTCGCACCGAGCCGACGGGCCAGCTCCAGCTTCTCGGGGACGACGTCGACGGCGACGACGCGGCCGGCCCCGGCCAGCCGGGCGCCCTGCACACAGGACAGGCCCACACCGCCGCAGCCGATGACGGCGACGGTGGCCCCGGCCTCGACCCCCGCGGTGTTGCGGACCGCGCCGACACCGGTGGCGATGGCGCAGCCGACCAGGGCGATCACATCGAGGGGCGCGTCCTCGCGCACCTTGATCGCGCCTGACGCGGGGACCACGACGCGCTCGGCGAACGAGGAGACGCCCAGGTAGTGGTGGGCCGGTTCGCCGTCGACGGAGAGCCGGCTGGTGCCGTCGTACAGCACCCCGCCCGGCGCCACGACCTCGGCGACCAGGCTGCACGCGGCCGGACGCCCGGAGAGGCAGAAGCGGCAGGTGCCGCAGGACGGGACCCAGGACAGCACGACATGATCGCCGGGTTCGAGACCGGTGACGCCCTCGCCGACGGCGGTGACCACGCCCGAGCCCTCGTGCCCCAGCACGACCGGGGTGGGGTGGTCCCACTCGCCGCGGATGACATGGAGGTCGGAGTGGCAGACACCGGCCGCCGCGACGGCGACCTCGACCTCCCCGGGGCCTGGCGGGGCCAGGGCGACGTCGGTGACGGTCACCTCCTGCCCCGGGGAGCGGAAGACGACGCCGCGCACGGTGCGCGCGGTGCTCTCTTGGGAAGACGGGGAGCTCATCGGCTTACTCCTCGGATGGTGCGGTACGGGCGGGGGAGGGGGAGGGGAAGGGCGGCACAGCGGCCCACCCGGACGCCTTGTTTAGCGCCATTAAACTTTCGTCAAAGTTTTACAGCACTAAACTCGATGGGTAAAGACCCTTCTGACCTGCGTTTGTCCCCGGCCACCGACCGTGACCTCCTCGACAGGTAGCGTGTCCGCCATGTCCGAAGCCTCTGACAGCCACATGTCCACGATCGGTCCGCGGCTGCGTGAGCTCCGCCGGGCACAAGGGCTGACGCTCGCTCAGATCGCCGAATCCGCAGGCGTGACCAAGGGGTTCGTCAGCCTCGCCGAACGCGGCAAGACCTCGGTCTCCGTCCCGACCCTGATCCGTATCTGCGAGGCACTGGGCACCGGGATCGCCGCGCTCTTCGACTATCCGGACCAGGACGTCGTCAAGGGCGGTCTGGGCGCCAAGCTGGAAATGGGCGGGCACGGCATCGAGGAGTTCCTCCTCACACCGGCCGAGGAACGGCACGTCCAGGTCATGCGGACGATCCTGCGGCCCGGCGGCGGCTCGGGCGGCGCGTACAGCCTGGAGGCCGAGACCGTCTTCGCCTACCTGGTCCGCGGCACGCTGCGGCTGAGCGTGGACGGCGAGCCCAGGTTCCTGGAGGCCGGTGACTCGACGACGTTCTCGGCCCGCGCCGCGCACGCCTGGGACAACCCCGGCGAGGAGGAGGCCGAGGTCCTCTGGTCGATCGCCCCCGCCCTGCCGCTCTCCCGCACCAAGCTCCGGCCGTGACCCCGCCGGCGCCGCGGCGATAATCGACAGCATGCCCGACGACGATCCGGCCGCTCAGGCCACCGCCGCCGCACAGCGGCTCGTGCGGCAGCGCGACGCACCGCACCGAACGCCGCAGCCGCCCCGGCCTCCCGTACGCGGCCGGTTCGCCACGACCCTCGCGGCGGCGGCACCGGCCCTCGGGGCGTATGCGGCCGTGCGCCTGACGGGTCTCGTCGTCCTCGCCGTCGCCGCGTCCCACACCGGCAAGAGCGCCCTCCACCTCCTCGGCGGGCGCTGGGATTCCGTCTGGTACCAGCGGATCGCCGAGAACGGCTACGGGTACACCGTCACCCTTCCGAACGGCGGCGTCCATCCGGACCTGGCCTTCTTCCCGCTGCTGCCCGCTCTGGAACGGGCGGTCGCCGAGCTGACCCCGCTCTCCCTCGCGGGCGCCGGACTGCTGGTCGCCTGGGTGGCCTCGCTCCTCGCCGCCTGGGGGATCTTCGCCGTCGGGGCGCATCTGTACGGCCGCCGGGCCGGGGTGCTGCTGGCCGCGCTGTGGGGGGTGTACCCGACGGCGTTCGTCCAGTCGATGGCGTACACCGAGACACTGTTCACCACGTTCGCCGCCTGGTCGCTGTACGCCGTACTGACCCGGCGCTGGATCGTGGCGGGCGCCCTGTGCGTGCTCGCCGGGCTGACCAGGCCCTCCGCCGCGGCGCTCATCGCCGCCCTCGCGATCACCGCCGCGGTCACGCTCGTACGCGAGCACCGGGCCGGCCGGACCGACGGCATCGTGCGGCGCAACGCGCGGATGCTGACCGGTGTCGCGCTCGCGCCGCTGGGCTGGCTCGCGTACGTGGTGTTCGTCGCCGTACGGCGCGGCGCCCCGTTCGCGTACTTCGACGTCCAGGCGCAGTGGGGCAACAGCATCGACGGAGGTGCGGCGCTCGCCTCGTTCGTCCTCGGGCTGCCGCTGCCCGCCGCGCTCGGGCTGTGCGCGGCACTGGCGGGCCTGGGATGGGTGGTGCTGCTGTGCGTACGGCAGCGCCAGCCGCTCCCCGTACTCGCCTACTGCGTCGCCGTCGTCGTCGTCGCGCTGATCGGCTCCGGGTACTTCGGGTCCAGACCGCGGCTGATGATGCCCGCGTTCCCGCTGCTCCTGCCGCCCGCCGTCGCGTTGCTGCGGCTGCGCACCACGGCCCGCACGGTGACGGTCGTGGCCGTGCTCGCGGTGGCTTCGGCGGCCTACGGGGCATGGACGCTGCTCGGTTCCGGCCCTCCGTGAGCCCGGCCGGGGCAGGCCCGGCGGGGCGCGGGGCGCCGCGCGCCCCGGGCGTCGGTTCTCGCCGGGCTGCACGGACTCCGTGGTCACGCCGCGGACCGCGCGCCCCCGGGCGTCGGGGTTCGGGACGGGCTCAGCCCCGGCTCTCCCGCGTCTGGACGATCCGCACCCGCGCCCCGGGCCGCAGCCCCCACTTCTCCATCGCCCCGGCCTCCGACTCGATCACATGACGGGCCCGCAGCCGGGGCATCCCGAGCCGGCCCGGCTTCATCGTGTGGACGGCGACGACACGGAACTTCCGGTCCAGGTACGCCACATCGATGGCGAACCGCATCCGGAAGGTGTGCACACTCCCGCACGGGGTGATCAGCAGGGCGCCGTCGATCCCGTCCTGGCCGAGCAGTCCCCGGCTCCTGGCCCGGTACGTGGCCGCGATCCGCAGCGGTATCTCCGGTTCCTGCCCTCCCTGTGGATCGGTGACCGTCAACGTGCCGTTCCCATTGCGCCATTGAGCCATGGCCAAGACGGTAGCGCCCGGTGACCTCCGCTGGGTCCGGAACGGACCGCAGTGGGCCCCTGGACCCATGCCCCGTGCCCGCCGCCCGCCTAGGGTCTGCTCCGTGTACGCCATGCTGACAGCGCTCGCCGCACTCTGGGGCGCGGCGGCCGGACTGCTGGTCCCGCGCGCCGCCTACCGGTTCTCCGTCGAACCGGAGGACGCCTGGCGGGACAGCTGCCCCGCGGGCCACGCCCTGACGGGTGCCGCCCGCGGCTGGCTCGGCTCCACCCGGTGCGCCCGGTGCGCGGCGGCGGTGCCGGTGGCAGCCGCCCCGGGCGCCGAGCCGGGGGACCGGAGCGAAGAGGCGGGCGACCCCGCGCCGTCCACGGCGCGTTACGCCCCCGGCGTCCTGATCCCCGTCGCCACCGCGCTCGCCTGTGCCGTACTCGCGGCGGCCACCGGAGCGCGGCCCGAGCTCGCCGTCTGGCTGCTGCTGGCCCCCGTGGGCGTACTCCTGGCGACCATCGACCGTCGCGTGCACCGCCTGCCCGACCGCCTGACACTGCCCGCCGCCGCGACCGTCGTCGTCCTCCTGGGCATGGCGGCGCTGCTCCCGGAGCACGGCGGATCCTGGCTCTCCGCCCTGCTCGGCGGAGCGGCGCTCGGCGCCTTCTACTTCCTGCTCTTCCTCATCAATCCGAACGGCATGGGCTTCGGGGACGTCAAGCTCGCCCTGTCCCTGGGCGTCGCACTCGGCTGGTACGGCTGGCCCGTGCTCTTCGCCGGGGGGTTCGCCGGGTTCCTGCTCGGCGCGGCGTACGGGTTCGGGCTGATGGTCCTGAAGCGCGCCGGACGCAGGACCGGCATCCCGTTCGGGCCGTTCATGCTGACGGGCGCGCTGCTGGGCATGCTGCTCGGCGGGCTTGCCGCGTGACCGCTGCCGGGCGGACCGGCCGACGGCCCTGACGCCGCGGTATTGAGGTCGCGCGGACCGGTTCCCGGCTGACACCCTTCACGTATGTCCGGAACACCCGAAGAGGCGCCAGGAGCGCCGGACGCGGCGCACGCAGCCGGCGCGGAAGCAGAACGTGCGAGGTTCGACGCCCTCGTCGCCGAGGCCGCCACCGTCTCCGTGGACGGCTGGGACTTCTCCTGGCTCGACGGCCGGGCCACCGAACAGCGCCCTTCATGGGGTTACGCCCGCGCCATGGCGGACCGGATGGGACGGGCCGGGGCCGCGCTCGACATCCAGACCGGGGGCGGCGAGGTTCTCGCCTCCGTACCGAAGCTGCCGCGGCTCACCGTCGCCACCGAGTCCTGGCCGCCGAACATCGCCCGCGCCACCGCCCTCCTGCACCCGCTCGGCGTGGCCGTGGTCGCCGACGCGGACGAGCCGCCCCTGCCGTTCGGCGACAACGCCTTCGACCTGGTGGTCAGCCGGCATCCGGTGACCACCTGGTGGGCGGAGATCGCCCGGGTCCTCGCCCCCGGCGGCACGTACTTCTCGCAACAGGTCGGCCCGGCCAGCGTCTTCGAACTCGTCGAGTACTTCCTCGGCCCGCAGCCGCCCGAGGTGCGCCGCGCCCGCGACCCGGAGCAGGCGCGTGGAGCCGCGGAGACGGCCGGGCTGGAGGTCGTCGACCTGCGCGCGGAGAGACTGCGCACCGAATTCCTCGACATCGGCGCCGTCGTCTACTTCCTGCGGAAAGTGATCTGGATGGTGCCGGGCTTCACCGTCGAGGAGTACCGGCCGCGCCTGGCCGAGCTGCACCACCGGATCGAGACCGAGGGGCCGTTCGTCGCCCACACCACCCGGTTCCTGATCGAGGCCCGTAAACCGGGCCCCCTGCTTCCGCCCGGAGGATGCGACCCTGGACGGTGAGCGGATGGGGAGGGAACCGGCCATGAGGGTGGGCGACGAGGACGAGGCACCGCGTGTCCCGCGGCAGGGCAGGGCCGACTGGCTCAGGGGCGAGCGGATCGTCGAGGTACTCGGCGTCTACTACCGGCCGGAGGGGCGGATGGGGGAGCCGGAAGCCGTGGAATTCCTGCTGGCCGACGGCCAGTCGGTGCTCCTGACCTGCGCATCCGACGGGACCCTGCACGTCGGCCCCGGCGCCTGGCCGAAGCTGCCCGACTGGTGCGTACCGTCGGGACAGTGGGAGTTCGCCACCGTGCCGAACCTGCCGCGACCGCCCGAGGGCGGCTGGACCGTCACCCGTACCGAGGAGCGCAGGGACGAGCGGGGCGAGGTGCACGAGGCCGTCATCCGGTGCGAAGGCGGACGCTTCGTCGTCATCGGCGGCGACACGGTGGCGATCCGCTTCACCCGCGGCCACCGGGGCGCACCGGCGAGGAGCTGACGGCGGGCCCGCCGCAGGGGCTCCGCGCCCACCGGGCCGTGGGACGGAACGGCGACCGGACGGGCCGGGAGACCCCGGGCCGTCACAGCACCGGGGCCTTTCGTTCGGATCATGCCGGGCTCGCGTGCCCCGGTACCTCGCCTCGCCGCGTCGTCGTCGGTCGCCGACGCCCGGCGTCGACTCCCTCCCCGCCTCGGAACCGCACGCACCGGACCGCGTCCGCCATCCGGTCCGAGGTCACCCGACAGGCTCTGAGGCGTCAACCGGACACCGTGCTCGCAGCGGAGTCCGGTGAACTCGGAGAGTGATTGTGGAGTGGCGTGGCACGCAGCATCACTTACGAAGGGTTATGGTGGAAACCCCCCCTCGGGCCGGTCCGTATCCCCCCCCACGGACCGGCCCGTTTTTTGTGGCCGGGCGGCGCCGCCCCCGGGCGGACCGCGTGCCGGCCACGGGCCGGCTGCGCCCGACAGGCCCTGAGCCCCGCCGACCGGCCCGCGAGGACCGCCCCCGTCAGCTCCGTCCGGCCCAGATGTTGGTGCCCGCGGTGTCCACGGCGAAGGTGTCGATCTCCTTCAACTCCTCGTCGGACAACGGCTGCCCCGAGAGCGACGCGACGTTCTCCTCCAACTGCCGCACACTCGACGCGCCGATCAGCGCCGATGTCATCCGGCCGTCCCGCAGCACCCAGTTGAGTGCCAGCTGGGCGAGCGACTGGCCGCGCCGCCGGGCGATGTCGTTCAGCCCGTTCAGCCGGCGCATCACCTCGTCGGAGAGCAGACCGGGATCCAGGGACTTGCCCTGGGTGGCCCGCGAACCCTCCGGGATGCCCGTCAGGTACTTGTTCGTGAGCAGGCCCTGCGCGAGCGGCACGAAGGAGATGCAGCCCATACCGGCCGTCTCCAGGGTGTCGAGCAGCCCGTCGTCCTCGATCCAGCGGTTGATCATCGAGTAGGACGGCTGATGGATCAGGGCGGGGACGCCCATCTCCCTGAGCAGCCGGGCCGCCTCGGCCGTCTGCTCCGCGTTGTACGAGGACACACCCACGTACAGCGCCTTGCCCTGCTGCACGGCGGAGGCCAGCGCCCCCATCGTCTCCTCCAGCGGGGTGTCCGGGTCGAAGCGGTGGGAGTAGAAGATGTCGACGTGGTCGAGCCCCATCCGCTTCAGCGAGGCGTCGAGCGACGACAGCAGATATTTACGGGAGCCCCACTCGCCGTACGGGCCGGGGTGCATCTCGTAGCCGGCCTTGGTCGAGATGATCAGCTCGTCCCGGTACGGGGCGAAGTCCTGCCGGAACATCTTGCCGAAGTTGAGCTCGGCGGAGCCGGGCGGCGGCCCGTAATTGTTGGCCAGATCGAAGTGGGTCACCCCGAGATCGAAGGCGCGGCGCAGGATCGCCCGCTGGGAGTCCAGCGTGCGGTCGTCGCCGAAGTTGTGCCAGAGGCCGAGGGACACGGCCGGGAGCTTGAGACCGCTGCGGCCGGTGCGGCGGTATTCCATGGAGTCGTAGCGCGAATCGGCTGCGCGGTAGAAGAGAGGAGAATCAGTCACGTTTCTCTCCTTATCACGGACTTGTGACAGGCCGGGTTGGGCCGGTGTGCCGCCTGCGCAGTAATGTGGCGGCTTCGGGGACCGCCGCGTCACGGCGGGGCGATGGACTCCGCGGAGTCGTGCGGCGATCCCCAGGGGGACGACCCCGGCCCCCGGGCATCGGGGCGGGCGGGCCCGCACAGAACCGAGAGGTGAACTCAGTGAACTTGCGCGACCTGGTGTACGGGCTCTACGCACGCCGGGTCGAGGCGCGCCTCGACCACACCCAGGTGCCCAAGCACATCGGCGTCATCCTCGACGGCAACCGGCGCTGGGCGAAGGCGTCCGGCGGCACGGCCGCGCAGGGACACCAGGCCGGCGCGGACAAGATCCAGGAACTGCTCGGCTGGTGCAGCGAGACCGATGTGGAGGTCGTCACACTCTGGCTGCTCTCCACCGACAACTTCGACCGGCCCGAGTCCGAGCTGACCCCGCTCCTCGGCATCATCGAGAACACCGTGCGCAACCTCGCGGCGGACGGGCGCTGGCGGGTCCATCACGTCGGCACGCTCGATCTGCTGCCCGCCCACACCCAGACCGTCCTCAAGGAGGCCGAGCAGGCCACGCTGGGGGTCGACGGGATACTGGTCAACGTCGCCGTCGGCTACGGCGGGCGCCAGGAGATCGCGGACGCGGTCCGTTCGCTGCTGCTGGACCACTCCGCCAAGGGGACCTCCTTCGAGGACCTGGCGGAGATCGTCTCCACCGACCTGATCTCCGAGCACCTCTACACCCGGGGCCAGCCCGACCCGGATCTGGTCATCCGCACCAGCGGCGAGCAGCGGCTGTCCGGCTTCATGCTCTGGCAGAGCGCGCACTCCGAGTACTACTTCTGCGAGGTCTTCTGGCCGGCCTTCCGCCGCGTCGACTTCCTGCGGGCCCTGCGCGACTACGCGGCCCGGCACCGCCGCTACGGCGGCTGACACCGCCTGTTCCCGGGGCTCCCGTCCCCCGGAGGGAGCAACGTCCCCGGCAGGACCGCCGCGGCGTGGGCCCGTGCTGACGTGCCCGGACGCACCGGCCCCGCTCACCCCGCCCGCCCCGGGCGGCATGGCTTCGCGTGTTCGAGGGAATACCCCTGACAGGTCGATGTCCGGTCACCAACCAGGCGGACGTCGTGTCCAAGTGAGCGGCATGGAGTCCGCTCGCCCGGGAGGCCCTTTGCACACGAAGGACCGTACACACAGTGCGGCCGACGCGGAGGGCCGGTGCTCGGCCCGTGCATCTGGGTCGCAGCCCGGTCCGTCCTCTCCCATTGGGATGCTCCGCGACGCCGTCGCACCCCAACCTCGTCCGAGGGGGTACGTCCTTCCGTGGTGACCAGCACGAAGCGCCGCATGTCCGACAGGCGCACCTATGTTCTCGACACCAGCGTCCTGCTGGCCGATCCGAACGCCCTGGCCCGCTTCGACGAGCACGAAGTCGTGCTCCCGATCGTCGTGGTCACGGAACTGGAGGCCAAACGGCACCACCCGGAGCTGGGGTACTTCGCCCGGCAGGCCCTGCGCCTGCTGGACACGTTCCGGACCCGGTACGGCCGGCTGGACGCCCCGATCCCGCTCGGGGATCTGGGCGGGACGCTGCGCGTCGAACTCAACCACTCGGACCCCGGCGTACTGCCCGCCGGCTACCGGCTGGGGGACAACGACTCACGGATCCTCGCGGTCGCGCGGAACCTCCAGGCCGAGGGGTACGACGTCACGGTCGTCTCCAAGGACCTGCCGCTGCGCATCAAGGCGTCCTCGGTCGGTCTCCTCGCCGAGGAGTACCGCGCCGAACTCGCCATCACGGACTCCGGCTGGACGGGTATGACGGAACTGCCCCTCGGGGCGGAGCAGGTGGATCTGCTCTACGGCGAGGAGACGCTGTACGTTCCCGAAGCCGCCGAGCTGCCCGTGCACACGGGACTGGTGCTGCGGTCCGAGCGCGGCAAGGCGCTCGGCCGCGTCACCGCCGAGGGAAATGTGCGCCTGGTGCGCGGCGACCGGGAGGCCTTCGGCATCCACGGCCGCAGCGCCGAACAGCGCATCGCCCTCGATCTGCTCCTCGACCAGGACGTCGGCATCGTGTCGCTGGGCGGCCGGGCCGGCACCGGCAAGTCGGCGCTGGCGCTCTGCGCCGGTCTCGAAGCCGTCCTGGAGCGCAGGCAGCACCGGAAGGTGATGGTCTTCCGTCCGCTGTACGCGGTCGGTGGACAGGAACTCGGCTACCTCCCCGGCACCGAGGCCGAGAAGATGAGCCCCTGGGCGCAGGCCGTCTTCGACACGCTCTCGGCGGTCGCCGGGCGCGAGGTGATCGAGGAGGTGCTGGGGCGCGGGATGCTGGAGATCCTGCCGCTCACCCATATCCGGGGCCGCTCGCTCCATGACGCCTTCGTGATCGTCGACGAGGCGCAGTCGCTCGAACGGAACGTACTGCTGACCGTGTTGTCCCGGATCGGGTCGAATTCCCGGGTGGTGCTCACACATGACGTGGCCCAGCGGGACAACCTCAGGGTCGGCCGGTACGACGGGGTCGTCGCCGTGGTCGAGAAGCTGAAGGGCCATCCGCTCTTCGCGCACGTCACGCTCACCCGCTCCGAGCGTTCGCAGATCGCCGCCCTGGTGACCGAAATGCTGGAGGAAGGCCAGATCTGATAGGGGATACGACAGTTGGTGCCGCCCGGCGAGCGCAGTAGCTTAGCCGGGCGGCATCGTGCTGCGGTGGCATTTCCGTAAATCACTTGCTCCAAACGAGGTGTGAGCTTTCACACGCAACGGAGAATTGCCTACCGGCGTGCCGTTCCGGCAGAGTCTTGCTTCCGTCAGGCCCCGCATACGGCACACCCGCACCTCCAGAGGTGCCACGCACCACACAACTCAACAGCCGACGTCCGTATGCCGCCCGCGAGCACCACGCGGCACTTCCTCCGGGGAGTTGCCCACCGGGCCCGTGCCTCCCGTGACCCAAGCAGTAGGGAGGCCAGTGCCAGGGGCACGATTGCGTCCGCGAGGTCACCTAAGCGGGCGATGCTGGAAGGACACCGTGTGAGCCGGATCTCGGTCCGGGGGTTCGCCGTGGCATCCGCCACTGCCGTAACCACCGTTGGCGCCGTCGTAGGCGTTGCCTCGGGCAGCACTCCCGCTGTCGACGACAACAACTTCGAGGCGACCGCAGCCGACACCACGCTGCTCGCAGACATCCCCGCAGGCCAGCAGGCCCAGGTGCAGACCGCCTCGCTGACGCAGCAGGCCGACGCCCAGGCGTCCGCGGCCGACGCGGCGGCGAAGAAGTCCGTGGAGGAAGCGGCCCGCATCCAGGCCGCCAAGGACGCCAAGTCGAAGAAGCAGGCGGCCGAGGCCAAGCTGGAGAAGGAGCGCAAGGAGAAGAAGGAAAGGGATGCAGCCGAGCGCGCCAGCCGCTCCTCGGTCCGCAGCGCCTCCTCCTTCGCCACACAGGGCTCGTACACCGTGGCCGAGGTCCAGGCGATGGCGCGCCAGATGGTGCCCGCCGACCAGTTCCAGTGCTTCAGCAACATCGTGAACCACGAGTCCACCTGGAACTACCGGGCGAGCAACCCGTCCTCCGGTGCCTACGGTCTCGTCCAGGCGCTGCCCGGCTCGAAGATGGCCTCCGCCGGTGCCGACTGGCAGACCAACCCGGCCACGCAGATCAAGTGGGGCCTCAGCTACATGGACGGGCGCTACGGCAGCCCGTGCGGTGCCTGGTCCTTCTGGCAGGCCAACCACTGGTACTAGTGCCCCTCCCGGCACCAGAACTTCCGAGGCCTCGGTCTCAACCTTGTGAAGCCCCTCGCTGTCCTACAGTGAGGGGCTTCGCGCGTGTACGGTCGGTCCGGACGGCTCGCCGGGGGAGCGGTGGGGTGCGAGAGCGGGGGAAGAGGAACGATCATGTCGAAACTTCCGGGGTGGCTCGGTCGGCTGGGCGCCGAACTGACCGAACTGGGCGAGCGTCTGGAGCGGCGCCGGGCCGAGGCCGAGGCGGACGAGGTCATGCCGGCCGTGCCGCCGGTGCCCGCCGCTGTCCCCGCAGGGCCCGTACCGGCCGAGGCGCCCCGGCGTGAGGCCGTGGCCGAGCATGTGCCGCCGCCGCCCACGTACGCCCCCTCCGTGGCCGCCCGGCCCGATCCGGTCTCGGCGATCCCCTGGGGCATGCGGGTCGCGGCCGAGGCGGGCTGGCGGCTGCTCGTCCTGGCGGGCACGCTCTGGGTGATGATGCGGGTCATCAGCGCCGTCCAGCTGGTGGTTCTGGCCTTCGTCGCCGCGCTGCTCGTCACGGCGATGCTGCAGCCGACCGTCGCCCGGCTGCGGCAGTACGGTCTGCCGCGCGGACTGGCCACCGCCGTCACCGCGATTCTGGGCTTCGTCATCATCGGGCTGGTCGGCTGGTTCGTCGTCTGGCAGGTGATGGACAACATCGACACCCTCTCCGACAAGGTCCGGACGGGTATCGACGACCTGAAGAACTGGCTGCTCGACAGCCCCTTCCACGTCACCGAGCAGCAGATCAACGACGTCGCGAAGAACCTCAGCGACACCATCGGCACCAACACCGAGCAGATAACCTCCGCCGGACTCCAGGGCGTCACCGTGATGGTGGAGTTCCTCACCGGGATGCTGCTGGCGATGTTCTCGACGCTCTTCCTGCTGTACGACGGGAAGCGGATCTGGCACTGGGTGCTGAAGCTGGTGCCCGCCCAGGCCCGGCCGGGTGTCGCGGGCGCCGGGCCACGCGCCTGGCGGACCCTGACCGCCTATGTGCGGGGCACGGTCCTGGTGGCGCTGATCGACGCCATCTTCATCGGGCTCGGAATCTGGTTCCTCAAGGTGCCGATGGCGGTGCCGCTCGCCGTGTTCATCTTCCTCTTCGCCTTCATCCCGCTGATCGGCGCCGTGGTCTCCGGAGCGCTCGCGGTGGTCGTCGCGCTGGTCACCGAGGGCGTGTTCACCGCGCTGATGGTGCTGGTCGTGGTGCTCGCGGTGCAGCAGATCGAGGGGCATGTGCTGCAGCCGTTCATCCTGGGACGCGCGGTACGGGTGCATCCGCTCGCCGTCGTCCTCTCCGTCGCCGCGGGCGGCATGATCGCGGGTATCGGCGGGGCGGTCGTCGCGGTGCCGCTGGTGGCGGTCACCAATACGGTGGTCGGCTATCTACGGGCGTACGGGCAGGAGGAGGCCCTGCGGCACGCGCCGGCCCCGCACGGGGCGACCGCGCTCGGCGCCGCCCCGACCCCCGCGCCCGGCTCGCCGCCCGAGGACATCGACCACGGCGACGACGAGGCCGGCGTGGACCGCGGCACCGAGGACGGGCCCGGCAAGTGACGCGAGACGGATGAGAAGAAGGGCCCCGGGGACGGTCGGTCGTCCTCGGGGCCCTTCTCGTGCAAGGGGTACCGCTGGTCCTACTCGGCGAGCACGGCCTCGGCTTCGAGGGTCACGCCGACCGCCTGGATCACCGAGGCGATCTTGACGGCTTCCTGAATGGTCTCACGGTCCACGCCGGCCTTGCGCAGCACCTGCTCGTGGGAGTCGAGGCACTGGCCGCAGCCGTTGATGGCGGAGACGGCGAGCGACCACAGTTCGAAGTCGGTCTTCTCCACGCCCGGGTTGCCGATGACATTCATCCGCAGCCCCGCGCGCAGCGTCCCGTACTCGGGGTCCGACAGCAGGTGCCGGGTCCGGTAGAAGACGTTGTTCATCGCCATGATGGCGGCGGCGGACTTCGCCGCGGTGTACGCCTGTGCGGAGAGGTTGGCCTTCGCCTCCGGCTCCAGCTCGCGCAGCACCTTCGGCGAGCGCGAGGCGATCGCGCACGCGAGGACGGTGCCCCACAGCTGCTGCTGCGGGAGGTCGCTGTTGCCGATGACCGAACCGAGGTTCAGCTTCAGGTCCTTGGCGAAGTCCGGGACGGCGGCCTTCAGTTCGTCGAGTGCCATGTCGCTGTCAGCTCACTCGCCCGCGAGGAGCGCGACCGGGTCGAGGGTGTTCTCGCCCTTGGTCCAGTTGCACGGGCACAGCTCGTCGGTCTGCAGGGCGTCCAGGACCCGCAGGACCTCCTTGGGGTTACGGCCCACGGAACCGGCGGTCACCATCGTGAACTGGATCTCGTTGTTCTGGTCGACGATGAAGACGGCGCGCTGCGCGAAGCCGTCCTCGCCCTCGATGCCGAGGTCACGCATGAGCTCGTGCTTCGAGTCGGCCATCATCGGGAACGGCAGGTCGGTCAGGTCCGGGTGGTCCTTGCGCCAGGCGTGGTGCACGAACTCGGAGTCACCGGAGAAGCCGAGGATCTGGGCGTCACGGTCGGCGAACTCGTCGTTCAGCTTGCCGAAGGCGGCGATCTCGGTGGGGCACACGAAGGTGAAGTCCTTCGGCCACGCGAAGACGATCTTCCACTTGCCCTCGTAGGTCTTGTGGTTGATCTGCTCGAACTCCTTGCCGCTCTCCAGCGAAACACAAGCAGTCAGGTCGAACTCGGGGAACTTGTCACCGACAGTGAGCACGCGCTCTCCTTGCAGGGTTGGAATTCCCTTTTGCGGGAGTTCCTGAGGGTTGGACGAGATCCACCTTGGCACAGAGTGCATTGATAGCGGAAATAGCTACACTCGGTCGTGATGATCGGAGGTGCCTATCAGTGGCGCAGAGCAATCAGGGCAATCGAATCAAACAGCCCAGTCTGTCGCAGCTGCGTGCCTTCGCGGCCGTCGCTGAATATCTGCACTTCAGGGATGCGGCGGCAGCAATCGGGATGAGCCAGCCGGCGCTCTCCGGGGCCGTGTCGGCGCTGGAGGAGGCACTGGGTGTCCAGCTCATCGAGCGTACGACGCGCAAGGTACTGCTCTCGCCGGCCGGGGAGCGGCTCGCGGTCCGGGCCCGGGTGGTGCTGGAGGCCGTCGGCGAGTTGATGGAGGAGGCCGAGGCGGTCCGCGCGCCGTTCACCGGAGTGCTCAGACTCGGGGTGATTCCGACCGTCGCCCCGTATCTGCTGCCGACCGTGCTGCGGCTGGTCCACGACCGCTACCCCGAACTCGACCTCCAGGTGCACGAGGAGCAGACCTCGTCGCTGCTGGAGGGGCTGGCCGCGGGCAGGCTGGACCTGCTGCTGCTCGCCGTGCCGCTCGGGGTGCCGGGCATGACCGAACTCCCGCTGTTCGACGAGGACTTCGTGCTCGTCATGGAGCGGGACCACTGGCTGGGCGGGCGCACCGACATCCCGCGCGAGGCGCTGCGCGAACTGCCGCTGCTGCTGCTCGACGAGGGGCACTGCCTGCGCGACCAGGCGCTCGACATATGCCGGGAGGCGGGGCGCACGGAGGGGGCGCCGGTCACCACGACCGCGGCCGGGCTCTCCACGCTGGTGCAGCTGGTCGCCGGCGGGCTCGGGGTGACGCTGTTGCCGCGCACCGCGGTGACGGTGGAGACCGGCCGCAACGACGCGTTGGCCACCGGGTACTTCGCGGAACCCGCACCGTCGCGGCGGGTGGCGCTGGGGATGCGGACGGGCGCGGCACGGCACGAGGAGTTCGAGGAGTTCGCGGTGGCGCTGCGGGAGGCGATGGAGACACTGCCGGTGCGGGTGACGACGGGCAGATAGGGCGCGGGAAAGGGGTGCGGTCCCCCGTTGCGGGGACCGCACCCCTCACGGCTACGGCGACGTCACTCCGTGCGCAGCCCGTCCGGACGCATCATGCGCCACAGCGGTGGCAGCGACACCAGGGTGACCAGCGCGATCAGCGCCGCGCCCGCCCCCGCCATCGGCAGGAACAGCCACCAGTCGGTCACCTGCTTGCCGATCATGCGGACCATCACGGCCCCCAGGCCGAGACCCCCGGCGATCGCGACCGCCAGTCCGATGAGGACGGGAATGGCGGTCTGCCAGAGCACCGACCAGCCGAGCGTGGTCCGCCGGGTGCCGAAGGCGACCAGGACGGACAGCAGGCGCTTGCGCTCCCGCAACTGCTCCAGCTGCGAGACCAGCATCGCGACGGCGATCAGCAGCAGCGTCGCGGTCCCGCCGACCTGGAGGCCCCTCTGCACACTGGCGTACTGCCGGTCGCGGACCACCGAGTTCACGGCGACGATGCGCATCCCCGGGTCGAGTTCGGCCGCCGTGTTCCGTACGTACTCGGAGACGTCCTCGACGCTCCGGTCCACCCGGATCTGCGCGTTGGTCTGGGCATGCGGCAGGGTGGTCGGGTCGATCGCGCCGACCGTGGCCACGATGCCGAAGTGTTCCTGGCCCATCGGATCGGGGCGGGCCGGAACGGTCCGGGCGTCGGCGGGCAGGGTCCACAGCTTCGACTTCTCGCCGGGTTCCCCCACCATGTAGTTGAGCTCGACCGGCTTGCCCTTGCGAGCCGTCCGGTCCGTCCACTCGGCCGTGTCCTTGTCCCGGGGGTGGACGACAAAGGCATCGCCCTCCTTGCAGGAGCCGATCCGGGCGATCTCGCGCACGGTCGCGCAGTCGCCGACGGTCAGCGAGGTGGTGGGCTGGACGTCGTCGCCCTTGTACTTGCCGGGTTTGACGACGTACGTCTCGACCATCCCGATGACCCCGGTCACCCCCTCGGTGGCCCGGAACTTCTTGATGGTCCGCGTGGCCGCGTCGCCGGTGACGGTCTGGGAGTACGTGTAGAACTGGGCCCGCGTCGGGTCCTGCCCGGTCATCCGGTTGAACTCGTCGCCCACCGCGGCGAACAGCATCTGCAGCGCCACGGCGCCCGCGACCGCGACCGTGATGCCGCTGACCGCGCGGGAGGCCGCGCCACTGCTCAGCTGGAGCCTGCGGGTGGCGAGCTGCCAGGGCACCGGACCGCCGTGCAACCGGTTCACGCACGCCTGGACCAGCCACGGCAGCAGCAGGGCGAGCCCGACGAGCACGAGCACGGCGCCGCCCGCGATCGGATACGGGTTCACCTCGGTGTCCGCCTTGCCGGACAGCACGAGCACCGCCAGGCCCGCGACCGGAACCAGCAGGCGCCACCAGATCCGGCGCCTGCGGTTGCGGCCGCTGCGCACGACTCCGAGCGGTTCGATGACCACCGAACGCAGGGCGACCAGCGTGACCAGGACCGCAGCCACCGGAACCGCGACCACGACCAGCGCCGCCAGCCAGGTGTCGGGGACCAGGTCCGCCGGGAAGGCGCTGACGTCCCACACCTCGACGGAGCCCATGAAGCGACGCCCCACCAGGAAGAAGGCCAGGCCGGCCACCAGTCCGAGCACCGCCCCGAAGAACGCCTCGCCGGCCGCGATCCGACGGGTCATCCGGATGTCCGCACCGACCAGACGCAGCGCGGCGAGCCTGCGGTCGCGCCGCTCGCCGCCGAACCGCACGGCCGTCGCGATGAAGATCGTGACCGGCATCAGCAGGACGACGCAGATCATGATGGTCAGCACGACGAGGATCGGCGACATGGGATCGGACGGGCCCGGGTCGCCGTAACCGGCGATCCGGTGGCCGCCGTTGGCGGGAGTCAGTGTGTCGCTGCCCGCGTAGTAGTACAGCTCTCCCGGAGCGATCAGGCCGGAGTCGGCGATCGTGCCGGTGATCCGGTACGGCAGCCGCTTCCTGAGGAGGCTGCCTTCCGAGGAATCGAGCAGCCTCTTCAGAGCGGGGGAGACCACCATCTCGTTCGCGCCGGGGAAGCGTGCGACACCCGGCGGGACGACCGGACGCGTACCGTCCGCACGCATCAGGTAGCCCCCGACGGTCCGGCCGCGGTACTCGGTCTCCGCGTTGATCCGGAGCACCGAGGTGTCGGTCTTCTCGGCCTGGGCGTCGGGCGATTCGGAGATCTTGGTCTCGGAGCGGGCCTGATCGCGCGCGGAACGGTGGTCGAGCAGATTCGGCACGGAGGCGGCGACCAGCAGCAGCGCCACGCCGAGGCCGACGCCGACGGCGGTCAGCAGGGTGCGGATCCAGCCCTCGCGCCCGCCGGACGCGGCGAACCGGACACCGAGGCCGAGGTCGCGCAACAGGGCGGCGACGCCGGTGGGTCCGGTGGCCCGGGGAGGCGCGTCGGCCGCGACGTTCTTGTGGTCGAGCAGAGTCATACCGCGTGCTCCAGGTCGCGTGCCCGGCCGTCGCGCACGGTGACGTCGCGGTCGGAATAGGCGGCGACGCGGGCCTCGTGGGTCACCAGGACCACGGCGGCATTGGTGGACCGGGCCGCTTCGGTGAGCAGCTCCATGACCCGCTCGCCGTTGAGGGAGTCCAGGGCGCCGGTCGGCTCGTCGGCGAAGACGACCTTCGGGGACGCGGCCAGCGCACGGGCCACGGCGACGCGCTGCCCCTGGCCGCCGGAGACCTCGCCGGGACGCTTGGCGCCGACGTTGTCCACCTCCAGGCGCTCCAGCCAGTGGCGGGCGGCGCGTTCGGCGTCCTTGCGCCTGGCCCCGCTCAGGCGGAGCGGCAGGGCGACGTTCTCCACACAGGTCAGCTCCGGGACGAGCTGGCCGAACTGGAAGACGAAGCCGAACTCGGTGCGGCGCAGGGCGCTGCGTTCGGCGTCGGACATCGCGGAGAGCTCGCGGCCCGCGTAGGTGATCGTGCCGCTGTCCGGGGTGACGATCCCGGCGAGGCAGTGCAGCAGGGTCGACTTGCCGGAGCCGGACGGGCCCAGCACGGCGACGACCTCGCCCGGGTGGATGGAGAACGAGGCACCGTCGAGCGCGGGGGTCGATCCGTACGACTTGTGCAGGTCGTGGGCGCTGAGCAGGGAGCCGGCGGGGTTCACGCGCGTACCTCCGCGGCGAGTCGGTCCAGCCGCGCGGCGGTCAGTTCCAGCCAGCGCAGATCGGCTTCGAGGTGGAAGAGCGCGTGGTCGCAGATCAGCTGATCGGCGAGGTCGCCCCGGCGCTTGCGGTCGGTGAGGATGCGCATGAGGCGCAGGTGCTCGGCGCGCTGGGTGTCCAGCAGGGCCTCGGCGCTCCGGCCGGTGAGCAGAGCCAGGACGACCTTGGTGTAGAGCGTCGACTGGAGGTACGGCTCGGGCTTCTCCGGCTGCGCGAGCCAGGTCGCGACATCGGTGATGCCCGCTTCGGTGATCGCGTACCGCTTGCGCTCGGGGCCGCCGCCGCTCTCGACGGCGTCGACCTCGACGAGGCCGTTCTTGAGCAGCCGGGACATGGTCGAGTAGACCTGCCCGTAGTGCAGGGGGCGGTCGTGGCCGAACTTTTCGTCGAATGTCCGCTTGAGGTCGTAGCCGTGGCGGGGGCCGGACTCCAGGAGCCCGAGCAGGGTGTGGCCGATAGACATACCGAGCACTGTACATGGTGTGTATACCTCGGGTGTATACCCGGGTACGGGACCAGGGAGGGCTCGCGCGCCCTCCCCGGTGCGCCCCTTCGTCCCCGGGCCTCGGAGCCTGTCGGGTGACCTCTGGCCGGGCGGCCGATCCGAGGTCGCCCGACGGGCTCTCAGCCGCCGGGCGGGTTCGGCCTCTCCTTCGGCGGGCGCCCCCGGCGGGGGATCGGGCGGGCCGTGCCCGGCAGGCGGCCCGCCTCCGCCAGCGCCCTGCGCAGCAGGAACTCGATCTGGGCGTTCGCGCTGCGCAGTTCGTCGGAGGCCCAGCGGGCCAGCGCATCGTGGACCGCGGGGTCGAGCCGCAGCAGCATCTGCTTGCGCTGCGGCGGAGGCCTGCGCCCGGGGGTCTCTTCCGTCACTGGTAAAGAGTGCCCGTATTGAGGACCGGCTGCGCCGCGCGGTCACCGCACAGCACCACCATCAGATTGCTGACCATGGCCGCCTTCCGCTCCGAGTCCAGTTCGACGATGTCCTGCTCGGCGATCCGGGTCAGCGCCATCTCGACCATGCCGACCGCGCCCTCGACGATCTGCTGCCGGGCCGCGACCACCGCGCCGGCCTGCTGGCGCTGGAGCATCGCGGAGGCGATCTCGGGGGCGTACGCGAGGTGGCTGAAGCGCGATTCGATGATTCGCACACCGGCGGCCTGCACCCGGGCGGTGAGCTCCACGGCCAGCTTCTCGGTGATCTCCTCCGCGTTGCCACGCAGCGAGAGGCCGCCCTCCTCGTGGGCGTCGTACGGGTACTCGATCGCGATGTGCCGGACGGCCGCCTCGGTCTGGGTGGCGACGAACTCCAGGAAGTCGTCGACCTCGAAGAGCGCCTGCGCGGTGTCCTCGACCTTCCAGACGACGATCGCGGCGAGCTCGATCGGGTTGCCGTAGGCGTCGTTGACCTTCAGGACGGCGGTCTCGTGGTTGCGGACCCGGGTGGATATCTTCCGGCTGCTGGTGAGCGGATTGATCCAGCGCAGCCCGTCGGTGCGGATCGTGCCGACGTACCGGCCGAAGAGCTGGATCACGCGGGCCTCGCCCGGTGCGACCATCTTCACACCCGTCATGCAGAAGAAGGAGGCGATGGCGAGCAGGATCCCGAAGATGCACACCGGGACACCCACGCCGTTGTTCCCGTTCGAGCCGATGACGCCGCCGACGATCGCGAGCCCGATGCCGGCGATCACTCCGACCACGGTCAGCAGCAGGCCGAGACCGCCCGGGATGCTGTGCGCCGTCACCTCTCTCACCTGCGGTTCAGGCATCTGAGGGGCGTCGGGTGCGAGCTCGGCGGTCATCGTGGACGCCTCGTACGGATTGCCGTGGTCGGACATGGAATCCCCCGTTTCGGAAGGCCGGCAGCGGCTGATTCGGTGCTAGCAATGTGATTACACATTACCTGTCTTCGCAACCTTGAGCGCCTCTGGGGAGTCGGTTCCCTACAGAGCGGGTGCTGATTGTCACGTCCGGAAAAGGCCACATCGCTTGCTTTTCGTCCTTGCCGACGGTGTTAGCTGGCTGGGCTGAGCTGATCTGGTCGAGCAGAGAAACAGGAGCAAAACAGCGATGGGTCGAGCGGATGCGCGACGAGCCCAGCAGCGCGGAGCGCGGCGGGCCCAGAAGAGCGGCGGCATACGCAGACTCTTCACCTGGCGGAAGATGCTGGGCGCCTTCTTCGTCTTCTGCCTGCTGATCATGGGCGCCTTCGTGGCGCTCTACATGTACGTGGACATACCGAAGGCCAACGCCCTGGCCGAGCGGCAGAGCAACGTCTACAAGTACAGCGACGGCTCCCTGCTGACCCGGGTCGGGAACGGGGTCAACCGTCAGAACGTGGATCTCGCCGAGGTCCCCAAGGACGTGCAGCACACCTTCGTCGCCGCCGAGAACAAGTCCTTCTACCAGGACAAGGGCGTCGACCTGAAGGGCACCGCGCGCGGCATCCTGAACACCCTCACCGGCAAGGGCAAGCAGGGTGGCTCGACCATCACCCAGCAGTACGTGAAGAACTACTACCTGACGCAGGACCCGACGATCAGCCGCAAGCTCAAAGAGCTGGTCATCTCCCTCAAGGTCGACCAGAGGTACGAGAAGAGCGACATCCTCGCCGGATACATCAACACCTCGTACTACGGCCGCGGCGCCAGCGGTATCCAGGCCGCGGCACAGGCCTACTACGGGGTCGACGCCAAGGACCTCGACGTCTCCCAGGGCGCCTATCTGGCCGCGCTGCTCCAGGCCCCCAGCCAGTACGACTGGGCGGTCGCGTCACCGACCGGCAAGCGGCTCGTCAAGGAGCGCTGGGGCTACACGCTCGACAACATGGTCGAGATGCACTGGCTCGACAAGGCCAAGCGCGACACCCTGAAGTTCCCCGTCCCGGACAAGCCCAAGCCCGCCCCCGGCATGGAGGGCCAGACCGGTTACCTCGTCGAGGCCGCCAACCAGGAGTTGGATAAGCAGGGCATCACGGCCGAGATGCGACAGGCCGGCGGCTGGACCTTCACCCTCAACATCGACAAGAAGCGGCAGAAGCAGCTGGAGGCGTCGGTCGACCGTCAGCTGGAGTCCAAGCTGGACCGCAAGGGCAACAAGGTCGACGCGACCGTCCAGGCGGGTGCCACCTCCGTCGATCCGAAGACCGGAGCCGTCGTCGCGCTCTACGGCGGCGTGGACTACGTCAAGCACTACGTCTCCAACGCCACGCGCCGGGACTACCAGCCCGCCTCCACCTTCAAGCCCCTGGTGTTCGCCTCCGCGCTGGAGAACGAGTCGAAGACCCAGGACGGCGATCTGATCGGCGTCAACACCCGCTACGACGGCACCAGCAAGCGGCCGGTGGTGGGCAGCGACACCCCGTTCGCCCCGGAGAACGAGGACAACCAGAGCTACGGCGACGTCACCGTGCAGACCGCGATGAACAAGTCGATCAACTCGGTCTTCGCTCAGATGGTCGTCGACGTCGGCCCCGCCGCGGTGAAGAAGACCGCGCTGGCGCTCGGCCTGCCCGACAAGAACTTCCCCGAGCGCCCCGCCATCACGCTCGGCACGATGAACGCCTCGACCTGGGACATGGCGGGCGCGTACGCCACGCTCGACAACCACGGCAAGAAGGTAACCCCGTTCATCGTGAAGTCCGCCGTCCACCGCGACCGGACGGTCGAGCCGGTCAAGGGCATCGGTGACCAGGTGATCAGCCGCAAGTCCGCCGATACCGTGACCTCCGTCCTGCAGGGCGTCGTGAAGAGCGGCTCCGGCCGGGCGGCCAACACCTCGGCCTACGAGGCGGCCGGCAAGACGGGTACCTCGGAGAACAACAAGGCCGCCCTGTTCGCGGGCTACACCCCGGACCTCACCACGGTCGTCGCGCTCTTCGGCGAATCCCCCCAGGGCGGCACCCAGGTCAGCCTGACCGGTACCGCGAACTCCGGCCGCGCCAACGGTGGCGGTTTCCCGGCGGAGATCTGGGCGGACTACACCCTCGGCGCGCTGAACGGCGGGTCCGGCCACCAGTTCGACCTGCAGGACGTCGAGCGCGGCGAGGCCACCGTGCCGAACACCCCGTCGAACACCCCCTCGGCACCGGAGAGCCCCACGCAGCCGCCGTCCCAGGAGCCGAGCCGGCCGGCGCAGAGCCCGAGCGACGGGCCCAGCCAGCCGGCCAGCCAGTCGCCGGAGCCGCCGCCGAGCCAGTCCCCGGATGTGCCGCCGAGCCAGTCCCCGGATGTGCCGGGCGACGGAGGGGACCCCGGCCGGCCGGGCAACAGCAACAACGTCGTGAGCAACAACGTGGCGAACAACCCGCCCGGACATTGAGGCCGTGAGGCCATGGGTGAGGGGCGTTGCCGGCCGGCAACGCCCCTCACCCATGACCGCCGCGTACGACGGTGTCAGCCGCCGTTGACCTTCTTGGCGATCCGGTCGCCGAGATCCTTGTCCACATTGCGCCAGTACTGCAGCGACCGCTCCAGGACCGGGGCGCTCACCCCGTCCAGCAGATGGCCGGAAATGTTCGACACCAGCCGGTCGCGGGCCGCGTCGTCCAGGACCTTGCGCACCATCGTGCCCGCCTGGCCCCAGTCGTCGTCCTCGCGGTGCAGCTTGTACGCCTCGTGCACCATCTCGCCCGCCGTCGCCCAGCCCGCCGGGTCGCCGAAGCGCTCGGTGTCCGCAGCCGGGCCGCCGTACGAGTTCGGCGCGTAGACCGCTCCCGTACGCGTCGGCTCGTACCGCATGGGGCCGTCCTTCGCATACGAGTTCCGGCCGAACCGCGGACGGTTCGGGGGCAGCTGCGCGTAGTTCGGGCCGATCCGGTACCGGTGGGTGTCCGGGTACGAGAAGAGCCGGCCGAGCAGCATCTTGTCGGGCGACGGACCGATGCCGGGCACCAGGTTCGACGGCTCGAAGGACGCCTGCTCGATGTGGACGAAGAAGTCCTCCGGGTTCTCGTTGAGCGTCATCCGGCCGACTTCGATCTCCGGATAGTCGCCGTGCGGCCACACCTTCGTGAGGTCGAACGGGTTGAACCGGTAGTCCGGCGCGTCGTCGAACGGCATGATCTGGACATACAGCGTCCAGCTCGGATAGTCACCCCGCTTGATCGACTCGAACAGGTCGCGGCGGTGGATGTCGCCGTCGCTGCCCGCGATCTCGTCCGCCTCGGCCTGGGGGTAGAAGTCGATGCCCTGGTCGGTCTTGAAGCGGTACTTGACCCAGAACCTCTCGCCGCCCGCGTTCACCCACATATAGGTGTGCGAGCTGTAGCCGTTCATGTTGCGGTACGTCTTCGGGATGCCGCGGTCGCCCATCAGCCAGGTGACCATGTGCGCGGACTCGGGGGAGAGGGTCCAGAAGTCCCACTGCATGTCGTGGTCACGCAGGGCACTCTCGGGGCGCCGCTTCTGCGAGCGGATGAAGTCCTGGAACTTCATCGGGTCACGCACGAAGAAGATCGGCGTGTTGTTGCCGACCATGTCGTAGTTGCCGTGCTCCGTGTAGAACTTCAGGGCGAACCCACGAGGGTCGCGCCAGGTGTCGGGAGAGCCCTGTTCACCCGCGACCGTGGAGAAGCGGGCGAGCATGGCGGTCTGCTTGCCCGGCTGGAAGAGGTCCGCCTTGGTGAACTGGCTGACGTCGTTGGTCACCTTGAAAATGCCGTAGGCACCGGAGCCCTTGGCGTGGACCACTCGCTCGGGGACCCGTTCCCGGTTGAACTGGGCCATCTTCTCGATGAGGTAGTGGTCCTGGAGCAGGATCGGTCCGTCGGATCCGACAGTGAGCGAGTGTTCATCGCTCTCCACCGGGATTCCGGCGTTGTTCGTGGTGTAGGGGGTGTTCTTGGTCTTCGATTCCTCGGGCACGAGCGTCCTCCCGTCGGTGGGGGTTTCGGTCAGGTCGTCTCGTTCACGACTGAAGTCAACTCCGCCGACAGGAGGTCGGCAACATTTGGCTACCGTCCGTGCAGGGCTCTCGCACGCGCCCCGCGCAGACCCCTCCTACTGGCCCCGGGTCGGCATCTCGAACCAGACCACCTTGCCGGTCGACAGACGCGTCGCGCCCCACCGTCTGGCCATCCGGTTGACGAGGAACAGACCCCGGCCGCCCTCGTCCATGTCCCGGGCCCGGCGCTGCCGGGGCAGCTGCGGGGCGTCGTCGCCGACCTCGCAGCGCAACAGGTCGGTACGGAGCAGCCGCAGCGTCACCGGCCGCTCCGCGTACCGCACGGCATTGGTCACCACCTCGCTGACCAGCAGCTCCACCGAGTCGGAGAGCTCGTCGAGCCCCCATCGGCTCAGGGCCCGCCGGGCCAGCCTGCGGGCCCGGCCCGGCGCGGTCTCCTCCGGTTCGAGATGCCAGTACGCGACATCACTCGGCGCGATCCCGTCGAACCGGGCGGCGAGCAGCGCGATGTCGTCGTCCCGGTCACCGGGGCCGAGCATGTCCAGGACGTCGTCGCACAGGGCCTCCAGCGGCGGCGAGTGGTCCGGGCCGGTCAGCCGGGCGGTGGCGGCGAGCCGTTCGCGCAGCATCTCGATCCCGGTCCAGACGTCCCGCAGCCGGGACTCCACCAGACCGTCGGTGTACAGCAGCAGCGTGGCGCCCGCCGGCGCGTCCAGTTCGACGGCCTCGAAGTCCACACCGCCCACGCGGATCGGGGCGCCCGCCGGTACCCGCAGTACCTCCGCACGGCCGCCCAGGTGGAGCAGCACGGGCGGCGGATGCCCGGCATTGGCGATCGTGATGCGGTGCGCGACGGGGTCGTAGACCGCGTACAGACAGGTCGCCATGCGGTCGCTGCCGAGCCGCTGCGCCTGCTCGTCGAGATGGTGCAGCACCTCCTGCGGCGGCAGGTCGAGCTGGGCCAGGGTCTGGGCGGTGGTGCGCAGCTGGCCCATGATCGCCGCGGAGGTCATGGAGTGGCCCATGACGTCGCCGACGACCAGGGCCACCCTGCTGCCGGGCAGCGGGATCGCGTCGTACCAGTCGCCGCCGACCCGGGCCGTCTCGGCGGCCGGGAGATAGCGGGAGGCGAGCCGGACGCCGGTCGGCTGCGGCAGCGAGTCGGGCAGCATGGTGCGCTGCAGCTCGTCGGCGATGTACGCCTCGCGCCCGTACAGCACGGCCTTGTCGATGCCGAGCGCGGTGTGCGTCGCCAGCTGCGCCGCGACCAGCAGGTCGTTGGCCTCGAAGGGCGGCCGCTCGGTGCCGCGCAGGAAGACGGCGGCGCCGATCACCCGCCGCCGGCCGCGCAGCGGGGCGAGGATCGCGCGGTGCCCGGTGGGCACGGCCCGTCCGGCGCCGAGCAGTTCGGGCAGCGCGGCGCGGGCCGCCGCGGAGTCCCCGAAGACCGGTCGCACACCGCGCAGCACCTCGGCGAGCGCGCCGCCCGAGCGGACCTCGCACAGTTCGGCCGCCGGGGGCATGTCGCCGTGCGGGTCGAGGGCGGGCAGCCGCAGGCGCTCGATCTCCGACGGGGTCTCGGTCTCGTCCTCGTTCAGGCGCAGCCGGTCCGACCGGCGCAGCCGCAGCACGAACGGGGAGACCGGCCGCTCGTCACCGACCGGGAGCGGGTCGCGGAGGTAGACCAGTATGGCGTCGGAGAAGGTCGGCACACTGGCCCGGCACAGACCCAGCACGATCTCGTCCAGGTCTATGCCGCGGGCGATCCGCCGGGTGGCGGCGCCCACGAAACGCAGCCGGTCGCCCTCGCGACGGGCCGCGGCCTGTGGGTCGAGTCCCGCGGGGGCCGCCTGACTCGTTCCCGCGCCCGGCGCCGCGGCCGGGCCGGGGATCGCTGCGGTGGCAGGGGAAGCGGCCGGCGCGGCATCCTGCTGCCGCGGCCGGGCGCGTTCCTGCGACCGGGCGGCGAGAGGCTGCCGGCCTTCGTGGGAGGTGGAGTGCTCCGTCACGCGTGGGGTTCCGTCCGTCCGGGCCGGTTGTATGAGGCAATCACCTCGTGGGGCGCTACTGTGCCCCGGCAAGAGCGGCGATAACAACGGCTGTCACCGGATGCCCCCGAACGAGGGGCCGAAACCGGATGCCCGCGAGGCGGCTCGGTGACAACGTTTCCGGCGACGGGGCGAGCGACAGCGAGCACGTCTCCACCCCCTCGTAGTGGCTCAGGCGATTCATACGACTGATGTGGCTCATACAGCTCGTGCAGTGCGTGGTGCTCGTGCGGTGACTTGTGATCAGGTCCGGTGCGGTGTCCGTCGGTTGGGGCGCAGGCGCGCTCCGGAGGACGATCCTACGTTTGCCCCCCTGGGGTGCGACAAGGGTCTCATGACGCCATGCGCGAGGGGGTACGGTCCCAGTCATCCGGGAGCGCCGGAACCCGCCAGCGCGGATCGGGCCGCCAGTCCTCCCAGCCGTCCCGGAACGGCGCGCCCCAGTCCTGGATCACTTCGACGGCCGCGCGGCCCGCCTCCCGCACCTGCCGCGCGGTCCGCGGGGCCATCAGACCGACCCGCTGCGCCTGGGCGAACTCGTCCTCGTCGCGCCAGACCCAGCTGCGGTCCGGGTAGACGGAGATGTCGAGAAAGTGATCCTCGGAATCGGTGCCGCCCGCCCAGCGGGTGCGCGGTTCCTCCAGGTTCACGTACCAGCTGCGGAACTGCCAGCCGGTCTCCCAGAAGAGCCAGACCGACCACGGTTCACCGGGGCGGGCGAGTTTGAGAACGCCGTTGCCGAGCCAGGGCGCGCGGGCGGTGGTGCGCGGGGCGGTGTAGCGGGTGGCGAGCGGCTCGTCGTGCACCTCGGTGCCGTTCGCCAGCACCGGCTTCACGCACTCGGTGCCGGGCGCCACCCACACGGCGAGCAGCTCGTCGGTGTCCTGGACGACGGTGACGGGACGGCAGATGTGCACCGGGTCCGGGGCGTGCTCCGGCGCGCCGTCCCGTGGTCGCGGGACGTTTCCGCGGTAGCGCCACAGGATGTGATCGCCCGGCGCCCAGTGCTCGATGTGTCCGCTGTCCGTACCTGCCATGGGCAGATCTTAGGGATGCCGCGGACCCGTTGCCGCGACGCGTGTCACGGGCGGGTCATGCGCAACACGTCCAGCGCCTCGTCGAGCTGCTCCACCGTCAGGTCGCCGCGCTCGACATATCCCGACTCCAGCACCACCTCGCGGATCGTCCTCCGCTCGGCCAGCGACCTCTTGGCGACCTTCGCCGCCTCCTCGTAACCGATGTACTTGTTCAGCGGGGTGACGACGGACGGCGAGGACTCCGCGTACTCCCTGGCGCGCTCGACGTTCGCGGTGATGCCGTCGACCGTGCGGTCCGCGAGCAGCCGGGAGACGTTGGCCAGCAGCCGCACCGACTCCAGCAGGTTCTTCGCGATGACCGGCAGCATCACATTCAGCTCGAAATTGCCCGCCGCACCCGCGACGGCGACCGTCGCGTCGTTCCCCATCACCTGGGCCGCGACCATCAGGACGGCCTCGGGAATGACCGGATTCACCTTCCCGGGCATGATCGACGAGCCGGGCTGGAGGTCGGGAAGGCTGATCTCGGCCAGGCCGGTGCGCGGTCCGGACGCCATCCAGCGCAGATCGTTGGAGATCTTGGTGAGCGAGACGGCGAGCGTGCGGAGCTGGCCGGACGTCTCCACGAGCCCGTCCCGGGCGCCCTGCGCCTCGAAGTGGTCCCTGGCCTCGGTGAGCGGCAGTCCGGTGGCGCGGGCGACCTCGGCGATGACGGCGGCGGAGAAGCCGGGCGGGGTGTTGATGCCGGTGCCGACGGCCGTGCCGCCCAGCGGCAGCTCGGCGAGGCGGGGAAGGGAGGCGCGCAGTCGCTCGGTCCCGTACCGGATCTGCGCCGCGTAACCCCCGAACTCCTGGCCCAGGGTGACGGGGGTGGCGTCCATCAGATGCGTACGCCCCGACTTCACGACCGTCGCGAACTCGGCGGACTTGCGCTCCAGGGCGGTCGCCAGGTGGTCCAGCGCCGGGATCAGCTCACCGGTCACGGCTGCGGTCGCGGCGATGTGGATGGACGACGGGAAGACGTCGTTGGAGGACTGCGAGGCGTTGACGTGGTCGTTGGGGTGGACCTCGCGGCCCAGGCGCTCGGTGGCGAGAGTGGCCACGACCTCATTGGTGTTCATGTTGGACGAGGTGCCGGACCCGGTCTGGAAGACATCGATCGGGAAGTGGGCGTCCCAGCGCCCCTCGGCGACCTCCTCGGCGGCCCCCTGGATGGCCAGGGCGATGTCCGGGTCGAGCACCTTCAGCTCGGCGTTCACCTTGGCGGCGGCCGCCTTGATCCGGGCCAGGGCCTCGATGTGGGCCCGCTCCAGGCGCTGCCCGGAGATCGGGAAGTTCTCCACCGCGCGCTGCGTCTGGGCGCGCCACCTGGCGTCCGCGGGGACCCTCACCTCGCCCATCGAATCGTGCTCGATGCGGAAATCCGTGCCGTCCGCGGGGGCAGGTGCGGGGGTCTGTGACTCGTCCATGGGTGCAACCTCCTGAAAAAGTTGAGCACTTGTCTTGTTCTTTCTATTCCCAAGTCGCCTACCGACCAGTAAATACCGGGGGTAACCACAACCCGGGGAGGCGCAATGAGGCGCACCAGGCACAGACTTCGCTGTACGGTCGCGGCCGCCGCGGCCATGGCGGCGGCATTGGGCGGTACGGCCTTCGCCGCGGGACCGGCGGGCGCGGCGGACCGGTCCGGCACCACCACTACCGCATCCACCCCTTTGTCGCCCGAACTGGAGGCCGTCCGCGCCGCCGAAGCCACCCGGCTGTACGGCGACCCGGCCGAGCGTCCGCTCGCCGACCGCAAGACCGGGCTGATCTCGCTCGGCGACAGCGAGATCTCCGGCGAGGGCGTCGGCACGTACGAGGCGGGCACCAACGGTCCCGACAACTGGTGCCACCGCTCGCCCGACTCCGCCATCCACCGCACGGGCATCCCGGCCGACGTCACGTACAACGTCTCCTGCTCCGGCGCGTACACCGGCAACATCGTGATCGGCGGATCGAAGCAGTACGCCGACGAGCTCGTGCAGAGCGACAACCTCGCCATCAAGGCCCGCAACACCCGCATCAAGATGATCGTGCTGGTCGCCGGCGCCAATGACGACCTCCAGTTCGGCCCGGTCATGACGGACTGCGTCCAGCGCTGGGTGCTCTCCCAGGGCACCTGTCAGCCGAAGTACGAGGGCGGCTGGCAGGCGCGCGTCGACGGGCTCGTCCCCAAGGTCGAGAAGACGGTGCGCGACCTGAAGACCGTCATGTCGGACGCCGGGTACGCCAACAGCGACTACAAGCTCGTGGTCATGGGCTACCCGAGCCCGATCGGCCCGGACTTCTACGACAACCCGAACTTCCCCGGCAAGCTTCCCGGCGGCTGCGCCGGATACGACTCCGACGCCGCCTGGGGCCGTGACGTCGCGGTCCCCGCCTTCGAACGCGGAATGCGCAAGGCCGCCGCCGACACCGGAGCCGTCTACCTCGACAACTCCCGGCTCTTCCACGGCCACGAGGTCTGCAGCGACAACACCTGGGCCCGCGGCCTCTACATCGACCTGTCGCACTTCCCGCCGGACTCGAACTCCGTCCGGCAGTCCTTCCACCCGAACGCGCGCGGCCACGCGGCCTTCGCCTCCTGCCTGACCCAGATCTACAACTCGTCCCTGCGCGAGGCGAGCTGTGCCGACCCGGCGAGCACCGGACAGCCGGTTCTCCAGGCCGCGGCGTGGGACGACGTCTTCAAGCCCCTGAAGAACGAGGCCACGGGCACCTGCCTGGACGTTCCCGCCTCGGTGACCCGCAACAACACCCGGATCGGCGGATGGGACTGTCACGGCGGCCGCAACCAGGGCTGGTGGTACGACTCCGGCACGAAGAACATCCGTACCGAACTGAGCCACGACCGGTGCCTCGACGTGCCGGGCGCCGACTACAAGGCGGGCGCCACGCTCATCCTGTGGGACTGCTCGGGCGCGGCCAACCAGCAGTTCGTCAGGCAGTCCGGGACCTTGCGCCCGGCGGCCTCGACCGGGCTGTGCCTGACACTCGCGGCGGCCAAGGACCCGCTGAGGCTGCAGAGCTGCGACGGCAGCGCGCAGCAGCGGTTCGCGTAGCCCGTACCCCGGTGCGGGGTGGGGCGGGGAGCGGATTCGGGCCCCCGCCCCACCCTTTCCGCACCGGCCGACGCGTCAGCCGGACGTCACGAAGGCGCCCAGGACGGCGGCCAGACGGCCGGGGTCGTCAGCCCCGCACAGCTCGCGCGCCGAGTGCATGGACAGTCCGGGCACCCCCACGTCGACCGTCGTCACACCCAGCCGGGCCGCGGTAAGCGGACCGATCGACGTGCCGCACGGCATCGCGTTGTTGGAGACGAACGACTGCCACGGCACGCCCGCCCGCTCGCACGCCGCCGTGAACACCGCCATGCCGGTGCCGTCGGTGGCGTACCGCTGATTGGCGTTGACCTTGACCGTGGGTCCGCCGTTGGGCAGCGGACAGTGGCCCGGGTCGTGCCGCTCCGCGTAGTTGGGGTGCACCGCGTGCGTCATGTCGGCGGAGACGCAGAAGGCGCCGAACAGGGCGCGGGACCAGTCCTCGGCGCTGCCGCCGCGCGCGGTGACCGAACGGCCGAGGACGCGTTCCAGCAGGGGACCCTGCGCCCCCGTCTCCGACCCGCTGCCGACCTCCTCGTGGTCGAAGGCCGCCAGGACGGGGATGTACGAGGGCTCCTCGGCCCCGGCCGCCGCACCCACCAGCGCCGTGACGCCCGCGTGCACCGACACCAGGTTGTCCAGCCGGGCGGACACCACGAACTCCCGTTCCGCGCCCAGGTATCCGGGCGGCTGGACGTCATGGAACATCAGGTCCCAGCCGAGCACGTCGTCCCGGTCCACCTCCGCCGCCGCGGCGACCCGGCGCAGCAGCGCACCCTCCTCGGGAGCCCCGAGCGCCCAGAGCGGGCTGAGATGGCGCTGCCGGTCGAGCGCGAGCCCGTCGTTGACCGTACGGTCGAGATGGATGGCCAACTGGGGCACCCGTGCCAGCGGTTCGTCGATCCGGACGAGCCGTGACCCGACCCCGCCGTCGGGGCCGCGCAGCGTCAGCCGCCCGGAGATGCCCAGATCGCGGTCGAGCCAGGTGTTCAGCGGCACGCCGCCGTAGACCTCCACGGCGATCTGGCGCCAGCCCGCCGATCCGGTGTCGGGGACGGGCTTGACCCGCAGATTGGGGGAGTCGGTGTGGGCGCCGATGATCCGGAAGGGGGTGTGGGCGGGTGCGTCCTCGGGGACGTACCAGGCCATCAGGGCACCGCCGCGGGCGACGAAGCCGCCGCCGGTCGCGCCCGTCCAGTCCTGCGAACCGTGGAGTTCACGGAAGCCGGCCTTCTCAAGACGCCGGGCGGCGCTCGCCACCGCGTGGTACGGGGATGGGCTGTCCCTGATGAAGGACAGCAGGTCGTCGGCGTGGCTGCGACGGGGGAGCGGCGACATACGGTGTCCGCCTTTCCGGTGTTCGACGGTGAGGGTGAGGGGGCGAACCCGCGCCGGGCCGTTCGGCGCGGCAGGCGTTCGGGGTGTGCGGTGGTGGTCGGCTCCCGGGCCTTCGGGAACGGGTCCCGATTGCCCGGGTCGGCTCCCGGTCCCGGGTTCCGAACGGCGGTCCGCCGGTTCTCCCGGGACCGTTCCCGGTTTCACCTGCGGCCGGCTCCCGGGGCCCGGTTCCCGACTTCCGTCGCCCCGGGGCGGTTTCCCGGTTCCCCGGGGCGGCGGAGCGCGTCAGGAACGTCCGACAACCCACCGCAGCGGCCCGGCACGTCGCAAGCCCGCGGCGCGGCCCGCTGCGTGAAAGCGGCGGTGCCGGTCCGGCCCGGCCCGCATCCGGGCGCGCGGCGGCAAAGGGCGTGCGCGAGCGAAGACGGGGCTCTGCCCGACCCCTGCCGGACATGCGTTCCGCAAGGCGTTGCCGGTCTCCCGGTGACCGTCTCAAGATTGGCTGAATACAGTCGTACGCGAAGCCTCACCGCATCTGCCCGTCGCGATCGGCGCCGGAACGCGGAGCGGGGACACGACCTCCGCTCCGCGGCCCCGTCACCCTGATCAGGAACAGAACGGCGACCACGATGGCCGCCCCGTGCGACCAGGCGACGACGGTCAGCGGGCTGTGATTGTCGAGCGCCGCCGCGACCAGGATCATGCCGACGCCGAACCCGAGGTTCTCGACGGTCGCGGAGAAGCCGAACGCATGACCGCGCAGATCCGCGGGGAGCGTCTGCAGATGCGAGGTGTACGAGACCTCCGTGAGTCCGTCGGCCGCCCCCGCGACCAGTGCGATCACCGCCGTCGCCGCGTACGGGAACCCCGCGAACGCCAGGATGAACGCCCCGGACATCAGACATGTGCCGTACCCGAAACCCGGTGCCCCCACCGACCGCCCGGTGCGCGCGGCGTACCGCTGGATCAGCTGCTGGGCGACGACGTTCCCCAGCGCCCACAGACACCAGAACGCGCTGACGAACACGGCGGGGCGCGAGGCGTCGAGCCCCGCGGAGTGGACCGGCAGCGCCGCGTTGTGGGAGGAAGAACCGAAGGCGTCCACACCGCGCAGCACCACCATCAGACCGAGGCCGGGTGCGGCGGCGGACCCGAGGAACGCCCCCGGCAACCGCCACCGCCGGGCCCAGGCCCCCTTCTTCCTGTCCCGCGGACGCCCGCCGGAATCCCGCTCCGATTCCGGCCGGGCGCCCTTCCCTCCGCCGCCGCCCGCGATCGGCAGCAGAGCCACCGTCACGGCGCAGACCACGAAGGTGGCCATGTCCACCACGAACGCCACGGTGTAGCCGACCAGCGAGACCACCACTCCCGCCGAAGCGAACCCCGCCACCATGGCCAGTGAACGCCCCGTGATGGAAAGGGAGTTCGCCCAGGACCGGCGGTCGTCGCCGACCATCTCGGGAATGGAGCTGCGCAGCGACACCATGAAAAGCGTTCCGCAGGCGCCGACCACCACGGAAACGGCCATCAACGCGGCCGTGCGCATCCCCTCCGGCGCGAGGATCAGCGACAGCATCACCGCCGCCTGCGCCGCATTCGTCCACAGCATGACGCTCCTGGCCGTGAATCGGGCGAGGAGAACACCGGCCGCGAGGCCGGCGACGAATCCGGACCCCAGACGCACGGCCATGAACAGGCCCATCGCGAGCGCCCTGCCCGTCGTCTCGTAGACGAACAGATTGAGCGCCACCATGTTCAGGAACGTGCCGTACGAGGAGAGCGAGCAACCGGCGACGAGGAATCGATATCGGCGCTCGCCGCGCGCCGTGCCGGCCGGATCGATATCCGGTGCGCGGTCAGACCGGTCGTCCGCCTGTTCGACGTCTTGTGTCACCGGCCCATAGTCACCGGTCGTGCTCATCCATGGTCTCCGGATTGCACGAATGTGATCTGCATGGCTTTGACATCCTCCTCTCCCTGTGAAGAGGGGATTCCTGGCTCACGTCGGCTGCGGACCGGCGGTCCGTCAGCTCTTGCACGATCAGCGCCGGCCGGGTTGAGACCGGCCCGGACGAGCATCACGCGGGCGGAGTTCTTGTCCGTGCCCACTCCGCTTCCAGCGCGGCGCCTGCGCTGGACGACACACGAAGCCGGTGGGTCCAACGGTCATGCCCGGCATTCTCCCCGCTCCGCGCTCCTGTCGTCATGACCCCCAGCCCAGCCGCCCCCACGGACGACGCCCGCTGGGGCGGGAACGGCCCGCGGGGGCGCCCCGGCCGGTGGAATGCGGCCGGAACGCCCCCGCGGGACCGTACCTGTCGTGCCTCGGCACGCCTCAGCTCATCAGGCGAGACCCGGACCCCGCACCGGAATGCTGGTGAACGTCGGCGCCGGAGCGGGCTCGGTGAAGAAGTCGTTGCCCTTGTCGTCGACGACGATGAACGCGGGGAAGTCCTCGACCTCGATCTTCCACACCGCTTCCATGCCGAGCTCCTCGTACTCGACGACCTCGACCTTCTTGATGCAGTCCTGCGCGAGGCGCGCCGCAGGGCCGCCGATCGAGCCCAGGTAGAAACCGCCGTGGGCGTCGCACGCGTCGGTGACCTGCTTGGACCGGTTGCCCTTGGCGAGCATCACCTTGGAGCCGCCCGCCGCCTGGAACTGCGCGACATAGCTGTCCATCCGCCCCGCCGTCGTCGGGCCGAAGGAGCCGGAGGCGTAGCCCTCGGGCGTCTTCGCCGGGCCGGCGTAGTAGACCGGGTGGTCCTTCAGGTACTGCGGCATCTCCTCGCCCGCGTCCAGCCGCTCCTTGATCTTGGCGTGCGCGATGTCGCGGGCCACGACCAGCGGGCCGGTCAGCGAGAGCCTGGTCTTGACCGGGTACTTGGTCAGCTCGGCGAGGATGTCGTCCATCGGCCGGTTCAGGTCGATCTCGACGACGTCACCCGCCTCGTCGAGGTGCTCGTCGGTGGTGTCGGGCAGGAAGCGGGCCGGGTCCTTCTCCAGCTGCTCCAGGAAGACACCCTCGGCGGTGATCTTCGCGGTGGCCTGGCGGTCCGCCGAGCAGGACACGGCGATCGCGACGGGGAGCGAGGCGCCGTGGCGGGGGAGGCGGACGACCCGCACGTCGTGGCAGAAGTACTTGCCGCCGAACTGGGCGCCGATGCCGATCTTCTGCGTCAGCTCGAAGACCTTCTCCTCCAGCTCCTTGTCCCGGAAGCCGTGGCCGGTGGGGGAGCCCTCGGCGGGCAGCTCGTCCAGGTAGTGCGCGGAGGCGTACTTCGCGGTCTTCAGCGCGAACTCGGCCGACGTACCGCCGACGACGATCGCCAGGTGGTACGGCGGGCAGGCGGCCGTACCCAGCGACCGGATCTTCTCCTCCAGGAACTTCATCATGGAGGCCTCGTTCAGCACGGCCTTCGTCTCCTGGAAGAGGAACGACTTGTTGGCCGAGCCGCCGCCCTTCGCCATGAAGAGGAATTTGTACGCGCCGCCGTCGGTGGCGTACAGCTCGATCTGGGCCGGCAGATTCGAGCCGGTGTTCTTCTCCTCCCACATGGTGAGCGGAGCCATCTGCGAATAACGCAGGTTCAGTTTCGTGTACGCGTCGAAGATGCCGTGCGAAAGGGCCTCCTCGTCACCGCCCTCGGTGAGTACGTTCTGCCCGCGCTTGCCCATCACGATCGCGGTGCCGGTGTCCTGGCACATCGGCAGGACACCCGCGGCGGCGATGTTCGCGTTCTTCAGCAGGTCGAGCGCGACGAACTTGTCGTTGGACGACGCCTCGGGGTCGTCCACGATCCGCCGCAGCTGCGCGAGGTGGGCGGGGCGCAGGTAGTGCGAGATGTCGTGCATGGCCTCGGCGGCCAGGGTGCGCAGCGCCTCCGGGGTGACCTTGAGGAACGTACGGCCGTCGGCCTCGAAGGTGGAGACACCCTCGGAGGTCACCAGACGATACGGCGTGGTGTCCTCTCCCAGAGGGAGCAGATCGGAGTACGCAAACTCTGGCATTACGGCCATTCCTCACTCGGCAGACGGCGGCTGACCTCCCTTGGGCAGCGCACCCACCAGCGTAGAGCGCCGAACGGAGGCCGAAGCTGTGAGGTAGGGCTCAGTGCGGCACCCGGGCACGGGCGACACGGCGGAGACGGGGCGGGGACTAGTCGCGATCTATCGCGTTTGGGTACCCTGGGCCGGTGGACCTCGAAAAGCACCCCCAGCAACCCTCCGTGGCCCCGGCGGAGCCGGCCGGTATCCGTGCCTCCGACGCGGACCGCGACCGGATCGCGGACATCCTGCGCGAGGCCCTGGCCGAGGGCCGGCTCACCGCCGAGGAACACGCCGAGCGGGTCGATGCGGTCTACCGCGCCAAGACGGTCGGCGAACTCGAACCGCTGGTGCGGGATCTGCCCACCCCCGGAGGGGCCGCCCGCTCGGCCGCCACGCCCGGCGCCCACGGCGCGCAGGGCCCGGCGGGCCCCGCCGAGAATCTGGTGGCGGTCTTCAGCAGCTCCACCCGCAAGGGTCGTTGGCGGGTCGGGGGCCGTACGAACGCCTTCGCGCTCTTCGGCAGCGTGGAGATCGATCTGACCGAGGCGCTTTTCGGCCAGAGGCTCACGGTGATCAATGCGACCGCCATCTTCGGGAGTGTCGAGATCAAGGTCCCGGAGAACATCTCGCTGCGCGGCAGCGGCACGGGTGTCTTCGGCAATTTCGAAGTCGCCACACTGGAATCCGCGGACCCCGAGGCGCCCGTGGTCGTCGTCAACGGTTATTCGGTGTTCGGCAGCGTCGAAGCGAAACCCAAGCGCGGGAAGTTCATCGCGGATCTCCAGGAGCGGCTGCGCAAATACCTCGGCTGAGGGGTTCGGCCCGCGCTCCTTCGCTCACTTCCGAACCGCTCCGAACCGTTTCGGACTTCTCCGGACCTCTCCGAACCCTTTCGGTCTGCTCCGAAGTCCGTCGAAGTCCGCGCAAGCCCTTCGAAGGGCTTCGAAAACAAGCCAAATTCCTGACCGGCGCAATTTCGCATCCTGGAAGCGGGTGCCACGCAGTGCATAGGCGTACGCACAGCGGGTAGGGACTGCTGCATCGTCTCTCGCACGCGAAGCCGTCGTCAGGAGTAGACCGTGCTGCAACTGCCGCATCAGCCCCTGCAGGTCGCCGCCGTCCCTCCCCAGCGCACCCCCGCTCGGGAGGACCGGACCGGCCCCTGGCACTCGGAGGCGGTGTGCCGCCGGGACGAGGCCGGGCTGTTCTTCGCCCCGTCGAAGGAGCCGACAGCAGCCAGACTCGCGCGCGAGGAGTCCGCGAAGCGGGTCTGCGCGCGCTGTCCGGTGATGGTCGAATGCCAGGAACACGCCCTCATACAGCCGGAGCCGTACGGGGTGTGGGGCGGCCTCACCGCCGCCGAGCGCCGCGTGGTGCTCGCTCGTCGCAGACGGCGCGAGATGGAGCTCAAGGCATCGTCCGCGTCCTCCGGAGTGACGGGCCGCATCGCCGCGGCGGGCTGACCGGCGGGCCGGGTGCCGGTCCGCGCAGGCGCGTATCCGCCCGTGCCCGTACACGCGAAGAGGCGCCCCCACCGCACACGGGGGCGCCTCTTCGCGTTCTCGGGGGATCCGCGTCGCGGATCCGGCTCCCGGGCCGGACCGGTCTTCCGGGACCGGGCCTACTTCGCGCGGTCGAAGTCGATGGCGCTGTAGGCGCGCAGCTTCGACAGCCGGTGCGTCGAGTCGATCTTCCGGATGGTGCCGGACTTGGAGCGCATGACGATCGACTCGGTGGTCGCCGTCTCCGCGCGGTACCGCACGCCGCGCATCAGCTCGCCGTCCGTGATGCCGGTCGCGACGAAGAACACGTTGTCGCCGCTGACCAGGTCGTCGGTGGACAGCACCCGGTCCAGGTCGTGCCCGGCGTCCAGCGCGCGCTGCCGCTCGGCCTCGTCCTTCGGCCAGAGCTTGCCCTGGATGACACCGCCGAGGCACTTTATGGCGCAGGCCGAGATGATGCCTTCGGGGGTGCCGCCGATGCCCATCAGCAGGTCGACGCCGGTGCCTTCGCGGGCGGCCATGATCGAGCCCGCGACGTCGCCGTCGGAGATGAACTTGATCCGGGCGCCGGTCTCCCGGATCTCCTTGACGATGCCGTCGTGGCGGGGGCGGTCCAGGACGACGACGGTCACGTCCTCGGGGGCGGAGTTCTTCGCCCTCGCGACACGGCGGATGTTCACCGAGACCGGCGCGTTGATGTCGACGAAGTCGGCGGCCTCGGGCCCGGTGACCAGCTTGTCCATGTAGAAGACCGCGGACGGGTCGAACATGGCGCCGCGGTCGGCTGCGGCCAGGACGGCGATCGCGTTGGGCATGCCCTTGGCGTTCAGGGTCGTACCGTCGATCGGGTCCACGGCGATGTCGACCTCGGCGCCGGTGCCGTCACCGACGCGCTCGCCGTTGAACAGCATGGGGGCTTCGTCCTTCTCGCCCTCGCCGATGACGACGACGCCGTTCATCGAGACGGTCGAGACGAGGGTCCGCATGGCCTTCACGGCGGCACCGTCGGCGCCGATCTTGTCGCCGCGGCCCACCCAGCGTCCTGCTGCCATGGCGGCGGCCTCGGTGACCCGGACCAGCTCCAGGGCCAGGTTGCGGTCGGGGGCCTCGGGGGAGACCTCCAGCTGAGACGGCAGATGATGCTCGGACATCGGAGCGCACCTTTCTGTACGACGACGACCGGAAGAGGGTGCTGTGACTCTATCGTCAGGTCGACAAAATGAGCAGACCGGGTCACTTTTGAGCGGCTGCCCCCCGAATCGGATCCAGTGGGGCTGATGCGACCATGGACCCGTGGCTAGCAAGCGAGGCAAGCAGACGGTGCGGGACATGTTCCTGTCGATGGCGGTGATCTCCGCCGCCGCGGGGGTTGTTTACATCTTCGTTCCGCATGACGAGAACGCCAACCCGGTCAAGCCGGTCGACTACCGGGTGGAGCTGCTGACGGCGCGGCGCGCGGCGCCCTATCCGGTGGCCGCGCCGGACGGACTGGCCAAGGAGTGGAAGCCGACCTCGGTCAGTTACGACCGCAAGGCCGGCAACAGCTGGCACCTGGGCTTCCTCGACCCGGAGGGCAAGTACGTCGCGGTGGAGCAGTCCACCTCGGCGGCGAAGAAGTACGTGACCGAGGTCAGCCAGGACGCCAAGGACACCGGGCGTACGCAGCAGGTCGCGGGCGAGACCTGGCAGCACTGGAAGGGCGAGAAGTACGACGCCCTCGTGCGCCACGACAAGGGCGCGACCACGGTGGTCACGGGTTCCGCGTCGCCGGAGCGGCTGGCGGAGATGGCTGCCGCGCTCAAGACGTCCTGATGGCCTGATGGCCGTGCGCGGGGCCGCGCGCCCCGTGCGGGGCGTACGGAGCCTCCCGCGCACGGCGTACGGAGAAGGCCCTGGAGCCGTATCAGGTGCTCCAGGGCCTTCTCCGTACGCGCGGCGACGATCAGACGGTCGTGACGACCTCGTCGTAGGCCAGGCGCGGCAGACGCGGGAACCAGGCGTCCTCGCCCGGCTTGCCGATGTTGACGACCATCAGCACGCTGTGGTCGCCGTCCAGGAACTCCTTCTCGATGCCCGCGGCGTCGTAGCCGGTCATCGGGCCCGCGGCCAGGCCGGCGGCGCGGACGCCGATGATGAAGTAAGCGGCCTGCAGCGCGCCGTTGAGGGTGGCGGCCGACTCGCGGACCGGGCGCTCGGAGAAGAACGCGTCCTTGGCCTGCGGGAAGTGCGGGAGCAGGGCCGGGAGCTCCTCGTGGAACTCGTTGTCGGTGGCCAGGATGGCGACCAGCGGGGCGGTGGAGGTCTTCGGCTGGTTGCCCTCGGCCATGTGCTTCACGAGGCGCGCGCGGGCGTCGTCGGAGCGGACCAGGACGACGCGCAGCGGCGACTGGTTGAACGCGGTGGGGCCGTACTTGACCAGGTCGTAGATCGCCTGGATCTGCTCATCGGTCACCGGCTCGTCGGTGAAGGTGTTGGCGGTGCGGGCCTCGCGGAAGAGGAGGTCCTGGGCGGCGGGGTCAAGAGCGAGGGACATCGTGCGTATTACCTTCCGGACGTACACGTGGATCAAGCAACGACGGCCACGGTACGGGAGAGGTAGGTTAACTTTCAACTAAAACTGGAGCGGAGTGACCCGTTCCACAGCATGGGCCTCTTGCGCCGCCGTCGGGCCTTCTGCGCCGTCGACGGCTCCTTCGGTGCGGCGCCCGCCGTGGCCCTCGCGCACGGCCGGGCGGTTTCGGAGCCTGTCGGGTGCCTCCGACCGGGCGGTCACGCCCTGGCACGCGCGCTTCCCGCGTTGTCGTCGGTCGCCGAGGCTCCTTCCCCGAGCTCTCGGTTGCGTTCGAGCAGGGGAGACCCCCTCCGACTCCCTCCTCCGCCTCGGAATCGCATGCACCGGACCGCGTCCGCCATCCGATCCGAGGCCACCCGACAGGCTCTCAGCCGTTGTCGGCTGCCGTGGCGGTCTCCTCGGAGTCGGCCGGCCCCGCCAGGGCCGCGTCCAGCCGGGCGCGCGCGCCCTCCAGCCAGTGCCGGCACACCTTCGCCAGCTCCTCGCCCCGCTCCCACAGCGCGAGGGACTCCTCCAGCGTCGTACCGCCCGCCTCCAGGCGGCGCACCACCTCGATCAGCTCGTCACGGGCCTGCTCGTATCCGAGTGTGCCCGCGGCAGCCGCCGTAGTCCCGTCGTCCGTCATGCGCCCCACCCTACGTTCCGGCCCGCCAGGAGCCATCGACCTCGTCCGTCGTCATCTGCGGGCCCACCCTCCGACCCCGCCCGGCGTCCGCGCGCCGAGCATCCACCGTCCGGAGCGTCCCTGCCGCGCCCGTGCTCACTCACCGGCGACCCGCACCGCGAACTCGCCCCCCGAGACCCGCGCACGGAGCACATCGCCCGCCGCCCCCGCGTCCGCGGGGGCCCGCACCACATGGCCGTCGGCCCGCTGCAGCACGGCGTATCCGCGCTCCAGCGTCGCGGCGGGCGACAGCGCGACCACGCGCGCCCGGGTGTGGGCGAGCTCCGAGTCCGCCCGGTCCAGCAGATGCCCGAGTACCCGCCTGCCCCGCCCGATCAGGGCATCGATCTCCGACGCCCGCTCGTCCACCATCCGCTGCGGACGCTCCATCGACGGGCGGCCCAGCGCATGCGCCAGCCCCCGCTCCTCCCGGTCCAGCAACCCGCGCACGGTCCGCAGCGCACGGTCCCGCAGCTGCTGCACCCGGTCCAGCTCCTCACCGACATCGGGCACGACCTTCTTCGCCGCGTCCGTCGGCGTGGAGGCGCGCAGGTCCGCGACCAGGTCGAGCAGCGGGGAGTCGGGCTCATGGCCGATCGCCGACACCACCGGCGTACGGCACGCGGCCACCGTCCGGATCAGCTGCTCGTCCGAGAACGGCAGCAGGTCCTCCACGCTGCCGCCACCCCGCGCCACGACGATCACGTCGACGTCCGGCAGGTCGTCGAGCTCCTTCACGGCCTGGACCACCTGATTGACCGCGTGCACCCCCTGCACCGCCGTGTTGCGCACCTCGAAACGCACCGCGGGCCACCGCCGTCGCGCGTTCTCCAGGACGTCGCGCTCGGCTGCCGAGGCCCGTCCGCAGACCAGTCCGATCAGCTGCGGCAGGAACGGCAGGGGCTTCTTCCGGTCGAGCGCGAAGAGCCCCTCCGAGGCCAGTGACGTCTTCAGCCGCTCAAGACGGACCAGCAGTTCGCCGATGCCGACCGGCCGTATCTCCGTGGCCCGCAGGGACAGCTGGCCGCGGGGCGCGTACCACTCGGGCTTGGCGAGGACGACGACCCGCGCCCCCTCCGTCACCACGTCCGCGATCCGGTCGAAGACCTGGCGGAAGCACGTCACGCTCACCGAGATGTCCTGCGACGGGTCGCGCAGCGTCAGAAACACCACGCCGGCACCGGGCCGCCGCGACAGCTGGGTGATCTGCCCCTCGACCCAGACCGCTCCGAGCCGGTCGATCCACCCCCCGATGAGCCGCGACACATCACCGACGGGCAGCGGAGCTTCCGCGGACGTTTGGAGAGCCATGCGAGCGAGCGTAACCGCCCCCACCGACAATCAGCCGCCCACGCCGACAGCCACGCGCTGTCGGCGCAACACCGCCCCCTGTGAGCCTGTCGGGTGGCCTCCGACCGGGCGGCCACGCCCTGGCACGCGCGCTTCCCGCGTCGTCGTCGGTCGCCGACGCTCCTTCCCCGAGCTCTCAGCCGCGTTCGAGCAGGGGAGACCCCGTCCGACTCCCTCCTCCGCCTCAAAACCGCACGCACCGGACCGCGTCCGCCATCCGATCCGGCGCCACCCGGCAGGCCCTCAGGCCGTGCGCCGCCCCCGCTGCAACGCCAGTACCACCAGCCCCACCGCCAACCAGCACACCCCCACCACCTGGGCGCTCGCGGTCGCCTCCACGATCACCGCGATCAGCACCCCCGCACCCAACACCGGCACCAGCACATGCCGCCACCAGCTCGGCGGCCCCTCCATCCGGCGTACGGCGAACCAGCCGACCACCGACGCGTGCAGCAGCACGAACGCCGTCAGCGCTCCGATGTCGACGACCGACACCAGATGGTCGAGACCGTCGGCGCGACGGGCCGCCCACACCGCCGCCACCAGCGTCACCGTCGCGGCCAGCAGGATCGCGATCCGCGGCACCCCGGAGCGCGCATCGACCTTCGACAGCAACGGGGGCAGCCGCCGCTCCCTGGCCATCGCGAACAGCAGCCGCCCCGCGGCCGCCTGCCCGGCCAGCGCGGCGAACGCCGCCCCGATCGCCTTGCTGACCGCCACCAGATCGTGCAGCCAGGTCCCGACCGAGGAGTCCACCGTGTCGTAGAACGCCGAGCCCTGCGCGGCCGGATCGGAGGCCAGCTCCGCCGACGTCAGCGGCTCCAGCAGCGCCGCCAGATACCCCTGCGCCACGAACAGGACGCCCGCGAGCGCCAGGCAGAACAGCAGCGCCCGCGCGACCTTCGACGGGCCCCCCGTCACCTCCTCCGCGAACGAGGCGATCGCGTCGAAGCCCAGATACGACAGCACGGCCACCGACACCGCCCCCAGCACCGCCGACGCGGAGAAGCCGGAATCACCGGTGAACGGGGTCAGCCAGCCGCGCTGCGCCCCGTCCCGCACCAGCACCGCCACCGCCGACACCAGGAACACCAGCAGCACCATGATCTCCATCGCGAGCACCGCGAAACCGACCCGGGCGGCGGCCCGTACGCCCCAGAGATTGAGCAGTGTGGTGACGACGACCGCGAGCGCCGTCCACACCCACCGCGACACCGAGGGCACGAGCGCGTTCAGCGCGATCCCGGAGAAGAGATAGGCGACGGCGGGGATCAGGAGGTAGTCGAGCATCGCCATCCACCCGGCGACGAACCCCGGCCCCTCCCCGAGCCCCCTGCGCGCGTACGCGAAGACCGAGCCCGCCAGCGGGGCCACGCGCACCATCTGGGCGTAACTGAAGGCCGTGAACGCCATCACGACGGTCGCCACGACATAGACCAGTGCGACCGCACCGCCCGATTTCGCGTCGAGTGTGCCGAAGACACCGACGGGCGCCATCGGCGCGATGAAGAGGAGCCCGTAGACCACCAGATCGCGGAAGCCGAGCGTCCGGCGCAGCCTGCCCTTCTCCTGGTGCGCCCCGCTCGCCCCCTCCGCCTCCGTGACCCCGCCGCTGCCGCTGCCGCCGCCCGTCCCCGACATGAGCCCTCCGTTGAGTCGCGTACGCATCAGTCTCGCCACCCCGCCGATCTTCCGCGCGTCCGACGCGGCCTTACGATGGGACGCATGACTGCAACGACACACCGCCGCGTCCTGCTCGCCGCTCCCCGTGGCTACTGCGCGGGCGTGGACCGTGCCGTGATCGCTGTGGAGAAGGCCCTGGAGCAGTACGGCTCCCCGGTCTACGTCCGCCACGAGATCGTCCACAACAAGTACGTCGTACAGACCTTGGAGAAGAAGGGCGCGATCTTCGTCGAGGAGACGGCGGAGGTCCCCGAGGGCTCGATCGTGATGTTCTCCGCGCACGGCGTCGCGCCGACCGTGCACGCGGAGGCGGCCGAGCGGAAGCTCGCCACGATCGACGCGACCTGCCCCCTGGTCACCAAGGTCCACAAGGAGGCCGTCCGTTTCGCGCAGGAGGACTTCGACATCCTCCTGATCGGCCACGAGGGCCACGAGGAGGTCATCGGCACCTCCGGCGAGGCCCCCGAGCACATCACGCTGGTCGACGGCCCCGACGATGTCGCGGGTGTCGAGGTGCGCGACCCGTCGAAGGTCGTCTGGCTGTCCCAGACCACGCTCTCCGTCGACGAGACGATGGAGACGGTCGGCGCGCTCAAGGAGAAGTTCCCGCTCCTGGTCTCGCCGCCCAGCGACGACATCTGCTACGCCACGCAGAACCGCCAGATCGCCGTGAAGCAGATGGGCGCGGACGCCGACCTCGTGATCGTCGTCGGCTCCAAGAACTCCTCCAACTCCGTCCGCCTGGTCGAGGTCGCCCTCGGCGCGGGTGCGAACGACGCCCATCTGGTCGACTTCGCCGAGGAGATCGACGAGGCCTGGCTGGAGGGTGTCTCCACGGTCGGTGTCACCTCGGGCGCGTCCGTCCCCGAGGTGCTGGTCGACGGTGTCCTGGCGTGGCTCTCGGAGCGCGGTTTCGAGGACGTGGAGATCGTCAAGGCGGCCGAGGAGTCCATCACTTTCTCACTGCCCAAGGAACTCCGCCGTGACCTGCGGGCCGAGGCCGCCGCACTCGCGGAGAAGTGACGACTCCGCACCGACGGCTTCCCGTTCCGGGAAGTGGGCCGGGCCGCCTGCCCGTACCGTGGATTGCATGCAGATCTTCGGCGTGGACATCGGCGGATCCGGGATCAAGGGCGCTCCCGTGGACCTGGACCGCGGAGACCTGGCGCAGGAGCGCCACAAAGTACTGACACCGCACCCGGCCACGCCCAAGGACGTGGCCGAGTGCGTGGCGGAGGTGGTCGGCCACTTCGACTGGTCCGGCCCGGTGGGCATCACGTTCCCGGGTGTCGTCACCGGCGGTTGCACCCGCACGGCGGCCAACGTCGACAAGGCCTGGATCGACACGGACGCCCAAGGCCTGCTCGGCGACAGACTCGGCCTGCCCGTCACCCTCCTGAACGACGCGGACGCGGCCGGCGTCGCCGAGATGGCCTTCGGCGCGGGGCGTGGCCGCAGCGGGACCGTGATCGTACTGACGCTCGGTACGGGGATCGGCAGCGCCCTCTTCATCGACGGCAAGCTCGTCCCCAACACCGAACTGGGCCACCTGGAGCTGGACGGCCACGATGCGGAGAAGCACGCCTCCACCAAGGCCAAGGAGGACGAGGAGCTGAGCTGGCACCACTGGGCGCACCGGGTGCAGAAGTACCTCACCCACGTGGAGATGCTGTTCTCGCCCGAGCTCTTCATCATCGGTGGCGGAGTCAGCCGCAAGGCCGACAAGTTCCTGCCCCTGATCGAGCACGTGCGGGCCGAGATGGTGCCCGCGGAGCTGCAGAACAACGCGGGCATCGTGGGCGCGGCGATGTCGGCGGCGGGCAGGATGCAGGCGGCGGGTACGGCGTAGGCGGTGGCGGCCGCGGCGCACACGACGGCTCCGCCCCGCCCCCTTGCCCCCTTCCTTCCCCGGTCAGCGCTGCGGGTGGCGGGGCGGCTGTGCGGCCCGCGCCGTCTGCGCGGCGAGCAGCGTCCGGCGCTGCCGCTGGCGCTGACGCATCAGCCGTACCTTCCGTACGGTCGCGATGAGCCCGGCGACGAGAGTGCCGCCGTACAGCCACCCGGCGTGCACGGCGAGTGCGGTGACGAGCGCCATGGTCTGGCCCGCGAAGCCGCTCGGGCCACCGGAGATCGGGATGACCCCGATGGCGAACGCGATCGGCACGATGATCGGCGCGGTCACCAGGTCCGCGGGCCGCACCCACAGCGCGGTGAGCGCGCTGACCGGCAGGAACAGCGCGCCGAACACGGCAGACGAACCGTCCAGGATCAGCTGGTCCAGGCACGCCAGTACGAGCATGGCGGCGGTGGCGAAGAGCCCGGCGCCGATACCGGTCAGCCGGGGGTTGGGCAGCCTGCGCAGCGCGAGAACGATGGGCGGCACCCGACGGGACCGGCCCTCCGGCTTCGTTTCCACCACCCGGTAGACGGTCGCGGCCTCGTCGATGGTGCCCTGCGGGGACAGCGGGGCCTGCCGAGACCGGCTGCGCTGCGGGGGACGTGTCCTGTGCTGCTCCACCGGGACAACGTAGGTCGCCGAACGGGACGAAACGGGTGCGGGACACGCGCTTTGGGTGACCTTGGGGGTGAGTTCGATGCCACACGGCCGAACGGGAACCGATTCGGCACCCGGACCGGACCCGTGGTTACCCGGTTGCGCCCGCCCGTAAACTGGAGAATCGGCCCACCCGGGCCGACGCCTCTCCATCCGCTCACCACCCCGTCGTCCCGCTCCTCACTCCTCAGGAAGTCGCCAACGTGTCGCTCACGATCGGAATCGTCGGTCTGCCGAATGTCGGCAAGTCGACCCTGTTCAACGCCCTGACCAAGAACGACGTGCTGGCGGCCAACTACCCGTTCGCCACGATCGAGCCGAACGTCGGTGTCGTCGGCGTCCCCGACGCGCGTCTGAACAAGCTGGCGGAGATCTTCGGCTCCCAGCGGCTGCTCCCCGCGACGGTCGACTTCGTCGACATCGCCGGTATCGTCCGGGGCGCATCGGAGGGCGAGGGTCTGGGCAACAAGTTCCTCGCGAACATCCGTGAGTCGGACGCGATCTGCCAGGTCATCCGCGCCTTCAAGGACGAGAACGTCGTTCACGTCGACGGCAAGGTCTCGCCCAAGGACGACATCGAGACGATCAACACCGAGCTGATCCTCGCCGACCTCCAGTCCGTCGAGAAGGCCGTCCCGCGCCTCACGAAGGAGTCCCGTCTCCAGAAGGAGAAGGTCGCGGTCCTCGCCGCGGTCGAGGAGGCCCAGAAGATCCTGGAGTCCGGCCAGACCCTCTTCGCCGCCGGTATCACCGCGGGCACGGAGAAGGGCAAACTCCTCCACGAGCTGCACCTCCTCACCACCAAGCCCTTCCTCTACGTCTTCAACGTGGACGAGGACGAGCTGGTCGACGAGGACTTCAAGAACGAGCAGCGCGCCCTGGTCGCCCCCGCCGAGGCCATCTTCCTCAACGCCAAGATCGAGTCCGAGCTGATCGAGCTCGACGACGACGAGGCCCTGGAACTGCTCCAGTCCATGGGCCAGGAGGAGCCCGGTCTCGCCACCCTCGGCCGCGTCGGCTTCGACACCCTGGGCCTGCAGACCTACCTCACGGCAGGCCCGAAGGAAGCCCGCGCCTGGACGATCAAGAAGGGCGCCACGGCCCCCGAGGCGGCCGGTGTGATCCACACCGACTTCCAGAAGGGCTTCATCAAGGCGGAGATCGTCTCCTACGAGGACCTGGTCGAAACGGGCTCGGTCGCCGAGGCCCGCGCCAAGGGCAAGGCGCGGATGGAGGGCAAGGACTATGTGATGCAGGACGGGGACGTGGTGGAGTTCCGCTTCAACGTGTGAGCGGATGAGCAGCGCTGCGTCGGCGGCCTGGTCGGACATGCAGGTCAGATGGGGTCGGCTCCTTCCGGAGTCGGCCCCATGCTGTCTCCCGTGCTGGGATGGTGCTGGGTTCTTTTGATGGCAGGTAATCCCATTGATCCGGCTCGGGGAGGCTGCTAGTGGTACGTTATTCGGTACCACTTGATGTAGGGAGTCGGCCCATGTCCATAACCGCGAGCGAAGCCCGCAAGGCTCTCTTTCCGCTGATCAAGAAGGTCAACGACGATCACGAGGCCATCGAGATCGTCTCCAAGCACGGCAACGCCGTGCTCGTCTCGGCCGAGGACTACGCCGCACTGCGCGAAGGCTCGTACCTGCTGCGTTCGCCCGCCAACGCGCGGCGGCTGCTCAAGGCGTATGAGAACGCCTTGAGCAACATCAACGTGTCGGAGCGCGAGTTGATCGATCCGGACGCGGTGGACCCTGCTGCGGGTGCTGAGTGAGGCTCGTCTTCGAAGATCAGGGCTGGGAGGACTACACGTCCTGGCTCAAGAACGACCGCAAGATGCTCGCTCGGATCAACAAGCTCATCGAGGACGTCAAGCGTGACCCCTTCACAGGAATCGGCAAACCCGAGCCCCTCAAGTACCACTTGCCCGGAGCGTGGTCGAGGCGGATCGACGATGAGCACCGCCTCGTCTACCTGGTCACAAACAAGGAGATCGTGATCCTCGCAGCTCGCTATCACTACTAGACGCATCGCTGTCGAAGGGGCACATCCTGGCGGCGGGCCCGCTCCTCCAGGTGTTGTGGACAGGAGAGGGGCGAGCGACGTGTGCGATTTGTCAGGTTTGCAGGCGGCAAGGGGTCGGCTCCTTCGGGAGTCGACCCCTTGCCGGTTCCCGCGCCGGAGACGTGCTGAATCTTTCGGCGTGCCGCCACCTGCGGGTCGAAGTCGTCGCCGGGCTCCAAGGGCTGTTCGGTAACCCCTCAGGCGAGCATCGACTCGAAGGAGGAGTCCTCCTCATCGGGGCAGTACGGGAGGAAGCCGTCGGGGACGGTGCGGGCCGCAGTGGTGAGGAGGCGGTCCAGGACTTCCCGTTCAGTGGCCGGAGGCAGTCCGAGGGCGGTGAGGAGGCGGTCGCGGACCGTGGGGTGGTCCGGGCGGTCGTCGAGGTAGTCGGAGCTGAGGGCCGGGGGGCGGAAGCCGGCCAGGGCGTCGTGCCAGGACGGGAGGACGACGACGAGGGTCAGGGCCTCGGCGAGGGACTCGGCGATCAGAGAGGCACGGCCCTCGGAGTCCGTGTAGAGGACGGGGCGGGGGCCGTCGGGGACGGCCGGGCCGCAGAGGTAGTGGGTGCCGCCCGCGTTGCAGCCGGCGATGGGCTCCACCGGGAGGCCGTTGGGCAGGGCGATCGGCTCGATCGGGTCGGTGCGGGCGAGGTCGAACTCGCCGTCGCAGGCCAGGTAGGAAGCGGCCTCGGGATGTTCGGCGATCCTGCGGAGCAGGGCGTTGTCCGAGAGCGCGGCCGGGTTGAGGGTTGCGGCGATCGCAGGAGTGAGGGGGTGCCCGGCGAGGACGTGGCGGACGGCGTCGAGGGGGATGGGGCGCTCGTAGTAGTCCTCGAAGTGGGCCCGGACCGCCTCGGGGGAGCGGTCGGTGAGCAGGTGGAAGAGGAAACCGGAGCCGTCGGTGTCCTCGCTGCCGGACGGGAAGGCGATGGCGGAGCCGGCGCGCCAGGCCGTGTCGCCGGTCTCCCGCCACAGGCAGACGGTGACCCGAGGGGCGTCGATGCCCTTGTCATAGAAGGCGGGTTCATCCAGGAGCGGGCGCAGCGCGGCGGGGACTTCGTCGATGACGCCGGGCCAGACCTGCTCGTCGTCCGTCGCGTACGGGCTCATCTCCGACTCGTGGTCGAAGCCGCGTATGAGCACGCCGGCCGGGGTGAAGAGGACGGAGAACTCGTCCCCCGAGCCGTTCTCCATCAGCGCTGCCTCTTCGCCGGGGCCCCAAGCCGTGTCGAAGGTGTAGCAGCAGAACCGAGGATCGCCTCCGATCGTGGCGTCCAGGACGGCCAACGCGCGCAGGTGGGCGCGGAGGTCGGCGGGGTCGGGAAGGAGGGCTGCGGTCTCGTACACAGTGCTCATGGCGCCATGAAAGCAGCCGCTACTGACAATCCGGCGCGGCCGGCGCGGACAGCGGGCTCATCCCCACCGCGCCGGGTCGGTGGGGATGCGATGGTGCGTCACACGGCGCCCAGGGCGCCACAGCGGAAGATGCGGCGGTCCACGGGAATGCCCCGCAGGATCGCCTCGCGCAGATCCTGCAGCTCGCGGCTCAGATCCAATCCCAGCCGCGCGGTCATTCGTGTTCGCGCCGAGGACAGCACTCGCAGCGCATCCGCGCGACGGCCGCACTCGTAGAGTGTGGCCGCACGGAAGGCCAGGAACATCTCGTGCTCCGGATGGTCCTCGGTGAGCCGTGCGAGCTCCGAGGCGAGCGACCAGTAGTTACGCAGCTTGAACTCCGCCGCGACACGCAGCAGTTGCGCCGAGATCAGCAGCTCGTCGAAAGCGGTGCCGACGCCTCGGCGTGTCCGCTCGGACGCGACGTCCTCCAGCACCGCCCCCCGCCACTCGGCCAGGGCGGACGAGGCGAGTCGTGAAACCTCCTGCGGCTCGGTGCCCCGCTGAGCCCGGTAGACCAGCTGAGTGAAGCGGTGCAGATCCACCAGTTGCGGATCGCCGGTCAGTGCGTACGTCGAACCGCTCCGTACCAGCCGCACCGACTCGTCGCACCCGCCCCGGCGAAGGCTCGCCCGCAGCCGACAGACGTCCACATACAGATCGGTCCGGGAGCGCGGTCGTTCGTCCTCGTCCGACAGCAGATCGATCAGCCGGTCCATCGGGAGGGGCCGGCCCATCTCCAGCAGGAGCAGACCGAGCAGCAGGCGCTCGCGGCGGCGACCGATGGCTTTGGGGTGTCCGTCGACGGACCACTCGACTCTGCCCAGCACCCGAAAACGCGACCCCGTGGCAAGCATGGCGGCAATCATGCTCAGCTCGTCATGTTCCTGGCAAGGTCTTGGCATCCTTCCGACAGGCCTCATCTATCACACTGCTCTCCCGTGCAACCGGCCAGGGGGTCGCAACTTGCCTTACGTCATTGCGGGTCTGGTGCTCGTCGGAGCCGTCGCCCTGCTCAACCTCGTCCTGCTCATGGTCATCCTGCGCCGCTGGCAGGAGCTCGCAGCCGTACGCCGACGCGACGACTTCGCGGCCCAGGGGCCACAACCCGGAGACGGACTACCGGACTTCACCGCCACCGCCCTCAGCGGCCGGACCCTGACCCAGGACGACTTCCGCTCCGGGGAACTGCTGCTGGGCGTCTTCTCCCACGACTGCCCGTCCTGCACCGACAGCCTGCCCGACTTCACCGAACGGGCCGACCGGGCACGGGCGGCAGGCGGCCGGGTCCTGGCCCTGGTGATCGGCGCCGAGGCCGGGGAGAGCAGCCTGACCGCCCGACTCGTCGGGCCGGCGGACGAAGTGGTACCGGGACCCGAGGCGTCACCGCTGTTCCGCGCCCTGCGCGTCCCCGCCTTCCCCACGATCCTCAGCTACCAGGACGGCGTCGTCGCCGCTCCCTCCGCCGCCGGCCGAGAACCGGTATCGGCGGCCTCCTGAACCCCGGTGCGATCGCGGACCGCGGTCGCACCGAGGAGTACGCACACCCCATCCACACAGGAAGAGGAGAATCATGCGCACACTCAAGGCCGGTGCGGGCCGCCTGATCGAGCGGATTCTGCCCAAGGCCGAGGCCGAGGCGGGCTGCCCGCCGGACTGCTGGACCGAGTGGAGCACCAGCGCCCAGCGATGCCGCCGCTGCTGCTACACGGGCGCGTGCGGGGTCAGCTGCGGCAGCTGGGACTACTGCTGAACCACCACGGGGCGGGCCGCGTGCGGCCCGCCCCGTGCCCGCCGGCCCAGGACCCATTCTTTCGGAGTCACCCTTGTCCGACCTGCTGCTCGTCTGCCGTCTGACCCTGATCTGCGTGCTGGCCGTGGCCGGCCTCGCGAAGCTGCGCGACCGCCGCCGGTTCGCCACGGCACTGGGCGACCTCACCTACCTGCCGGCCGCCGCCCGGCCGGCTCTCGCCGTCCTGGTGCCCGCGGCCGAGCTCATCGCCGCCGCGCTCCTCGCCCTGCCCCGGACGCTCATCGCGGGCCTGGCCGTCGCCGCCGCGATGTGCGCGGCATTCAGCGCCGTCGCCGTCACCACCATGCGGAGCGGCAGCTCCGCCGGCTGCCCCTGCTTCGGCAGCCGGACCACGGTGCCCATGGGCCCCTGGCATGTCGCCCGCAACGCCGCACTCACCGTTCTCGCCCTGCTCGGCGGCGCCATCGCCCTCGTCCACGGCACCACCACCCCCCTCAACGCCCCCGCACTCGCGCTCGCCGTCGCCGTCGCCGTCTATCTCACCGCGTTCGCCGTCTTCACCGACGACCTCGCCTTCTTCTTCTCGGTCCGCACCGGCCAACGCTGAAAGGACGATCACAGAGTGAGCTACGCCATCAGCGGCCTCGCCCTTCTCGCTGCGGTCACCCTCGTCAACGCCCTCCTCACCTTCGCGGTCACCAAACGCTGGCGCGCCACGATGGCCGCGCCCGCCCCGGCCGCCGCGGCCCCCGGCCCGCCGGCCCTCGCCGTACGCGAAGGCGACCACACCCCCGCGTTCACCCTGCACACCTCCCGGGGCGAGGTCGGCTCATCCACCCTGGCCGGCCACCCCGCCCTCATCTGTTTCCTCCGCCCCGACTGCGGGCCCACCAGGGAGAGCCTCCCCGGGATCCGACGGTGGGCCGAGGCGAACACCCCGTCGGGCGCGCGTCTCGTCGCCGTCATCAACGGACAGCCCACCGAAACCGGCCCCCTGCTCGAAGCGGTCGGCCCGCTCACCGAACTCACCGCCACCGAACCCCCGAACGGCCCCGTGGCCGACACCTTCGGCGTACGCCACCACCCCACCTTCGTCCTCCTCGACGCCGACGGGACCATCCGGGAGACGGGCATCGGCCATGGCTCCCTGCCCGCGATCGACCTCCTCACCGCATGAGCGGGCGGTCCACCTCCCGCACGGCCGAATTCCTGCGGGGTCTCACCGCCGTACTCGCCCTCACGCTGCGGTCCTGCCCCGGGGCCCTCGCCGTCCGCGTCGCCACCGTCGTCATCGCGGGCGCAGCCCCTGTGGCCGCCTCCTGGCTGCTCAAGTACGTGGTCGACAGCCTCACCGCGGACGAGTTCCGCGCCTCGGACCTCAACTGGGCCGCGACCGGCATCGGCCTGCTCACCGTCCTCCTCGCTGCCGCCTCGGCCGTCTCCTCCTACGCCGACGGCCGCATCCGCCGCGCCACCTCCACCCGGGCCCAGAGCGACCTGCTCACGGCCGTCAACCGGCTCAGCGGGCTGTCCAAGCTCGAACAGCCCGCCTTCCACGACCGCGTCCAACTCGCCATCCAAAGCGCGCAGGGGGCCGAGCGACTCGTCGGCGCAGCACTCCAGGGCGCGCAGGGAGTCCTCACCCTGGCGGGCTTTCTGGGAAGTCTCCTGCTCATGAGCCCCACCCTGGCCGCCATCCTCGTCGCCGCGGCCGTTCCGGCCCTCTTCGCCCACCTGGCCAACAGCCGGCACCGCGCGGACATGTTCTGGCGCACCAGCAACCTCGCCCGCCGCCAGATCTTCTACCGAGGGCTCCTCACCGACACTCAAGCGGCGAAGGAGATCCGCCTCTACGGCCTCGGCGGCTACTTCGCGCAGCGCATGCGTAGCGATCTGGACAGCATCAACCAGCAGGAGGAACGCCTCGACCGCCGCCTCGCCACCTACGAGACGGCCCTCGCCGTCCTCGGAGCCGGCGTCTCCACCGGCGCACTCGTCTGGGGCGTGCACCAGGCAGCCGCCCACGCCCTCACCGCCGGTGACGTGTCCCTCCTCGTCGCCGCCCTCGCCGGCATGCAGACGGCCCTCGTCGGCCTGGTGGGGTGCATCGCCCAAAGCCACCAGACGGCCCTGCTGTTCAGCCACTACCTGCATGTCACCCAGGTCCGGGACGACCTCCCCGCCCCGGCCGCCCCGATCGCCGCACCGCCCCTGAGCCACGGCCTCGAACTCCGGGACGTCTGGTTCCGCTACACCGACGACGGACCGTGGATCCTGCGCGGAATCAGCCTGACCATCCCGCACGGCACCAGCCTGGCCGTCGTCGGCCTCAACGGGGCCGGCAAGAGCACCCTCGTCAAACTGCTGTGCCGCCTCTACGACCCGCAGCGGGGCAGCATCCACTGGGACGGCATCGACCTCAAGGACTTCCCGGCGGACCAGCTGCGCCGACGAGTCAGCGTCGTCTTCCAGGACCCGATGGAGTACGACCTCACCGCCGGCGAGAACATCGGCCTCGGTGACCTCGAATCCCTCCACGACCACGGGCGCATCCACGCCGCCGCCGCGGACGCGGACATCCACACCGCCCTCGCCCGCCTCCCACAGGGGTACGACACCATGCTCAGCCGGATGTTCTTCCCCGACGACACCGAGGACACCAGCCCTGGCGTCCAGCTGTCGGGCGGCCAGTGGCAGCGCCTCGCGCTCGCCCGGGCCCTGATGCGTTCCGAACGGGATCTCATGATCCTCGACGAACCCAGCACGGGCCTCGACGCGGTCGCCGAACGCCACGTCCACGACCGGCTCACCGCACTGCGCCGGGGCGCGACGAGCATCCTCGTCTCCCACCGCCTCAACACCGTCCGCGCCGCGGACGTCATCGTCGTCATCGCCGACGGAACGGTGCAGGAGACAGGCACCCACGAACAGCTCATGGCCGCCCACGGCACCTATGCCGAGCTCTTCACCACGCAGGCCGAAGGTTACGAGGAGACCGTCCGGTGACCGCCGCAGCCCCGGTGCTCCTCGCACTCGCAGGACTCCTCGTCCTCGCCGCAGCCCTGTTCCTGGCGCGTGGGCGGCTGGTGGCCGTGACCGTCCGCGGGTACAGCATGGCGCCGACCCTCATGCCGGGCGACCGGATCCTCATGCTCCGTGGCGGACGCCGTGTCGCCACGGGCCGGGTGGCCGTCGTCGTCGCACCCCACCCCGAACACGGCTGGAACTGCCCCACGAGTACCGCGCCCGACTCGTGGTACGTCAAACGCATCGTCGCCGTCGCCGGAGAGCCCGTACCGCACTGGGCCGGCCGATGCCCCGGTACCCATGTGCCGCCGGGCATGCTCGTCCTCCTGGGCGAGAGGCCGGGCTCGATGGACTCCAAACAGCTGGGCTACTGCCCCGAGGACAAGCTCATCGGAACCGTCCTGCTCCGCCTGCGGGCCGCCACGCCTTCAGGTGAGCCTTCTTCGCTTCCTTCCTGAGGCCGGGACGCACCGCGCCGGGACGGTACCGCGCCGGGACGCACCGCGCCGGGACGACGGTACTGGGCCGGGACGCACCGCGCCGGGACGGTACTGGGGCGGCCCGCGTCAGAACGGCATCGCTTCGGGTGGCAGCTCTGTGCTTCCGTTCTGGGCGGGTGCTGGGTGTTCTGACACACGTCGCGGGGGATCTTCCGAGGTCCGGCCCGCGCCTCGGGCCGGAAGACGTCCGTCCGTCGCGTCCGGCCGGTCAGGAAGGCGCACCGGCCAGGACCTCCACCTTGCCGGTGTCGAGCGAGTAGTAGGCGCCGACCACGGCAAGGGCGCCTTTCTTCACGAGCGGGGCCAGATCCTCGTTGGAGCGCAGCTCGGCGGCGGTCAGCTCGACCTGGGCGCGAGCCATGGTCTCGACCGGGTCCGCACCGCCTTTCCGGACCGCCTGCTCGTACGCCGGCCGCAGAGCCTTGGCGATCGCCTCCAGGTTTCCCGGCAACGGTTTGCCGTCGCGGATGGACTTGTACGCCGCCGCGACGGCGCCGCAACGCTGATGCCCGAGGACCACGACGAGCGGAGTACCGCTCGTCATGGGTCCGTACTCCACGGACCCCGTGACCACGGGGCCGACCGCCTCCCCGCCGGTGCGCATCACGTAGAGGTCACCCAGCCCGGTGTCGAAGAGGAGCTCGGGTGGCACCCGGGAGTCGATGCACGAGAGGACCGACCCGAAGGGTTCCTGCTTCTGGGCCACGAACTGGCGCCGGTCCGGATCCCGGTCGGGATGCCGAAGGTCTCCGCTCACCCAGCGCTTGTTGCCGTCCATCAGCCTCGTGAATGCCGCGACGGGCGTGTGGGGCCGCCCTTCCGGCGAAGCGTCTGCGGCCAACGGGGTGGCGCTCGTCGACGAGCATCCCGCGAGCGTGACCGAGGCGACCGCGAGGCCGCCGGCGAGCAGGGCTCTGCGATCCGGATGTCCCGCTCTGTCCATCGGTCGTTCCCCTCGGTCCGCTGGGACGTGTCCATGCTTCTCGACCAGGGCGATTGTTCAGTGCGGTGCGGAAGCCCGACGGCAGGCGCAAGCGGGCTCGGGCCTTTTTCGCCACGACGGCCCACAGAGCCGGCCCGGGTGGCGACGGCGGGCGGCTGATGCGCGAGGCGGGTCCTGCGCGGCGTGAGACGGGGGGCGTGCAGTGGGGTGGGTGGCGGATTCGCCTTCCTCCGGCGCACTGAACGGTATGCCTCTCGCGCGCTCGTCCATTCAGGTGATTGGCCTTCAAGATGCTTGAGTCATATTTCGTTTGTATGGGTCACTTGGGTAACCGAACCGGTGGGCCGCCCATCCCTCTCCGGGGGAGCGCGGAACCGTTCTGTTCGCCGACCCGTCCCTGCGTGACGGACCTCGGCATCGTTTGCTCCGGACGACCGCGATGGGCGCCCCTGTAGAGGACGTGGATCCGACCAGTCGCCCCTGTCAGGCTTGGCAGGGACCGATGGGACAGCCCCCGGCCGCTGCAAGGGAGCGGTGCGCGAGCCATCCGCGCACAACCGAGTACCTCGTCGTCGAGGCCACGGGATTGGCCGCGGACCCTGCGACCCGCGTGCGGCCGTTGCCGCCGTGAGCGAGCCCGCACCGGTCATGTGAACGCCTCGACCGCACGGCGAGGGCAGTGCGACCGCTATCGGTTCCTGACCGCGGGGACGGTTCCGGCCCGTACGGAGCGGCGCCCGCTGCGGGCCGGCCACGACATCCGGCGCGCGGCGGGCCCGCGACAGGGTCATCACGGCTCCGGGCACCCCGCGCCGCGACATCCGCTGACGGTGTCTTCCCCGAGCAGGCAACTTCCTGACGCCTTCCCGGGTGCTCCCGGCACCCCGCGGGACGGGCCGAGGAGGAGGTGAAAGAGGACGGCCGGGCCCTGCGGTGGCCCGGAGATCCAGGTCATGCCCCCGGGGCCTGACCCGGACCAGGCTCTGAGCCAACTCCCTTATTCGAGAGTTCAGTTCACACACGGAGGACGACCATGCCAATCAGCCCGAACCAGGGCTCCACCGGTGGCGGTACCACCGTCACCATCACGGGCACCAACCTCACGGGCACCACCGCCGTGCTCTTCGGTACCAAGCCGGCCACCGGAGTCACCAACGTCTCGCCCACCCAGGTCACCGCGGTCTCACCGGCCGGATCCGGCGAGGTCGGCGTGACGGTGACCACCCCGGGCGGAACCAGCAACCCGCTTCCGTTCTTCTACGTCGGTGCCCCGTTCAAGTCCGGTCTGAGCGTGAGCTCGGGACCCACCGCGGGCGGCAACAACGTCGTCATCAGCGGCACCGGCCTGTCCACCGCCACGTCGGTGTCCTTCGGTGCCAACTCCGCGACGCCGACGGTGCTGTCGGACAGCCAGATCAGCGTCGTCGTGCCCGCGGGTGCGGCGGCCGGACCGGTGGGGGTCAGTGTGACGACCGCCGGAGGCACCAACAACGGTCTGTCGTACACCTACATCGACGTTCCGACCATCACCGGTCTCACGCCGACTTCCGGACCGACGTCCGGCGGGACCGCGGTGACCATCACGGGCACCAACCTGACCTCGACGAGTCAGGTCACGTTCAACTCGGTGCCGGCACCGTTCTCGGTCATCAACGCGACGACGGTGTCCGCCGTCACCCCGCCGGGCACCCTCGGCGCGGTCGACGTCGGTCTGTCGAACCCCGCGGGCACGGCCACGGACGTCGGCGCCTTCACGTATGTGGCGGGTCCCGGCATCTGATCCGTCACGGCTGCGACACCGACCGCGGCACCGGCACCGACCGCCGAGGCGGAACAGTTCCGGCGCCGGTGCCGCCTCCGGACGCGTGATGTCCGCCCGGCCAGGGACGTTCCGCGCCCGGCCGGGCGGGCGGACCGCTCGACGTCACTCGCTCACCGCCGCCCGGCCAGGAGGTCCGGGCGGCGCGCCGGCCGCCATGCTCCGAAGCGGCGTCCCGTCCACCACGCCCCCACCACATCACCCCGACAGGAGAACGGCTGTGGAGAGCCCCGACAGCTCAATCCCCCACGTCACGCAACCGCCGGTGGCCGCGGCCGCCCCGGCCGGTGCGGGCACCGTACGGACCACGGTGACCGCGCCCCATGGAACCGACGAGGGCGCCGACTTCACCCCCGTGCTCGCGGCGCCCGCGATCGGTTCCGTCGCCCCCAACCAGGGGTCGGTCGACGGCGGGAACACGGTCACGCTGACCGGAACCGGCTTCACCGGTGCCACCTCGGTCGCTTTCGGTACCGTCGCAGCCGCGTTCATCGCCGTCTCCGCGACGCAGGTCACCGCGATCGCCCCCGCCGCGCCCGCCGGCACCGTCAATGTCACCATCACCACTCCGGGCGGCACCAGCGCCGGGGTTCCCTATACGTATGTCGCCGGTCCGGTTCTGGGCGGTGTGGCTCCGGCCCAGGGGCCACTCGTGGGCGGCAACACCGTCACCCTGTCAGGGACCGGTTTCACCGGGGCGACCTCTGTGCGCTTCGGCGTGAACGCGGCGAGTTTGTTCACCGTCGTCTCACCGACCCAGCTGACCGCGTCCGCACCCACCGGCGGCCCGGGTCCGGTTGCCGTCACGGTCGCCACTCCCGGTGGGACCAGTACCCAGCCCGTCTTCTACTACTACCTCGGCGCACCGGTTCTCAACGCGATCAGCGCGGGGGCCGGGCAGGTGGCCGGTGCCAACTCCGTGACGCTGACCGGTACGAATCTTCTCCAGGCCACGGCGGTTCGCTTCGGTGCGACGGCGGCGACCACCTACACCATCACTTCGGCCACGGAGATCAGGGTGGTGGTGCCGTCCGGTGTCGCCGGCACGGTCCCGGTCACCGTCACCACGCCCGGTGGCACCAGCAACGGCGTCGCCTACTCCTATCTCGGCGTCCCGGTCCTCACCGGTCTTGCGCCCGCCCAGGGGCCGTCGGCAGGCGGAACAACCGTGACGCTCACCGGCATCGGGCTGACGTACACCACCGCGGTACTGTTCGCGGCCGTGGCCGCCGGTTTCACCGTGGTCTCCGACACCCAACTGACCACCACGGCGCCGCCCGGGGCGGCGGGGGCGGTCACTGTCAGGGTCGTCACCCCCGGCGGCACGAGTATCGGCCTTCCCTACACCCGACTCGACCCGCCCGGGGTCTGAGAGGTCCGGCGCGCGGGATCCGTCTGATCCGTCGCGACGCGCGCGCGGTGCGGCGGTTCCATGTGGCCCAGCCATGTGGTCAGGAGTCCCTCCAGCTGTGCCGCCGCCTGTGGGGGCAGGGCGTCCAGGAGGTGGCGTTCGTTGCGCATGTGCTCGGTGAAGGCCCGGTCGATCAGTTCCCGGCCCGCGGGGGTGAGTGCGACCACCCGGCCCCGGCCGTCACCGGCCGAGCGGCGGCGGGTGACGAGGCCGTCGCGCTCCAGGCGGTCGATCCGCTTGGTCATCGCCCCTGTCGTGACCATGGTGTGCACCGCCAGTTCGCCCGGGGCCCGTTCGAACGGCTCGCCCGCGCGGCGCAGGGCGGCCAGCACATCGAACTCGCCCTCGCTCAGCCCGAACCTCCGGTAGACCACGCAGAGCTGCTCGGTGAGCATTCCGGCCAGGCGGTGGAGCCGGCCGATCACCCCCTGAGGGCTCACGTCGACATCCGGTCGTTCCCTGGCCCAGTCCGACTGGATACGGGCGATGTGGTCGAGCGGCGGGGGAGGGGGCGCGGAGGCGGGTCCGGTGGTGTCGGGGCGCATGACTTCACTGTAGCTTCCTCGGAAGACATAATAACTTCCATGGAAGCTACCTTTCGATGGGTCCTGATCACGGCGATCGCACCCGTTGCCTGGGGTACGAACTACTTCGTCACCCACGCGTATCTGCCCGCCGGTCACCCCCTGTACGGAGCCGCGATCAGGGCCCTGCCGGCGGGACTGCTGCTCCTGGCCGTGCGCCGGGAACGGCCGCGGGGTGCCTGGTGGTGGAAATCCCTCGTTCTCGGCGCCCTCAACATGGGCGGGTTCTTCGCCCTCGTCTACGTGGCCGCCCAGTTGCTGCCGACCAGCACCGCGTCGACGGTCATGGCGACCTCGCCGATGGTGATGATGCTGATCGCCTGGGCGCTGCTCGCCGAACGCCCACGCCTGCTGCCGCTGGCCGGCGCCGCCGTCGGACTGGGAGGGGTGTGCCTGATGCTGCTCGGCGGGACGGCGTCGACCGACGTACGCGGAGTGCTCGCCTCCGTCGCCGCGATGCTCATGTCGTCCCTCGGCTACGTCCTGGCCAAGCGGTGGGGCGCCGAGGTCGACGTACTCGCCTCGACCGCCTGGCAGCTGATCGCGGGAGGGCTCCTGCTGCTGCCTCTCGCCGCCCTGGTCGAGGGCGCGCCGCCCGCGCTCGACGGACCGGCCGTCCTCGGGTTCGGTTACGTCACCGTGGTGGCGACCGCGCTCGCCTTCGCCGCCTGGTTCGCGGGTCTGCGCCACCTTCCCGCCGCCACGGTCGGACTGGTCGGACTGCTCAACCCGGTGACCGGCGTACTGCTCGGCACCGCCCTCGCCGGCGAGGCGCTCACCCCCAGGCAGCTCTGCGGGGCGGTCCTGGTCCTCGCCGGAATCCTGCTCGGACGGCCGATGGCCGGGAGGCGACCGCGCGGGGCGCCGTCGGTCACGGCTGCGCGACCCTCAACTCCCGTACTCCCACCGGCTTCTCCGCGTCCTCCGACGTGACCGTCAGCCGCACCCGACGAGCCGTCGCCCCCGACCGGTAGGGCTGCCAGTCCGTGCCGTTCACCGATGTCTCCAGCCGGTACGAGGACGAGCGGGCGTCCGTCCACTCCGGCTCGATCGAGGTCACCGGGGCCGTGCGCCCCAGGTCCACCGTGAGCGCGCCCGTCGCACCGTCCGGGGACCACGCCGTGGCCGCGCTGCCGTCCACCGCGGCGGCCGCGTACAGGCCGGGCGTCTCGGAGGTCGCCGTCGCCGGGCGGCAACGGGCCGCGTCCGTCGTCGCGGCGAGGTCCGGGCGGCGGGTGGGCAGGGTCAGCGTGCCGGTGAGGAGACGGGGACCGGTGGGGGTGTGGACGGTGAACGGGGCACCGGAGGTCAGCCGGACCGTCGTCGTCAGCGGGCCGATCGCGACGTCGTACGTACTGCCCCGGTACCGCAGGGCCGTCAGCGTGACGCCCCTGCCCAGCTGCGGCGGCAGCAGGGGGTCGAGGCGCACCCCGTCCTCCCGCAGGCGCAGGCCCGTCAGACCGTGCGTGAAGACCTGGAGGAATCCGCCCTTCCCGGTGAGGAAATCGTCCGCGGGGCGACCCGACAACCGGTCCTGCGCGCCGGACTTCGCGCCCCGGGCCTCGCTGAAGAGGGCGAACGGGCCGCGCATGAACGGGCGTACGGAGCGCTGGAGATAGGTGTACGTCACACAGCCGGCCTCCCCGATCGCGGCGGCGTCGATCGCATGGACCGAGTCCGTCATCGCGGGGCCGTCCGGATCGGTGCGCACGGCGTAGTAGTCGAGCGTGGCCGCCGCGGCGCCGGGCTCCATCGGCCACTCCAGCGGGTAGATCAGCAGCACGGCGTCGGCCTGTTTGATCGTCGAGCCGTTGTAGCCCGCGTACTGAAGGAAGAGTTTCCGCTCGGGGTCGTACGGGATGCGCAGGCCGTCCGCGACCCGTGTCCACTTGGCCGGCGCGGGATGCCCGAGCAGCCGCGCCGCGCGCGTGGCGTTGCGCAGGGCGGTGGCCGCGACCGCGTTGGTGAAGACCCCGTCGGTGACACCGTTGCTGTATTCGTCCGGGCCCGCGACCTCCTTGACCGAGTAGCTGCCGTCGTCGTCGGCGGTGGCCCGCGAGACCCAGAAGTCGGCGATGCCCGAGAGCAGTGGCCACCCGTGACCGGCCAGCCAGTCGCGGTCCCCGGTCGCCAGGTAGTACTGCCAGACGGCGAGCGAGACATCGCCCTGGAGATGGTTCTGGGTGAGGCAGTGCGGGGGATTCCAGCTCTGGCACTCGGACCAGAGGTCGCCCCTGCTCGCGCTCGTCCACGGGTAGAACAGCCCCCGGAATCCCAGCTTCTGGGCGTTGGCACGGGCGGCCCCGCGCGTGCGGTACCGGTACTCGACGACCGGACGGGCCGACTCGGGGCGGGTGGCGAGCAGCCCCGGATACATCCAGATCTCGGCGTCCCAGAACACCATGCCCGCATAGTTGTCGCTGGTCAGACCGGCCGGAGCGATGCTGTCACGAGACCCGGTCCGGGTGGAGGCGAGCAGTCCGTACTGCGCCGACCGCAGCCACTTCTGCAGCTCGGGACTGTCCGGTACGGAGATGTCCGCCGCCCAGGCCCGCCGCCAGGCGGCGGCGTTCGCCGCGAGGACGCCGGACCAGCCGCGCCGGGCCGCGCGCACCGACGCCTCACGGGCGGCGGCGGGCGGGGCCGACGAGGTCAGTGCGGTGTCGACTCCGACGTACTTCTCGACGGAGTACATGCGCCCGGCGCGCACCCGGAGCTCGCTGTGCGGACGGGGCGTGCCGGGTGCCGGTGCCCTGCCGCGCGCCGGACCCGGTCCGTCGGTGCGCAGCGTCTGGACGATCGCGCCGGCCGTTCCCGTGCCCCGCGTCCGGAACGTTCCGTCGCCTTTGAGCGTGATCCGGCGTGCGCCCCGCGGGTCCAGGCGGCCGGTGACGGTCGCCGTACCGCTCCAGCGCGGTGTCATGCGCAGCCGTACGGCGCCGGTGTGCACGTCGGAGCGGTCGGCGAGCACCTCGTAGACGAGGTCGGTCGCGCGCCCGTCGGCCGTGGTCCAGCGCAGTGACGTACGCACCAGCCCGCAGCGCAGGAACACCGTCTGGCGGTAGCGCGAGATCCGGGCCGTGGGGGTGCCGGAGCCGTACGTCTCGTCGCCCACGCGCAGGTCGAGGGTCGTCCAGCTGGGCAGCGCGGCGATCACCTCGCGGCCGGCCACCAGGTCCTTCTCGCGCCCGAACAGGCCGGCGACGAAGGCGCCGTCGTAGCGCGGAGTGAACAGCGGCCAGCCGGTCTTCTCGCCCGACGCGGCATAGCCGGCGCCCGCGGCGGGCACGCGGTGTCCCAGATATCCGTTGCCGACGTAGGGGTCGTAGCCGTCGGCTCCGCCGAACCGGGTGGAGGTCGGGGCCCAGGCGGGGTCGGTGTCCCGGCCGCAGGTGGTGGACGTGGGCGGGAGGGGAGCGACCGCGTACGAGAGGGGCGGCAGCGGTGCGATCAGGGCGCCCGCGACCAAAGACGTCAGGGACGTCAGGGACGTGAGGAGACAGATGCGCGAGAGGCTCACCGTACGAAGGTAGGGAAGCGCGCGCCGGGCGACGGGGCACGGCGCGCGGCGCGCGGGTGAACGGCCGATCGGGGAGGGCGGCCCGCGTCAGCCGGCGAGGCCCGTCTTGAGGCCCGCGCCGCACAGCGGTACGACGACGCTCCGGTCCTTCCAGCCGCCGACCGCGGCCCAGCAGGCGACGCCCGTCGTCTCCACGTAGAACCCGCGGGCGGCCAGGTCCAGCTGCGCGGACCGGATCTGATCCTCGGTCACCGTGAGGAAGGTGCCGCCCGATTCCCGTACCGCGGCCAGGACGGCCCGAGCGCGCGGCGGGCGGGGGATGGCGATGCCCTCGGCGAGGGTGGGGGCGGCCGCGCCGGGCGGGGTGTCGGGCAATGCGTCCGCGTCCGCGCGGAAGGCGGCGGCCAGTGGTGACACCGCCTCGGCCTGGACGGCGATCAGTGCCGGACGTTCCTCGATCAGGCCCAGGGCGTGGAGTTCGGCCGTGGCCAGGGCCGCGCCGAGCAGCAGGGTGCCGTTGCCCACCGGTACGGCCAGGGCGTCCGGGAGCCGGCCGCCGAGGTCCTCCCACAGCTCGTACACATAGGTCTTCGTGCCGTGCAGGAAGTACGGGTTGAAGACGTGCGAGGCATAGAACGTGCCCGGGGCGTCGGCGGCGGTACGGGCCGCCAGCGCGGTGGCCTCGCGGTCGCCGGGGACGATCTCCAGCTGTGCGCCGTGCGCCCGGATCTGCTCGGTCTTCTTCGGTGACGTCCCCTCGGGTACGTACACCGTGCAGGGGAGCGAGGCGCGGGCGCAGTACGCGGCGACGGCGGTGCCCGCGTTGCCGCTGCTGTCCGCGACGACACGCTCGGGCGAGAGACGGCGGGCCAGTTCGACGAGCATCACGGCACCGCGGTCCTTGAAGGAGAGCGTCGGCATCAGGAAGTCGAGTTTGGCCGACACCGTGCCGGTGAGCGGGACGAGCGGGGTGCGGCCCTCACCGAGAGAGGTCGTGGGCGCGGCGAGGGGCAGCGCCTCTTCGTAACGCCACAGTGAATTGACGCGTTCCGCAAGAGAGTTGAGCGGGGGTGGATCGGTGACCTCGAAATCGAGGTCCCAGGGACCTCGGCAGACCGGGCAACACCAGGTGAGGGCGGTGGTTTCGGCGCGAGTGCCGTCCTGCGGGCAGATGTACATGGTCATGCCCGCCAGCATGTCAGGCGTGTGGCGGCCGGATGGCGAAGGTATTGCAGACCTCAACGCACCCTTGTGGGATTGCCAAGGATCGGTCAATCTTTCGCTGTCGGACGGGCCGTGGGCGGCGCGGAATTCCACGTTAGTGATTGTCATGCCCATGGTGATCGGTGCGGCTCGATGCGGTCCGGCTCGGCCCGACCCGGTCCGGACCGTGCCGGCCCCGTTCCGCCTCGATCCGCCTCGCTCCACCCATGTCACCGGTGGACCCCCCACCAGCACCGCAAACGAGGAGGACCCCTCACATGTCAGTGATGCGTCACACCCCCCACGCGCGTCGAAGAATCGCCGCGGCGAGTGTCATGGCCGGTGCCGCCCTCATGCTCTCCACCGCGGCGGCGTTCCCCGCCACCGCGGCCGGGACGGCGGCGGAAGGCCGGATCGAGAACGCGGGTGCTCCGGGCACCATCAGCGGCAGCTACATCGTCACGCTCGACGAAGCGGCGGCCGACGCCGGCTCCGCGCGGGGCAGGGCGCTCGCCGAGCAGTACGGCGCCGAGATCAAGAAGACCTACCGCGCCGCCCTCAACGGATACGCGGTCGAACTCTCCGCCGCCCAGGCGAAGAAGTTCGCCGCCGACCCGGCCGTCGAGTCCGTCGTGCAGAACCGGACCTTCACGGTCTCCGGCACCCAGCCCTCGCCGCCCTCGTGGGGACTGGACCGGATCGACCAGAAGAACCTGCCGCTGAACCAGAGTTACACCTACCCCGACAACGGGGGTGAGGGCGTCACCGCGTACATCATCGACACCGGTGTCCGGATCACCCACAGCGACTTCGGCGGCCGGGCCTCGTACGGCTACGACGCCATCGACAACGACAACACCGCGCAGGACGGCTACGGTCACGGCACCCATGTCGCGGGCACCGTCGCCGGTTCGGCGTACGGGGTGGCCAAGAAGGCGAAGATCGTCGCGGTCCGGGTCCTCGACAACAGCGGCTCCGGCACGACCGCGCAGGTCGTCGCGGGCATCGACTGGGTGACGGCGAACGCCGTCAAGCCGGCCGTCGCCAACATGAGCCTGGGCGGCGGTGCGGACTCCGTGCTCGACGCCGCCGTGCGCAAGTCCATCGCGTCCGGCATCACCTACGCCGTCGCCGCGGGCAACGAGTCCACCGACGCCTCCACGAAGTCCCCGGCACGGGTCACCGAGGCCATCACCGTGGGCTCCACGACCAGCACGGACGCCCGCTCCAGCTTCTCCAACTACGGCAGCGTGCTGGACATCTTCGGCCCGGGTTCGTCGATCACCTCGGCCTGGAACAGCAGTGACAGCGCCACCAGCACGATCTCCGGCACGTCGATGGCGACCCCGCACGTCGCCGGCGCCGCGGCCCTCTATCTGGCCGAGCACCCGAGCGACACCCCCGCGCAGGTCTCCGCCGGACTGGTCGCCGCAGCCAGTACCGGAGTGGTGACTAACCCGGGTACGGGATCCCCGAACCGGCTGCTGAACGTCGCCGGCGGCACCACCACGCCGCCCGGCAAGAAGTTCGAGAACACGACGAGTTACACCATCAGCGACAACTCCACCGTCGAATCGCCGATCAACGTCACCGGTGTCACCGGCAACGCGCCGGCCGCACTGAGCGTGCCCGTCGACATCACGCACACCTACTCCGGCGACCTGAAGATCGATCTGGTCGCGCCCGACGGTTCGGTCTACAACCTGAAGGCCTACGGGACGGGTGGCAGTGCCGACGACGTGGTCACCACCTACACGGTGAACGCCTCGTCGGAGGTGGCCAACGGCACCTGGAAGCTGCGGGTCAGCGACAACGCGGCGGCCGACACCGGACGGATCAACTCCTGGGCCCTGCAGTTCTGATGACGGCTTTCTGAGGACTGCCCCGTAACCCCTGGCGGGCGCGCAGCGTCAGCTGCGGCACCTCACCGCGTCGTCGGGACGTCCGCATGCATCCGGTGTGCGGACGTCCCTCCGCCTTGTGATGCACCGCGTTCGACGTCGCGCGCTGATCCACCGGGGATCACGGGACACCCCTTGGACCGACCGGCAATTGGGGGGCGGCCGCATCCGTGGCCGCCCCGCACGCCTGCGCCCGGCCGTCGGTGCGGCGAAGCCCGTGCCGAGGGCGCGGCTCGGGCGCCGTCGGCGGGACATGCGCGCAGCCATGACGAATCATCACTTCGGGTGAAACTCTGGCCCGTGCTTGCGATCCACAACCGACGGTTGTCAGGCTGTTGCAGACTGTCAATCTGTTGGGAGTGGCCTGTGGCTTTCGGTGAGCAGCCCGCCTATCTGCGTGTTGCGAGCGATCTGAGAGAGAAGATCGCCAATGGTTCGCTGCCGCCGCATACGCGCCTGCCTTCGCAGGCCCGTATCCGCGAGGAGTACGGGGTCTCGGACACCGTCGCGCTGGAGGCGCGCAAGGTGCTGATGGCCGAGGGGCTGGTCGAGGGGCGCTCCGGCTCCGGCACGTATGTGCGCGAGCGCCCGGTCCCGCGTCGGATCGCCCGTTCCGGCTACCGGCCGGGCGCCGGGGCCAGCCCGTTCCGTCAGGAGCAGACGGCGGAAGGGGTGCGCGGGACGTGGGAGTCCCGCAGTGAGCAGGAGGGCGCGAGCGCCGAGATCGCCGAACGCCTCGGCATCGAACCGGGCGACCGGGTGATGCGTACGCGGTACACCTTCCGGGAGGCCGGGGAGCCGATGATGCTCTCCACCTCCTGGGAACCCCTCGCCGTGACGGGGCGTACGCCGGTGATGCTGCCGGAGGAGGGTCCGTTGGGCGGATGCGGGGTGGTCGAGCGGATGGCCGCGATCGATGTCGTCGTGGACAACGTGGCCGAGCAGGTCGGCGCGCGTCCGGGGCTGGCGGAGGAGCTCCTGGCGCTCGGTGGTGTTCCGGGCCATGTGGTGATGGTGATCGAGCGTACGTATTACGCGTCGGGTCGCCCGGTCGAGACGGCGGACGTGGTGGTGCCCGCCGATCGCTTCCGGATCGCCTACCACCTTCCGGTCAGGTGACCGGCGTGCGAGGAGCGCGGTCCGGCTTCGAGTGCGACGGACCGACGCCCCGTCGGGTGCCTCGAGCGGCAGTCGACCGTCGACCGTCAGGGATTGTCATGTCCTGGTCCTGATCGCCGTTCGTGCCCGCCCGCCTGATCGGTGAAGGGCTCCCCCTGGGGGCGCATCCAGCTGGATGCGCCCCCTTTTTCATGGCCGGATCGGTATCTCTTTGTGTAATTACGTATCCGTTGCGTGAAGGTCAGGCGTAGGGTCCGGCATATGCGTACTGCGGTTTCCTGGGGATCCTTAGAAACGTACATGCCGTTCGAGGGAGGGGCGCAATGCTCGGGAGGGGCGCAATGACCGACAACGGTGCCGATCTCCCATGGCTGGTGATACGGCAGGACGACAACGGCAACCGCTACCGCGTCGGCAGGTATGCCACACAGGGCGAGGCCCAGAAGGTCGCCGACAAGCTCGACACCCATGGCCACAAGCAGCTCTACTGGGTGGAGCGCGTCGGGGCGCGGGCCCGGCCGTAGAACGTTCGCGGGGGAGTGGGCGGGGGCGTGGTGCTCCGGCGCGGATGCGGGGCGGTCCCGACCCCGTCGTGCCGTACGCGAGGGCGAGTTGGGCCGCTGTGCCGCACGTGGTGATCCGTGCGAGGGTGCCACCTCGCCGCCGTGCCGAGCGGACCGGCGTACTCCGCCGCCGGCGGGTCTTCCTCGACGGCCCGGCGGGCTTTTTCCGTCGCGAGGGCGAGCCGGTGCGGGCCGAGAAGGAGCCGGATCTCTTCCGCCTGGGCGTGCCACGCGCCGCTCGCGCCACCGGCGCCGCGGGGCGCGATGGCTGACGGCGTCGCCCGCGACGGGCAGTGGGAGTAGGAGCGGCGTCCGGGGCCTTCGGATCCGAGGCGGAGGAGGGAGTCGGATGGGGTCTCCCCTGCTCGAACGCAGCTGAGAGCTCGGGGAAGGAGCGTCGGCGACCGACGACAACGCCGGAGGCGGAGGTCCCAGGCGCCGCGACGCCGCTGCCCGTCGTGGGCGAGGCCGTAAGGTCCTGCCTGGCGTGGGTTCCGGATGGTGGAGGTGGAGTGATGTCGGTCCTGATCGACACGGTGGCGTGGGTGCGTGTGGAGGGCGGCAGGATTCTCTGCGCGCGACCACGGGGGAAGGGTGTCTTCTACATCCCCGGGGGCAAGCGGGAGGGTGCGGAGAGCGATCTGGAGACCCTGGTCCGTGAGATCAAGGAGGAGCTCACCGTGCTCCTCGAACCGCGCACCGCGGTGCATGTGGGCACCTACGAGGCCGAGGTGCCCGATCTGCCGGGCGGTGGCGTGGTCCGTATGAGCTGCTACACCGCGGACTACGAGGGGACGTTGGCGGTGAGCAGCGAGATCGAGGAGATGGCCTGGTTCTCGTACGCGGACCGCCCGCTGGTTCCACCGGTCGATCAGCTGCTCTTCGATGACCTGAAGGCGTCGGGGGAGCTGGAATGAGCCGGTCCGGGCGTCGGTGTGCCCACCGGCCCGGTGCTGCTGACATGTATTCCGGCGGCGCGTGTCGGCCGCCCCGTGCGCCCCTCTTCCCGTGTGCATCTGTTCGTGCGCGCGGCCGTACACCCGTACGCCCCGCGTGCCGGTCGCCGCGATAGTTCGCACCAAATATCGGGTATGTGCTGATTAACCCCCGTAAACAGGACGTTCCCCATTGCTGGTCTTGGGAAGTGATCGGCGTGATCGACACCGAAGGCGACTGCGCCGAGTGGACCTTTCCGGCTGAGCCGGGCGCAGTGCGCTCCGCGCGGCACGCCGTCCATGAGGCGCTGCGCGGCTGGGGGCTCGACGCCTCCCTGGGGGACATGACAGTCCTGCTGGTCAGCGAGTTGGTCACCAATTCCATGCAGTACACATCGGGTCCCATCGGGGTGCGGCTGCAGCGCCCCCACCCCAACGGTGACGGCCCCGCCACCCGCCCCGGACTGCTCGTGGAAGTCTCTGATCCGCTTCCGGATCCGCCCACCGAACGCATGGCGGGACCGGACGACGAGGGTGGCAGAGGGCTGCAGCTGGTGGCCTGTTCCGCGCGCCGCTGGGGGACCAGACGCGGAAAGACCGGCAAGACCGTGTGGTTCGAGCTGGCCCTGCCTGGTTAGGAGTGGGGTGGGACGCACAGCGATCACCAGAGGTCGGGCAGAACCTGGCTGAAAGGGACTGAGACCGTGCTGTGATCGTGAACGCCGTGTCGGTAGGGGCCGTAGTGCTGAATACTGCGGGCAGGACCGGTCCGGTGTGTGAGCTGGAGGGGACGGTCGCGTGAGCGAAATACCTGGGACAGCGGGCAGTATCGTGTGGCAGAGCAGCCCGCCTGGCTCGATCTATGACTACATCAGGGTCGCCTCCTTCTCGATCGGCCCCGATGGCCTGATCGAGCAGTGGAGCAGGCGGGCCGCCGGCCTCTTCGGCATTGCCGCGGACGAAGCGGTGGGCCTGGATCCGGTCGAGGCGTTCATGCCTGCCGAACTGCGGGTGGACGGCCGCCGCCGGGTCGGCGAGATCCTCGACGGCAAGGAGTGGACGGGCCTCGTCCCGTTCCGGATGCCGGGCGAGGACACCGTGCACGGGCTCGCCGAGATCTATGTGATGCCGAGCGGGACGGAGACCGGGGAACGGGCCGCGATCTGTATCGTCGTGGATGTCCGCGCGCTGCGCCGCATCGAGACGGATCTCGCCGCGTCACAGGCCATATTCGGCCAATCTCCCTTTGCTTTCGTGCTGTTCGGCACCGACCTCACCGTGGTGCGCGCCAACCAGCGCTTCGCCACCGTCTTCGGGGGGCAGGCAGCCGACCATCGCGGCCGTACGGTCGACGACTACCTCGCCCGTCCCGAGGCGGACCGGCTCACCGCCACCCTGGAGCGCGTGCTGGAGACCGGCGCGTCCGTCACCGACCTCCAGCTCATCGGCACCGCGCCAGGCGACCCGGTCAGCCGCCACTGGTCCATGAACCTCTACCGGGTGCACAGCGGGTCGGGCCGCCCCATCGGCATCGCCGGACTGGCCACCGATGTGACCCGACGGCACATCGCCGCCCGCGAGGCCGCCAGTGCCCGCCGCAATCTCGCCCTGCTCAACGAGGCCAGTGCCCGTATCGGCAACTCCCTCGACCTGGAGACCACCGCCCGCGAACTCCTCGATGTCGCCGTGCCCGGCTTCTGCGACCTCGCCTCGGTCGACCTCTACCAGGGGCTGCTCACCGGCGACGACGCGCCTCCCGGCAGCTGGGACTCGCTCCGCCAGGAGTCCGTCGGAGGCTCCGCCGAACTGCGCCGCGTCGCTCTCGCCAGCGCAGTGTCGGACGCCCTGCCCGCCGCCGCGGGCACTGGCGCACGCGACACGGGCAGCGAGCCGCCCGTGCTCGGCGCCGTACACCGCTTCCCGTACAACTCGCCCTGCGCCATCGCCCTGCGCACCGGCCATGTCGAGGACGTGCCCGGCGACGACCGCGGCTTCGTGCAGTCCACGCTCGCCGTGCCGATGGTCGCCCACGACACGGTGGTCGGTCTCGTCCAGTTCTCCCGCACCAAGGGCAGCGAACCCTTCGGCGAGCGGGACCGGGCGCTGGCCACGGAGCTGGCCGCCCGCGCCGCGGTCTGCATCGACAACGCCCGCCTCTACCGGCGCGAACACGAGCGTGCGCTGATCCTCCAGCGCAGCCTCCTGCCCCCCGGCGACCCCGTGGCCGCGGGCCTCGACATCGCCTGCCGCTACCTCCCCGGCAACACCGCCACCGAGGTGGGCGGCGACTGGTTCGACGTGATCGAGCTCCCCGGCCACCGCACCGCCCTCGTCGTCGGCGACGTCATGGGGCGCGGGCTGCGGGCCGCCGTGGCCATGGGCGAACTGCGCACCGCGGTGAGGACCCTGGCCCTGCTGGACCTGGAACCCGCCGAGGTGCTCTCCGCGCTCGACGAGGTCGCCCGAGGGCTCGGCACTCCCGGCGGCACCTCCTCCGGCGGTTCCGGCGGCACCCAGTGGCCCTCGCGGGCCGCCCACAAGTCCCGCGAGGTGGACCTCTCCGAGGTGTACCTGGCGACCTGTGTGTACGCGGTCTACGACCCGGTCACCCGGCGGTGCACCTTCGCCAACGCCGGTCATCTTCCCCCCGCCGTGGTCGAGCCGGGCGAACCCGCCCTGATGCTCGACGTCCCGCCCGGGATGCCGCTAGGTGTGGGGGGCGAACCCTTCGAGGAGGTCGAGGTCGAACTGAAGGAGGGCTCCCTGCTGGCCCTCTACACGGACGGCCTCGTCGAGTCCCGCGACCATCCGCTCGAGGAGGGGCTGGCCGCCCTGCGCCGGGCGCTCGTCGAACCGGAACGGCCGCTCGAAGACGTCTGCGACCGCGTACTGACCACCCTCGACACCCGGCACGGCGAGGACGACATCGCCCTGCTCATGGCCCGAATCCAGGGGCTCCCGGCCGACGCGGTGGGCGACTGGCGGCTGCCCCGTGAACCCCGCTCCGTCGGCCGCGCCCGCGAACTGGCCCGTGGCCAACTGCTCGCCTGGGACCTCGGCGAACTGGTGGACACCACCGAACTGCTGGTCAGCGAGCTGGTCACCAACGCCCTGCGGTACGGGGAGGGCGAGATCAGGCTGAGGCTGCTGCGCGACCGTACGCTCGTGTGCGAGGTCTGGGACGCGGGGCTCGTCCAGCCGCGGCGGCGGCGGGCCCGCGACACCGACGAGGGCGGGCGCGGACTGCAGTTGGTCGGGCTGCTGAGCGTGGGCTGGGGGTCGAGGCGGACACCGCGCGGCAAGACCGTCTGGTTCGAACTGGCGCTGCCCGACGGGGAGCCGGCCGCCGAGCCCACGGTGGAGCAGTTGCTGAGCATGTTCTGAGGAAGGGGTCAGGAGGCAGGCGTCGGCCGACCCCTCCGCCTGCCGGGGCTTCCCACGCCGGTCCCGGCGGCGGCCGGAGCCGGTTTCCACTGATGGCACCAGCCGTGCCCGGACCCGGGGACCGTCACCGGCTTCCCCCGGAAGCATCCGATGGAGTACGGATACTCTCCGTTGAGGTGGTAGTGGTACATGACGACCTTCTTGCCGCCCCATGAGATCGCGTGTGTGTGACCGTGGCAGACGTCCAGGTCCCTGTTTCTGACGATCCTTCCGTCCCTGCCGCGCGGCCCGTAGATCCCGAAGCCGTCGATGGCGTATCCCACGAGCGGTGAGTGCCGGGCACGGGCGTTCGCGGGCCCCCTCGAAGCCTTGCCGAAGCAGGTCTGCGAGGGGCCGTGGTAGTGGTACTGCGTCTGGTACGGATGGCCCCAGCAGCGGTCGAGGGGCAGGGCCGCGTTGGGGTCGACCGGGCGGTCCTCGGCGTCGGTGGCCACCTCCAGGTGGAAGGTGCCGCCGGCCAGAGCCATCCCGGTCGTCAGCTGGTCGATGCACGTGGGCTTCGCCGCGACGGTCGGATCGCGCGGCACCGTGACGTCGAGGTTCCACGGCTTGATGGGGATCGCGGCGGCGTTGGGGTACCCGTGCGCGGGAATCTCCGCGTAGTACTTGTAGGCGGGGGTGCCCTTCTGGACGGGGAAGCGCCCGGTGGAATGATCCGGGAGCCCGTTCCCCTCGAAGCGCCTCTTGGTCGCGGTCGTCGTCACCCGCAGTGCGCGGTGCCAGTGCATGGTCCCCGACACGAAAGGGCGCTTGAGCACGTCGATCACGCCGTGCGCGTCGATCCACGGGCGGTCGGGCCGGGTGAGGGTCCCCCCTTGGCAGGCGTAGAGGGTGTTGCGGGCGGGAGATGCGAGCGACGTGCCGGTGGGGGGTGTGTGCAGGCGTGTGATCGGGGTGCCGTCTCCCCCGCCGCGCGCGTCCGTGGCAGCCCGCGCGGGACGAGGCACAGCGGCGGAACCGGCCGGAGTCACCGCAGGACCCTGCAGCGCGCAGACCGCACTGGCCGCCACTGCCACGGATCTGAGCACGCCGTGCATGGATGCTCCCCATCTCGACCTGACCGGAAGGCGTCACACCGCCGGCCACTGTCGCAGCCGCCCGCACCACCTCACCACGCCCGCATGCCGTTGTTCCGCTGACACGAACGGGCAAGCGAGTGAGCACCCGGCCCGGCCCGGGGCGAGCCGGACGGGCCACACCGGGGATCGAATGCCCCGGACAGCCACCTCAAAGGCCACCGCCGGCGCGTCGGCCGCGGGTGCCCCCGCCGCCGAAACTGCCCGGACCGCCGCCCAGGGGCCCGCCGAGGACGATGCCTGCGAGCACCGCACCACCGACCGCGCCACCTCCTCCCGGCACATCGCCCGCACCGCCCCGGCCTCCGTACCCGCGCACATCCTGTTCGGCCAGGCTCCGGGCCTGCCCGGCCAGGGAGTCGGCCTGCCGCGCCTGGGCCAGTGCGCCCCGGGGATCGTCGGTTCCGGCCAGTTCACGGGACCGGTCGAGCCGCCGCTGGGCTTCCGCGAGCCGGGTCCGGGCCCGGCTGCCCACGGCTCCGCGGTTGGTGGTGACGTAGTCGGCGGCGGCGGCGGTCGTCGAACGCGCGGTGAACGTGGCCTGGTCGAGAAGGGAGCGCGCCCGCCGGTCGCCCCGCTCCCGTTCGCGAGCACCGGCCAGCGCCTCGTCGAGTGCCGTGTCCGCCTCCTCCACCCTGCGCAGCGCGTCGATGGGGTCGTACGGACCGGCCGCCATCGCCTCCCGTACGTCGTCGAGCACCGATGTCGCGCGCGCGATCCGGCCCCGTAGGTCCGCCGTCGAGACGCCCTCGGCGGTGCCTTCGAGGAGCCCGCCCGCATCGGCCAGGTCGGTCTGTGTCCCGGAGAGCGCGGTGGACAGCCGGTCCGCCGCCTCCGCGAGTTCCCGGCTCCGCCGGTCCACGGAGTCGACGAGGACGGTCGCCTGGTCGACGGCGCCCTCGGCGGCCCGTACGTGCCCCGCCGCCGCGACGTTGTTCCCCGTGTCCACGCACTGCCGGGCGCGATTGAGACGGGACGTGGCGAGGACGAGCCGGTCCTTGGCCTGTTCGACGGCGCCGCCGACCGGCGCGGAGGCCGAGTCCGCGTACCGGCCGCGCATCGCGGTCAGAGCGGCCTCGGCGGCGGGTACGCGAGCGGCGAGCGCGCGGAACGCGGTCTCGGCCGTGACCAGGGCCTGCGGGGCGTCGCGTTCCAACCCGCGCAGCCGGTCGAAGTCCTCGGACACGGCGTCGAGGCGGGAGTTGGCGTCCGTGCAGCGGCCGATGATCTCGTCCAGCATCCGGCGCCGCGTCGCGTCGTCCCCGGGAAGGGCGTCGTCCAGCTGCCGGCGCAACCGGAACGCAGCTGTCAGCTCGCCCTTGGCACAGTCGACGGCCTCGGTGAAGGGGGCCGTGGCCTCCTCGCCGAACTGCGCGGTGGCGTGGCCCAGTTCCTCCTCGCTGGTGCGGACCGCGTCGTCGGTGTCCACCAGGGTCCGCTGCGCCCGGCCGTCCAGCTCCGGCAACGGGGGCGGCCGGCCCGCCGGGCCGCCCGGTCCGGCGGGTCCCGGGCCCCGGCCGGTCGCACCCGGCGTGGTGCGGGTCGTGGCGCGCCACCTGCGCCGGGTGTACGCGTAAGCGGCGACCACCGCCGCGCCGCCGACGACGACCACCGGCAGGATCAGGTCCACGGCACTCGTCCCGCTCGGATTCCCGGTTCCCGGATCGGGGGCGCCGGGCGTGACCGTCGGGGTGGGCACGGCCCTGCCGACCGGTACGGCAAGGCGCCCGCTCGCGGCGCCGATCGCCGCACCGGCCCGGTCGTGCTTCCCGAACGCGGGCTCGAAGGCCGTGCTCGCCACGTCCTGGAGCCGGGTGCCGGTGAGGCATGAGCCCTGGTCGACGGTGTGGGCGTACGGCCGGTCGTGGGTGGCGACGGCGAGCAGGACGCCGTCGCGGCCGAGGCCGTTCCCGTCGGCCGTCCGGTCGGCCCGGTTCTGCGCGGAGCGGCCGGAGAAGTCGCGTACGTACACCACGAAGAGCGGGGTGCGGCTGTCGTGCAGCCGGTCGAGTGCCGCCGTGACCCGGTCCTCGCGGTCCCCGAGCGCCGCCACCCGGCCGGTGATCCGTCCCTCCCGGGGCAGGGTGACGGGATCGTCGGCGCGGGCGGTCGACGCGGTGCCGAGGACCGGCCAGCACACCGTCAGCAGCACGGCGAGAAGGGCCCGGCCCGGTGGGGACAGCCGGGTGCGGGTCACGAGCGGCGTCACCTTTGCGAGGCTATGTCCACACCCGGTCGCCCGCGACCCGGCGACCGGGCCCCGCCCCGGAACCGGCAACAACACGGACGGCCGCGGCCGCGGTCGCGGTCCGGCCGCGCGGGCCGCGGGAACCGCGCGGGGTCGCCCTTCCGCGCCGGCGCCGCGGGGCGGAAGGGCGACCGGGCGGCGTACCGGACGGGCCCGACCCTCTCCGCGCACGCCGGCGCGGCCGTCGCCGCGACGCGGATCAGATGGAGAACCGCTCCTTGGCGAGCAGCGGACGCACCCTCGACTGGAATCCGCCGGTCCGGAACGGCTTCTGCAGCAGGCCGGGGCGGATCGCCTGGGCCAGCGCCGCCGCGATCATGCCCTGGTCGAGAGCGAGCATGTAGTCACTGACCCGGCCGGTGCCGACGTTGACGGAGTCCCGGAATCCGTAGCCGTCGTGGTAGGCGCCGAAGTCGCGGTCGAGTGCCCGCAGGTTGGCGATCGCCTCGTCCGGCGCGTAGGGCAGGGCGAGGAAGGAGGCGTGCGGGGTGACCACACCGTTGGTGAACGCCGAGGGGGGCGGCAGCGGCGCGCCGTCCGTGGTGTACGTGCGGTCGGTGTTGGAGGCGTAGCCGTCGACCTGCATGCCGATCGCGTCGACCCCGTACTCCTGGTACCCGCCCTCGGGGATGTTCGCGGGGGAGAAGCCCCAGTACCCGTACCGCGCCTCCTCCATGCCGTGCTCGATCTGGCTGCGGACATAGCGCTGGTGCGTCAGGCCCCAGGAACGCGGCGACCACTCCGGCTCCGGCACGAACAGCGGCACCATCAGGGCCTCGAACATCGACCCGCCCCAGCTGGGCACGATCTTCCGGCCGCGGTGGGTGTAGTGCCCCTGCCAGACGCGTACGCCGTCCATGGCGACGTAACTGCCCTGCGGGTACTGCTCCTGCCCGTGCTCGGGGAGCATCGTGCGCAGCAGGTGCCAGTAGTGGTCGGAGGGCAGGGAGCCGTCCGCGATGCCCAGGTAACTGGCCATGCGCGGCTCGGTGTTGAGTGCGCCGTAGTGGTGGCCGGTGGGCTCCTCGGTGTCGGTCCAGAACCCGCCGCGCAGCTGGCCGGGCCCGGCGACCGGGTCGGCCGGGTCGTACGGCGTGTAGTAATAGGACCAGTCGGCGGTGGCCAGGATGCGGGCGACACGGGGACGCAGGGCGGGGGAGGCGTCGGCGGCGATGCGCAGACCGGTGACCAGCCAGGCGTTGTCGACGGAGGAGAGGAACGGACGCACCGGGTCGCCGGTGCCGGGCCACTCGGTCAGGACCGAACCGTCGTGCGCGTCGTACCAGTTGAGCCAGAATCCGTGGTGGCGCTCCAGCTTCTCGACGGCCCGGACGGTGTGCTCCAGCCGGCGCCGCATCGTGGCGTCGTCGATCACGCCGAGCCCGGCCGCGGCGACGGTCGACCAGAGGCCGCAGCCGATGTTGGTGGGCGACGTCTGGCGCGACTGCACGGGGGCGCCGGGGCCGCTGACGTCGATCTTGTCGACGGCGAGACCGAAGTCGGTCGTCATCGCCTCGATCGAACGGTATGTGTCGCGGAACCAGCGCCGGAGCAGTGCCGTGTCCGGGCCCTGCGCGGACTGTCCGGGCTGCGCGGCGCCTGCGGAAGGCACGGATACGGCTCCGAGGGACAGGGCGGCAGCCCCTGTTCCCGCGGCGGTGAGAAACGTGCGACGGTCCATCAGAACCCCTCGAAGAAGAGCCACCGACTGTGGGCGGTGGGCGGATTTCGTTCGTCGGTCGTGACTGAGAGCCTGTCGGATGGCCTCCGACCGGGCGTTCACGCCCCGGCACGCACGCTTCCCGCGTCGTCGTCGGTCGCCGACGCTCTGCGTCGACTCCCTCCTCCGCCTCGGAATCGCACGCACCGGACCGCGTCCGCCATCCGATCCGAGGTCACCCGACTGGCTCCGAGGGCGTGGGACGCCGTGCCGTGCGTACGGCACCCGCGTGGGTGCCGCACGTGGGCGGGGCTGGATACGTGCGGCGCCCACGCGGGCGAAGGGCCTGTCCGGCGGATCGGGGCCGGACAGGGCCCGGCTGTACGGGAACCGGCGCCCGTCAGGTGCCGCCGGTTCCCGTACGGGCGGGAGCGGTCAGGTCGCTCCCGGTCGGGGGGGCCGACGTCAGTCGGCGATGCGCGGCAGCGCGCGCGTGCGGCCCATCTCGCCCAGCCAGACGGCGGACGGCTTGGGCAGACGCTCGAAGGTCTCCGGGTCCCAGCCGATCAGGCCGAAGGTCGGCTTGTAGGAGCCCCACTCGTAGTTGTCGAGCGCGCTCCAGGCCAGGTAGCCCTGGATGTTGAGGCCGTCCTCCAGCGCGGACGCGACCTCGTCCAGCGCGCCGGTGTAGTAGTCGACGCGGCGGTTGTCGTCGTCGGTGGCGATGCCGTTCTCGGTCACGATCAGCGGCACGTCGTTGCCGAGCACCTCGGCGGTGTGGCGCAGCGCGTGGCCGACCGCGGAGGGGTAGTACTCCCACTGCGTGAGGGTGCGCTCGGCGTCTTCCGGCGTCGGGATGGGACCTTCGGGGCCGATCTTGGTCCGGGTGTAGGACTGCACCCCGATCCAGTCGTCGCCGCGTGCGGCCTCGATGAAGACGTCCTCGCGGGGGTGACGGTAGGCCGCGGCGACCTCCTCGGCACCGGGCAGGGCCTGGTAGACCTGGTTGGCGATGGTCCAGCCGACCTGGATGCCGGCGTCGATCGCCCGGACCTCCTTGACGGCCGCGTGGTGCGCGGCGATGACGGCCTCGGTCGTCTCGTCGTCGGGGGTCGGGAGCCCGGCGGGCGGGAAGCTGTTGTCGCCCCGTTTGGCCTGGCCGGCCATCACGGCGATCATGTTCGGCTCGTTGATCGTGCAGACGTGGCTGACACCCTCGGCGATCACCGGCGCGCAGGCCGCGACGTAGCGGGCGAAGAGCTCGACCGCGCCCTCGGCGGTCCAGCCGCCGCGCGCCTCGAACCACTGCGGCACGGTGAAGTGGTGCAGGGTGATCATGGGGCGCAGGCCGCGCTCGATCGCGCCGTCGACCATCCGGCGGTAGTGGGCGAGCTCGGCCCGGGAGAACCGGCCCTCGACGGGCTCGATGCGCGCCCACTCGATGGAGAACCGGTAGTCGGTGAAGCCCAGACCGGCCAGTGCGTCCATGTCCTCGTGCCAGCGGTGGTAGCTGTCGGAGGCGTCCAGGCTGGGCTCCTGGATGTGGGTGCCCTCGGCGTGCTCCTTGACCCACCAGTCGCAGTTGATGTTGTTGCCCTCGATCTGGTGGGCGGCGGTGGAGGCGCCCCACAGGAAGCCTTCGGGGAACGGGACCTGGGTGTGAGTCATCGCAAACTGTCTTTCTGGTGCGTGAAGGGGTGTGGCCGGCGGAGTGCGGGGCGCGGCCTCGTACGTTTCGGTGGGGCGGCCTACTTCATGCCCGCCGTGGCGATGCCCTGGGTGAAGTGCCGCTGGAGCGCGATGAACAGGACCACGACGGGCAGGACGACCAGCAGGGACCCGGCCATCAGCATGCCGTTGGATCCGCCCGCCTTGTTGGGGTCGGTGGCGAAGGTGGCCAGGGCGACCGGAAGGGTGTACTTGTCGGGGTCGTTGGTCGCGATGAGCGGCCAGACGAAGTTGTTCCAGGACCCCAGGAACGTGAAGATCGAAAGCGTCGCCAGCGCGGGCTTCACCAGCGGCATCACGATCCGCCAGAAGATGTACCACTCACCGGCGCCGTCCATCCGGGCCGCTTCCAGCAGCTCGTCCGGGATCGACTGCATGAACTGCCGCATCAGGAAGACACCGAAGGCCCCGGCGGCGAACGGCAGCACCAGACCGGCGTACGAATCGATCAGGTGCAGCTTGCTCATCAGCACGAAGAGCGGCAGCAGCATCAGGTTGCCGGGCACCATGAGGGCGCCGAGGACCAGGCCGAAGATCTTGTTGCGGCCGGCGAAGTTCAGCTTGGCCAGGGCGTACCCGAGCATCGAGCAGAACACCAGGTTCGAGACGGTGACCAGCACCGCCACGATCACCGAGTTCATGAAGTACAGCGGCAGGTCGAGCTTGTCGAGCAGGTCCCGGAAGTTCTCCAGGGTCCATTCGGTCGGGATCCACACGGGCGGGCTGGCCGTCAGCTCCGCTGGCGTTTTGAAGGCCGAGAGGGCCATCCACAGGAACGGCGCCGACATGACCAGCAGACCGACCGAGAGCAGGACGTAGACGAGCGGGCGCCGGGGGTTGCGGGCCTTCTTCGGCCTGGACTGCGCCCCGGCCGGCCGCGTGTCCCCGGGCTCCTTCGACGGCGCCGTCGAGACGGCGCCCGGTGCACTGGTGGCGCTCATTTCGTGTTGTCCTTCAGCAGTCGGAGCTGCAGCACCGTGATGCCCATGATCACTACGAAGAGGACATACGCCATGGCGCTCGCATAGCCCATGTGGAAGAAGTTGAAGCCCTCGCGGTACATGTTCAGCGAGACGGTGAGCGTGGAGTCCGAGGGACCGCCCTGGGTCATCACGAACGGCTCCTCGAAGACATTGAGGTAACCGATGGTGGTGATCACCGTGGCGTACAGCAGCGTGGGCCGCAGCAGGGGCACGGTGATGCCCTTGAACTCCTGCCAGACACCGGCACCGTCCAGCCGCGCGGCCTCCCGCACCTCGGTGGGGATGGCCTGCAGACCGGCGATGAAGAGCACCATGACCGTCCCGAGGTTGCGCCAGACGGCCATCGCGATCATCGACGGCATGGCGAGCTTCTCGGAGCCCAGGAAGTCGGGTGAGGTGAGGCCCACTTCGGAGAAGAGCCCCGCGATCAGCCCGTCGCTCGGGTCGAGCACGAACCGCCAGACCACGGCGACCGCGACGATGGTCGTGACCACCGGCGCGTAGAAGCCGACACGGAAGAAGGTCCGTGCCCGGTCGATGCCGTTGTTCAGCAGCACGGCGACGACGAGCCCGAGGAAGATGGTCAGGGGGACACCGATCACCACGAAGTACGCCGTGTTGAACAGCGACTTGAGGAACTTGTCGTCGCTGAAGAGATTGACGTAGTTCTCGAAGCCGATGAAGTTCGCGTCCAGCGGGTGCGTGACGTTGCGCAGCCCGAAGTCGGTGAAGCTCATCACCAGCGTGGCGACGATCGGGAACGCCATGAAGACGAGGAAGAGGACGAGGAAGGGAGTGGAGAACAGCCAGCCGGCCACGTTCTGCACGCCCATCGAGGGCTTCCTGCCACCCCGGCGACCCGCGGGCCCGGTGGCCGGGGGCGTGGAGCCCCCCGGCCCGGCCTGCACCTTGGCCGACTCCGCGGCCTTTGAGGTCATGGTGCGCATGACTCCTACTTCACGAGGCCTTCGATTTGGGACTGGGCCGTCTTGAGCGCGTCCTCGGCGGACGCCTTGCCCTGGGTCACCTTGGCGATGGCCTGGTCGACCTTGTCGGTGATCTCGGTCCAGTTGGACAGCGAGGGCGAGGACTTGGCGGTGTCCATCTGCTTCTTGAAGACCTGGAGGTTGGCGTCGTCGGCGAGGTCGCCGGAGGTCCAGGCGGCGGTGTTGGCGGGCAGGTCCTTGGTCCGCTTGTACCAGTCGGCCTGGCCCTTGGTGTCCGTCAGGTACTTGATGAACTCGGTGGCGGCGGCCTTGTGCTTGCTGTCCTTGGAGACGACCAGGGAGGAACCGCCGGCCATGGAGACGGAGGACTTGTCGGCGGGCACGTTGGCCACCGCCCACTTGCCCTTGATCTGCGGCTGGCCCTCGTTCAGCAGGGTGACGTGCCAGGGGCCGCCGAAGAACATCGGGACACGGCCGTTGCCGAAGTCCTTCACCACGTCGTAGCCGGGCTGCACGGACTTGTTGGAGAGCCCCTTGTCGAAGTACGAGCCGTACTCCTTGAGCGCCTTGACGGCCTCGGGGCTGTCGATGACGACCTCGCCCTTGTCGTTGACGATCTCGCCGCCGGCCGAGTAGAGGAAGGAGTAGAAGTTCTGCACCGTGTCCAGGCCGCTCGGCTGGATGGACAGGCCCCACTTGGTTCCGGCCTTCTTCTGGTAGGCCGAGGCGAGGTCCTGCATCTCCTTCCAGTTGGTCGGAGCCTTGCTGACGCCGGCCTTCTCGGCCAGGTCGGTGCGGTAGTAGAGGACGCGGGTGTCGACGTACCACGGCACGCCGTACGCCTTGCCGTCCACCTCGCCCTGCTGCCAGCCGGACCGGAAGAAGTCCTTCTCGTCGAACGTCTTGGTGTCGACCGGCTCCAGCACGCCGAGCTCGGCGAACTCGCCCATGTAGCTGCCGCCCATCTGCGCCACGTCCGGCAGGGTGCCGGCGGCGGCCGCGGAGACCAGCTTCTGGTGGGCGACGTCCCAGCCGACCGGGGTCACCTTCACGGTCACGTTCGGGTTGGCCCTGGTGTACTCCTTGGCCACATCCGCGAGCTTCTCGCCCTCGGCCCCCATGGCCCAGACGGTGATCGTCTGCTTCTTGTCCGCGGCGACGTCGTCGCCACCGGAGCTGCCGCACGCGGTGAGACCGAGAGTGAGCGCAGCCGTGACTGCGATACCGATCGAGGCGTTTCTGGCGGTGCGGGACATGGAGGGCTCCTCCTCGAGCAATCCGGATGTATGCGCTGCCTGTAAGCGCATACATCACTCTGCGACAGAGATTCAGGAATCCGCAAGAGGGTGCTAGGTCACACTCGTGCAACGTGCTGGACATCTGAATGTTCAACTTGGCACGGTAAGTGCGCTGTTTGCGAAATTGTGGATGATGTGACCGATTTCGCTGAGGTCCACATGATGATCAACGGCCTGTACCGCCGCGGGCGCGGCCGATACGGTCGGGTCCATGGCTTCGTTCGAACACGATTTCCCCTTCGACCCGGCGTACGGGCACACGCTCCAGGACCTGCTGGACGTCCCCGCTCCCGCCGCTCCGGACGACTTCGACACCTTCTGGCAGGCCCGCTACGCGGAGGCCCGCAAGGTCGCCACGGAGCCGGAGCTCGGGCCGCCGGAGGAGGAGCGCGACGGGGTGCGGATCCACGGTGTGACCTTCACCTCGGTGGGCGGGGTGCGGCTCGGCGGCTGGGTGGCACTGCCCGTCGAGGGCCCGGCGGAGTACGGATTCGTCATCGGACACGGCTACGGCGGCCGGCAGGAGCCGGGCCCCGATGTGCCGCTGCCGCTGCCCCGGGCCGCGGCGATCCTGCCGTGTGTACGGGGCATGGGGACGCGGGGCCTGCACCCGGGCATCCCCGACATGTCCGCCGCGCATGTGCTGCACGGCATCGAGTCGCGCGACACGTATGTCATCGGCGACTGCGTGGCGGACCTGTGGTGCGCGGCGTCGGCGCTGTGCGAGCTGGTGCCGGAACTGGCGCCGGAGCCGGGCGGCCCGGGGCTCGGATACCTCGGGGAGAGCTTCGGCGGCGGACTCGGCGCGCTGGCGATGCCCTGGGACGACCGGTTCGGGGCCGCGCAGCTGACGGTGCCGACCTTCGGCAACCATCCGCTGCGGCTCACCCTGCCGTGCACCGGCAGCGGGGAGTCGGTGCGGGGGTACCGCCAGGATCACCCCGAGGTCACCGAGGTGCTGTCGTACTTCGACGCCGCCACGGCCGCGACGCGGCTGGAGATACCCACGCTTGTGGCCGCGGCGCTCTTCGACCCCTCGGTGCCGCCGCCGGGACAGTTCGCCGTGCACAACGCGCTGGCCGGTGAGCACGATCTGCTGGTGCTGAGCGCGGGGCACTTCGAGCACGAGGGCACGGCGGCGGAGGTGGCCGGGCTCCAGGCGGCCCGTCGGCGGTTCTTCGGGGAGCGGCTGGGGCGGGCCTGAGGGCCTGTCGGGTGGCCTCGGATCGGATGGCGGGCGTGGTCCGGTGCGTGTGGTTTCGAGGCGGAGGAGGGAGTCGGACGGGGTCTCCTCTGCTCGAACGCGGCTGAGAGCTCGGGGAGGGAGCGTCGGCGACCGACGACAGCGCGGGAGGCGTGTGCCGGGGCGTGGCCGCCCGGTCGGAGGTCACCCGACCGGCTCTGAGGGCCGCCGGGCGGGCCGCTCCCGTCAGCCGCAGCCGCAGCTGGCGCGGCGGATCACCGATACCGGAAGCATGAGCGACACCGGTTCGCGCCCGGTGTCGCCCAGGCGCTGTACCAGCAACTCGACGGCCTGCTCGCCGAGTTGGCGGATCGGCTGGCGTACGGTCGTCAGCGGCGGCCGTACGATCCGGCTGAGCGGAATCCCGTCGAAACCGGTCACCGCGATGTCCTCCGGGACGCGCACCCCGCGCCGCTCCAGTGCGCGCAGCGCGCCCACCGCCATCTGGTCGTTGGCGAAGAGCACCCCCTGAGGCCGTTCGCCGGGCCGGTCGAGCAGCGCCTCCGCGGCCCGCGCGCCCTCGGCCTGCGTCATCAGCTCGGCCCGCAGGTCGGGCTCGTCCGGCACCGGCAGTCCGGCGTCGCGGCATGCCTCCTGGAAGCCCAGGAAGCGAGCCTCGGCGTCCGGCGAGTCGGCTTCGCCGCCGACGAACGCGAGTCTGCGCAGCCCGTGGTCCTCGATCAGATGGCGGGCCAGTTCGCGCTCCCCGTCGGCGTTCGCGACGACGATGTGGTCGAGGTGGTCGATCTCGCGCGGTCCGGCGAGCATCACCACCGGAAGCCGGCGCGATATCACTTCGAGGTCCTCGGTCGGCACGGTCCGCGCCAGCACGGCGAAGCCGTCGACCCGTCCCGCGACCTTCGCCACGCTCTCCGGTCCGCCCTCCAGCGAGGCGGCGATCAGCAGCGCGTAGCCGTGCCGGCGTGCCGCCCGCTCCATGCCGCGGATGATCTGGTCGGAGTAGAGCATCACCGCGTCGTCGGCGTCGCTGTCGGCCTCCGCGTCGGCCTCGGCGTCGGGATCGGCCATGTCGGGGAAGCAGAGGCCGAGCACGCCGGTGGTCCGGCTGGCCAGGCCCCGGGCGTTACCGCTGGGCACGTAGCCGAGCTGCCGGGCGGCTTCGAGGACCCGCTCACGGGTCTGGGCGCGCACCGAATCGGGGGTGCGGTAGACCCGCGAGACCGTGGCAATGGAGACGCCCGACCGCTCGGCGACGTCGTACACCGTTGGGGCGCTCACTCGACCGACCGTCCGCTTCTTCTTCCGTACCGAAGTACCTGCTGTTGCATGTACCGAACCTCTTTTGAAAGCGCATTCACCCTAGATCGCTGGCTGCTCGACGGGCAAGACCACGCAAAAACAGACAGGTAACCTTGCAAGGTGGCCTGTGCATCTTCTACGATGAAGGCATGCCGGAACCGACCGAAGCCCGATCCGCGGACCCTCGCGCCGAGCCGACCGCCGAGCAATTGGCGACGCAGCTCACCGCCGCGGTCAGCCGATTGCTGCGACGGCTGCGCACCACGTCGTCGGACAGCCTGCTCACGCCGACCCAGCGCTCGGTGCTCGCCAGGCTGGACGACGAGGGCCCGGCCACCACGGCCGCGCTGGCCCGCGCCGAGTACGTGCGTCCGCAGTCCATGCGGCTGACTCTCGGTGCGCTGGAGAGCCAGGGACTCGTCGAGCGGGCGGCCGATCCGGCCGACGGCCGGAAGTCGGTGATATCGATCACCGGGACCGGACGCACCACGCTCGCCGCGGTCCGGGCCGCCAAGCACAACTGGCTCGCCGAGGCCATCGCCGCCGAGCTGGACGGGGCCGAACGCCGCACGGTCGCCGAGGCGGCCGAGCTGATCGACCGACTGGTCGGGAAGTGACCGGCCGGCCCTCCGGCCGGGAGCCGACCGGCCGCGAGGCGCCCGCGCCGGCGATACGCGGGACGGTGCCGGCGCCGGCAGGGACGGCGACGCCCACGCCGGCGCGGACGTCCACACCGACACCCGCCCCGGGATTCAGCGCCCGCCTCACCGCCCCGCTCCTCATCGGCTCCCTGCTCAACCCGCTCAACACCACGATGATCTCCACGGCCCTGGTGGCGATCGGGCACCACTTCGGCATCGGTGCCGCCGACACCGCCTGGCTGATCTCGGTCCTCTATCTCGCCAGTGCCGTCGCCCAGCCCGTACTCGGCAGGCTCGCCGATGTCCTCGGTCCCCGCCGCGTCTTCCTCGCCGGGCTGATCGTCGTGATGGCATCCGGCCTGGTCGGCGCGTTCGCGCCGGACTTCGGGCAGCTCCTGGTCTCCCGGCTGCTGCTCGGCATCGGTACGTCGGCGGCGTATCCGGCCGCCATGGCCGTACTGCGCGACGAGTCCCGGCGGATCGGCCGCGCGACCCCGCGTCCTGTCCTGGCCCGGCTCTCCTTCGCCGCGCTCGGCAGCGCCGCCGTCGGACCCACTCTCGGCGGGCTGCTCGTCATGGCCGTCGGCTGGCGCGGCATCTTCGCCGTCAACGTGCCCGTCGCGCTCCTCGCGTTCGGGTCCGCACTGCTCTGGATCCCGGCGGACCCGCCGCGCGGGCGCGCCGCCGACGGCAGCGTGCCGAAGCTCGACCTGGACCCGCTCGGCATCGGCCTCTTCTCGACCGCGCTCACCGTGCTGGTCGTCTTCCTGCTCGATCTCTCCCATCCCCTGTGGTGGCTGCTCGCGCCGTTCGCCGTGCTGACCGGCGGCCTGGTGTGGTGGCAGCTGCGCAGTCCCCGGCCCTTCATCGATCTGCGGATGCTCGCGGACAACGGGGCGCTCGCCCGTACGTATCTGCGCCACGGGGTGAGCTACCTGCTCATCTACTGCGTGATGTACGGCTACACGCAGTGGCTGGAGGAGGTACGGGGCTACTCCTCCGGGCACACCGGACTGCTGATGCTGCCGATGTCGCTCGCCGCGCTGGCCTGCTCGCTGCTCGGCGCCTGTACGAAGGGGATCCGCGGTCCGCTCACCCTGGCCTGTGTGCTGCTCACCGTCGGCGCCGGGGTGCTGGCGTTCTTCTCCGGCTCGACCCCGCTTGCCGTACTGCTGCTCGCCGGGGCCTGCTTCGGCATACCGCAGGGGCTGATCGGTACGAGCAACCAGGCCGCCGTCCAGTCGTACGCCCCGCCCGAGAGCATCGGCTCCGCCGCCGGACTCCAGCGCACCGCCCAGTACATCGGGGCCATCACCGCCTCCAGCCTGATCGCCCTCGCCTACGGGCGGTCGGCGAGCGACGGCGGGCTCCACCTCATGGCAGCGGTCTCCGTCGTCCTCGGCCTGCTGCTGATCGTCCTGACCGTCACCGACCGCGCCCTGCGCATACGTGCCTGAACCGTTTCCCCCGAACCGTTTCCACTCCCGAGCCGTTTCCACTCCCGAGCCACAGGAGCACCACCGTGACCGCCACCACCCTGGACCCGAAGACCGCCCTGGTCGTCGTCGACCTGCAGAAGGGCATCGTCGCACTGCCCACCGTCCACCCCGCCGCCGACATCGTCGCGAACTCCGCGACCCTCGCCGACGCCTTCCGCGCCAAGGGCCTCCCGGTCGTCCTGGTCCGCGTCACCGGCGGCGCCCCCGGCCGCACCGAGACGCCCAGTCACTCCGGAACGCTCCCCGCCGACTGGGCCGAGATCATCCCCGAGCTCGGCCCGCGCGAGGGCGACATCGTCGTCACCAAGCAGCAGTGGGGCGCCTTCTACGGCACCGACCTCGACCTCCAGCTGCGCCGCCGGGGCGTCACCCAGGTCGTGGTGACCGGCGTGGCGACCAGCATCGGCGTCGAGTCCACCGCCCGCTGCGCGTACGAGCACGGCTACCACGTCACCGTCGCCACGGACGCGGTGACCGACATGGACGGCGACGCCCACCGCAACGCCGTCGAGAAGATCTTCCCGCGCCTCGGTGAGACGGACAGCACCGAGGCGATCGTCAAGCTGCTCGGCTGAGGGGATCAGGGAGTCTCCCGTCGCCGGATCCTGTTCCCCGGCCGCACCAGCGGGCCGTACCTCCGGTCCACGGCCCGTTCCTTCAGCGGGATCAGTGCGTCGTCGGTGAATTCGATGTGCTCGGGGCACACCTGCGCGCAGCACTCCGTGATGTCGCAGTACCTCAGCCCGTGTTCCACCTGGGCCGTCGCCGTCCGGTCGGGTCCGGCCTCGGCGACGGCGTCCAGGGGGCGCGTGTCCGGCCTCGGCGACGCGCTCGCGCAGCCGGTCCTTCTCGGGCTCGAGCACCGACAGCGCGCGTGGGCCGGTTCGATGCGGATGGCATCACCCAGCCGTGTGTGCGAGGACGGCGGCGGCCAGTTCCTCGTGCACCTCCGGCGGCAGGGTGTGCCCCATGCCCGCCACGATCATCAGCCGCGCCCCCGGGATCTGCTCGGCGATGATCGCGCTGTGGCCCGGCTTGGCAGGCTCGTGGCTGCCCTCGATGACCAGCGTGGGCGCCTTCACCCGGTGCAGCACGCCCACCGGCTCGAAGTTCGGCTCGGCCACCGCGGCCAGCCGGTGGTTGGCCACCGCCGACAGGTCGCGGGCCCGGTCGTGGATCCGTTCCTGCAGCCGACGCGCCGCGTCCTCGTCGAACGGCAGCCCGGTGCCGTGCAGCACGCGCTGCTCGGCGATCATGCCGTCGATCCGGGCGCGCCGGTCCTCCGGCGCCGGGGCGGCCATGAGTGCACGGTAGAAGCCCGTGAACTCCGGCTCCGGCTCGGGCAGACTCCCCTCGGGCTGCGGCTGCCCCGTCAGAGCCCGCATGATCACCTGGCCTTCGCCGCCGCCCAGCGGCGAGGAGCCGATAACGGTCAGTGAGCGCACCCGCTCCGGCCGCTCCACCGCGACGAACTGGCCCAGCAGCCCGCCCGCCGAGTGGCAGACCAGGTGCGCGCTCTCCAGGCCGTGGGCGTCCATCACGCGGTACACGTCGTTCTTGATGTCGCCCCACGTGTACGGCTCCGCCGCGAAGTCGACGGTGCCCGACATACCGGTGTCACGGTGGTCGTACCGGATCACCCGGCGGCCCCCGGCGACAAGGCGGCCGGCGAACTCGTCCGGCCACAGGACGCCCTGCGACATCGAACCCATGATCAACAGGATCGGTGCGTCCGTCACGGCGCCGAACTCTTCACTCCAGATGTTCACTTCATGCATGCCTCAGAGCATGTCCGCTTCCGTTACGGGCGCCTTCTGTAGAACTACTAGTCGCGCCAGTTCCGTGCGGGAGCCGATGCCGAGCTTCGGATAGATCTTGTACAGGTGGTACTCGACCGTGCGCGGGCTCAGGAACAGCTGGGCAGCGATCTGCTTGCTCGACAACCCGTCGGCGACCAGGCCCGCGATACGCAGCTCCTGCGGGGTCAGCGCGTCGAGCACGGCCGAGGGTGCGGCCTGCCCGCTCTCGCCCGCCGCCCGCAGCTCATCCTGCGCGCGCCTCGCCCACGGTCCCGCGCCCGCCCGCTCGAACGTCTCCCACGCCATCCGCAGATGCGCCCGCGCCTCGCCGGGCCGCTGCGCGCGGCGCAGGCGCTCACCCAGCAGCAGAGCCGTCCTGGCCGCCTCGAACGGGTTGGTGTGCAGCCGCAACGCCTCGCCGAAGGCGTCCTCGGACGACTCGGCCAGGCCCCGGCAACGGGCCAGCAGGGCGTGCGACTCGGGCGTCGCGGCGTGCGCGGACCACCGCTCGTACGCCTCCAGCACCGCCCGCGCGCCCACCTCGTCGCCCGCGCCCACGGCGGCCTCCACGCGATCCGGCGCCATCCGCCCCACCACGGCGGGATGCCCGACACCCGGTCCCGCGGCGGCGAGGGCCGTGAAGCGGTCATGCGCCGCCACGTAGCGCCCCAGGCACAGGTCGAGCAGTGCCAGCGCGTACGCGGCGACCCCCGCCCGCAAACCCACCCGATGCGGCACGGCGATGGCCAGCGCCTCGCGGGCCCGCCGTTCGCACGTCTCCACCTCGCCGCGCAGCGCCGCCAGCACCGCCAGGTTGGCCAGGTGCGCGGCCACCGTGTTCCCGTAGCCGGCCTCGCGGGCCAGTTCCAGGCCCTCCTCGGAGACGGCCTGGCTGAGGTCCAGCCGACCCGCCATGCGCTCGGCCGTCGCGACGAACTCCAGCACGACGGGCAACTGCCCGGTCATCCCCGACACCCTGGCCACCCGTCCGGCCCGCTCGGCCATCTCGGCCGCCAGATCCGACTCGCCCAGCTGGCCGGCTGCGGCCGCCGCCCACAGATACTCCGCAGCCTCCCCCAGCTCGCCGACCCGCTTCAGCGCCCGCCGCAACAGGACCGGCCCGGCGGCGTCGCCGTCGAGTGTCAGGCCGATCCCGGCCACCGTGTCCCGCAAGAAACCCTCGGGGTGCGCTGCCGCCCTCCGCCCGAGTTCGACGACAGCCACCCTGTCACCGACGTACGAGGCAGCCTCCACAGCATCGGCCAGCATGTCCAGGCTGTCGCCCGCCGCCAGGATCCGCACGGCCTCGGCGGCGTTGCCCGAGTTCAGCTCGAACCGGCCTCGCAACTGGGCGATCTCCATGGTGAGGCCGGCATCGGCGTCGGCCAGGTCGCGGGCCTCGGCCAGCAGCGACTCCGCCTGCCCCGGGCGGCCGCCGAGCCAGGCCACGACGGCGGCGTCCTTCAGACGGGCGGCACGGGCATGCGGCTCGGGCGTCAGCTCGGCGGCCCTGGCCAGGGCGGTGGCGGCGGTACCGTACCCACCACGGTCACGCGCCCGCTCCGCGGCGGTCACCAGTTCGGCAGCGACCCGCTCGTCCCGTCCCATCGCGGCTCCGGCCAGGTGCCAGGCGCGGCGGTCACCCTCGGCCAGCTCCGCCAGCACGGCGTGCGCCCGGCGGATCTCCGTGGCGGTGGCCGCCTCGTACACCGCCGACCGGATGAGCGGATGACAAAAGCGCACACGCCCGCCCGAGAACTCCGCGAGTCCGGACTCCTCCAGCTCGGTCGGCGCCGTCCGCCCCGTCCCGGCCCCCGCGTTCTCCGCGGGCCCTACCGTTTCCTCGGCGGACAACCGGTCGGTGGCGCGCAGAACCAGGGCGAGGTCGGCCTCCACCGCGGCGACCAGGGCGAGCCGCCGGGCAGAGGCGGACAACGCGGCCACCCGCTCGCCGAACAGCCGGACACCACCGGGAAGCGGGTCGGGCAGCGGTTCGCGCCCCGCGAGCTGCGCCGGTGTCAGGCGGGCGGCGATCTCGCCCAGGGCGAGCGGGTTCGCGCGGGTCAGTGCGACGAGTTCCCGCACCACACCGGGCGGCACACCCCAGCCTGACTCCAGCATCTCGGCCGCTGCTGCTGCGGGCAGGCCACGCACCTCCACCGCCAGGGGCACGCCCTTGACCGGAGCGTCCCCGCGCACGGCGAACAGCATCGCGATCTTCTCCGTCCCCAGCCGTCTGGCGGCGAACAGCAGTGCGTCGGCCGAGGCCCGGTCGGTCCACTGGAAGTCGTCGACCACGCAGAGCAAACCGTCCGGAGCGGCGGCCTCGGCCAGCAACGACAGCACGCCTGCGCCCAGCAAGTACCGATCGCCGTCAGTCCCGACGGCAAGCCCCAATGCAGCGCGCACGGCGTCGCGCTGCGGTACGGGAAGCGCGTCCAGCGAGCCGGTCACCGGCCACAGCAGCTGGTGCAGCGCCGCGAACGCCAGGTCGGACTCGGCCTCGACGCCGGTGGTCCGCAGCACGCGCATCGCCCCGCCCCGCCCGGCCGCCGCGTCGAGAAGGGCCGTCTTGCCCGCGCCTGCCTCACCCCGCAACACCACCGCGCCGCCGAAGCCTTCGCGAGCCCGCGCGATCACCTCGTCCAGTGCGCTGATTTCCGCGGATCTTCCGTAAAGCACAAACACTTACTGTAGGAGACCTCCGCGCTGCCCCGGTTCTCCGTCAGGCAGGGCACGTCGAGAAGTTCGCCGTGCTCGGCGACCGGGAGCGGCGCCGGTCCGGCCCGCGTCCCGCACGGCCGCGCGATGCTCCGCTCCAGCCGGTCCTCGGCGGTGCGGACAAGATCGCCGAGGCAGCGCTGAACGGCCGTCAATTCCGATTTCAGCGACATGACTTGCTCCCACTTCCGCACTCGTGGGCGGCCATGTTCCTGCGCCTGAGGGCGGCGGGCGTCACACCCGTGCGGTGAGGAGTGCGGGCCTTCCCGGTCCCGCTCGGCGTTGCGCCGCCCGGGTGAGGTTGCGGGCCGCTGCGCCGTGTCTGCGCCGCCGCTCGCGCGGGGGCGCCTTCAGTGGACAAACGAAACCAGTGTGATCAGCTGCATATGACACCAAGAATGCACAATCCAGCCCATTCCGGTGCGGGTGGGCCGGTCCGGCCCCGGAGGTATCAGCCATGTCCCACGTCGGCGTCCCGCGGGGGACGGCCCGAAAGCGCCGCTCGCTCGCGCTCCTCACGACGGGCGTGCTGACGCTCCCCGTGCTGGCGGGCTGCAGCTCCGACGACGGCGGCACGACGGGTGCCGTCGTCCCCCAGGACATCGCGGTCGCGGGCCGGGACCTGGTCGCCCAGGGGGGCACGGTCAACTGGGCGATCGACACCATGCCCACCACCCTCAACGCCTTCCAGGCCGACGCCGACAGCGCCACCACCCGGATCACCGGCGCTCTGCTGCCGACACTGTTCCCCCTGGACGCCAAGGGCAGGCCGCAGCTGAATCCGGACTATCTGGAGTCCGCGAAGGTGGTCGAGCGCGAGCCCAGACAGGTGGTGCTCTACCGGCTCGACCAGCAGGCGGTGTGGAGCGACGGACGGGACATCGGCGCGCCCGACTTCGTCGCCCAGTGGCGGGCGCTGAGCGGCAAGGACTCGGCGTACTGGACCGCCCGCAACGCCGGCTACGAGCGGATCGAGAAGATCGAGCGGGGCGCCGACGACCAGGAGGTCCGGGTCACCTTCGCCAAGCCGTACGCGGACTGGCGCTCGCTCTTCTCCCCGCTGTACCCGAAGGAGGTGACCGGCTCCCCGAACTCCTTCAACGACGGCGCACGGACCACCCTCAAGGCCACAGCCGGACCGTTCCGGCTGGGCGGCGTGGACACGAAGGCCGCAGAGGTCACCCTGGTCCGCAATCCGCGCTGGTGGGGCGGGGCCGCCAAGCTCGACAAGCTGGTCTTCCGGGCCGTCAAGCCGCAGGACCGCGCCCAGGCGCTGACCGAGGGGAAGGTCGACGTCGCCGATGTGGACGCCGCCGCGGCGCACCGGATCGCGCAGGCGGGCCGCGACGGCGGCGCGAACGGGCAGCCGCTCGCCCAGGGCCCCGGCTCCGCGGACGGCCCGGCCGCCGCACTGCGCTCCTGGGCCGTGGCGCACGGCTCGAACGAGGAGGAGGCGGCTGCGGCGCAGGCGGCGAGGGAGAAGGCCAGGGCGGCGGCCGAGGCGTACACCGCCGAGCAGGGCAAGCTGCGCTCCTACGTGGTCCGCAAGTCGCTGGAGCCCGCGTACACCCAGCTCGCGCTGAACGGCGAGTCCGGGCCGCTGGCCGACGACCGGGTGCGCCGGGCGGTCGCCCGCGCCCTGAACCGCCAGGAGCTCGTCGACACCGTGCTCAAACCGCTCGGCCTGCCCGCCGCGCCGCTCGGCAGCCACCTGGCCCTGGCCGGACAGCCCGGGTACAAGGACGGCAGCGGCGCGCTCGGCGGCCAGGACACCGAGGAGGCGCGGGCACTGCTCGCCGATGCGGGCTGGACGCGGGAGGGTGCGGTCAAGAAGCCGGACGGCACCAAGGCGGGCAGCGAGGCCGGGAAGAAGGGCACCAAGGACAAGGAGGCCACCGCCGGGAAGGACGACAAGCCGACCGCCCCCGAGAAGGCCGGCCCGCCCGGCGGCAAGCCCGGCACCGGGGGCGGCGACGACAAGCCCGGCACCGTCGCCCCCGGCACCGTCGCCCCCGGCACCGGGAGCGACGACGGCAAGGCCGGCAACGCCGCCCACCGGCGTGAGCCCGCCGCCGACGACCGCCTGTACGTCGTGGGCGACGACGACAAGCCCGGTGACGGAGCGCGGAACGCCCGCCAGGTCCTCGCTCCCGCGCCCGCCGCCGCGATCCACAGCGCCGCTCTGCTGCGCCAGGCCGGACACCTGGCCGGGCCCGGCACCTCCGAGGACGCCGTCTCCGAGGTCACCGCCCAGGACCAGCGGCCGGGCGGCGCCACCGGTGCGTACGCCCCCGCGGGCACCGCGGCCCCCGCCCACGCCGCCGAGGCGCGCCGCGGCCCGCTCGGCAAGGACGGCAAGCCGCTGACCCTGCGCTTCGTCCTGCCGTCGGGTCCGGGATCGGAGCCGCTGCGCGCGGTCGGGCAGAGGATCTCCGCGATGCTCGACTCGATCGGCATCGGCACGTCGATCACCAAGGTCTCCGACGACAGCTACTTCAAGGACCACATCGCCTCCGGCGACTACGACCTCGCGCTGTACTCCTGGCCGGCCACCGCCTACCCGGCCACCGACGACCGCCCGATCTTCGCCAAGCCGGTGCCCGCCACCGACGGCTCGCTGCTGGTCGAGCAGAACTACACCCGCGTCGGTACGGACCACATCGACCAGCTCTTCGACCGGGCGGCGTCGGAGCTCGACGAGGGCGCCGCCCAGGACCTGATGAAGCAGGCGGACGCCCGGATCTGGGCCGCGGCAGGATCGATTCCTCTCTATCAGCGTCCGCAGCTCGTCGCGACGAACAGAAAGCTGGCGAACGTCGGCGCCTTCGGGTTCGGGGCACCCCGCTACCAGGACATCGGGTTCAAGAAGCCGCAGGCCGCCGGAGCCCCGGCGAACAAGAAGAAGTAGCAGGTCAGAAACGAATCGGAAGCTCAGAACTGGCTCAAGTCCCTTGCCCGCCGGGCTCCCCGGCGGGCAAGGTCGTGCCTGCCCGCTGACCCGGGTGGCCGCTCACTCCCCCCACCTCCGAGCCCCCACCCCGGAGCCCCGGCTCCGGGGCACGTCTCGGAGCCGCCGCTTCGGAGCCCCACCTCCGAAGTCGCGCACGCCCCGTGTCCGCCGTCCCCGTTCCCGCGGCCGTGGTCCCGCCACCGGTGAAATTCGCCGGAAGACATGACCACGGGGGCGGAAACATGCGGCGGACACGTCGCACCCGGCCCTCGCTGCCGTGCGGGGGCCGGGTGCGAGTGCCCGTGCGCCGCGACGGAATCACCGGCGAGAGCCCGCGGACGGCCGGTTCGACGACGGCCGGGCGGAGCGCACCGGGCCGACCCGGAGCCGGCCGCCGGGCGTGCGAGGACATGGGGCGGTCCGGGCGGCACGATGCCCGACCGCGACGAGCCGTCGCGCAGGCACGCGAGCCCGCGCCCGCGCGGCCGTGCGCCCGTCCCGAGGCCGGCGGGAATCGCCCGGGAAGCCGCCACGGCGCCAGCCCCGTACCATGGTGGGTAGCCGTGGCGCGTCCGCCCGGCGGGCGTACGAGGACCCGAGACCGACTGAGACGCCTGATCCCACGACCCGAGAGAAGCGCTAGCCACCCATGCCCACGCGCCACGACATCCGTAACGTAGCCATCGTCGCCCACGTCGACCACGGCAAGACCACCCTGGTCGACGCCATGCTCAGGCAGGCCGGCGCCTTCGCCGCGCACGCCGCCGAGAACCTCGACGAACGCATGATGGACTCGAACGACCTGGAGCGTGAGAAGGGCATCACGATCCTCGCCAAGAACACGGCGGTGAAGTATCACCCCAAGGACGGCGGGGACCCGATCACGATCAACATCATCGACACCCCCGGCCACGCCGACTTCGGCGGCGAGGTCGAGCGCGGTCTGTCGATGGTGGACGCGGTCGTGCTGCTCGTCGACGCCTCCGAGGGCCCGCTTCCGCAGACCCGTTTCGTGCTGCGCAAGGCGCTCGCCGCGAAGATGCCGGTCATCCTCTGCATCAACAAGACGGACCGCCCCGACTCCCGGATCGCCGAGGTCGTCGACGAGACGTACGACCTGTTCCTGGACCTGGACGCGGACGAGGACCAGATCGAGTTCCCGATCGTCTACGCCTGCGCCCGTGACGGCGTGGCCTCGCTGACCAAGCCCGAGGACGGCACCGTCCCGCAGGACAGCGACAACCTGGAGCCGTTCTTCTCCACGATCCTGTCGCACGTCCCGGCCCCGGAGTACGACGACGAGGCCCCGCTGCAGGCCCACGTCACCAACCTGGACGCCGACAACTTCCTCGGCCGTATCGCGCTCTGCCGCGTCGAGCAGGGCGAGCTGCGCAAGGGCCAGACCGTCACCTGGATCAAGCGCGACGGCACGATGTCCAACGTCCGCATCACCGAGCTACTGATGACCGAGGCGCTCACCCGAAAGCCGGCCGAGAAGGCGGGCCCCGGCGACATCTGCGCCATCGCGGGCATCCCGGACATCATGATCGGCGAGACCCTGGCCGACCCCGAGAACCCGGTCGCGCTGCCGCTGATCACGGTCGACGAGCCGGCCATCTCGATGACCATCGGCACGAACACCTCGCCGCTCGTCGGCAAGGGCGGCAAGGGCCACAAGGTCACCGCCCGCCAGGTGAAGGACCGCCTCGACCGCGAGCTGATCGGTAACGTCTCGCTCCGCGTCCTGGACACCGAGCGCCCGGACGCCTGGGAGGTCCAGGGCCGCGGTGAGCTCGCCCTGGCCATCCTCGTCGAGCAGATGCGCCGTGAGGGCTTCGAGCTCACGGTCGGCAAGCCGGAGGTCGTCACCAAGCAGGTCGACGGCAAGACGCACGAGCCGATCGAGCGCATGACGATCGACTCCCCCGAGGAGCACCTCGGCGCGATCACCCAGCTGATGGCGACCCGCAAGGGCCGTATGGAGACGATGACGAACCACGGTTCGGGCTGGGTCCGCATGGAGTGGATCGTTCCGTCCCGCGGCCTCATCGGCTTCCGTACGGAGTTCCTGACCCAGACCCGCGGCACGGGCATCGCGCACTCCATCTTCGAGGGCCACGAGCCGTGGTTCGGCGAGCTGCGCACCCGTCACAACGGCTCCCTGGTCGCCGACCGCGCGGGCTCCGTGACGCCGTTCGCGATGGTCAACCTCCAGGAGCGCGGTGTCATCTTCACCGAGGCCGGCACCGAGGTCTACGAGGGCATGATCATCGGCGAGAACTCCCGCGCCGACGACATGGACGTGAACATCACCAAGGAGAAGAAGCTCACCAACATGCGTGCGGCTTCCGCGGACACCACGGAGAACGTGGTCCCGGCCCGCAAGCTCTCCCTGGAGCAGTCCCTGGAGTTCTGCCGCGAGGACGAGTGCATCGAGGTGACTCCGGAGACGGTCCGCATCCGCAAGGTCGTCCTGGACCAGAAGGAGCGCGGCCGCGCCGCGTCCCGCGCCAAGCGCTGACGCCGCACAGGCCGACGGCTCCTCGGCAAGAGCCGTTCGAGCCATTGACATGAGACCCGGGCCCCCGCAGACACTGTGGGGGCCCGGTCTTTTCGTCAACTCGATTTCCTGCCCGAGGTGTCCGGTTATCGAGCGTCGCTCTCCGGAACATGTGTTAACGGTCCGTTTCGGGCGTGTCTGTCTGGGATCGCTTTGTCCGGATTTCGGTCAACGGTGCCCCGCTGATGTTGTCAAACCGAGACCCTTTAAGTGTGGTTTATGGCCCGCTCGTACTCAATAGTTGGCTCCATTGAGCTCGGGTCAATGGGTCACGCACTGTGGGGAGTGCCGACTCACGAGCACACTCAGGGCACTGAAACGATCACCGTCAGGGGTGTCGGTGTATCACTCCAGTGCCCTTCTTGTAGTCAAAAGTGGACTCATGAGGAGGAAACCCATGCGTGGTGCCAAGAGCGCCAAGTGGGTCGCGGGAGCGGCCGTCATCGCCCTGGCCGCGACCGCCTGTGGTGGTAGCGACAAGGGCAGCGACAGCAGCATGAACTCGGGCAAGGCGGACCCGAACGGGATCCTGACCGCCCAGCTCAGCGAGCCGCAGAACCCGCTGCAGCCGGCGAACGCCAAGGAGAGCCAGGGCAGCCGTGTCCTGGGCGCCATCTTCTCCGGCCTCGTCAGCTACGAGCCCGGCACCGGCAAGCTCACGTACATCAACGCCGAGTCCGTGACGCCCAACGCCGACTCGTCCGTGTGGACCGTCAAGCTCAAGCCGGGCTGGAAGTTCCACGACGGCACCACGGTCACCGCCAAGTCCTACGTGGACTCCTGGAACTGGTCCGCCAACGTCAAGAACAACCAGACCAACTCCAGCTGGTTCCAGGACATCAAGGGCTACTCCGATGTCCACCCGGACAAGGGTGACCCGAAGAAGACCGAGATGGAAGGTCTGAAGGTCGTTGACGACAACACCTTCACGATTTCCCTCAGCGGTCCGGTCTCGTACTTCGCGTACAAGCTGGGCTACGACGTCTGGGCGCCGCTGCCCGAGTCCTTCTTCAAGGACCCGAAGGCCGCCGGTCAGCACCCGATCGGCAACGGTCCCTACAAGTTCGTCTCGTGGGACCACAACAAGATGATCAAGGTTCGGAAGTTCGACGGTTACCAGGGCCCGAACAAGGCCAAGAACGGTGGCATCGACTTCAAGAACTACACCACCGCCGAGGCCGCCTACTCGGCCCTGCGCTCGGACCAGCTCGACTGGATCGAGCAGGTCCCCGTGACCGCGCTGAAGAACTACAAGCAGGACCTCGGCGACCGTGCGATCGACCAGGAGTACTCCGCGGTCCAGTCGATCGTCCCGGCGTTCTACACCAAGCAGTTCAAGAACATCAACCCCAAGGTCATCCAGGGCCTGTCGATGGCGATCGACCGTGACACGATCACGAAGACCGTCCTCAACGGCACCCGTACCCCGGCCGACTCGTACGTCGCCCGCGGTGTGCTCGGCTACAAGGCCGGCGCCCTCGGCGACATCGTGAAGTACGACCCGGCCAAGGCCAAGGCCCTCATCACCGAGGGTGGCGGTGTCCCGGGCAACAAGATCTCGATCCAGTACAACGCCGACCAGCCGCACAAGGCGTGGGTCGACGCGGTCTGCAACAGCATCCGCCAGGCCACCAATGTCGAGTGCGTCGGCGACTCCAAGCCGGACTTCGCGACCGACCTGAACGCCCGTGACGGCAAGAAGGTCAAGTCCATGTACCGCGGTGGCTGGGTGCTCGACTACCCCGTCAACTCGAACTTCATGCGCGACCTGTACGGCACGACGGCCGCCGGTAACACCAGTGGCTACTCGAACAAGGCCTTCGACGAGCTCACCTCCAAGGCTGACAAGGCGAAGACCCTTGACGAGACCGTGAAGATGTACCAGGAGGCGGAGCAGCTCCTGGCGAAGGACATGCCGGCGATCCCGCTGTGGTTCTACAAGGTCAACTCCGGCCAGTCGAAGAACGTGTTCGGCAAGATCGTTTACGGTCAGGACGGCGACCCCATCTTCACCGACGTTCAGGTGAAGTCGAAGAAGTAAGTTTCGGGACCTGCCGGCCGGTGCCGCCCTCCGGAACGGATGGCGGCACCGGCTCGCGGGCGTTGGCCCGGCAACCTCCCCCCACAACCCCGCGGTGGAGACCATGTGTAGGCCATCGCCGACCCCTCACGGCATGGAGGCATGATGGGGCGTTACGTCGCTAGGCGACTGCTCCAGATGATCCCGGTTTTCATCGGGACTACTCTGTTGATTTTCCTTATGGTCCACATCCTTCCCGGTGATCCCATCCGGGCGATGTGGGGCGACAAGGCCGCGGACCCCGCACAGGTCGCGGAGCTGCGTCACAAGTTCGGGCTGGACCAGTCCCTTCCCATGCAGTACATCAACTACATGAAGGACCTGTTCCAGCTGGACTTCGGCGAGACCTTCGGCGGCCGTCCGGTCTGGGACGAGATGACGAGGGCCTTCCCCGTCACGATCCGTCTCACGATCGTCGCGATGGTCATCGAGATGATCGTGGGTCTCAGCCTCGGCGCGTGGGCCGGACTGAAGGCGGGCAAGGCGCCGGACACCGGCGTGCTGATCTTCACCCTGGTCGTCATCTCGATCCCCGTGTTCATCCTCGGCTATGTGGCCCGGTTCGTCTTCGCGGACACACTCCACTGGGTCGCGCCGAACGTCGAAGACTCGATGGACATCACGCAGTTGTTCCTGCCGGGCTTCGTCCTGGCCATGCTCTCCATGGCATACGTCGCCCGACTGACGCGTACGACCTTCGCCGAGAACCTGCGCGCGGACTACATGCGCACGGCGCTCGCGAAGGGGCTGCCGCGACGTCGCATCGTCGGGGTGCACCTGCTGCGCAACTCGCTCATCCCGGTGGTCACGTTCCTCGGTACGGACGTCGGCGGGTTCATCGGCGGCGCGGTCGTCACCGAGGGCATCTTCAATGTCCAGGGTGTCGGCAACCTTCTCTACCGGGCGCTCCAGCAGCGTGAAGGTTCCACCATCGTCGGTGTCGTCACCGTATTCGTTCTGATCATTCTCGTGATCAACCTGATTGTCGACCTGCTGTACGCGGTCCTGGACCCGAGGATCCGGTATGCCTGACGTGACCAAGGACCAGAGCATCAACGACGCCGGAGTGGACGCGGTCGCGTCTGCGGCGGCGGACGCGGAGAGTCCCGTCAGGGAATCCACCGGCAAGCCTCGCGGCCTGTGGGGTGATGCCTGGTTCGACCTGCGCCACCGCCCCATGTTCTGGGTGTCGGCGAGCCTGCTGACCCTGCTGCTGGTGATCGCGATCGTCCCCGGTCTGTTCACCGGCGCCGACCCGCGGGCCGGCGACCTGACGCACCACTACCTGACGAAGCCCGAGCTCGGGCACCTCTTCCAGGCGGACTGGTTCGGTTACGACGTTCAGGGCCGCTCGATCTACGCCCGGGTGATCTACGGAACCCGCGCCTCGATCCTCGTCGGCGTCGGCGTCACCGTGGCGATCACCATCATCGGTGGTCTGCTGGGTCTGCTCGCCGGCTACTTCGGCGGCTGGCTCGACGCGATCATCTCCCGCATCACGGACATCTTCTTCGGTCTGCCCTTCCTGCTCGGCACGATGGTCGTCCTGAACGCCTTCTCCGAGCGCAAGGTGTACGTCGTGATCGCGGCCCTCGCCTTCCTGGGCTGGACCTCGATCTGCCGTGTGATGCGTGCATCGGTGATCACCGCGAAGCAGGCGGACTACGTGACGGCGGCACGCGCTCTCGGCGCGGGGACCGGCCGGATGCTGTTCCGCCATGTTCTGCCCAACGCCCTCGCACCGACCATCGTGGTCGCCACCATCGCTCTCGGTGGCTTCATCTCGGCCGAGGCGACGCTCTCCTACCTGGGCCTGGGTCTCGCCGACCCGACCATCTCGTGGGGCATCGACATCGCGTCGGGCAGCGAAGAGATCCGTAACAACGTGCATGTGCTGCTGTTCCCGGCAGGAATGCTCAGCCTCACGGTCTTCGCGTTCATCATGCTCGGCGACGCGGTGCGCGACGCCCTCGACCCGAAGCTGCGCTGAGGAGGGCGTACGACGTGACCATCATGGACAAGACAGCAGACATCCCGGCGCCCCGTGCCGGGGGACCGGACGACAGCCCGCTCCTCGAAGTGCGCGACCTGCACGTGGAGTTCCACACCCGTGACGGAGTGGCCAAGGCCGTCAACGGTGTGAACTACAGCGTCGACGCGGGCGAGACCCTGGCCGTGCTCGGTGAGTCCGGCTCCGGCAAGTCCGTGACCGCTCAGGCGATCATGGGCATTCTCGACATGCCGCCCGGCAAGATCCCGCAGGGCCAGATCCTGTACCGCGGCCAGGACATGCTCACGATGGGCTACGAGGAGCGGCGGAAGATCCGTGGCCAGAAGATCGCGATGATCTTCCAGGACGCGCTCTCCTCGCTCAACCCCGTGCTCTCGGTCGGCTACCAGCTCGGCGAGATGTTCCGTGTCCACCAGGGACTCTCCAAGAAGCAGGCGAAGCTCAAGGCCATCGAGCTGATGGAGCGGGTCAAGATCCCCGCCGCCAAGGAGCGGGTCAACGACTATCCGCACCAGTTCTCCGGCGGTATGCGCCAGCGCATCATGATCGCCATGGCGCTGGCGCTGGAGCCGGACCTGATCATCGCGGACGAGCCGACCACCGCGCTCGACGTGACGGTCCAGGCCCAGGTCATGGACCTGCTCAAGGAGCTTCAGACCGAGTTCAACATGGGTCTGATCCTGATCACCCACGACCTCGGCGTCGTCGCCGACGTCGCGGACAAGATCGCGGTCATGTACGCGGGCCGGATCGTCGAGACGGCACCGGTGCACGAGCTCTACAAGCGGCCCGCGCACCCGTACACCCGGGGTCTGCTCGACTCGATCCCGCGCCTCGATCAGAAGGGCCAGGAGCTCTACGCGATCAAGGGGCTGCCGCCCAACCTGCTCAAGATTCCGTCCGGCTGCGCCTTCAACCCCAGGTGCCCGAAGGCGGAGGACATCTGCCGCACGGAGATTCCGGCCCTGGTGCCGGTCTCCGAGCAGGACGGCAGCGAACTGCCCGGCCGCGGCAGCGCCTGCCACTTCTGGAAGGAGACGATCCATGGCTGAGCTCGACAAGACGGACGGATCGTTGGACAGCACCCCGAACGTCACCGACGTCGTGGAGGTCGAGGCCGCCGACGAGACGGCGGCGGTCGCGGCGATCGAGGCCCCGGTGGAACGCGGTGAGCCGATCCTCCAGGTGCGCAATCTGGTCAAGCACTTCCCGCTGAGCCAGGGCATCCTCTTCAAGCGCCAGATCGGCGCCGTCAAGGCCGTGGACGGGGTCTCCTTCGACCTCTACCAGGGTGAGACGCTCGGCATCGTCGGCGAGTCGGGCTGTGGCAAGTCCACGGTCGCGCGGCTGCTGATGACGCTGGAGACGGCCACGTCCGGCGAGGTCTTCTACAAGGGCCAGGACATCACCCGGCTGTCGGGGCGTGCCCTGAAGGCGGTGCGCCGCAACATCCAGATGGTGTTCCAGGACCCGTACACGTCGCTGAACCCGCGGATGACGGTCGGTGACATCATCGGCGAGCCGTACGAGATCCACCCCGAGGTGGCCCCGAAGGGCGACCGGCGGCGCAAGGTCCAGGACCTGCTGGACGTCGTGGGTCTCAACCCGGAGTACATCAACCGCTATCCGCACCAGTTCTCCGGCGGTCAGCGCCAGCGCATCGGCATCGCCCGCGGCCTCGCGCTCAACCCGGAGATCATCATCTGCGACGAGCCGGTCTCCGCGCTCGACGTGTCGGTGCAGGCACAGGTCATCAACCTGATGGAGAAGCTCCAGGACGAGTTCAACCTCTCCTACGTCTTCATCGCGCACGACCTGTCGATCGTCCGGCACATCTCCGACCGGGTCGGCGTGATGTACCTCGGCAAGATGGCCGAGATCGGCACCGACGAGGAGATCTACGACCACCCGACGCACCCCTACACCCAGGCGCTGCTGTCGGCGGTCCCGGTCCCCGACCCGGAGGCCCGCGAGCGCGGCGAGCGGATCATCCTCACCGGTGACGTCCCGTCGCCGGCGAACCCGCCGTCGGGCTGCCGTTTCCGTACGCGCTGCTGGAAGGCCCAGGACAAGTGCGCCACGGAGATACCGCTGCTGGCCATCCCCGAGCGCTTCAAGGGCTCGGACACGCCGGCCGCGCACGAGTCGGCATGCCACTTCGCCGAGGAGAAGGACGTCGTCGGCGCGGCTTCGTAGGACGCGCTGCTTCGTAGTACGGAGCGTGTGACACTCAGGGCCCGGAACCTGCCAAGGTGCCGGGCCCTGAGCCGTGCCCGGCGGCCGCGCGCACCGTCGTGCCCGGCGGCCCGTTCGGACGCTGACGCTGACGCTGACGCGGAGGCGGAGGCGCCCGGAACCGGTCGGTTCCGGGCGCCCTTCCCGTATGTCCGGGAACCGGGCTCGCGGGTGGCTCGGGTCAAGGGGCTCACGGGCTCGGTTCCTCGGGCCGGGGGGAGCCCCGCGGTCCGCGGACCGGTCGGGTCCGTGTCGGCGACGGCGCCCCGGGGCCGGAGCCGGTGGACTGTCAGGCCCCGGCTCCGGGGTCGTCGGTGGCCTTGTCGGCCTCCGGCCCCTGCGAGGCCTCACGGGCCTTCGGGACGCTCGGCACGGCCTGGGAGTCCTCGGGGTAGTGGCAGGCCGTCAGATGGCCTTCCCGGCTGCCTTCCACCCGTACCAGCGGCGGCGTCTCGCTCGCGCACTTGTCCGTCGCCTTCCAGCACCGCGTACGGAAGCGGCAGCCCGACGGCGGGTTGACCGGCGAGGGCACGTCGCCGACCAGACGGATGCGCTCACGGGCCGGTGCCTCGTCGGCGGTCGCCTCGGGCACGGCGGAGAGCAGCGCCCTGGTGTACGGGTGACGCGGGTTGCCGTACAGGTCCTCGCGATCGGCGATCTCCACGATCCTGCCGAGGTACATGACCGCCACGCGCTGCGAGAAGTGGCGCACGACGGCCAGGTCGTGGGCGATGAAGAGGAACGCGATGCCGAGTTCCTTCTGCAGCTTCTGCAGCAGGTTCACCACCTGCGCCTGGATCGAGACGTCCAGCGCCGAGACCGGCTCGTCGGCCACGATCAGCTTCGGCTCCAGGGCGAGGGCGCGGGCCACCCCGATGCGCTGGCGCTGGCCGCCGGAGAACTCGTGCGGGAAGCGGTTGTAGTGCTCCGGGTTGAGGCCGACGGTCTCCAGCAGCTCCCGCACCCGCGCCTCACGGCCGCCGGCCGGGTCGATGCCGTTGATCTCCATCGGCGCCGTGATGATCTTGCCGACGGTCTGCCGCGGGTTCAGCGAGGCGTACGGGTCCTGGAAGATCATCTGGATCTCGGAGCGGACCGGCGCCAGTTGCTTGCGCGTGGCGTGGGTGATGTCCCGCCCGCGGTAGGAGATCCGGCCGTCCGTCGGCTCCAGGAGCCGGGTGATCAGCCGGCCGGTCGTCGACTTGCCGCAGCCGGACTCGCCGACCAGGCCCAGGCTCTCGCCCTCGTGCACGGTGAAGTCCAGCCCGTCGACGGCCTGCACCGCGCCGACCGTCCGCCGGATGGGGAAGCCGCCCTTGATCGGGAAGTGCTTGGTGAGTCCGGAGACGTCCAGGAGGGGATCTGTGCTGCTCATCGTAGGGAAGTCCCGTCTCTTGTACGTCAGTTGGGCCGGGTGCCGGCGAAGTCGGCGAAGAACTCGGTGCGCTGCTCCGCGGTGAGGTGACAGGCGGCCCCGCGCCCGGCCACCAGCTCCAGCGGCGGCTGGTCGGTCGCACAGCGCTTGCCGCCGACCTGCTCCGTGAAGGAGCACCGCGGGTGGAAGCGGCAGCCGGACGGCGGGTTGAGGAGGCTCGGAGGCGAGCCGGGGATCGGCGACAGCGGTACGTCGACCGGGCCTTCGAGGCTCGGCATGGATCCCAGCAGGCCCCAGGTGTACGGGTGCTGGGGCGCCCGCAGGACCTCCTTCTTGGTGCCGCGCTCCACGCACCGGCCGCCGTACATCACCAGCACGTCGTCGGCGATGTCGGCGATGACCCCGAGGTCGTGGGTGATGAAGATGATCGAGGTGCCGGTCTCCTGCTGGAGATCCTTGAGCAGGTCCATGATCTGGGCCTGCACGGTGACGTCCAGCGCGGTCGTCGGTTCGTCCGCGATCAGCAGCGCCGGGTTGCAGACCAGTGCCATGGCGATCATCGCGCGCTGGCGCATACCGCCGGAGAACTGGTGCGGATAGTCGTCCACCCGCAGGTCGGGCTGCGGGATGCCCACCTTGGTGAGCATCTCGACGGCCCGCGTCCTGGCGTCCCGCTTGGAGGCGCCGGTGTGCTTGCGGAACGTCTCGGCGATCTGCTTGCCGACGGTGTGGTACGGCGAGAGCGAGGCCAGCGCGTCCTGGAAGATCATCGCCATCTTGTTGCCGCGCAGCCGCTCCAGCTCCCGCTCCGAGGCGGCCAGCAGATCCTGGCCGTCGAGCAGGATCTCGCCCTCGATCTCGGTGTGGTCGGGGTGGTGCAGGCCGAGGATGGTCAGGTTGGTGACGGACTTGCCGGAGCCCGACTCGCCGACGATGCCGAGGGTCTTGCCGCGCTCGACGTCGAAGGACAGCCCGTCGACGGCCTTGACCATGCCGTCTTCGGTGGAGAAGTGCACGCGCAGATCGCGTACGGAGAGGAAGGGGGTGCTCACTGGATCTCTCCCTAGGCGAGGCGGACGCGTGGGTCGATGAGGGCGTAGACGGCGTCGACGACGATGTTGAGGACCACGATCGCGACGGCGGCCACCATCATCACGCCGAGGAGCGTCGGCAGGTCGTTGGTGGAGACGGCCTTGACCGAGAGCGCCCCGATGCCCTGGAGGCTGAAGGTCTTCTCGGTGATGATGGCGCCGCCGAGGAGGACGCCGAGGTCGAGGCCGAAGATGGTGACGATCGGGCCCATGGCCCCGCGCCAGGCGAATCTGAAGAAGACGGTCCGCCGGGACAGGCCCTTGGCCCGCGCCGTCCGCACGTAGTCCTCGCTCAGCGACTCCACCAGCTGGGACCGGGCCATACGCGTGTAGTTGGCCGTGAAGATGACCGAGAGGACCAGCCAGGGCAGCAGGAGTCCGGAGAACCAGGCGCCCGGATTCTCGCTGAGCGGGGTGTAGCTCGGCCGGTCCAGCAGGTGCAACTGGTCGGTGAGGAAGTACATGGCGACCACGCCGACGATGTAGATCTGCAGCGAGGAGGCGACGAGCGACGCGGAGGACGCGACCTTGTCGAGCATCTTGCCCTGCTTGACCGCGGCGAGCATGCCGGTGCCGACGCCGAAGATGACGAAGACGACGGCGCTGCCGACGGAGAGCGAGAGGGTGGTCGGGAAGCGGTCGACGATGGTGCCGAAGACCGGCTCGCGGTTGATGAACGAGTACCCCAGGCAGGGAGCGGGGCAGTGCCCGTACGACTGGTACTCGCGGCCGACGAAGATCCCCTGCAGCCAATGCCAGTACTGCACCGGAATCGGGTCGGCTATCCCCAGGTTGTGCCGTACCAGCGCGAGTGTCTCGGGGGTGCAGACCTTGCCGCAGGCTACCCGGGCGGGGTCGCGCGGGGCGGTGTAGAAGAGGACGAAGACCAGGGCGCTGATGATCAGCAGGATGACCGCGGCGCCGACGATACGGCGGAGAAGAAAGCGCAGCATGGCAGTGGGTTTTCCTGACGGATGCCGAGAGGGAGGAGGGGAGCGGGCGGCCCTTTGGTGGAGGGCCGCCCGGTCCCCGCGGGGGCCGTTCGTCAGGCCTTGACGTACGTCTTGTAGAGCAGCGTCGCGGAGAACTGCGGGTCCATCATGGCGCCGCCGACCTTGGAGCCGAACAGGTAGAAGCGCCGCTGGAAGGTCTCCGGAATGATCGGGGCGACCTCGTCCATGATCCGCTTGTCCAGCGCCGCCCAGGCCGCGCCGGCCTTCTTCTGGTCGCCGATGACGACGTTCTCCTTGATGGCGGCGTCGATCCAGTCGACCTTCACCTGGGAGACGTTGTTCTGGCCGTTGCCGACCGAGGCGCTGTCGAAGAGCGGCTGGATCATCGTGTAGGCGGTGGGCCAGTCCGGGGACCAGCCGAACCACATGACGTCGAAGCTGTTGTCGACCTGCTGGATCTGGTCGTAGTACGACGTCGAGTCGACGGGCTTGATGACCGGCGTGAAGCCGGCCTTCTTCAGCGCGTTCTCGATGACGACGGCCGTCTTGTCGTAGGTCGGGCTCTGCGGGTAGCTGTAGACGACCTTCTGCCCGAGCTTCCCGGCCTTCTTGAGGATCGCCTTGGCCGCCTCCGCGTCGCCCTGGGGCGCCTTCAGCTTGCCGTAGAGGTCGAACTCCTCACGGCCGAGGATGTCGGGGCTGAGGATGGTGGTCGCGTAGTCGCCCGCGGAAGGACCGCCGTAGATCTTGCGGATCTGCTCCAGCGGCCAGGCGGTGTTGAGCGCCTTGCGCACCTCGAGGTCCGTGACGCGCTTGCAGTTGATGGCGTAGTAGTACGTGCCGGTGAGCAGACCGTTGAAGGTGCGCTTCTTCAGCTCCGGGTCGGTGAGCACCTTCTGCATGCGCTCGGCCGGCACGGACTTGTAGATGGAGACCATCTGCTGGTCCTTGCCCTGGTCCGCGATGAAGCGGTCCGCGGACTCCAGCGAGGTGGGGCCGAACTCGAACTCGAAGCTGTCCGGGTAGGCGTTGCGGATCGGGTCGGTGGCCGGGTCCCAGTGCTTGTTGCGCGTCAGCGTCATCGACTTGTCGATGGAGCGGTGCTTGACGATGTACGGGCCGCAGGAGACGGGCTGCTTGTCGTACTTCTCCTTGGTGTCCAGCTTCACCGGCGTGGCCGCGTAGGAGCTCATGGCCAGCGTGAAGTTGAAGTCCGGGCGGGCCTCCGCCAGCTTGAAGGTGATCGTCTTCTTCGCCTTGTCGGTGACGATCGAGTCCAGGTGCTTGCCGCCGTACGGACCCTCGTACCCCTTGCGCCAGTCGCCCTTGCCGGTGAGCGCCTGCTGGACGTAGGCGGCGCCCTCCGTGATGAACGGCGCCCAGGAGCGCTCGATGCCGTGGCGGACGTCCTCGACGGTCAGCTCGCTGCCGTCCTCCCACTTGAGCCCGTCCTTCAGCGTGAAGGTCCAGGTCTTGTTGTCGGCGGACGCGGTGCCGACGTCGGTGGCGAGGTCGCCGACCAGGGTCATCGCACCCTTCATGTCGATCTTGTAGCCGGTGAGGCCACGGGCGAACATGAGCGCCCCGCTGGAGTTGAACGCGAAGTAGATGCGCTGCGGGTCGAGGTGGGAGAAGTCGTCCTCGGAGACGCCGTAGATCGTCCCGCCCTTCTTGGCGCCGGGGACCTCCGGCGCGGGCCCGGTCGAGTCCTCCTTGGTGCCGATCTTGACGGTGGCACCGGTGTACTCGGTGGCGCCCGCGTGCGGCGTGTCCTTGCCGCCGCCTCCGCCCGCGTCACCACTGCTGCACGCGGAGAGAACGAAGGAGCCGCCCGCCGCGACGGATGTGGCTATGACGAAGTTTCTGCGGGAGAGAGACATGGCAACCTGCCCTGGTCGATGAAGAGGGACGAATGATCCGGCGGAGCCCCGTCGCTCCGGGCCGGGGCGGAACTGTCAGCGCTTGGTCTTCGGGTCGAGAGCGTCGCGGACCGAGTCCCCGAGGAGGTTGAAGGCGAGGACGAAGACCACCATCGTCACCCCCGGGAAGAGCATGAAGGTGATGTCGTCCTGGTAGACGTCGGCGCCGCGTTGGAGCATCACGCCCCAGTCGGGCGTCTTCGCCGTCAGTCCGACACCGAGGAAGGCGAGACCGGCCTCCGCGGTCACGAACATGGGGAGAGCGAGGGTCGCCTGGATCAGGATCGGCGTCCACAGATTGGGCAGCAGTTCCTTGAAGATGATCCGCGTCGGGGAAGCGCCGGTCACCTTGGCCGCCTCGACGAACTCCCGTTCGCGCAGGGCCAGTACCTCGCCGCGCAGCAGGCGCGCGATGGACGCCCAGCCGAACGCGGTCATCACCAGGATGAGACTGGTGACGACGAGCCAGGTAGGCGTGTTCTCCTCGGGCGAGACCAGGATCGACATGAGCACCGGCCAGAACGCGATGAAGAAGAGCGTCGAGGGGAACGCCAGCAGGATGTCGATGACCCGGCCGATGAAGTAGTCGGTCTTCCCTCCGAGGTACCCGGCGGTGATGCCGATGACGATGCCCAGGACGGTCACCAGAAGCGTCGTCACGCCCGCGATGAACAGCGAGTTGCGTATGCCGTAGAGGAGGAAGGTGAAGAGGTCGCGGCCGAGCTGCGGTTCGATGCCGAACCAGAAGTCGCCGCTGATACCGCCGTTGGGCTTGATCGGAAAACCGAAGTCGTTGAGCAGGCCGTCCTGGTCCTGGCCGTACGTCGTGTACGGATTCTTGCCGTACAGCTTGGCTATCAGCGGCGCGCAGATGGCCACCAGGAAGAAGAAAATGACCACATAGGCCGAGATCACGCCGGCACGGTCGCGTTTGAAGCGTCGCCAGGCCAGTTTGCCCGGTGAACGGCCGTCACCGCCCTTGAGCGCCGAAGGGTCCGGTGCCTGCTGCGGCTTCGCGTCCTCCACCTCAAGGGGAGTGGCTGCGTGCGGTGTTGGAATCGTCATGGTGCTCCTGGCCCGGAGGGTCGAAGGACTCCGCAGGGCACACCTACGGGCTACCCGGACTTTTTCAACGCAATTCATGCAGGGTCAATGAATGTCTGTCGCCCTTGAGCCGCTCTTTGGAGATTTGGCCAATCCATTACCTTTACATGGGCGTATCCTTGCTTCCGTTTCTTCATTTTCGAAGAAATGTTCGCCGCCAAAGGGGTCAATTCCGGCAATGAGTTCGATATCCGGGCGGCGATGTCTCGGAATTCGTACATCCGGTCAGGTGGGTACCTCGTCGATGCGCATTCGATGCGGGGCCGTTATCGCTCCGATGTCCGTCGGGGCGGTGTTCGGTCGGGCGTCGCTGTGCGGCGGCGGAGTCGATCCCTGCGGGATCCGGTCCCCGCGCGCCACTCGGACCGCTTCCCTCGCGCCCGAATGGGTGGAGAAAATATGCGCAATGCGCTTTATGCGGTGATATTTGACTCCAAGTGAGACGAAGCACCAAGAGGAGGCAGTCCATGCGCGGAGCCACACAGGCCAAGTGGGCCGCATGCGCGGTCGCCGTCGCCCTGACGGCGACGGCCTGTGGCGGTGGGGGCGGCGGCGGTGGCGGCGGTGGGGTCAACGGAATCGTGAGTTCCTCCTGGGGTGACCCGCAGAACCCGCTGGAACCCGCGAACACCAACGAGGTGCAGGGCGGCAAGGTCCTCGACATGGTCTTCCGGGGGCTCAAGAGGTACGACCCGAAGACCGGCGCGGCCATCGACATGCTCGCCGAGAAGATCGAGTCCAAGGACAACCAGAACTTCACGATCACCGTGAAGGACGGCTGGACCTTCAGCAACGGCGAGAAGGTCACCGCGAAGTCCTTCGTGGACGCCTGGAACTACGGGGCGCTGCTGAAGAACAATCAGAAGAACGCCTACTTCTTCGGGTACATCGACGGATACGACAAGGTCCACCCCCTCACCGGCGGTTCCAGGGCGAACACGCTCTCCGGCCTCAAGCTCGTCGACGACAGGACGTTCACGGTCAAGCTGTCGCAGAAGTTCTCCCTCTGGCCCGAAACCCTCGGCTACCCGGCCTTCGCCCCGCTGCCCAAGGCCTTCTTCACCGACCACGCCGCCTGGCTGTCCAAGCCGATCGGCAACGGCCCGTACACCATCGACACGTACACCAAGGGCTCGTCGATGAGCCTGCGCAAGTGGGACAAGTACCCCGGGGCCGACAAGGCGCAGAACGGTGGCATCGATCTCAAGGTCTACACCGACAACAACACCGCCTACACCGACCTGACCGCCGGCAACCTCGACCTCGTCGACGATGTGCCCGCCTCGCAGCTGAAGAACGTCAAGGCGGACCTCGGCGACCGGTACATCAACACCCCGGCGGGCATCATCCAGACCCTCGCCTTCCCCTTCTACGACAAGAGGTGGGACACCCCCGGCGGCATCAAGGTCCGCCAGGGACTGTCGATGGCCATCAACCGTGAGCAGATCACCGACCAGATCTTCCAGAAGACCCGCACCCCCGCCTCCGACTGGACCTCCCCGGTCCTCGGCGCGGCAGGCGGCTTCAAGAAGGGGCTGTGCGGCGCGCCCTGCGAGTACGACGCGGCGAACGCCAAGAAGCTGATCCAGGAGGGCGGCGGCATCCCCGGCGGCCAGCTCAAGATCTCGTACAACGCGGACACCGGCTCGCACAAGGAGTGGGTCGACGCCGTCTGCAACAGCATCAACAAGGTGATGGGCAACAACAATGCGTGCGTCGGCGGGCCCGTCGGCACCTTCGCCGACTTCCGCAGCCAGGTCTCCCAGCAGAAGCTGACCGGTGCCTGGCGGGCCGGCTGGCAGATGGACTACCCGCTCATCCAGAACTTCCTGCAGCCGGTGTACTACACCGACGCCTCGTCCAACGACGGCAAGTGGAGCAACAAGCAGTTCGACGGCCTCATCAACAAGGCCAACGCCGAGTCCGACAAGGCCAAGGCCGTCTCGACCTTCCAGGACGCGGAGCGGGTCCTGGTGGCGCAGATGCCCGTCATCCCGCTCTGGTACCAGAACGGCAGCGCCGGTTACTCGGACCGGGTCACCAATGTGTCGCTGAACCAGTTCAGCGTCCCGGTGTACGAGCAGATCAAGGTCAAGTGACCCGTCGAGGCCGGGTGGCCGGCGCGGGGAACGCGCCGCCCGCCCGGCCTCGCCATCCCCTCGACGCGTCACTTCCCAGCCCCGAGCCTCCGACCCCCGCGACCCCCGGAGCCCTTCATGGGACGTTATGTGATCCGGCGGCTGCTGCAGATGATCCCGGTCTTCTTCGGCGCCACACTGCTGATCTTCCTCATGGTGAACGTGATGGGCGATCCCATCGCGGGCCTCTGCGGCGAACGCCAGTGCGACCCGGCGACCGCCGCCCGACTCCGCTCGGAATTCGGCCTCGACAAGCCTGTCTGGCAGCAATACGCGACCTACATGGGCAATGTCTTCACCGGCGACTTCGGCACCGCGTTCAACGGGCAGAAGGTCACCGAGCTGATGGGCACCGCCTTCCCCGTCACCATCCGGCTCACCGTCGTCGCGATCGTCTTCGAGATCGTCATCGGCATCAGCCTCGGCGTCGTCACCGGCCTGCGCCGTGGCCGCCCCGTCGACACCGGCGTGCTCATCCTGACCCTGGTCGTCATCTCCATCCCGACCTTCGTCACCGGTCTGCTGCTCCAACTCCTCCTAGGAGTGCAGTGGGGCGTCATCAAACCGTCCGTCTCCCCGGAGGCGCCCTTCAACGAGCTCCTCGTCCCGGGACTCGTCCTCGCCTCGGTCTCGCTGGCGTACGTCACCCGCCTCACCCGGACCTCGATCGCCGAGAACGCCCGCGCCGACTACGTCCGCACCGCCGTCGCCAAGGGACTGCCCAGGCGTCGCGTCGTGATCCGGCATCTGCTGCGCAACTCGCTGATCCCGGTCGTCACGTTCATCGGCACGGACGTGGGCGCCCTGATGGGCGGGGCGATCGTCACGGAGCGGATCTTCAACATCCACGGCGTCGGCTACCAGCTCTACCAGGGCATCCTGCGCCAGAACTCGCAGACGGTCGTCGGCTTCGTCACCGTTCTCGTCCTCGTCTTCCTGGCGGCGAACCTCATCGTCGACCTGCTGTACGCCGTACTCGACCCGAGGATCCGCTATGCCTGATCAGACATCGGACGAGGCGATCTCACCGGCCGGAGCAGGAGGCGTGATGGACCTCGCCCTGGAGGAGGGCACGACCCTCGAAGGGACACCGGGCGGGCCGGAAGGCACCGGCCCCGCCGAGAAACCGCGCAGCCTGTGGTCCGACGCCTGGCGGGACCTGCGCCGCAATCCGGTCTTCGTCATCTCCGCCCTGATCATCCTCTTCCTGGTGATCATCTCGATCTGGCCGTCGCTGATCGCCGACCAGGACCCCCTCGACTGCAATCTCGGCAAGGCCCAGCAGGGCTCCCAGCCCGGTCACCCCTTCGGCTTCGACGGACAGGGCTGCGACGTCTACACCCGGACCGTCTACGGGGCCAGGAACTCGGTGACCGTCGGCGTCTGCGCCACCCTGGGCGTCACCCTGCTCGGCGGCCTCCTCGGTGGCCTGGCCGGATTCTTCGGCGGCTGGTGGGACTCGCTCCTCTCCCGCCTCACGGACATCTTCTTCGGCATCCCGGTGGTCCTCGGCGGCCTGGTCTTCCTCTCCGTGGTCACCAGCGCCACCGTCTGGCCGGTCATCGGCTTCATCGTGCTCCTGGGCTGGCCGCAGATCGCCCGCATCGCCCGGGGCTCCGTGATCACCGCCAAACAGAACGACTACGTGCAGGCGGCACGGGCGCTCGGCGCCTCCAACACACGGATGCTGCTGCGCCACATCACCCCGAACGCCGTCGCGCCGGTGATCGTCGTCGCGACCATCGCGCTCGGCACGTACATCTCGCTGGAGGCGACCCTCTCGTTCCTCGGCGTCGGCCTGAAACCGCCGGCCGTCTCCTGGGGCATCGACATCTCCGCCGCGTCCCCGTACATCCGCAACGCCCCGCACATGCTGCTCTGGCCCGCCGGCGCGCTGGCGGTCACCGTGCTCGCGTTCATCATGCTCGGCGACGCGGTGCGCGACGCCCTCGACCCCAAGCTGCGCTGAGGAGCCCACTGCCATGTTGCTCGAAGTGCGCGATCTGCACGTGGAGTTCCACACCCGCGACGGGGTGGCCAAGGCCGTCAACGGGGTCAACTACTCGGTGGCCGAGGGCGAGACGCTGGCCGTCCTCGGCGAGTCGGGCTCCGGCAAGTCGGTCACCGCACAGGCGGTCATGGGCATTCTCGACATGCCGCCCGGGAGGATCGGCGGCGGCGAGATCCTTTTCAAGGACCGCGATCTGCTGAAGATGCGCAAGGACGAGCGACGGAGGATCCGCGGCCAGGAGATGGCCATGATCTTCCAGGACGCGCTCTCCTCCCTCAACCCCGTGCTCAGCGTGGGGGAGCAGCTCGGCGAGATGTTCGTCGTCCATCGCGGGATGTCCCGCAAGGACGCCAGGCTGAAGGCCGTCGAACTGATGGACCGGGTCCGGATCCCGGCCGCGAAGGAGCGCGTGGGCAACTATCCGCACCAGTTCTCCGGCGGAATGCGCCAGCGCATCATGATCGCCATGGCCCTGGCGCTGGAACCGTCGCTGATCATCGCGGACGAGCCGACCACCGCCCTCGACGTGACCGTCCAGGCCCAGGTGATGGACCTGCTGGCCGAGCTCCAGCGCGAGCTGAACATGGGCCTGATCCTCATCACCCACGACCTGGGCGTGGTCGCGGACGTCGCCGACAAGATCGCCGTGATGTACGCGGGCCGGATCGTCGAGACCGCTCCCGTCCACGACATCTACCGGGCCCCCGCCCACCCGTACACCAAGGGCCTGCTCCGGTCGATCCCGCGCCTGGACCAGAAGGGCCAGGAGCTGTACGCGATCAAGGGCCTGCCGCCCAACCTGCTGCACATCCCGCCGGGCTGTGCCTTCAACCCGCGCTGCCCGATGGCCCAGGAGGTCTGCCGAGGCGAGGTCCCGCCGCTGTTCGAGGTGGCCGAGCACCGTGAGAGCGCCTGCTACTTCTGGAAGGAGACGCTCGATGCACGCTGACCACTCGGGGCGCGAGGAGGCGCGCGAAGGGGGTGGGACGGCCCCCGCCCTGCTCGCCGAGGAGCGGGCCGGGTCCCCGGCCGCCGGACGCGAGCCGATCCTGGAGGTCCGCGATCTGGTCAAGCACTACCCGCTGACCCAGGGCATCCTGATCAAGAAGCAGATCGGCGCCGTCAAAGCCGTCGACGGGGTCTCCTTCGACCTGGCGGCGGGCGAGACGCTCGGGATCGTGGGGGAGTCGGGCTGCGGCAAGTCGACCGTGGCCAGAATGCTGGTGCATCTGGAACGGCCGACGGCCGGCGCGATCAAGTACAAGGGCGAGGACATCACCCGGCTGTCGGGGCGTGCCCTGAAGGCGGTGCGCCGCAACATCCAGATGGTGTTCCAGGACCCGTACACGTCGCTGAACCCGCGGATGACGGTCGGTGACATCATCGGCGAGCCGTACGAGATCCACCCCGAGGTGGCCCCGAAGGGCGACCGGCGGCGCAAGGTCCAGGACCTGCTGGACGTCGTGGGTCTCAACCCGGAGTACATCAACCGCTATCCGCACCAGTTCTCCGGCGGTCAGCGCCAGCGCATCGGCATCGCCCGCGGCCTCGCGCTGAACCCCGAGATCATCGTCGCCGACGAACCCGTCTCGGCCCTCGACGTCTCCGTGCAGGCACAGGTCGTCAATCTGCTGGACCGCCTCCAGACGGAGTTCGGGCTCGCTTACGTCTTCATCGCGCACGACCTGTCGATCGTCCGGCACATCTCCGACCGGGTCGGCGTGATGTACCTCGGCCGGATCGTCGAGATCGGCACCGACGAGCAGATCTACGACCACCCCACGCACCCGTACACCCAGGCGCTGCTGTCCGCGGTCCCGGTGCCGGACCCGACGGCCCGCGAGCACCGGGAGCGGATCATCCTGTACGGCGACGTCCCCTCACCCGCCAACCCGCCCTCCGGCTGCCGCTTCCGCACCCGCTGCTGGAAGGCGCGCGAGCGGTGCGAACTGGAGGTGCCGCTGCTGGCGGTTCCGGCGGTCTTCCGGCTGACGGACACGCCCGCCGGGCACGATTCGGCCTGCCACTTCGCGGAGGAGAAGCAGGTGGTGCCGCCGGAGGGGCTGCTGGAGACGCCGGGGGAGACGACGGTGGAGGAGGCCGGGGCGCCACCGGAGGAACGCGAGGACGGGACCGGAGGGGCGGGCACGCCGGACGACGAGGGCGGGCCGCCGCCCTCCGGCAGCAGCCGGGTCATCTGACGGCCCGCACGTTAACGCCGGGGCAACCCGGCCGTCCCACCTCCGATATACGAACGCGCCACCATGGTCCTCGTACGGCCGTGCGGGTGCCGTGAACCGGCCGGGGGGTCGTCAAGTCCCCCCGGCCGGTTGCCCGTTCGCGCATCGCTGCGGCCCGGCTCTTGTCCGGCGGCCGGGGGCGGTGGAGTATCGCTCGGGTGATACTCACACGGGGGGCAAGGGCCACCGGCGCCGTTCTCTGCGCCCTGCTCGCGGTGATGGTCGCGGGCTGGCTCGTGCGGGATGTCGGGGCAGTCGACGATCCGGGGCAGTTGTGGCGGTACTGGGCCGGCTACCGCGAAGCGCAACTGTCCGCCGTGCCCACCACCTCGGCCGACGACGTGGTGCTGCTCCTGGTGTATGTCGTCGCCGCGTTCGCGGCCCTGCGGTCCGTCGTGGCCGGTACCGCGCTGGTCGCCACCGGAGTGGTCACTCTCGCCGTACGGCTGCCGGCGCTCTGGAACATCGGTGCGTCCCGGATGAACGCCCGGTTCTCCGACGATCTCCGCACCCGCGCCCTGATCTGCGTCTTCGCGGCCCTCGCGGTGGGCATCGCGCTGATCATCACCGCGGGCGCCGGCCGCAGACCGCCGTACGACTTCTCCGAGCGCACCCCGACCCGGCCGGGCCAGGGCGCGAGTGTGACCGCCTTTCTGCTGCTGGGTGCCTCGGGGGCGGTGGTGATCGCCTGGGAGATCCGCCAGGCGGTGCGGTTCCCCTTCGTCTACCCCGACTGGTTCGTGGGCGGGGACCGGCTCCTCATGGGGCTGATCGACGCACCACCCGGCTGGAACAACGCCGTTCTCGCGTTGCTCTGTCTGTTCGCGGGGACGAGCGCGCTCTTCCACGCCGTGCACGCACGGCCGTTCGGCCTGATCGCGGCCGGTTTCCTGCTGTCCGACGGGGTGCTGGGAGTGGTCCGCGCCGTGCACTACAGGATGCTGGACCACTTCGCCGATCTGCGGACCGAGGACCAACTCACGCTGCTGAGCCAGCTCTTCGAGACGATCGCCGCGGCGGTGGTACTGATCGTGCTCGCCCGGCGGGGCAGCACGGACGATCCTGCCCCGCCCCACCAGGGCTACGGGCAGGGGTACGGCCATCCGCCGCCCGGCGTCTTCGGTCCGCCGCCCCCGTCCCAGCCCCCGCCGGGCTGGTGACGGGCGCGGCCGGCACCGCCCCGCTCAACTCACCCCCGCAGCCCCAGCGACCGCTTCAGGAAGTCCACTTGGAGCAGCAGCAGATTCTCCGCCACCTGCTCCTGCGGCGTCATGTGCGTCACCCCGCTGAGCGGCAGCACCTCGTGCGGCCGCCCCGCCGAGAGCAGCGCCGACGACAGCCTGAGCGCGTGCGCGACCACCACGTTGTCGTCGGCCAGACCATGGATGATCATCATCGGCCGGGCCTCGTCAGCGGCCTCGGAGAGTCCCTCGTCCGTCAGCACCGAGTTGTGCGCGTACACCTCCGGCTGCTTCGCCGGATCGCCGAGATAGCGCTCGGTGTAGTGGGTGTCGTACAGCCGCTGGTCGGTCACCGGCGCGCCCACCACCGCGGCATGGAAGACGTCCGGCCGGCGCAGCACGGCCAGCGCCGCCAGATATCCGCCGAACGACCAGCCACGGATCGCCACCTTGCCGAGGTCCAGCGGGAACTTCCCGGCGAGTGCGTGCAGCGCCTCGATCTGGTCGTCCACGGTGAGGACGAGATTGTTCTTGACGGCCTTCTCCCAGGCCGGCGAACGCCCCGGTGCGCCCCGGCCGTCCGCGACGACCACCGCGAAACCCTGGTCGGCGAACCACTGTGACGTCAGATGCGGATTGTGGGCGGCGAGCACCCGTCGGCCGTGCGGCCCGCCGTACGGGTCCATCAGTACAGGAAGGGGACCGTCCGACTCTTTGTACCCATCGGGGAGCAGCACGGCGCACGGAATTCGCCGTGCGCCCCCCTCGGTGAGACGGACCCGCGCCGACAGAACCGGCTCCTCGGCGAAGCTCGCCACGGTGGCGATCCGCTTGCCGTCCCGCAGGACCTCGGCACGGGCCCCCGGCCGCTCCAGGGAGTGGGAGACCAGCACCGTCACCGCGCCCGCGCGGACGGCCGAATGCACCCCGGCCCCTTCGGAGACCCGTTCGATGCCCAGCTCGTTGACCCGGTACACATGGCTCTCGCCGATCTCCGGCTCCGCGGCCTCCTCGCCCGCCGACGCCGACACCAGGACATCCGAATCACCGATGTCCAGGACCGCCTGGAGCTGCAACTGCGCCCCGGTCAGCAGCCGGTCGCCGACCGCGAGCACCCGCGCCCCGCCCTCGTCCGCGATCCGCACGAGCCGCCCGTCCGGTGCCCAGGCGGGCACACCGGGGAAGATTTCCAGCCAGACCGGGTCCTCGTCGACGTGCACCGTCCGGGTCCTGCCGGTCTCCGGGTCCACCGCGAGGAACAGCTGACTCTGCTGGTCACGGGCCTGCACGAGAATCAGCGGGGCCCCGGCCGACGACCAGTGCACCTGCGCCAGATACGGGTGACGCGTCCGGTCCCAGACCACTTCGGTGCGGGTGCCGTCCAGGCCCATCACGAAGAGCCGCACCTCGGCGTTGGGAGTTCCCGCCGCCGGATAGGCGACCTCGGCCGGCTTGCGGTCCGGGTGCGCGGGATCCGCGATCCACCACCGCCGCACGGGGCTGTCGTCGACCCGGGCGACCAGCAGCCGGTCCGACTCCGGCGACCACCAGAAGCCCCGCGAGCGCTGCATCTCCTCGGCCGCGATGAACTCCGCGAGGCCGTACGAGACGTTCGGCGCCTCCGGCTCCGCGAGCGCCCGATCGCCGTCGCCCCCGGCGCCCACGACGCGCAGCGCGCCCTTCGCGACGTATGCGACGAGGCGCCCGTCCGGCGACGGCCGCGGGTCGATCACCGGGCCGGGCACCGGCAGCGCCCGCGCCGTACCCGCCCGCAGCTCCGCGACGTACACCTTCCCGGAGAGCGCGAAAGCGGCCAACTCGGCCGCCGCGTCGACCGCGTAGCCGACGATCCCCGAGGAGCCCTCACGGCTGCGCTCGCGCCGGGCCCGCTCCTGGGGCGACAACCGCTCCGCCGAACCGCCCAGCAGCCTCTCGGGGTCGGCGACGACGCGCTCCTCGGGCGTACCGCCCGCGGGCAGGTCCAGCACCCACAGCCGCCCTGTCCGGTCCGTGCCGGATCCCGACCGCAGGAAGATCACCCGCTCTCCGTCGGGTGACACGGTGAACGCACGGGGGGCGCCGAGGGTGAATCGCATCGTCCTGGCGTGCTGACGCGGAAATGAGATCTTCTGCGAAGTCATGGGCCCGAACCTAGTGCCCGACCGCCCGGTCGTGCGCCCCTCGTGCTGCTGTGCCCCGATCAATGCGGTACGACGGATAGTTATGATCCGTAGCGCTCGGTGGGTATGAACCTGCTGGCTCCATGTGTGCTGCCCGTCCCGACCGTACTGATGGAGGTGAACCGCCGTGGCACTCTCGATTTCGGCGGTGGTGCTGCTGGCGATCGTCGTCTTCCTGCTGATCCGGAAATCCGGACTGAAGGGCGGACATGCGGTGGTCTGCGCACTGCTCGGTTTCTATCTCGCCAGCTCGTCCATTGCGCCCAGCATCTCGAACCTGACCACGAATGTGGCCGGCATGATCGGAAGCCTCAAGTTCTGAGCGCCGACTCGTCGACGACCGGTGCGCGGGCGTGGTCTGCCGGGGCCCGGTCGGCGGATCGGGGCCGAGGGCGCGACGCCCGGCACGGCCCCGGGGCGTTCGGCTCGTAGGGTGGTCCCCATGACGGACCATCCAGCCCGGCGTCTGCTCCTGGTGCACGCGCACCCCGACGACGAGTCGATCAACAACGGCGCCACCATGGCCAGGTATGCGGCCGAGGGTGCCCAGGTCACCCTGGTCACCTGCACGCTCGGCGAGGAGGGCGAGGTCATCCCGCCCGAACTCGCCCATCTCGCGGCGGACCGGGACGACACCCTGGGCCCCCACCGCCGGGGTGAACTCGCCGCGGCGATGAAGGAGCTCGGGGTCACCGACCACCGGCTCCTCGGCGGCCCCGGCCGCTTCCGCGACTCCGGAATGATGGGCGCCGAGCAGAACCACCGTCCCGGCGCCTTCTGGAACGCGGACGTGGACGACGCCGCCGGGTACCTCGTGGAGGTGATCCGCTCGGTGCGTCCGCAGGTCCTCGTCACCTACGACCCCGAAGGCGGGTACGGACACCCCGACCACATCCAGGCCCACCGTGTCGCGATGCGCGCCGCGGAACTCGCCGCCGACCCCGCGTACCGCCCCGGACCGGACGCCCCGCACACCGTCGCCAAGATCTACTGGAACCGGGTGCCGCGCTCGGTCGTCGAGGAGGGCTTCGCGCGCCTGCGGGACACGGCGCCGGACGCCTTCCCGGGGATCGCCGCCATCGACGACGTACCGGGTGTGGTCGACGACGCGAGGATCACCGCGCGGATCGACGGCTCGGCCCATGCCGCGGCCAAGAGCGCGGCGATGCGGGCCCATGTCACGCAGATCGCCGTGGACGGCCCCTTCTTCGCCCTCTCCAACGATCTCGGCCAGCCCGTCCTCACCACCGAGTACTACGAGTTGGTGCGCGGCGCCTCCGGAGCCCCGCGGGGGGCACGCGAGGACGACCTGTTCGCCGGCGTACCGGGAGCGGAGCGATGAGCGACGGCAAGCAGCGCGCACCGCGCCCCGGGGCGCCTTCCGGGGGTGTCCCGGCGACCGGCCTGGCCGCCCCCCTCAACCCCGGGCGGATCGCCGCCTACGTGGGCCTGGCCGTCCTCGGCGCGCTCGTCGGGATCGCCGGGGCGCTCGTCCAGGCCGCGTGGTTCCCCGCCGGACTGCTGCTCGCGCTGCTCGCCTGCGCCGGGCTGTTCTACGGCGGGCGCCGCGTCTTCGACACCCAGCTCGGTGCTCTGACACCCGCGGCGGGCTGGCTGATTTCGGTCGTTCTGCTGCTCGGTGGGCGGCCGGAGGGCGACTATGTCTTCGGCGACGAGCTGGGCCTCACCCTCTTCATGCTCGGCGGGATGGCCGTCGCTGTGATCTGTGCCACCATGTCGCGGTCGCCCCGACCGGGCGCCGACAGCGGCCGACCTGGCAAGTAATGTGCCACGTCCGATCCCGTAATGCCCCTTGTCCGTTCGTCGGTCATGCGGTCGTTTCCCCCGGTCGCGGGGTGTCTGTCGGCCGCGGCCAGTATGGTGGTTCGCGCGCCGAGCCGTCCCCTGGCCTGCGGCATGGGGGAAGTACGGGCGGTGGAGCCAATCGGGAGAACCTGCTTTGAGTCGTGAAACTGACAGTTCGTCCTCCGGGCCCCAGGGGCGCGGAGGAGCCGCGTACCCCTCGGGGACGCCGCCGTACGGATCCCGCCAGTATCCGTCGCTGCACCCTTCGCAGGACGCCCCGGAGGGGGCCCCGGAGCCTGCGGACCCGCCTCAGTCCGAAGAACCGAGGACCGAGACGACGCTGACGACGCGCATCCGGATCAACATCCCGGGCTCGCGTCCCATCCCGCCCGTGGTCATGCGTACGCCCATGAGCGAAGCCGACACCGCCGACGCCGAGCGCACGGGCACCATCCCGCGCCCCGGCCCGCCCGCGCCGAACGGTACGTCGGACGCCTCCGACGCCGCACCGGGCGCCGAGGCGGCGGCCGGTCCGGCGACCACGGAACCGGGTGCCGAGAAGCCGGCCAGGGAGAAGAGCGGCAGCGACTGGTTCGCCCCGCGCAAGGCCCCCACGAACACCTCGGTCATCGGCACCGGCGGCGCGCCGGGTGGCGCCGACGGTGCCAAGAGCGCCACGCCTGCCCCGCCCCGCCCCGACCTGCCGTACTTCTCGGACGGTCCGCAGCGCACGGGCGGCCAGGACGCGCCCGGCGCCGGCGGCAGCGCCCTGGACGAGTTCGGCGCGGGCGGCTCGCGCCCCACGCCGAACCTCGGAGTGCGTACGCCGGGCCCGTCGGGTCCCACCACGGGCCCGGTCACCGGCACCTCGTCCCTCACCCCGAATCTCGACGGACCGGGCGCACCGGGCTCCGGCGGTCCCGCGGGCCCGCAGGGTTCAGGCGCCCCCGGTGGCACGCCCCCGCGGATGTCCGACGACACGGCGGTGCTGACGCCCCAGTTCGCGGCCCCGGCCGCCGCCGGGCCGGGCGGCAACGTCTCCGGTGACACGCTCACCAGCGGCATCCCCGTCGTTCCGCCGGAGCACCGTTCCCCGTCCCCGTTCGCGGGCGGCCCCGGCGGCGGACGTCCCGATCTGACGCCCCGTATCGCGGACGACGCGATGGGCACCGGCCCGGCGGGGCCCGGCGGTCCGGCCGCTCCGTCGCCGGCCCCCGCCGCCCCGCGCCCCGCCCCGGCACCCGCGCCCGCGAAGAAGGGCCGCTCCAAGCTGGTCCTCCTGTGCGCGGGCATCGTCGGTCTGCTCGGTGTCGCGTACGGCGCCGGGCTGCTGATGAACCACTCCGACGTCCCCAAGGGCACCACCGTCCTCGGCGTCGACATCGGCGGCGGCACGAAGGACGACGGCGTCGCGAAGCTGGACGCCGCTCTCGGCAAGCGCGCCGTGGCACCCCTCCAGCTGTCGGTGGACGGCAAGAACACCGAGCTCGCACCGGACAAGGCCGGGCTCGGCCTGGACAGCCAGGCGACCGTGCGGTCCGCCGCGGGCAGCGACTACAACCCGGTCTCCGTCATCGGGTCCCTCTTCGGCGGCAAGCGCGTCGTCGACCCGGTGATCCCGGTCGACGAGGAGAAGCTCGGTGTCGCGCTGGCGGACCTGGCGGGAGTCTCCGGCTCGGCCAACGACGGCACGATCAAGTTCGAGCCGGGCAAGGCCGTCGCCGTACCCGGCAAGTCGGGCAAGACGCTGGACGTCAAGCGCTCGATGATCTCGGTGCGTGACGCGTACCGGGCCCAGGTGCAGACCGGCAAGGCGGCCACCGTCCAACTGCCCGTCGCCACCCGTGAGCCGACGATCGACCAGGCGGAACTGGACCGGGCGATGAAGGAGTTCGCGAAGCCCGCGATGTCCGGTCTGGTCACGATCAAGGCCGGTCCCAAGCAGATCCAGTTCGGCCCGGCCAGGTCGCTGCCGCAGATCCTCACGATGGTGCCGGTCAACGGCCGGCTGGTCGAGCACTACGACAAGAAGGCCATCGACACCCTGTGCGACGGTGTCTTCAACGGCATCATGATCACCAAGGGCGACGGCAAGCAGCACCAGCTCAGTGCGGACGATGTGGCGCATGCCATGCAGACCGCGCTGCTCGGCAGGACCACCGCCGAGCGGACGGCCACGATCGACCTGAACGGCAACGGATAACCGCCCCCCACCAGCGGCGAACAGCACCCCACCCGCCCCGCCCCCGCCCGGATCTCCGGGCGGGGGCGGGGCCGTGTGCGTGTGCGGATCCCTGTGCGTGCGCGGCGGCCGCGTTCCGATGACGGGGCCGTGGTCACACGCGGGCCCGGCCACGGAGTCATGCGCTCGGCATGACATCTGTCATCCCGAATCCACGATCGGCGACCCTGCCGGGCGGACCCCTGCCTCCGCCACGCTGGACGCATGACAACGACAACAACCGAGGCCACCGGGGCGAAGACCGCCGCGGTCCGCTTCGATCGGGTCAGCAAGGCGTACGGAGCGGTGCGTGCCGTCGACGGGCTCACCCTCGACCTGCATCCCGGCGAGACCGTGGCGCTCCTCGGCCCCAACGGCGCCGGGAAGTCCTCCACCCTGGATCTGCTGCTCGGACTGCGCACCGCCGACTCCGGCTCGGTCCGGGTCTTCGGCACCACCCCGCAGAACGCCATCGCCGCGGGCCGTGTCGGCGCGATGCTGCAGACCGGCGGCCTGATGGAGGACGTCAAGGTCGAGGAACTGGTCCGCCTCGCCTGTGATCTGCATCCCAGGCCCTACCCGGTGGGCGAGGTGCTGTCGCGTGCCGGCATCGCGCAGATCGCCGACCGCATGGTCAACAAGCTCTCCGGCGGCCAGGAGCAGCGCGTACGGTTCGCGCTCGCCACCGCCGGGGCCAACGACCTGATCGTCCTCGACGAGCCGACCACCGGCATGGACGTTACCGCGCGCCAGGCCTTCTGGGCCACGATGCGCGAGCAGGCCGAGCAGGGCCGCACCGTCCTGTTCGCCACCCACTACCTCGAAGAGGCCGACGCGATCGCCGACCGTGTCCTCGTCCTCCACAAGGGCCGTCTGCTGGCCGACGGGACCGCCGCCGAGATCAAGGCGAAGGCCGGGGCCCGCCGGATCTCCTTCGAGCTGGACGGCCCGGTCGACGAAGCGGCCCTGCGCGGACTGCCGTTCCTCGCCACGCTCGACATCACCGGCAACCGGGTCCGTATCCAGTCGCACGATGCCGACGCGACCGTCCACGCGGTCTACGGGCTCGGTCTCTACCCGCGCGAACTCGAAGTCGCGGGACTCGGCCTGGAGCAGGCCTTCGTAGCCATCACCGAGGCCGAGGAGGCCAGGACCGCATGCTGAATTTCTTTTCGTGGGCACTCATCAGGCTCGAAGTGACCCGTACCCTGCGGAACAAGAAGTTCATGTTCTTCTCGGTCATCTACCCCTCGGTGATCTATCTGCTGATCTCCGGGACCCGGAACACCAGCGACGTGGTCCCGCACACCGATCTCACCTTCCAGGCGTTCTTCATGGTCTCGATGGCCTCCTTCGGCGCGCTGACCGCCGTCCTCATGGGCAACAGCGAACGCATCGCGAAGGAACGCGAGAAGGGCTGGGTCCGCCAGCTCCGGCTCACCGCACTGCCCAGCCGGGGCTACGTCCTGGCGAAGATCGCCAGCGCGGCGATGGTCACGCTGCCCTGCATCGTGGTCGTCTTCCTGGTCGCCGCCGCCGTCAAGCACGTACGGGTGGAGACCTGGCAGTGGTTCGCGCTGGCCGGGGTCATCTGGGCCGGTTCACTGGTGTTCGCCGCGCTCGGGGTCGCCATCGGCTACATCGCCAGCGGTGACGCGGTCCGCCCGATCACGATGATCATCTACTTCGGTCTCTCCATCCTCGGCGGTCTGTGGATGCCGAGCGCCACCTTCCCGGGGTGGCTCCAGCGCATCTCCGAATGGCTGCCCACGCACGCGTACGCTTCTCTCGGTCAGGCGATCGAGATGGGCGGATCGCCGCACGCCAAGGACGTCGCCATCCTCTGCGTCTACTTCCTGGTCTTCGCGGGCGGGGCGGCCTGGCTCTACCGGAAGGACACCCTGAAGGCGTGAACGACGACGAGACGTCCGTGGGCATCGGGAGCCCGCCGACGCGACGCCGGCAGGTCTGGATCAAGCTGCTCTGGATCGGTGTCTGGCTCGCGTTCATGAGCGCCCCCGTCAAGGACCTCATCGACGGCGACCACCCCGCGTGGGCGACGGCGCTCGGCACCTTCGGTCTGGTGGTGTTCGTCGCGGCGTACCTCGTGCTGGTCTTCCGCCAGACGGCGAAGGCCCTGGACCGGCGCCTCGTCCATTCCGCGATCGCCTTCCTGGGCACCCTCGCCGCCGTCCTCTCCCTGACGCTCGGCAGCGCGTGGCTGGTCCTCTTCGTGTACGTCGCGGTCTCCGTCGGCGCCACCATGCCGTTGCGGACCGCCCGCTGGCTGATCCCCGCCGTCACCGCCGTCCTGGTCGGGATCGGCCTGACCGGCAACCACCCCCGGGAGCTCATCACCGCCCTGGTCTTCCCCGCGCTGCTGGGCGGGTTCGCGATGACCGGCGTACGGCAGCTGATCCGTACGACGGTCCAGTTGCGGGAGGCCCGCGCGACCGTCGCCCAGCTCGCCGCCAACGAGGAGCGGCTCAGGCTCGCCCGCGATCTGCACGATCTGCTCGGCCACTCGCTCTCGCTCATCACGCTCAAGAGCGAGCTGGCCGGGCGGATGCTCCCCGACCACCCGGAGCAGGCGGCGGCCCAGGTCGCGGACATCGAACAGGTCAGCCGTCAGGCCCTGGTCGACGTACGCAGCGCCGTCACCGGCTACCGCCGGCCGACCCTCCCCGGCGAGCTGGCCGGAGCCCGTACCGCCCTCGCCGCCGCGGGCATCACCGCGGACGTACCGGCCGAGGCCCCCGACGACCTCTCCGAGAAGCCGGAGGAGGTGCTCGCCTGGGCGCTGCGGGAAGCCGTCACCAATGTCGTACGTCACAGCGAGGCCCGGCACTGCACGGTCACCCTCGCCCCGCGTCAGACCCTCGACGGCAGGGTCCTCGAACTCACCGTCGCGGACGACGGCGTCGGGGCCGCGGGGACGAAGCCGGGCAACGGCCTCACCGGCATCACCGAACGCCTCGCCACGGTCGGCGGCACGCTGATCACCCGGACCGGCGGCCCCGGTGCCGGTTCCGGATCCGGTAAGGGCTTCACCCTGACCTTGAGCGTGCCGCTCCAATCCGGCCTAGGATCCACGGAATGAGCGTGATCAGACTCCTCCTCGCCGAGGACCAGTCCATGGTGCGCGAGGCCCTCGCGGCACTCCTCGGCCTGGAACCCGACATCGAGGTGGTGGCCCAGGTCGCCCGCGGGGACGAGGTGGTGGCCGCGGCGCACGAGCACCGCATCGACGTGGCGCTCCTGGACATCGAGATGCCGGGCATGACCGGCATCGACGCGGCGGCGGCCCTGCGGCGCGAACTCCCGGACGTGAAGGTCGTCGTCGTCACCACCTTCGGCCGCCCCGGCTATCTGCGCCGGGCCATGGAGTCGGGCGCCGACGCCTTTTTGGTGAAGGACGCCCCCGCGTCCCAACTGGCGGCGGCGGTGAGGAAGGTGCTCGCCGGGGAGCGGGTCATCGATCCCACGCTCGCGGCGGCGGCGCTCGCCGACGGGGCGAGCCCGCTCACCGACCGCGAACGCGACGTGCTGCGCACGGCGGCGGACGGCTCCACCAACGCGGAGATCGCGGCCGCGCTCCACCTCTCGCAGGGGACGGTCCGCAACTACCTCTCCATGGCGATCCAGAAGATGGCGGCCCGCAACAGGGCCGAGGCGGTCCGCATCGCCCGCGAGAAGGGCTGGCTGTAGCGACGTGCCGGGGCCCGGCCGCCGTCTTCGCGGATCCCGGGGGCGACAGCCCGGTGCGACGGCGTACGCGGGCCCCGGCCGCTGTCACCGCGACCGGGGCCCGCTCCGCCCCCTGGCAGGCGGGACTTTCGAAGCACGCCCTAGGGGAAGGACACCACCTTCGACGGGACGGTGCTCGTCCCGGACGTGGGAGATCCGGTGTCGTTGATGACGTGCTCGTACTGTCCCTGACCACCGAGCGAGACCACCAGCAGATCGTGGAACCTCACGCCCGGCTTCACCGGCACCTCGAAACCGTGGTCCTGACGGATCGTCGGGTCGACGTTGTAGTAGCAATAGCTGCCCAGACCCCAGCCCTCGTGGGTGGTGACGGAGTCGTCGACCTTGTAGGCGGCGAACCCTTTGATGCTGCCGTTCTGGACGGCGGCCTGGTTCGGGGCGTCGTACGCCTTCTCGTTCTGGAAGAAGATCGTCCGGCCGTTCTCGCCGGCCCACTCCACGTCGTACTTGTTGAAGTGCTCCACGAACAGCCCGGTGGCCAGCACGTTGTCACCGTTGACCCGGAGCCCGTAGTCCGCCCGGTTGGTCTCCCAGCCGACGCCGTCGCCGTGGTCGGCGCGCCACAGCCAGGTGTGGTCGATGAGCGTGTCGTTGCTGTTCACGACGATGCCGGTGGTCGCCCTGCCGGGCCCGGCGCCGCCGATGCGTACGAACACGTCCTGGAGCGATGTGGGGTTGGCGGCATGACCGGCGGACGCGCCGTCGGGGCCGACCTCGATCAGCCTGTCGGAGTCGACCGGACCCGCGTCGACGAGCAGTCCGGCCAGCTTCACGCCGTCCACGTCGCCGACCTCGATGGCCGTGACGCCGTTGTCCGGGACGATGGTCGCGAGCCCCAGGCCGAGGACGACCGTGTCGGCACGGTCGATCTCGATGGGCCGGTCGACGTGGTAGACGCCGGGCGTGAAGAGCAGATGCAGCCCCTGCCGCACGGCCGCGTTGATGGTGGCGGCGCTCGCTCCCGGCTTCACCACGTAGAACCGTTCCAGCGGGATCGACTCGCCCTGCGGCGTGCCGTTGCCCCATGAAGTGCCGCGCGCGTTGGTGCGTTTGGCCGGTACGAACACCTTGTACGCGTCGCCGTCGAGGTACAGGAACGGCTTCTCGCGCGAGACGGGCGTGGTGTCGAGCGTGGTGTACGGAGGCTCCGGGAAGCTCTGCGCGGGCGCGCCCTCGACGCCCGAGAACGTCATGTTCCAGACGCCGTTGAGCCAGCCGCCGACCGAACTGTCCCGGGTGTACCACTGCTGCTGCGAGTAGGGGCGGACCTGGCCGTCGATCCTGCTGTCGGCGATGTAGCCGCCACTGGCCCAGCCGTACCCGGCAGGTGCCAGATTCAGCCCGCCCCTGACATGCATGCGACGGAACGGAGCGGCCTGGGACACGGCCCAACGGTCGGTGCCGTTCACCGGGTTGAGCGCCAGGTTCTCCGCCGAACGCCAGAAGTTCTGTGTGGCGTTCCCGTTGAACCAGCCGGCGTCCACCGTCACATCACCGTTGAACGTGGTGTCGTCCGGGTTCAGTCCCAGACCGGCGATCGAGGTGTAGAAGCCGATCTGCGCATTGATGTTGTCGTACGTGCCGGGCTTGAACAGCAGCGCGTAGCGGCCGTCACCGAACTGGGCCGACTCCTGCTTCCTGAACACGTCGTCGACCTTGGCCTGGATGCCGGGTGTGGCGGGATCGAAGACCATGACGTTGGGCCCGAGATCGCCGCCGCCCGCGAGGGGCGCCGCATCCTGGCCGAACGCGGTCCGGGCGGTGGGAACGGTCATGAGGAGCGCGACGGCGAGCGCGGCGAACCCGAGTGTCCGGGCACGGCGGCGCGGAGGTGCTGTGGGGGGAGCATGCATGAGAACACTTCTCCTGAGTCGTGGTAGAGGTGCACGACAGTCGGTTGGAGAGCGCTCTGAGAGCGCTCTCCAACGGTTCTCGATGGTTCCGCTGTTGTGCAGGACACGTCAAGAGGTGTGCGGAGAAGGGCTTGAAGGATCGGGTTGAGCACAACAATTGACGCCAGGAGAAAGAGGTTTGACCCGTTCTGTGCTCAGTTCGCCAGACTCATGACTTCGGGAACTGGTGCTCCAGCAGCCAGTCCATCGCCTGCGTGCCGGAGTTGAGCACCGAGACATGTCCGTCCTCGGGGCGCCGCCACAGTTCGGCCGCCCCGCAGTGCCGTGCGAGCCACTCGCCGTGCGAGGCGGGCACGATCCGGTCGAGGCCACCGTGCAGGACGAGGGTGGGCGCGGTCACCTGCGCCGGGGCGAATCCCCAGGGACGGACATACGCCAGGTCGTCGTCGACCATCCCGCCGATGCCGTTCTCCAGCCCCCTCGCGGCCACTGCGCCGAGCCAGGACCACGGGCCGTCGAGCGCCGCGTGATCGGCCGGGGTGAACACCTCGGGGTCGAACTCGGCGGACGACAGGAGTTCCTCCAGCGCCGCACGCCCTCGGGCCGCGGCATGCAGCTCGTCCGCTCCGGAGGGTGCCATGCCCGCGAACCAGTCGAGCCCCTCGGCGTCGAACGGCGCCGGCCCCGCCACGCCGACCGCGCCCACGACCCGCTCGGGCAGCAGCGCGGCACAGGCGAGCGCGTGCGGGCCGCCTCCGGAAGCTCCCATGACCGCGAACCGGTCGATGCCCAGGTCGTCGGCGATCGCCGCCACATCCGCGGCGGCGGACGCGATGTCCCGGCCCGGAAGGGGGGTCGAACCGCCGTAGCCGGGCCGGTCGTAGGACACCCAGCGCACACCCCGCTCGGCGGCGGCCCGGAACAGGGGCTCGGGCGGTGCGCCGATGTTCGGTGTGCCGTGATGCCAGAAGACCGCGAGGCCGCCCTCGGCCCCCTCGGCGCGGGCGTCGTAGACATGCAGCGTGCGGCCGTCGCGCAGTACGAGATCGTTCTCCGTCACCGTCAGCATGCGCCGAGCCTACTGACCGCCGCTGACAGGCTCGTACGTGCGGGGGCGCGCACCACCGCACGGTGAGGCCGTCAGTCCGTCAGCGTCTCGCTGAAACGGGACGGGCCGACGGGGGCGCCGAGCGTGGCCGCGCCGAACGAGACGGAGCCCTTGGCGACGATGCCGGTGGCGTCCGTACGGAAGATCCACAGAGCGCCCCTGCTGCTGTTCTCCGTGGGGTCGCCGACCACCAGCTCCGCACGTCCGTCGCCGTCGTAGTCGCCCGGCGCGGTGGCCTCGCCGAACCGGTCGCCCGCCTCCGCGACACCCGGGACCCCGGCCGTGTACTGGCCGAACTCCTTGGAGCCCGCGCCGCTCACACCCTTCGGGCCGCCCTTGAGGACCAGGACCCGGCCGGCGTCCGCGATGCCGTTGATCTTCTCGCCCGGCAGCCCCGTGGCGATGTCGGGGTAGCCGTCGCCGTTCGTGTCGCCGAGGGCGATGTTGTCGCCCATCCGGTCGTGGTACTCGGCCTTGCCCGACACGCCCTCGGTGTCCTGGTTGATCCAGACCGGCTTGCGGACGGTGCTCCGTCCCTCGGGCCCGCCGTACGAGACGAAGAGCGCACCGCCCTTCTTCGCCGGGGTGTCCGCCTGGGACCACTCGTCGCCGCGCCCGATGACGATGTCCCCGTGGCCGTCCTTGTCCAGGTCGGCCATGCCCACGGAGGTGCCGCCCACGCCCGCCCCGTCCGCGTCCTTGATCTCCACCGGCGCGGAGAATCCGCGTCGGCCGCCGGTCAGCAGGTACGTGTGCTGCTGCCACGGGTCGGACGGGCCGAAGCCGAGAATCACCAGATCGCCCACGCCGTCGCCGGTCACGTCACCGATGGCGATGGCCGAGGTGTCGAGCACGTCCGTGCCGTCGACCGTGAACGAGCTGACCCGGCTCCACCGGCCGGTGCGGCTGACCGGACCGTGCAGCACATGGCCACCGCGCCGCACGTCGCCCACGGCGATGTCGGCGATGCCGTCGCCGTCGACGTCGCCCACGGCCAGATCGCCGGTCGCGTCACCCTGGTCGCCCGGAACGGGCGCGAGTACCGTGGCGTTCTTCGAAAGGCCCGATGCGCCGCCCCAGTTGACGGCCAGAACCGTGCCCTTGTCGCCGTCGGGCGTGGTCGCCCAGAGCCGGCCGACCAGATCCGCGTAACCGTCACCGTTCAGATCGGCGCTGCGCAGACTCGTGCCGTATCGCGCGTCCGCCGGGTTGTTGATACCGGAGCGGTCCGGCCAGGTCAGAATCTGCTTGCGGGCGGAGGACAGGCCGCCGGGGCCGCCGAAGAGAACGCTCACGGCGCCGGCGCCCTCCGCCTTGCCGACGGTGGCCATGGGAGCGCCCACGGCGACGTCCGGATAGCCGTCACCATTGAAGTCGTCGTGCAGACGCTTGGTGCTCGGCTTGCTCGCCGCGGGGGTGGTCGGCTCTGTCGTGGCGTGGCCGAGGGGCGCCGCGACGGCTCCGGCGACCAGGGCGATGCCGGTCGCGATCGCCAGGCGGCGTCGGTGGGAGAGTACGGGCACGTCGCTCAACTCCGTTGCTCATGAGGCCGGTCGGGGCGGCAGGAACTCGGGTTCCTGCCGCCCCGTACGACCTCACGGCCCGGCGGATGGTTGTATCCCGGCGCCCGGCCGCAGACCGGCCGTCAGCCGCTCTTGGGGGATTCGAGGTGGGCGAAGGCCACCACGTTGTCCTCGTAGTCCTTGACCTTCTTGTTGTACGGGCCACCGCAGGTGATCAGACGCAGCTGGGCGGACGGGGTGTCGGCGTAGACGCGCTTGTCGGGGAAGTTCGCCTTGCTGAACGTCTCGACGGTGTCGACCTTGAACGTGGCGATCGAGCCGTCGGCGCGGGTGATGTTGACCGAGGAGCCCGGCTTGAGGAACTGAAGCTGCAGGAACACGGCCGGACCCGTCTTCGTGTCGACGTGGCCCGCCACGATCGAGGCGCCGCGCTCGCCGGGGGTGACGCCGTCCTTGAACCAGCCCACGAGGTTGGGGTCGGCGGCGGGCGGCGGGTTCAGCCGGCCGTCGGCGCCGATGCCCAGGTCGGTGAAGGGCGCGTTGACGGCGATGGACGGGATCTGCAGCCGGGTGGGGGCCGAACGCGCCATCGCCGGGCCGACGGGCGGCTCCGACGGGGTGACGGGAGGCGGCGCGGCATGGGAGCCGAGGATCTCGGGTGCGGGCATGGCGGGCGTGACGGCGGCGGGCGGGGGCGGCGCTTTGTCGTCGACCGAGGTGCCGAAGGAGTTGTAGATGAGGAGCATGCCGAGCCCGGCTGTCACGGCGGGCCACATCAAGGCGCGGCCTAGTGTGGTTCCGGGGGCGGTCCGGGTGGGGGTGGAACCGGGCGACTGCGGCGCGGCCATGGGAACGTGCCTTTCACTTGCGCGGTGTCGGAGGAGGGGGAGCTGGAGCTCGGCCGGTGTCGGCCGGTGTCGACCGGTCGGGAAACGAAGGCGCCGCGGCCGCCGCCCCGGGGGACGACGGCCGCGACAGTGTGATGACCGGCTGAGGTCTGGGCCCGGTCAGGCGAGCGCGCCACCCGACGACTGACGGCGGCGCAGCTTGTACGCGCCGACGCCGACGCCACCGAGCAGCAGCGCCGAACCGGCGGCCAGGCCGCCACCGGTCATCGCCATCCCGCCGCCACCGGCGTGGACACCGCCACGCGGCTTGCCCTCGCCACGGCCGCCGCGACCACCCTCGTCGCCGCCGCGCCCGCCGCCGTAGTCGCCGCCGCGGCCGCCCTCGTCGTCGCCACGGCCGCCGCCGTAGTCGCCGCCGCGGCCGCCCTCGTCGTCGCCGCGACCGCCCTCGTCGTCGCGACCGCCCTCGTCGCCGCCGCGGCCGCCTTCGTCGCTGGTGGTGACCCGGGCCATGAAGCCGCCACCGGCGTGGAC